>CAIZGX010000063.1 GCA_903932685.1 uncultured Bacteroidota bacterium | reverse complement strand
GGGTGCAAACTCGTAACCGGTTACAGTATTGTAATCTAAAAAGCGCAAGTATTGAGTGGCCTTAAAATCGGGCGCAATACTGCTTCCGTCTGTGTATGATGCATTCACATCTAACTTCAATTTAAGCGAGGGAATATAGTGTTGGGAAGAGTACTGATAAATCAATTGCTTTCGCTGCTCGTAAAATATGTTCTTTGAGACTGCAGACTCTTGATTAACGACTCCCTCAGGCATCTCTTCAAAACTGGCCACGTCGTTGTTACCAATGATATTTGGCATAAAAAGAAGAGAAATTTTGTTGTTCTTATTCAATTTATACGCAACGTTAATCAACGCACTTATTGAATTAGTTTCACGACTAATTTTTGTACTGTCTTGTCTTTCTAATATATAGCCTAGAGACTCAGCTCCCACGCGTTGTGATATTCCATTTGGATCATAGCGCACCGCAGAGCCATACTTAAATCCGAAAATGAAACCCAACTCTTTTCCGAACAATGATTTCTGATCTCCAACGCTGAAGCTCTGAGAAAAATTAATTGGCGCTCTGCGAAACTTCGTATTCCAATTGTTACTGAACCCGTTGTTATAATCGGTTCCGTTCGGATTAATCAAATCAAAAGCTTGGGGTTTGTATGTGGAATTGTATTGCGCGCGGGCATTCGCAAAAGCAGTAGGATCATTGAATTGTGCTGGAGATAAAAGACCCAGCTGTACAAGTCCCAATCTGAAATAAGTATCACCTTGCGCTTCACCATCATTCCAACCCTGAATACCTTGCTGCGCGAAATAATCTCCTAATCCTAAAGCTACCATTTGCTGATACGTGGAAGGATCTAAATTCGGGGTTACAATTCTGTCTGTATCCCTTATTCGAAGGCCATTATCAAATCCCAACCAATCGGTACTGCTTCGGTCTGAAGAAATAACATTCTGAAAAGTCGTTTGCGCATTGTAACCGAACTGCGATTCAATGTTCACGGTTAACTTATCTGGATAATCTTTTGTTTCAACAGATATGTATGCACCCGCCCAATCGCCTGGTAAATCGGCACTCTGGGTCTTGGTAATAACAATGTTGTCTACCAAACTCGAAGGGAAAATATCGAGTTTAATGTTATTCGTCAAAGGATCTAACGTTGGTATACGAGAACCATTCAAGGTTGTGCGAACATAACGGTCACCAATACCACGCACTGTAATTAAGCCTCCATTCGTTGAAACTCCCGAAACACGAGCAATTGCATTCACGACACTCGCATCACCTGTCTTCTTCATCACCTCAGCTGAAATGAAATCCAACGTAGTTGCAGAATTCATTTTCATTTTTTCCATGTAGCCGTCATTCGCCTTTACACGCTTGGCAACTACATCCATTCCTTTGATTACGTTGGAAGAATTTATTAAGGTGAACTCCTTAGATAAGACGGCGTTATCCTTGAGCTGAATTTTCTCCTCTAACTTCTCGTATCCAACAATGATGAAATTCAATGTGTATTGCTTGTTGTCAGGAAACTTCAACGAAAATGTTCCTTCGAAATCGGTTTGAGCAATGATTGCTTCGTTCTCTATGGCACGAACAATTACTCCAAACATAGATTCACCTTTCTCATCGGTCACCTTTCCGCGCAAAGTTCCTTGTGCAGAAATGGTGTGAGAAACAATCACAAGAAAAAGTACCGCGAAGAAGTTTTTCATGACAACAGCTTTCTAATTTTATTTCTTAACGAATTTCACAGAATGAATCTGACCTTTTCTTTCAAGCATGACCGTGTAAAATCCACTAGGAAGATTCGTAGTGTCTATCGTGCGCTTTGAACTCCAATAAACATCGTTCATTACAACACGACCAGTAAGATCCATTAATCTCATTGATACTTTATCCACTTGGTTGTTTGACTGAACTATTGTCAATTGATTGTCGCAAGGATTTGGATAGGCAGAAAAATCAACGTCAGAAACAACTCCGTTCGCTTCAACTAAATCAATAACTGGAGGAAGAGAAGTATAGATCAAAGTTGAATCGACAAACTCGCCCGTTAATGCTGAGTCAGCTACAAAAATTTGACTCTCGCCAGCCACTGGTGTCGACAATTGCAAATTCAATCGAAAACTGAAAACACCGTCTGTTGTGAACTGTCCCAATAAAACATGGTTTGAAGGAGTTACTCCTTCCATTCCGCCCAATGCAGCAATGGCAGCGCCGTTGGTTGTGAAATCGTTTCCAACGCTTTGATCGAAAATATCTAATTCAGTCGTAATACCCAAAACGTTCGGAAGAATTGGAGTGCCTGGCATTAATCCGTCAACCCCATCAATTCCCGTAATAGGTAATCCAGCCAACGCATCGTTGTTCGCCAAAATACCTTGATTGTTTCCAATGGTTCCGTCGGTATCTTCTGTTTTTAAGACCCCGCACAAACCGTTCGCAACACCGCCAATGGTGAAGTAAGAATCGATTAGGGTTGTATTCTTTTTGGTGTTGTTCACGCTAGTACCTTGGTACACTTTGAAACCATAATTCGGATCGTTGTAAAACGCCGTAGTCGTATTCACATTCATAGTGTGCTGTGGAGACCCAAACAATTGGATAACCTTATAACCTGGTAATAAATTGGCGTAAACTCTATACGTAACAGAACCTAGGTGCAGCGGATACATGGCGCCGTTGTCCCCTGCATCTGTGCTATCAGCAGCATCTGAAACGTAGTATTTTTCAACCACAATTCCTTCTAAGCCCACTTGTGAAAATGCGATAGTCGAAGCGAGAAGAGCTGAGATAAAGAGTAATCCTTTTTTCATTTGATTTATTTTTTCTTTGATTTATTTTTTTTACTGTTTGAATTGAATATCAATTCGGGATGCGTCCATTCACTTTCTTCCGTAATTGGATTGCGGGCGACGTACTTCTGAGAGCTACCATTCGGTGCTCCAATGAGCAAATTCAACTCAAATGATAATTCACCCTCTGTAGTAAGCTGAGCAATAAGCACACAGTTCGTTGACAATGAATCGGCACCTACAGCGCCCTTTCCTAAAGCCGCCCATGCGCCGTTATCACTGTGAATTCTTTTCTCAGAAGTTGTGGTTCCGATAACCTTCGATAAGAAATCCATTTGAAAAAAAGTCGGAACAGGCAAAACAGCAGAACGTTTCATACCGTCTACGTCATAGAGTGGAACAGATTTCTTTTTGCCTTTGAAATAACCTTTTTCAAAACCAATAAACTTATCACTTATGGTGTCGTCGTATTCTTTCAATATGCCCAAGTGACCCTCGGCACACGCACCAGCAGAGAGCCAAGAATCTAATAATGTGATGTTCTTTTTGTATGTGCGTTCTGGAATAATGTTCGGATGCGTATTTCCGTCTTCCAAATGGTTGTAGAAATTTTCAGTTGACTCAATCACCAATGGATGTTGTGGAGAACCATAAGCAGCTTGAAAGCGAAATCCCGGTTTTAAGTCGACGTAAATTCTGTAGGTCACACTTCCTTCAGGAAGATCTCCGCTGTATAATTTTCCTGCGTTATCCGCTTTGGTTGAGACATAAAATTTCTCCACAACAATTCCTTCCAAGCCGTCTTGAGTGAAACCTCTAAAACCCAATAAGACAGCAATAATTACTGCAAGAAATTTTAATGTCTTCATTACCTAAAAATCTTCTGCAAGAATATGAATGCAAAGAAAAAATCATATTAATCGAATATTACGAATTGCTCAATCTATTCGCGTTTGTGTAAGGAAATTGTTAAATGAAAACAGCCCCTCGAAAGGGGCTGCTCAAGAAATAATTTCCAAGTTATAACTTTACAATTGTCTTACTGGTTTGTCCAATTCGAACAACGTAATAACCAGCAGACCAATCAGAGATATCTAATGTTGCAACTGATCCCATAGGATTCAATGTGCTTATTAAAGTACCAACGGCATTGTAAATATGAATGGCATCCAAGTCATTTCCTTGACTCACGATTGTCAATACATTTTGAACCGGATTCGGGAATACGTTAAAGTCCATTGCACTTAACTCTTCAACGCTAACATCACTCGTATTCGGATTGCAATCGTCGTCAATTCCATTTTCCCATATTTCCGTAGCACCCGGATTTACTTGCGCATTCGTATCGTCGCAGTCTGTATCGTTTGTTACGAAAGGGCTACCCGGGTCAGAACAGAAACTTTCACTGTTGTTTATGTCACCGTAGGTATCACCGTCTGCATCTCCGTAATAACTTAAGAACACCAACCCGTTATCAATGGCTCCGTCGCAATCGTCATCAGTTCCGTTACAGAATTCAGCAGAACCTGGATAAACTCCAAATGCGTTATCATTGCAATCTCCACCGCTAAGGACATAACCGTTCGGTTGCTCGCAAGAAAATACTGCATCCGTTGTATTACCGAACGTATCTCCATCATTGTCGAAGTAGTAGTTCGCAAAATCCAAACCGTCATCAACAAGATTGTTACAATTGTCGTCAACATCATTACACAATTCCATCATTCCTTCGTTCACTGCAGCATTCATGTCGTTGCAATCGCCTGCTACAGTGATATATCCAACCGGTTGAATACAAGTGCTAAGCAAAGTCGAAGTATTTCCATACCCATCCATATCCATGTCTTCATAGAAGTTCTGATTTGGTAAAACAGTTGCTTGCAATGTGTCTGTATCTGAACAACCGAAGGCATTGGTTCCAGTAACAGTTATTTCCTCTGATGCAAACAATAATGTTCCATAAGTATCTGAAACTCCATTGCTCCACACATAGTCAATAGCTCCAGCACCAGCAAACTCTACATAAGAACCTTCGCAAACAGTGATATCTTCACCTGCATAGACCGTAGGTACTTCGTTTACCTGAACATTCCACTGTACTGAAGACTCGCAACCGTATTCATTGACTCCAACAGCCGTATAGGTACCTGAAGTTGCAGGAGTCAGAATAGAACCGTTGGCCAGATTACCATTCCAAAGGATATTGTCAGCACCTTGGGCTTGCAACTGAATTTCACTTCCGAAACATACCGCTAGATCAGCAGGAGCTGTTAGTTTCGGAAGTGCATAAATTGTAACTGCAATGTCGTTGTATGAATGGCTACATTGAAACTGACTGTTCGTTACTTCCAAATGATAAACACCCGACTCGGTAACATTCAATGAGTTTTGATTCATCATTCCAATTGCTTGTTCGTCTTTGTACCATTGTGAAGTCACATTTGCTGCAGTAGTAGCAGTTAATTCAATAGCCTCTCCTTGACAAGCCGTTGTTGTTGTAGGTGCTACAACTGAAGCTGAAAGGGAAGCACAAGTATTCGCAGCAAAAATCGATAACGTGCTACTCACTTCATTCGCCAAAATAACAATGGCTTGTCCGTTTGGAGAATCCTCTGCCGAGATGAAAATAATTCCTTCAGCACCTAAATCAGGTCCGCTTCCATTTAACGTTCTATTATTCGCATATGTCACGAAAACAGGAGCATTCGGATTTTCAACATTGAAAACCATACATCCACCTACACGTTCCAATGCAATAAATGCGTAGTGTATTCCATCGATTTCAGCAACCGTTACTCCTTCCGGCTCAGGGCCTTTATCGTCACTTCTATTCTTAGAAACAGCAGCGCCAGTGGTATTTGAAGCGTTGAAGAAAGCAGCGGTTAAAGTTGAATTTGCAGTAATTTTTTCAAACAAATCTTTTGAATCGAAAACCAATTCATTGGTTGCTGCGTTGCGAATGGTGAATGAGCGAGAGCCCATTACATGAAGTTCATCATAATCACCATCTCCGTCTGTATCGCCTGAATACTTCAATGCGCTTAGTCTTCCTAAGAATTTATTGTTTCTTAAAATAGCCGCTTGTGGGAATGCAACAGGATCAAGGTTGTTAAACGTAGAAGAAGAAATTCTGTTTGCATCTACTACAGAACCAAACTCACGTGAATCACCTTCATTCGCCATGAATACATATCCATTTCCATTGATGGTTGAATAAGAAATTGCATCTGGCATGTATACTCCGCGAATAGGAATTCCAGATGTGTTCAATATTGCACCGCTCTGATCGGAAGCATCCAACGAGTTTCCAGAACCTTCAGAGTAATCTGCAAATCCTAAAGCGCGTATAGACTCAATGGTGTTCGTCAACAAGTCAACAACCAAAATGGCATTGTTCTCTTGCAATGTAATGTATGCTTTGGTGTTGTCGTCTGAAACAGCCACATACTCGGGCTCTAAATCTTGAGCAACACTTGCAGAAGTAGTGAAGATTCGAATGCCTTGCGCGCGAAGAGCTATCTCTTGACCATTAAATTGGGTTAGCGGAATTTGTATTGCATTTCCATTTGTCAAATTCGCAATACCTCCACTAATGTCTACAACAGTAATTGATCCTTCTGGGTCAACTGAATAATCAGAACTCGGCTCTCCTTCATTCGCTGTTATCACTTTCGAATAGTCCTTCGAAAAAGTAATCATATCGGGCATGGCGCCGGTTGGCACTTCATTTACGAATACTCCGTCTGGGTCGAAGAAAACAATCTTTCCATTTTCTTGCGCATTCGAATTCTCAACGGCCACTGCAATAATTCCGTCATGAACCGCAATAGAGTTAATGTTACCATACGGAGTCATATCAATTGATGAAATCAAAACCGGAGAAGCAGGATTTGCAAAATCAACAATATCCATCTTTGCAGCAATGCTGTTCGCAATGAACAAGCGTTGTGTTAATCTGCAATGGGCGACGATTTCAGCAGAGTTAACAACAGAAGCTCCATTAGAAAAACTTGAAAGCAAATTCAAATTCAATTCATTTGTTGAAGGAATATTATTCACCTCATTGTCTTTTATGAAAATGATTCGGTAGTTATTTGAAGCATGAACAACGCCATTACTCGAAGAAAGAATTCTTACAATAACACGTTCCGCATTTTCAATCACCGAATCATCAATAATTGAAACCGAATGATTCACTACTCCGTTTGTCAGTGGTTCAATGACTAAAGAGTCTGTCCAAGTAAAATCAGAACCAACAGTAGCATTGGAATAAACAGAAAGTTCAAAATGAACATTGATCGGTAATGCGTTTGCGTTAGTCACAGATACAGGAATTGAAACCATGCCTGCGTCTTCGTTTACTTGAATGAAATTAGATGCTGAAGCAATACTCACTTCTGCATTCGGACAACCCACATTTACCAACCCGTCACAATTGTCGTCTAATAGATTCAAACAATTCTCAGAAGCTCCAGGAGAAATAGCAGCAACCTCATCGTTGCAATCTGTATTTGATAAAACATAACCAGCAACAGCAGTACAACTAACAGTTGAAGTACCTGAAGTACCATATCCATCTGCATCTTGGTCTAAGTAATACGTTTGACCGTATGTGCAAGAATTGTCACTCGTAGTGGCTGTAGAATTGTAGTTACAAGCAGTAGCATCAATACATCCTGAGACTGGATTCACGGGTTGAATAGATGTTCTTGGAGAACCAACATTCATTGCGACATCGGCACTGTTAACAGTTACTTGACTTTGAATTGTTCCCAATACACTCACCAATCCAACATTGGCAGCACCTACATACATTGGATCGAAATTACCTGCAATATCATAACCCCAATAAAAAGAAGATCCTGCTGTTGCTGCGCCGAAGCTTACTCGCCAAATTTCTGTTCCACTCGCATTAAAAACAATCACACCATCTCCCGAAGAAGAAAGACCAATTCCGCTACCTGTATAAGTTCCTACTTGCACATCTGCAGCCAAACCCCAGAAAGTTCTGAAGGTCGCAGCATAAGCAGCATTAGCGTTTTCACAAAACATTACTCGCTCATTCGGAGCAATGGATGTGACTCCATTCAACAAAACAGACGTTGCAAAATTGAACGAATTATCGTCAACCTTCCAACCAGTAATATCAATAGCTGTGCTTCCGTAATTCGTCAATTCGAACCAATCAGATGTGCCGCCGCTCGACATCACTTCCGTGATACGAACTTGAGATTGAAGAGATAAAGAGCATACTAATAGAAGTAACCCCAATAAAGACTTTTTCATGTGAATGATTTTTATGCAAATCACCACACATCTTGCTATTAAGAAATTAACTGAAAATAAACATTACGTCAATTACACCCTACCACTTGTTAATTCAATGTTCTGTATGAAAACCCAGCGTTATAGCAATGTGTTTGCAACGTTAAGAAAGAAAATACCCCCGCCGTGACTCGAACACGGATTAGCTGTTTAGGAAACGGCCGTTTTATCCTGTTAAACTACGGGGGCATTGGTGCAAATCTCGTTATAAAAAAGCTGTAGAACACAATTCATCTTATTTTTGAGAAATGAAACAATTTGCACTTCTTCTGATTACCCTTTGCACGATTACTATTTCCTCCTGTCGCAAAGACCTTGGGACAAAATGCAAATCCTATAATCGCGTAAACATTACTAACCTCATCGGAACAGACGCATTCCATTTGGACAGCACTTACACCAACGCTGCTGGAGAAGCATACAATGCATACATGCTGAAATACTATATTTCACACATGAAGCTTGTAAACGAAAACGGAGAGCGGGTTGAATTGTATGCGCATGAACTTATTGATCAGGCGGTTCCTTCTTCGTTGGAACTGGGAGATGTTATTATTCCGGATGGACATTACACTTCATTAGAATTCAATTTAGGTGTCGATTCGCTGCACAACCACTCAGGAGATCAGGCAGGAGATTTAGACCCGATGTACGGCATGATTTGGACTTGGAACACCGGATACATTTTCTTCAAGCATGAAGGGTATTTCACCTCTAGTACTTCTGGAACAGAGCAACCGCTTATTTATCACTACGGGACAGATCGCGCTTTAGTGCCCATTTCGTTACCCATTGAACTTCATGCAGACCGCAGTGCTTCTGTCATTAATCTTCAATTCGATTTGAATAAATTGTATAGCAATCCGAACACAATTGCATTCACAGGGAACAACAACCACCAGAGTATTTCCACTTCAGATATTCCTTGGATCAATACGCTTCGTGCGAATTTTCCAAACGCATTTTCGGCAAGCGCATTTGTCTTCTTACAAGAATGAAAAAAATAATCGTTGCATTCATTTTTATTGCTCCTCTTCTCTTTGTTGCATGCGACAAAGGTGAAGACGAAATACCTGCTGCAACGCCGTATACACTTGTCATTCCGGAAGGACTTCCTCCTATGAACATTCCTTCTAACAATCCGCTAACGGTTGAAGGAATCGCGCTTGGAAAGCGTCTGTTCTATGACCCTATTCTATCTGCAAATAACACGCAAAGCTGCGCGAGTTGTCACCTACAAGATTTTGGGTTCACCGACCCGAATCAGTTCAGCACCGGCATAGATGGGATTGCAGGAACCCGAAATGCAATGCCCTTGATTAACCTCGGATGGCAAACGAAATTCTTTTGGGACGGTGGAGCGAACGGATTGGAAAGTCAGGTTATGGGGCCCATAACTAACCCCATTGAAATGCATGAAACCATGGCGAACGTTGTGGCGAAATTAAATGCAACCGCGGAATATCCAGATCTCTTCAAAGCTGCATTTGGCATTGCTGAAGTGTCTTCACAAAACATCATGCGCGCCATTGCGCAATTCGAACGAACGCTTATTTCTGGTAATTCGAAATACGATCAGTACATGCGAGGAGAAGCGCTCCTTACGGCTCAAGAATTGAATGGGAAAGCGTTGTTTGAAGACATGGAAAAAGGTGACTGTGTTCACTGCCATTCGATGGGATCTACGTTCAGCGATTTCGAATTTCGGAACACGGGACTGGACAGTATACCTGTCGATGAGGGAAGATATATGATTACCTTGAACGCGAGTGATAAAGGGAAATTCAAAACGCCATCACTTCGAAATGTTGAATTGACCGCGCCGTTTATGCACGACGGAAGATTTCAAACCTTGTTGGAATGTGTTCAGCATTACAACACGGGCTTCCGCTACAGCGCTAACCTAGATCCCAACTTATCTTTCGCGGTAAAGGGAAGAATGACTCAGCAAGAAATGGAAGACCTTGTTGCCTTCATGAAAACGTTAACGGATATGGAGTTTGTGAATAATCCGGAGTTTCATTAAAGCTTCTCCAATCGCTTCACCACCATTCCGAAATTGGTTTCAACTTGAATAACATAAACCCCGTTCGCTAACGAACTGAAATTAAAATCGATTTGGTTTGAAGTCTTGGTTGAAGGGATATTCTGAATTCTTCCTGATAAATCGGTTACCGTAATCTTTTCAATTTCCACTGCTCGTTTGAACGCGAGCGTGCTAACATTTGATGTCGGATTTGGGAAGAACTTTATTTCCTCCAAGACATTTTCTTCAACTGAATTCACGGTGCACACTGTAACATTGTCTATGTAAAAATTATTTCCCCAATGTCCTCGGTTTTGAAACGCAATAAGCACTTCAGCATCTTCCCACACATATTGCTGAAGGAAAATTTCCTCTGAACGCCATTGGTCCAACGTAGGAACAAAAAATTCAGATGTATTTGGCGCAGTTGCCAATGTTTGTCCGCCTTTTACATACATTTCAGTCCAAGAATCCCCACAGTCTGTGCTTATTAAAACTGCCAACGTATCTGTGTATTGGCCGCCGTACTCTGCATACGCCACATCGAAATCCATTACCCATGTTCCACTGCTCCAAAAAGTAATTTGCTTTTCAATTATTAGCTCATCTCTATTTCCAACTACATCTACCCAGTAATTCGGAAAAGTAACTGAATGAGTCCCGAAACCATACGCGCTGCATTCATCAGTAATTGCGAAGACATCTCCACCGCCAGTACTGTGACCGAACGACCATTCGGTTGGTATAGCTCCAGTCTCGAAAGGCTCGAAAACACACTCATTGTTAGGCAAGGTAGATTGGACATAAGCCTGTTTAGTCTTCGAGGCGGTAATTCCATTATCAGTCACTTCCAAGGTTACATCAAATACGCCAGCTGCCCCGTATACAACGGTCGGATATTTTTCAGTGCTCGTTGAGGGCGTTGCACCTGGGAAACTCCAGAGGTAGGTTGCGTTGGCTGAAGCCACGCTGTGGTCTACGAAGTGAATGGTTTCGCCCGGACAAACAAACGTTCCGCGTTCACCGGCGAAATCGACTAGCAAAGAAGACGCCTCAAAAAGTGGTGCTTCATAAACTCCCAAATTCCATGTCGCTAAACGCAATTTGTTGTCTCTGTAGAATGGAACTATTCGAATCGGCTCCGTGCCCGCTGGAAGTCCGCTGCTGTATTCCATCCATTCGATCATACTTGCATTTCTGTAAAGCACTCTTCCGTGCAATAACGCAATGTATACACCCGCATTCGTGCCCAACTGCGCACACATAGACCAAATACGATCTGAGCCAATGGCAGTGCCCGACCAGTTTTGATAATTCACTCCACCGTCGTTGGTGTAATACACTTTCTGAGAATTATTAGCATTGGTATATCCCAACCAAAACTCTTGCGGAGTATTTCCTAAGGTAAAAACCATATTGTTTTGATTCAACGGCAAAGCCACTTGATTCCAAGTAAGACCTCCATCCAACGTACGCCAAAGCTTCATAGTACCGCTTATTCGCTGCTGCGCATAAAGCACGTCGGCATTGGTGTATGACTGTTCAATCCAAATAACGTTATTCGTTGTCGTCGTTCCGAATGTATATTGAAGCGACCAAGACTGACCTCCGTTTGTGCTCTTGTAAATTTTATTCTCTTTTCCTAACCAAGCCACATTGTAATAATGCGAATCGAAAAGTATGCGCGAACTTTCATTGAACCAATAACTTTCATTCGGAAACAAACTCACATTGAATCCGGTTGGAGTTCCAGTTAAAGCATCGGGCAACACTCTTCCTCCAATATCAGAAAAACTTACTTTATTCTCGTCTGAATAATTCACATATCCGGTCGCTGCTTCGCCTCCACCTAGCGCCAAGAAATTGCCCGACCCGTAAGCTTCGTAATAACCCATATTCCCGTTGTGGTAGCGACCTCCAACCATAATGTCCTCGTTCCAGCCTTGATCATATCCCCAAAGATTTACAGCCATAATGCCGTAGTTCTTGGCATCGAAGGTTTGCATAAAATCCGTTGAAACATTTATTCCTCCGTCGTTGCTGCACCAGATGGTTTCGGTTGTTGGACTGTCTTTGTATATTCTGAATTCTTGCTGATCGACATGATAATTTGGAAGTCCACCAATGTATCCGGCAACTCCATCGAACGTTGCTCCCGCATCTTCTGTGAGCCAAACATTCAATCCTCCGATTAAAACTTTATCAGGATTAATCTGCGAAGCCACCAAGGTGGTGTTGTAATGAATTTGTGTGTAGGTCCCATCGTCTGCAGAGAAGTTCATGAGGTTTGGATGAGTGTCCACATTGTAAGGTGTACCAATATTTCCGTGATTATTCACCCAAGAATCGCCTCCGTCGTAACTCACGTACAAGCCTATCCAACCATTCAATTCAACATTGGTGTTGTAGGTTCCGTAACCGGCGAGCGCCACATAAATTCTATTCGGATCGGCTTCGGTCACTGCCATATGTCCGCCCGACAATTCAACATTTGTAAAACCTGCGTTCTCTGTAAACCAACCGTTATCGCTCATGGTGAATGTAACTCCAGTGTCGGTACTCTTGTAAAATTTCGCTATGCCAACTGAGGGTTCGAAATGAACCGTGTACACAACCGAATAATCATTCGGTTTGAAAGAAACGGTCATGCATTCATTGGGAAGAATTTCTGTCCAAGTATCGCCTGTATCGGTAGATCTGTATAAACCTAAATTTGTTGCCGCGAATACAATGTTGGGTTGAAGGGGATGGAAAAGAAATTCCCAAACGTTAATGTTTAAGGCCTCGAAGGAAGAACCTCCTGTGATATTCCAAGTAACTCCACCGTCAATGGATTTGTAAATTTCATTGTTTCCGCTGAAAAGAACGGTATTGATATCGGTTGGATGACAACGCACTGCGCTCACTCCTCCGACAATTAAATTCTTTGTCACGAATTCCCACGTGGTTCCTGCGTCTGTGCTTTTATAAACACCTCCAGACTCTGTTCCGCAATAAAGTGTATTGTTGTCAACAGCGCTTCTGTCGTGACAATACACGTTCGCGTGTTCGCTAATCGGGGTAAGGCTTCCGTCTGAAGTGAAATGCACTTTCGGACCGCAGTAATTCCATATTCCACTTCCGCGATCTTCTGAATTCATTGTTTCATTTCGATCGGAAAAAAACCGTGCTTGGTTGGTGCTTACCCAACGCTTGTAGTATTGTGTGTGGACAGTCTTCTCAAAGGTATGCTCGCTGAAATACCCTTCATAGGCGGCTTTCACGACTAACGGGTCAGTGCTATCGTCATACATGAGCTTCGCCCATTCAGGTAACTTCGGATCGTTTTGAAAGTTCTTTGCGAAGTGAACTTGCGCATTTGCAATCAACAATTGCGATGCAAAAACAAAAAGGAGTACTAATCTTTTCATGGAATAAAAATAGGGGATTTTCACCCTCCCCAATTCTCTCGGTCTAAACTTCTATACTGAATCGCTTCTGAAATATGTTCGCTTTGCAAACAGCAAATGCAATTTATTGCCGTTAATATTTTATTATATTTATCGGATAAATAATCCAAATGAGATTTATAATTCGTTTCAACGCTTTATTGATTTGCTCAGCATTCCTTTACATAAAGCCAAATTCTTGTAGCGCACAAGAGTACTTAGATAAATTCCATCCATTATCAACGTATCAAGAAATACCTAAAGGCGTATTAGAGCCAACATTTAAGAAAATAAATGACGCCCAAATTTCCGCGGCCAATCTGAAATTTAAAACTTCTTCGGAAAAAAACAACGTCAATCATTTTCTAAACAACAGCTATTACGAAATAGATTACTTACTGCGAAGTGGACAGATTATATTCAGCAATGAAATTACTTCTTATCTCAATCAGATCCTAGATGTAGTGCTGAAAGACGAGCCGGAGCTAAGATCAAAAGTTCAAATTTATTTGCTCAAAAGCACCGAAGTAAATGCTTACGCCACACAACAAGGATATGTATTTGTGAGTGTTGGATTATTAGCGCAATTGGAAACAGAGTCTCAGTTGGCATTTATCATTGCGCATGAAATTCAGCATGTCGCGGGTAATCATATTATCAAATCCGTATTAAATGAATCGAGCAAGCAAAAAACTACTTATGAGAACAAATCAGAGACTACCAGCCGATCTCAACAAATTTCAAGCTATTCTCGAAAACAAGAATCTGAAGCGGATTCTGTCGGTTTTGATAGAGCCATAAAGGCGGGATACAAAGCCACAGGAGCTATTACAGCAATGGACGTTTTACAACTGAGTTTTATACCTTTTACAGATAATAAATTCAATTTCGAATTATTTGAAACAGAACATTTGAAAATTCCACGATGGGTTGTGCGCGACTCAACAAAAGCTATACCCTACAATACAGATATAACGGATGATTCCGAGAGCACCCATCCGAATATTCAAAACAGAAGAAAAGCGCTGGTTGAATCCACACTTAATGCAGAGGGAGGGAAAAATTTCATTGTTTCTAAAGAAATATTTGAAAAAACAATGCATCTCTGTAGATTCGAAATTGTTTTTCTTCATCTGGTAGAAGGAGATTACACGAGCAGTCTCTATCTCAGCAACGTCTTACTTCAAAAATATCCAAACAATCAATTTTTGGAAGAGGCTTTTGCAAAATCACTTTACGGAGCATACGCCTATAAAATCAACAACGCAAATTCAAAAGCCAATTTAAACCCAAAAAAGCATTATTCAGAAATGCAACGAATGTCTTATTTCATAAAAGACACAGATGATTCTCAATTTGGACTAATTGTTTTCAGAGAGCTTTATGACGTTGAGCAAAAATATAAAAACCCATTTATGACTGCTGTTCTGAATGATTTTATAGGGTTGTATCAAACAAAAAATAAAACCACTTATAAGGAGTTGCTAGAAAAAAAGAACTACAGCAGTGCCCTTATTCAAAAGAAAATGAATATCGAATACAGTGCATTGAAAACGAAAATTATTCAAGCCAAAAAGAAAAAAGATGAAGACTTAGGTTCCGCAACATCGACAAACAGTTCTGCAGATACAACAAAGAACGACGATGCAATTTCAGATAGCAAGTATCAAAGTTTAAGAACAAATCGAGAAGAAAAAACAAGAGATGAGTCCATCGTAATCATCGATAACCTTGAAGAAATTCCAAACTGGCTAGAGCATTACAGCTTTATGGCGCTAGAAGGAATCAATGAAAAAATCTTAGAGACAAGATTTGACTCTATTGGAAAAATTTATAGTGAGCAGCTAAATAGCCAAGAAGATTGGAATAAAATCTTCGATAATAAACAAGATAAGTATGAACGAGTAGGATTTAAAATGGGCTTAGATTCACTACTCATCGTAGATCCTTGGTACATAGACTTGAAAATGAACCGCTCAGAATATACCATCAAGAATATTGACATTCAACAGCAGAAATTCACAAACTTTTTCGATGAGGAGCTTAACAGGCAAAATGTATATCATCAATCGTTGGCTTGGCCTTTAATGCATGTCGAAGACACCGATAAATTCAACGATTTCGCAGCAATGAATGATTGGTTTCTCGAAATTAAAAGGCACGTGAACAACGAGGTAAATATGCTCGCCTTAACAACAGATTATCACAGACCTGTATTAGATAAATACCACTGCAAGTATGTCATATTTCCTGGAGCTTCAAAAATAAAAACATCAAAAGGCGGACTGAGCAGTATCTGGTATTTAGCTGGGGGAGCTATACTCTCTCCTGTTATTTTGCCTGCGCTCATTCCGCAAATCCATTCCCAGCATTTTAGCAATACTTATTTTTATTATGTCTACAATCTTGAAAATGGAACAATGGTTTGGCACAACAGCGCTACCATTCCGGGAAAACAAAATATTTATGACACAACCCATTACTTTAAAGACCTAATTTATCAAACCATAAATTACAAATAATGAAACATTATTTCACACTGTTTCTTTTCCTGATATTATCCAATATTCATCAGGGTCAGACTCATCCAACGTCCTCAATAATTCGATTACAAGTGGGTGCAAATATTTGCAGTTACGGTTATAGAATTGGATATGATAAAGAGAAGAGAATGCGTGGTATGACGTATTTGACGGCGATGCCCAAGGTTCAATTATCGATAAAACTGAACAGAAAAAACGAGTTCTTTACAGATTTTGAATCCAAAACTTTAAGGGTTGATGTAAGAAATGTAGGTCCTGAAATAGACGCCAGTTATAGATACCACACCATTACATCTTCATTTAAAAATATCGACTACAAAATATTTTCATTCGGATTTCGACATTTTATTAATTCGAATGCATCACCCGCGGGGAGCTACTTCGGTTTTAGCGCAACCCTTAATAAGGTTTCGGCTCCGCCATTAGATTATACCTATTTAGATACAGACTATCAAACCATTAGTGGACAAGTAGACGCCCTTGACTTCACAATTCCTTCTTTAACTATTTCAGGAGGGAAAAGGATATTTCTCTCTGATAAAATATATTTTAATAACGAATTCTTATTTTCAGTTAACACCTATGTGGGACCAAAATTCGAAGAAATAACTTATAAAGAAAAGACTTGGTACCATGCAAACAGATTAACAAACTTCGCTTATACCTTCAGTTTAGGAATTGTGCTTTGATTACACCTCACCCTCCCCAATTCTCTCGATCTAAACTTCTATACTGAATAGCTTCTGAAATGTGTTCGCTTTGAATTTTTTCTGAAGCTGCTAAGTCGGCTATCGTACGAGCAACTTTCAGAATTCGTTCATAAGCTCTCGCTGAAAGCTGAAGCTTATTCATGGCCAACTTCAACAACTCTGAACTGGCTTCGTCTAAGGCGCAATGCGACTTCAACTCCTGCGTATTCATTTGCGCGTTGTAATTCGTTTTACTCTCATTGAATCTCTCCGACTGTAAATCTCTTGCGCGAGTAACACGCTCGCGAATACCTACACTCGGTTCACCCGAGCGCTGCTCATGCAAACGCGCGAACGGAACCGGCGTCACTTCAACATGCAAATCAATACGGTCTAACAACGGTCCACTCACCTTGCTCAAATACCGCTGCACAACGCCCGATCCACACGTGCATTCTTTTTCCGGATGATTGAAATAGCCACATGGACAGGGGTTCATTGAGGCCACCAACATGAAGCTCGCGGGATACTCAACACTGAACTTACTGCGCGAAATAGTGACGTTTCGATCTTCCAACGGCTGTCGCATAACCTCTAATACCGTGCGTTTGAATTCAGGCAATTCATCCAAGAATAAAACACCGTTGTGCGCCAACGAAATTTCACCCGGCTGAGGGTAAGATCCGCCCCCGACGAGCGCGACGTCAGAGATTGTGTGATGGGGACTTCTAAACGGACGATTCACGATTAAGGCATCGTGTTTTTTCAACCTTCCTGCAACGCTATGAATCTTCGTGGTCTCCAACGCTTCGTCTAAAGACAACGGTGGAAGTATAGATGGAAGTCGTTTCGCTAGCATCGTCTTTCCCGCGCCTGGCGGACCAATGAGAATAAGGTTGTGTCCGCCTGAAGCCGCAATTTCAAACGCGCGCTTAATGTTTTCTTGTCCTTTCACATCGGTGAAATCCAACGCAAAATGTTGCGTCTGCAACGACTGAAATTTTTCTTTCTCGAATGGAAATTCTTCCAACTTTCCTTCACCCTTGAAAAAATTTACAACGTCTAAAATACACGGAGATCCATAAATTTTCAATCCATCTACCACCGAACATTCAGGGGCGTTTTCAATGGGGACAATAATCCCTTCAAATCCATCGCGCTTCGCTTGAATAGCCATGGGCAGAACACCCTTTATCGGACGAATACTTCCGTCTAACGACAACTCACCCATGATGATGTATTTCGAAAGGGCTTCATTCGGGATTTGTTCCGTTGCGGCTAAAAGACCGAGTGCGAGCGGCAAGTCATACGCCGTTCCTTCTTTTCGAATATCTGCGGGAGCCATATTAATGGTGTAATTCCGAATGGGGTTCTTCATTCCCGAATTTGTGAAGGCCGCACGAATGCGCTGCTGCGCTTCCTTTACAGAGGTATCCGGAAGTCCAACCATATTCACCAACGTGCCTTTGTCGGCATGAACTTCAATGGTAATCAAATAAGCATTCACACCGTGAACCGCGCTGCCAAATGTTTTTGCAAGCATAATTTTTTCTTGCAAATGACATTTCAATTAAACGAAAAAGCAAGAAAGTCATATGCCATAACCTTCTTGCTTATCTTTCTGAAACCCTCTCTAAACAACCGTTTCAGAATATATTCTATTGAAATAACTTCCTTAAGACTTCTTCACGAACTTCGTTAGAATAACAATTTGTTGTCCGTCTACCTTTCCTTCAATCTGCTCAACGTTGTCGTGAACCAAACGAATGTTCCTTACCGCAACACCCACATTCGCCTTCACTTGAGAGCCTTTTACTTCCAATGTTTTAATTAACGTCACAGTATCTCCACTTTGCAAAATGGTTCCGTTCGAATCTTTGTGAAATTGAATTTCACCCGAATCCTCTTCGTCCCCTGCAGCGCGCGCCCACGTCAATTGATCTTCTTCCAAATACATCATGTCAATGGCATCTGCAGCCCATGAGTTTGTTTTCAAACGATTCAGCATTCTCCATGAAACAACCTTCACAGCAGGTACTTCACTCCACATGCTAGTATTTAAACAACCCCAATGATTCGCATCTAACGCGACGCGTTTTTCCAACTGAGCTTTGCATACTTCACAAACTAAAATGCTTTCGTCTTCATTCCCGTCTGAATGCGGAGGAACTTCGTAAACCGATAAACTTTCCTTCGATTCGCACAATTCGCAACTTCCGTTGCCACGCGCATTTAACTTTTGTTCTGTTGTCATTTCTTTAGTTAGTCAATATTTCTTTCAATGAAGTCTATAAAACTATGAATGACTTTAATGTGAATTTCTTGAATGCGATCCGCGTAGCTCATCCATGGAACACGCACTTCGAAATCGCACAGGGGAGCTAGTTTACCGCCGTCTTTTCCCGTCAGGGCAATAACTTTCATCCCCTTCGCTTTAGCCGCTTCAGCGGCCTTAATAACATTTGCAGAGTTACCGCTGGTTGAAATGGCCAACAAAACGTCACCTTCATTTCCTATTGCTTCCACCATGCGCGAAAAAACAAAGTCGTAACCGTAATCATTTCCAACACACGACATGTGCGAAGGGTCTGAAATACTTATGGCGGCAATGGCAGGACGGTTGTCGCGGTATCTTCCTGAAAGCTCTTCGGCAAAATGCATGGCATCGCACATGCTTCCACCGTTACCGCACGACATGATTTTCTTGCCCATCTTTAATTGGGAAGACATGCACTGAGCACTGTTGTTTACGGAAGTTAAAAAGTCAGGCGAAGCCAACAATTGCGAAAGCAACTGATGCGCTTCTTCAAAATGTTTCTGAACGATCATGCTGCGAATTTACAGCAATCATTGCATAGGTATGTATTTGAAATCGCGAATCACCACTTCGTGCGTCAATCCATTGTTTGGACCAATGGCAGAAAACGGTAATGTCCAGAAATTCATGCGACAATTAGTGGTTGCTCCTGGAGCAGGAATAACAATGGGTTGAGACGTTTGATTGCCGTCTTGCTTCACACGTGGAGGATTGTTCAAGTTGAACGACCACGTTGCAATTGGCGTAGCATTTTCGTAGTCCTCACCCGCATAACTGTACCAAGTGATCAACGTATCCGTCCAATTAAACATATGCGTTGTAACACCCTTCAAAACGTCTGGATCAATAAAACGTTCACGTGTTCTTTCCGGATAAAAAGTTCCAAAGCTTACAGGCTGAACAGAAAAAGTTGTTGGCTCTTCAGCAGTTGCATCTCCCCACTTCGAAAATTCGATATCTACTTCACTGTTTCCATCTGTAAGCAAAGTGTTGTTGTCCCAAGTAAACAATCCGAAAACAACGTTTTCAGAGAACGACATCGGGTCTGCTTGAATGGTGAAAATATAGGTTCCGTATCCTAAGTTGTCTTGTCCAACCACTTCAGAAGAATACCATGTATCACCGTGCTTCGCAATGGTTAAATGCAAATATCCGTTTTCATCTACCCACACATCGTCGTATAGACGAGAGAAGTTGTTTGGACCAGGACCAACAGGCGTGTTGCTGTACTTAATGTCCCACTTGCGTCCAGCGAAATCTACAACATCGCCCTGACGACCCAATACATCTTCCGGATTAGACTGCTTACACGTAATCAACGTTAATGAAGCAAGCACTAAAAACAACAAATATCTTTTCATCTTATTGAATAATTAATCTCTGTGTTAACGAACCCACATGAAACTGGAAAGCTCCCGATTCGAAAATCGGTTGCGCATCTTTTCCAATGAATTTCAAATCTTCTTTCGAAATAGAAAACTCAACGGTGCGCTTCTGCTTCGGCGCCAATTCAACTTTTTGAAAGGCTTTTAATTTTTTTACGGAAGGGGTAATGGATGCCACTTCATCCGTTGCAAAAACCAACACACTCTCCTTAACCGAACGTTCGCTCGGGTTTACAACATCTAGGCGAATGAATATTTCTCCGCCCATATCTTCGCTTTCATAACTCACCTGTAAATTCTCGTATTGCACATTGGAATACGACAATCCATAACCGAATTCCCATTGTGGTTGGAAGGCCTTGTTACCAAAATCTTTATCGAAAGTCTCGGTGAATTTGTGATCATACGTTGAAGTTCCAACTTGGAACTTCGGATACGTGAATGGAAGCTTTCCACTCGGATTAACATCGCCATATAAAATATTCGCCAACGCATCTCCTCCGAAATCGCCCGGCTGATAAGCCATCACAACCGCAGAACATCCGTCAACTATATCGCGAACAATCCGCGGTCTATTTTCAACCAACACCAACACAACAGGTTTCATTGTAGACTGAAGCATCTTCACATACTCTTGCTGCGCCTTCGGAAGTTCTAAATCGTAAATGTTTCCAGGTAATTCAGTGCTTGGTAATTCACCCACACAAACCACAATAACGTCGGCATTCATCGCCATCTCCAGCGGATTACCATTCATTTTGTTCATGGACTCTAAACCACAAACTTCATTGAACGTAACATTCTTATTCTTACTTAGAAGCGCTTCATAAATTGTATTCTTCGTAGCATCATCGAATTGCGCATCGGTTCCCTGCCATGTGCGTGTCCAAGCACCATTCAACAAGGTCATCGAATTCGCAGCCGGACCTGTTACAAAAATCTTCGCGTCTTTCTTAAAAGGAAGAATGTTGTTTTTGTTTTCAAGAAGCGTAATACTTTCTTCTGCCGTGTGCAATGCCGCAGCCTTGTGTTTCTCTGAAGCAAATTCAGGAAACGCTGCAATGCTTGGTGGCATGGCGTTCTCGAACAATCCCAACTTATTCTTCGTTTCCAAAATTCTTCTCACGCTCACGTCCAAACGCTCTTCAGAAATTCTTCCTTCCTTCACCAATTCAATTAAATACTTAGTGAAGTCATAGTCGTTCGGAACCATGCACATGTCTATTCCCGCCATAACAGCCAAGTAGGTTGCTTCTTTCAAATCAACTGCAACGCGGTGGTTCTTCACCAACTTAATAATGTCTTCCCAATCGGTAACAGCAAGTCCTTTGAAGCCCATTTCAGTGCGCAACAAATCGATTAAGATTTTCGGATTCGCGTGAACAGGAATTCCGTTAATTTCTCCGCTGTTAATCATGACAGTCAATGCTCCTGTATTGATAGCAGCCTGGAAAGATGGACGATAAATTTCACGCAATTCAATGTCTGAAATAATTGCCGGTGTGCGATCGAATCCGGTGCGTGTTCCGCTGTAACCCAAGAAGTGCTTCATGCAAGCCGCAACGTGAAACTCGTCTACCCAAGGACGGTCACCTTGATAGCCACGAACCAACGCACTTCCGAAAACACTACATACATAAGGATCTTCACCGAATGTTTCGAAAAAACGTGACCAGTTTTTATTTCTTCCAACATCCAATACCGGAGAGAAGTTCCAAGGAATACCAGCAGCACGTGTTTCATAAGCCGTAATTCTTCCTCCCTCTTCGGTTAGACTCGGATTGAAGGTTGCAGCTTGCGCCAACTGCTGTGGAAACAGCGTTGAGCCTGTTACATAATTCGCTCCGTGAATGGCATCTATTCCATAAAGAATTGGAATCTTCAAATTTGTTTCTGTGGTTGCTACTTTTTGAATGCCACCAATGATTTCATGCCACTGCTCGCGCGGGTAGGCATGTCCACCACAGTTCAGAATTGAACCCACGTGGTAATCAACCAAAGCCGTGTGAAGCTTTGCTGAATCCAAATGATGCGGCTCCACCAACTTGTACACTTCCCCTTCACAAACGACATCTAAATTCAATTGTGTCATTTGTCCTACCTTTTCCTCAATGGTCATTTTGGAAATGTAGTACTCGTACATTCCAATAAGCTTTTTGTCTTTTGTGGCAGACTTCTGTGAAGTACATGAAACATTCATTGCTAAAAAAGCAAGAATGAAAACCGATTGAAAAATATTTTTTGAAGTCATTTTCATTCTAAAGAAATAATTGGAAGTTCTACTTTCAACTTACCCCACAACGAAGGATTCGTGTTGAAATTCTCGTTGTTCACCGAATTCCATCGTCTCTGAAAGTCTCGTGTATCCTGACTTGTAGACTGGTCAATGGCAAAATCAATGTTGTAAGTTGAATTATTTTTCCAAGGCGAAACACCTAATTCAGACCAAGGAATCACACATTCGAAAACATATTTATTTTGAAGCGGCTTCACAGAAATTTGCGCTTTAATATTCTTCTCACGCGACCAATCGTACACGTCGAAATTTCCGCCCATCTTAATTCCAATGTGACGATCGCCTTCGTAAAACATCATGCGCTTGTCGCTGATTCCGGTTTCTGAAGAGAAGGCAATTTCAATTGCATCGCCGTTCCAAATGTCTCTTCCCGATTGCATATTTCTACACGGAGAAACGTCTTCAATTTCACCGCCGATGTACAATTCTTTTTCGTTCCAATTTAAGTAGATCACTGAACCGTCCATGTTCGCTTGTGCTACATACTGGCCACCTTCAATGAATCCGTCGTTCACCCAACCGTAAGACTTTGTCACAACAAGTGTGTTCGGTTCTTTCGGTTTGAATGGAATAATCTTGAACTCGTCTACGAACACCGTTCCATTCGATTCGAATTGAATTAGCATTTGCTTCACCGTTCCACCATCTAAATTCCAACCTTCAAATTGAAAATCTACTAAGGGGATTGTAACTGTTCTCCAAGAAGTATCTACTATTCCACCTTCCACATAACCGCTTGTAACACCTATCCAGGCTTGTGTTCCAGCGTAGTCTTCCAACGCCATTGCCCAAGGCAATCCCTTCATAGATCCCTCCTGCGTTTTTACCTTGAATGTAATTGCTGCGCTATTTTCGATTGATCCTAAATCTTTGCCACTCCAATTTGCCCAGCCAATTCCAAGACCCAACCAAGGACATCCGCCAGCTTGTTTGTTCCATGTAAATTTCATGGCACCTGTTCCCGAGTACACTTCTTTGCGCTCTGAAGTAACAGCAAGACAAGCCGGACTTGGCGTGAACCAAATCTCAGAAGTGATGTCGTCGTTGAAGATTTCAGTCAACTGAAATCCATTGACATCCTTCGTTTCTTCCACGATCACTTCATTTTCATAAAGCGCAAGTTCCTTAACGGTAACGCAGCTCGTGAATAAAAGAAGTACAGACCAAAATGCGTATTTCATAGTGAAAAATTAAGGCTCTAAGGCAGACCCTTCTGTGAATATGATGTAGTCTAACCATGTCTTAGAATATCCAGAAGTTGGATTTGCCAAGAACAAAATAGACACTTCAATAATTTTATTCGGCTCGTGCAATCCGTTTCCAATTGGACCTGAAGCAGCGCCATTCACTAAGGTTGGAATGTTATCGTAACGCTGCGAAATCTTAGACCATCCGTTTGCCGTTAAACTCACTTGAATGGAATACATGTCTTCAGATCCGGTAGAATACATTCCATCTTGGTTGTCGTCTTCCTTAATTTGGAACAACACCAAACCATTGTCAATACCCGCTGGCTTGTACAACATGGTGTTGAAATACAAATTAGACGGATTGCTTGTCAAAGGATAGTAAGTTGAACCATATGCGCTTCCTGGCATGTTCACCAAGCCAATCAACCAATCCCATGAAACGGCGCCCGCCATTTCATAGTAACGTCCACCTTGAGCCGCATTGTTATTGGTTTGAACTGCGAAGCTCATGTTCGCGCCACTTTGAACGTAGGTGTTCCAACCGCTGTTCCATCCGTTTTCGAAATCCGCCGCAACGAAACCTTGATAAACTTTCGAACCAACTACCGTTAGCGTATCGTGCAAAGTATCTGCAACATTCTCTATTGAAAGTTGAACAGCGCAATCTTCAGCACGGAACATCGGAAGATCCGTTGTTGTTCCATTCCATGTTGCATTCGTTGCGTCTATGACGTTTGAAAATCCTTCAAAACGCTTGATAGCGCCAGACTGCAGACCCTTCACTTCAACCTTCCAATTCACGTTTTTCGAAAACGACGCAGTAAACGTTGTGGTTTCTCCGGTTGAAAAATTCACGTCTCTGTTGGTAATATCCAACGGCGTTACCAAGGTGAATTCACCGTATAAATCAACCAATGATGGCCCTTCGAATTCATCGTCTACCTTACACGATGTGTAAAGCACAGAAGCAAAGAGTAAGAAATAAATAGACTTTTTCATATTAAAAATTCATTTGATAAAGTAACATAAATTGACGAATGTTGTAATTCTGTGTTGCATCGAAAGCATCGGTATTCTTGAAGTTCGAAAGGTTCACAGATAAACTTGACTTGTCTGAAAAACGGTAACGAACACCAGCCGCTTGCATGTATTCATTTCCATCTGTTTGATATTCTTTGAAGTTATAGATTTCAGAGAAGTTGTTGCGAACAGCGGTGTAGTCGAACCCATTGAATTTGATTTGCTGAACACCCAACATCAAATCCCAGTTCTCCCAGAATTCGTATTCCATTCCAACCGAGAAAATTTGTGTTGAAAGTTCTACTGCACGAACATTTTCTTCTGCTTCGCGAGAAGTATTGTCGTTCCTGAAACGAATCGTCACGTCGAACAATTTATCACTTCTTCCAAAACGCTGATTTACGTGAGCAACTGCTTTCACTTCTGAACGCATGAACTTTCTTGGAACAAATGTTCCTTCGCCGCGTGTCTCTTGTAACATCAATTGGGTCGTGAACACTTCAAGAATTTTTGAAGGAATTATATACTTCGCGCTCACCGTTAATCCTTGTCTGTTCGGAGTGGCAGTTCCGTATGGTGTGATGTTGTCGTACTTCGGTTGAATCAACATTAAGTTGGAAGAAAGCTGACGATTGTATGCGTTAGACTCGCGCATTAAATCGAAGGCAGTAAGATTTCTTACCACTTGATCATTCGTGATTCTTCCGAAAGATGATGGTTGGTAATTGTAATTCACCCGCTTCGTTTGAGCACCTGGACTGCGGAAATCAGAGCTAACATATTTCCATCCAGCTTCAACACTTAATCCTTTCGAAGTGTTAGTGCCTATCCATTTAGCATCGAAAATTTTTCCGTTTGTCTCCGGTGAGCCTTCAAATTTCTCGTAGTATGTTTTTGACGTTCCTGCTTCAACATTCACTTTCATTTTCCAATTAGAAAAATCTTTCTTCAACAATAAAGTACCCGTGGTTACTGGGTTGTGGAAGGTGCTTAAATTTCTAGAAGTTCCTTCAATATCGAAAAGTGTAACGTGATTCACTCCAACTTCAAGGAAGTTACTTTGAACCAAATTCACGTTGTATCCTGCAAATAAGCGATCGTTAATGTTTCCAAAATCTGTTGTTCTCACACGCGTTGCAACCGTATGAAATTGCAACTCCTTCACAAACTTCGAAAACTGCAATCCGAATTCTGCTGCTGCACCTTGCTGTCTCCATGAACTATCTGCCGCATAGAAATTATCGTAATTCATTAAGCGCGTCTGTTGTTGAAACACAACAGGACCTTGCGTAATAATTTCTTGTTGTGTATTCGAAAGCGTGTAAGGTGAAAGCTTGTAGTTTATGTCACCCAATTGGTAACGCACCACTCCTCCGGCAACACCTTTGATGTACAACTGACGAATGTCGAAGCTAACCCCAGATCCCCAAAATCCACCGTAGTCGTTGCGCACACGCACCATACCTTGGATTTCGGTGTTTCTATTCGGACGAATATTCATTCCTAAATCAACTAAAGTGTGACCGCTATTCATTCGTGGAATGGTGATGGAATCTTCTACCTCCTGACCCATTCTGTCTCCGTAATAGAGTCCTCGTGCAGCGCCTGTGAAGACCACCTTGCGCAAATCTTTTTCTTGAGCTGAAACAAACTGAGCTACCAATAAGGCAGCAATTCCAACTACGATGTGTAATTTATTTTTCATTAAAAAAACGCTTTTAATTCAACCACTAACTCTCTTCCATTGAAATGATCTAACGAGAAACTTTTGTCTTCGAAAGAGAACCAACGGTGACGTAAATAAAGTCTTGTATTTCTTCCCAATTCAACATCTACACCCAAACCATAACCCTTTCCGTATTGGTTTCTAGGCCTTCTTGAAACCTCGTCGATGTTCGTCAAGTAATTCGCAATGGTTCTTTCATATCCAATGTAACCGTTCAGCATAACCGTTGACGTAAGCTCATAGTATATTTCCAATTCGGAAGAGTATTGACGAACGTATGCTTTCTCGTTGGTTACAACAATGGGCGAGAATTTTCTTCCAGCACTTTGCATTTGTAACAACGAAAACAAAAACACTTTATGCGATCCAATTTTTCCTTGATATTTCATTTGTGCTTCAGCCACGTTGAAATGCTTCTTATTTACTACGACTCCAGAGCTGTCATCTGATAGTTGAACAGATTCATAGGTGTCTCTGTATATGTCTGAATATCTTCCATAAGGACCAACATTCGCAGGATACTGCCAACGCCAGAAACGAGAGCGCGTTACGCTGTTTACGGGATGTCCGTATGTGATGATTGCCGCTGCAGCTTCTAATTCTGACGAAGCACCCATTCCTCCGCTAAATTTAAATTTCTTCGTTCCCCACTGAACATTCATGTTCAAACCTTGACGGTTGTTAGTCATTTGACCCAAACGAATCATAGAACTTCCGAATGGCTGCAATAGAGAAGAACTTCCAACACCTCCTGCTGGAATCTCATTTGCTGCATATTCCTGCGTTGCTGTATTCCAAAAAATTGCAGTGTTGTTAACGACTCTCGGACTTAAACGAAAAGCGTGAACTTCCAAGATTGGTCTTCTGCCAATAACCGGGGTAGACCAGCGCAATTGAAGTGCCTCACCCCATTTTCCCTGATGTCTAGGGCTGTAATATTTACCTACCCCCATTTCCGCTTTAAGTGTATGACCTTTGATATTGGTCACCCCTTCAAGAGTAATTACATTTAGTCCAAAGGCCTCACGTGCAAGGCTATCTGTGTAGTTAACACTGTTGAACGTATTAAGCGCAAGGAATCCATTCTTCTTTCCTTTGTGCAACAATTTACCACCGTAGGAATAGTTTGGAACGACAGAAAAACCACCGTTGATTTCACTCTTTCCAACCATACCCAAGAGATAAAAATTCTTAGGCAATTCTTTTCCTTCAATCACTGCGCCTTGGAAGGCACGGTTACCCCAACGCGAATCTTGATCTATACTTCCTTGATCGAAGTATTGCTGATATCTGGAAGCCGCGCTGTTTCCCATAGGATCCCACGGGTTTCTTTCAAACAACATAAAACGATTGTATCCGCGGAAAGAACCAAACGTCAAATCAGAAATACTTAACCATTGAATACCACCGACGCGCACGCCCCATTGTCCGTATTTCGTTTTGAAATTACCGTACAAATTCATTCCCAACATGGTTCCCAAATTTCCACCTAGCGCAACTGTTCCCAGAGGTTTCTGAATACTCGGACGAAGTGAGTCGGCCACTTGCGCGCCGTAAGAAGGATTAATGACTCCATTTAAAAATTGGAACATTCTTAAATCGAATCCCCAACTTGATTTATCTGAAAACTGACCGGCAACATTCACCAACAAATTGGGAAGCTGCTCATCATCACCAATAAAAAAACTTCGTGGAAGTAGGGTGTCGATAGGTATTGTTCTTTGATAAGGTCTATTCTGCTTCGTATAGGTTCCAAAAAAACGATAGAACCCTGAAACACTTATCTTTCCTGGGGTTAGAGAATCCTTCTTCGGATAAAGTCCGTATGAAGAGGTAAGGTTGTCTACCTGTCCAAACGCAACATTTCCTTCAACCAGAAATAGAAGTGCTAAAAGAGAAAGCAGATATTTAAAATTAGACTTCATTCGCATTATGGTTGAAATTCGATTGGTTTGAAAGAGACTGCGCGCTTCGGTGCTTGTCCTTCTTTTCTTGGCATCACATAAAACGGAACGTTGGTATATGCGTAGTGCCCATTTCCATCTACCGTCTCAAAAAACAATCGGTAAGCCCCTTCTGCAGAGGGCGCAAAAAACTTAGCGCTTGTTGATGTTTTCTTTTTGAATAGTCCGGGAATAGGTGTCGGCGCGCTTTCCGCATCTCCACCCGATTTAATGTCCCGGCTCTCAGGAACTATGACCCAGGCCGATTTCAATAAATCGCCATCGGCATCTTTCACGAAAGCACTGACTTCGTAGATTTCATCAGCTGTTAAGGCAATGTATTCGCCTTTCTTTTTTCCGTTCACCAAAACAGAATCTAAAACGGGCGTTCTGTTTTTTACAGTTCCTGGCTTCCAAATGTCTTGAAGAACTTCAACTGCTTCAGAAGCATTTCCTTCAGCAGAAAATAAACCGTACCATGTTGAAGTGGTCTCTTGCTTGTGTCCCCATAAGAATACATAGGAACCAATGCAATAATTTTTATCAGCTTCAATCTCGTTCGACAAACGTTCTCTGTATGATTTCGCTTTTTCTGAACTGCTTTGTTCCACCGGAGCGCCCCATTTTGTTTTTGCTACTTCCCAATGTCCGTTAGGTCCCCACTCGGTAATCATATAAGGACCCTCCCATCCGAAGCTTCTGATGTTCTTTCTCACACCGGCAATATCCCCGTATGTATTCACGCAATAAACATCAATTTCCGGAGCGTCGCGCAGAATCAACTTCACTTCCTTGTCATCCAAACCTGCTGTAACAGTTGAAGTCGGGTGGTTCGGGTCTACAGAATGAATGAATTTCGCAATATCATTTATGGCAGCCCAAACGCGCGTGTTGGTGTAAAACAGATCCACTTCGTTTCCGATGCCCCACATGAGTAAAGCCGGATGATCTTTGAATTGAAGAATAACTTTTTTGAATCCTTCCAGCTGGGCAGCCACTTTCTTTTCGTCGTTATAATCGAAACCGTGACGTTCATGTTGCACCCACAGTCCTAACATCACTGTTAGTCCTTTTGAATAAGCCTCGTCTAAAATCTCCTGAGCATTATCAGTACTCCAGGTGCGAATAGAGTTTCCGCCTATTTCAACCAATTTATCGAGTTGAACATTTCCTCCTGCTCCGCGCACCTCATAGGCCTTTCCGTTTCTCGACATATGCCAAACCCCGGCTTCATCTTGCACCAATGAAACCGGAATCGCCTGAGCACTTACCGCTGCAGCACTGAAGAAAAGCGCCAAGAATATGAACAAGTGTAGAGGACTATTGTTTTTCATTTTAAATTCGTTTCAGTTGAAGGAATTGTCGGCAAAGTACACAAGAAATCATAAAACATTAATACAATAAAAACAAATGTATTAAAACCTTTTTGTATAAAGTACAATTTCTCTAAATTAGCAAAAAACTAGACCATGAAAAAAATTCTATTTGCAATCCTTTCAATTTTTTCCTTGAGTGCTGCTGCTCAAGTTGATGTGACCTTTCAAGTTGACATGAACGGTGTCACAGGATTCACAACTCCTGAAGTCAATGGTATCTTCAATGCTTGGTGCGGAAACTGCGCGCCTATGAGCGATGCCAACGCCGATGGTGTTTGGGATTTAACTATCTCTTTAGCGCCAGGAACTTATGAATACAAATATTCATTCGATAATTGGGCTGGACAGGAGACGTTGGTTCCAGGAAGTTCTTGCACCATGACGACTGGCATTTATACCAATCGTGTCTTGAATGTATCTGTTGCCGATTCATTGCCTGTTGTGTGTTGGGGAAGTTGCGAAGCTTGTGGAGTATCATCTGGCCCTTACAATATTATGTTTGTTGTTGATATGAGTGCCAGTGGAACAACATTCATCACTCCTGAGGTGAACGGAACATTCAACAACTGGTGCGGTGGTTGTGCGCCTATGAGCGATGCCAATGGAGACAATATTTGGGAATTGACTATTCCATTAAACACGGGGATATACGAATACAAATACGCATACGACACTTGGGCAGGCTCTGAAGCGCTTACCGCAGGTGATCCATGCACAGTAACAAATTCTGGTTTCACGAACAGAACGTTGGACGTAACCGGAACACTGGTCATGGACACTGTTTGTTACGGAAGTTGCATCAGCTGCGAAGGAATTAATGTGAACGAAGAGACTGCTGAAGGGTTTTCAATCTACCCAAACCCCGTTCAAAATTCATTCATGGTGCAAAGTACAAACATGGTGAAATCAATTTCTATCTTGGATAACACAGGAAAAAGAATTGAACTTCCATTGGTTGCCTTGAACAACACTGTTCAAGTGAACACAGAATCACTTCCATCAGGAATTTATCACGTGCAGGTAGTAAGCGCAAAAGGCGCAAGCACACAGCGTTTCGTGAAGTTGTAAAAGAAAATTAGAATTCTAAAACAAACCCTTTGTCGCGATACTGTTTAAACAGTTTCGCGTCGAAGCGGTATAAGCTAGACGGACGGTGACGCACATTTTGTTGAGATTCGTCCAAGCGTTTTAAGAATTTCAATCCGTTGATCTTCTTTCTGAAATTACCCTTATCGAATTCTCTTTGCAATATTGTTTCGAAAATTGCCTGGAATTCGGTGAGGGTAAATTTTTCTGGAAGAACCTTACTCCAAAGGGGCTCTGCTACTATAATATCTTTCAACGCTCGAAAACTTTCGTTCAAAATCTCTTTGTGATCGAAAGCCAATTTCGGCATTCGCTTAATGCTGTGCCACTTGGTCTGCTTCGCCCATTTTGAAGGAAGCGGATTAATGTCCATCAATTCAACCAGCGCTATATACCCTACAGTAATAACTCGTCCTAACGGATGTCTATTTACTTTTCCGAAGGTGTGTACTTGTCTCATGGACACGTCCGACAAAGAAGTGAGGTCGTTTAATACACGTTTTGCCGAATCGTCTAAGTCTTCATAAGGATATACCAAGTCACCCGGAAGTGCCCAATAATCTTGGAAAGGATCGGTTCCTCTTTGAATGAGCAACACCTTTAGTTCTCTTTCGTGGTAACCGAAAATGACACAGTCAACAGAAAAAGCCGACTTGAAAAACTCGTCAATAGGAATCGAATAAATATCGTCCTGCTCAATTCTCGTCTTTGAAATTTTCTTTGAAATAGCCATTTCACAAATTTGAGCCAAAATAAATGACAATCGTTAGGACTTTTTGTAAAAACCAAAGTTTTTTTATAAAATAGTTCTTGTCTAATGTACAATTACTATATATTCGTGCTAACCTTAAAAATAATAATTATATAATATGAAAAAGATTTACCTACTTCTTTTGCTGTTAACAACCAATCTCGGAGCAGAAGCTTTTAATGTCACCTTTTCGGTTGACATGCAAAACGTAACGGGATTCACAACACCAACTGTTAATGGTTCATTCGACGGATGGTGTGGGAATTGTCACCCTATGACAGACGCTAACGCAGACGGCATCTGGGAAGTGACTTTCGACATACCTGCCGGAAACTACGAATACAAATTTGCCTACGACAACTGGGCTGGACAAGAGAACCTGACTCCAGGAAGTTCTTGTACCATAACTGTTGGTCCATATACAAATCGTACACTTGCTGTAACCGGTCCTACCACTGTTGCTACTGTTTGTTGGGGAAGTTGCACGGCTTGCAATGTATTACCAACTACATATGATGTTACCTTTAAAGTAGACATGTCCTTGTACGCTGGAAATTTCACAACTCCTGAAGTAAACGGAACTTTTAACAATTGGTGCGGTAACTGTAACGCGATGAGCGACGCAAACGGCGATGATATTTGGGAAGTAACGCTTAACCTACCTGCGGGAAACTACGAATACAAATTCGCTCACGATAGCTGGACCGGACAAGAGAACCTAACTCCTGGATCTTCTTGCACTATGACCACAGGTGCAAACACCAATCGTACGTTAAGCCTAACAGCTAATACCACTTTAGCTACTGTTTGTTGGGGAAGTTGCACGGCTTGTAATGTTTTACCTACTACATATGACGTTACCTTCAAAGTAGATATGTCACAATACGCTGGAAATTTCACAACTCCTGAAGTAAACGGAACATTCAACGGATGGTGCGGTAACTGCAACGCTATGAGCGATGCAAACGGCGATGATATTTGGGAAGTAACGCTTAACCTACCTGCTGGAAACTACGAATACAAATTCGCTCACGATGCTTGGACCGGTCAAGAAAATCTTACTCCTGGTTCTTCTTGTACGATGACAATGGGTGCAAACACCAATCGTGTGTTAAGCCTTTCAGCAAATACCACTTTAACTGCCGTATGTTGGGGAAGTTGCAATGCTTGTTCTACAGCACCTGGCTGCACAGACATGAACGCTGTTAACTACGATCCAGCTGCAGGAACTAATAACGGTTCTTGCTTGTACGCAACAAACTTCAACGTTGAAATGAACTGTACTGATCCTTTCACCAATGTATACATCACTGGTCCATGGTGCGGATGGTGCGGAGCAGAAACCTATAACCTTCTTACAGATGCTAACGCTGACGGATTCTTCAATGTTACCCTTAACCTTCCTGCTGGAAACGTTGAGTACAAGTACATGGTAGACAACTGGGCTTCACAAGAAAACCTTGTAGACGATGTTCAAAACGGTGGAACTTGTGCTCCTGTTACAGACGGTGTAAACTTCGCGAACAGACAAATTGTAGTAGGTACAACAACAAACGACACCTACGGAAAATGTTCTACTTGTAGTGGGATTGTTCTTGATCCTTGCGATTTATTGACCCTTGCTTTCGATGATGCTAGTTCACTTTCAAACTGGTCTACTGTTGCAGATGCAACGCTTCCAGAAGCGAGCATGACTTGGGACGCTACAGGAGCCCTTCGTTTAAGCGGATCTAACACAGCAACAGCTATTGGAAGAGCGTATATCTTCCAATACCTAAACAACGCGGTTAACTACAACGCAAACACAACGGTACAACTTGAATTCGACGTTAAATCTGTTGGCGCTCTTGTTGGAACTGCTTTGCACCTTCAAACTGAATTCCCAGGTACCGGTGTTACAAATACCTTCGATATTCAAAACGCAGGTCTAAATGAAAACACTTGGACACACTACACATACACGTTCAACAACGTAGCAGCTGCTTCTAACTTCCGCATGCATTTCAACATGGCTGCTGGAGCATTCCTTGGTGCAGGTGGTACTTTATTGGTTGACAATATTGAATTGAATTGCTATACTCCAGTAATTATTGCCGGTTGTACTGATCCAACTGCTTTGAACTACAACGCAGCAGCTACAGAAGACGACGGTTCTTGTACTTACCCTCAAACATACAATGTTACCTTCCAAGTAGACATGACACAATACGCTGGTACGTTCACTACTCCTGAAGTAAACGGTACGTTCAACGGATGGTGCGGTAACTGTAACGCGATGAGCGATGCAAACGGCGACAACATTTGGGAAGTTACCCTACCACTTTTGGGAGGAACCTACGAATACAAATTCGCTCATGATGCATGGACCGGTCAAGAAAACTTAACTCCTGGCTCTACTTGTACTGTAACAAATAACGGATACACCAACCGTCTTCTAAACTTAACCGCTGATGTAGTTCTTCCTGCAGTATGTTGGGCTAGCTGCTCTAGCTGCGGAATAGCTCCTGTAAGCCATTCGGTAACTTTCCAAGTGGATATGCAAAACGTAACTGGATTCACTACTCCAGAAATTAATGGAACATTCAACAACTGGTGTGGTGGATGTTTTGTTATGACCGATGCTAATGGAGACAATATCTGGGAAGGAACTACTGTTCTCGAAGAAGGAACTTATGAATTCAAATACGCTTACGATTCTTGGGCTGGTTCTGAGCAATTAACTCCTGGCGATGTTTGTACCATCACAGACGGTGCATTCACTAACCGTATTTTAAATGTAACTGCAGATATTGTTCTTCCTGTTGTATGTTGGGCTAGCTGCGTAGATTGTGGTGGAACTGCAACTCCTGTTGACGTTACCTTCCAAGTAGACATGTCGCAATACCTTGGTTCTTTCACCACTCCAGAAGTGAACGGTACGTTCAATAACTGGTGTGGAGGTTGTGCGCCAATGTCAGATGCTAACGGAGATAACAAATGGGAACTAACCATTCCATTGATTCCTGGTACATACGAATACAAATTTGCATTCGATTCATGGCTTGGACAAGAGAATCTTATTGCGGGTTCTACTTGTACTGTCACAAATAATGGATTTACCAATCGTGTGATTACTGCTATTGATGCTGAAACTCTTCCTGCTGTATGTTGGGAAAGTTGTGAATTGTGTATTGATTTCGTAAACGAAAATTCAAACACTCTTTCAGTTTATCCGAACCCTTCAAACGGAATGGTTCGTATCAACAGCAACTTGGCTCTTCCATATAACGTTGAAGTATTCGATCTTTCTGGAAGAAAAGTTCAAGACATGAAAGTGTTCCAATCAAACACTGAAATCAATTTGGAAAACCTTTCTAAAGGTGCTTACCAAATCAGAGTTTCAAACAACTACAATAGCGTTCGCGAGACCGTTATTATTAACTAATGAAGTTTAGATTTCTATTGTTCGTCTTTGCGTGTGGCTTCGGCCACGCGCAAGGGCAAACATGGAATCTCATCTGGTCCGATGAATTCAATGGAACAACCATTGACAATACCAAATGGACGCATGAATTAGGCACAGGCGATTGGGGTTGGGGAAACAACGAACTTCAATACTACACTGCCAGCACCAACAACAGCTTCGTTAGCAACAGCGAGCTTCATATCCTTGCCAAACAGCAAGTCATTAACACCAGCAACTATTCTTCTGCTAGGCTGGTTACGAAAGATAAATTTTCTTTTCAATATGGAAAGGTAGAAGGGCGATTAAAAGCTCCTGCCGGACAGGGTCTTTGGCCGGCATTCTGGATGCTCGGACAAAACATTGGTTCCGTTAGTTGGCCGCAATGTGGCGAAATTGACATTATGGAACACGTGAACAACAACGCCTACATCAATGGCACCGTTCACTACAACAACAACGGACACGTATACGTCGGTGGTCAATACTACACGAACGTTGAAGAATATCATGTTTATTCCATTATTTGGAATACCAATTCCATTCGTTTTTATGTAGATGGAAATATCTACTACACGCAAAACATCTTAAATAATACCGGCGGGACTGAAGAATTTCACAACGATTTCTTTTTCATCTTAAATCTTGCTGTAGGTGGAAACTGGCCTGGAAGTCCGAATGCATCTACTGTATTCCCAGCTGAAATGAGCGTAGACTACATTCGCGTTTATCAGCAAAACACTATCGGTGTGGAAGAAGAAACCGCTCAAGAAATCAACTGTTATCCAAATCCGGCGAACAATGTTTTCAACGTTGAAAACCCTTTTCTTTCACCCACATTCACGTGTAAGATTTTCGCTCTAGACGGAAGACTTATCTACTCGGAATCCTCTCAAGATCGTACCACTCACATCCCTTGCTCCGACTGGACCAACGGCATGTACTTCGTTGAATGCTCCAATTCTAATGGAGAATCTTTGAAGAAATTATTTCTGATACAAGATTGATAAATCAAAGATTGTTTTACAAAGGTGCTTCCAAGACCTTCCGTAGGACCTTTCGAAGAATCTCGTTAGAACTCCTTCAACAAAGCGTTTTCAATCTCCTTTGTGTGCTCAGAATGATGCACTCCTGTTCCCGGACCATAGAATCCCGTCCAAACCTTTTTCACCTTTCCATCTTTTCCAATTAAAATCAATGTTGGGAAAGACATCACGTGATTCAATTGCGCAAACACTATTGCAGCAGCTTTCTGCGGCGAATCAGCACCACTGCCGAGGTAAACAGGATATGGCAAAGCCATTTGCTTCGCTTGAGAATTAATGCGTGTAAACGCGACTTGCTTATCGGTTCCACGTTCGAATGAAACCGGAACGACTTCCAATCCTTGCGCATGGTACTTTTCATACATTGACTTCACGAATCGCGATTCGTCGGTACAATTCGGACACCACGTTCCCATGATCTGAACCAAGGTCACTTTCCCCTTCCAATCTCTCTCACCGAACGAACGTTCGGTTTTTGTGTCCGCACTTAGTTTCAGTTCAAGCGTCTCCTTCGGATTCTTCATCCACGTCAACTCATCGGCCTTACGCAATTCAAAATTAGCGTCGGCTTCTCCTGTGAATTTGGCTAGGTAATGCTTTCCACTCATGAAGATTCCTTGAATCTTGTTATCTATCAACTGACCGGCTAAATAGAACAAATGCGTTCCGTCAAAGGCCGATAAATAAAAGCGATTGTTCTCAAACGGTTCCCCCTGAAGATAGCGGTAATCGCCGGTTTCAGTCAATACCGTTCCATAAACCACGAACTCTTCTCGCACAGCAGCCATATCTAAAATGGCCGGAACAGTATCGTCTTCAAAAACAATTTTGTACTTCGCGTGAACAGGTACATGAACCTTCGTGTCGAACTCACGTACCTTGTTTCCTATGATTTGAAATGGAATGCGATAATCGCCGGTGCGGGTCGGATCAACCCACTCGCCTGTTAGAATTCCTTTCTCCTTTTTTCCTTCGAAGTAGGTGTTGAAAAGAGGAAGACTCGACTTGAACGTCGAGTCTTTTCCCCATTTAATATCAATTGGAATACGCTCTGCGCCATTCACTATTTCCCACTGAACATCGGTCTTTAATTCAATGCGACAAGGGATGCTTTTTTCTTCAACTTTAAACACAATCAAATGCGATTGTGAGAAAACAATTCCGCTGAAAGCCGCGAAAAACAAGAGCATCCAAGTCTTCATTAGAAATCGAATTTAATTCCTTGAGCCAATGGCAACGAGGTAGAATAGTTAATGGTATTGGTTTGTCTGCGCATATAATTTCTCCACGCATCAGATCCACTCTCACGACCACCACCCGTCTCTTTCTCTCCACCAAATGCACCACCAATCTCAGCACCGCTGGTTCCAATGTTCACATTCGCAATACCGCAATCTGAACCTTCGCAACTTAAGAAGCGCTCTGCTTCACGCATGTTCGTAGTCATAATTGCACTCGACAATCCTTGAACAACGCCGTTCTGCATAGCAATAGCCTCGTCCAATTCTTTGTACTTCATAATGTATAAAATAGGAGCAAACGTTTCGTGCTGCACAATTTCCAAGCTGCTGTCCTTCACTTCCGCAATACACGGCTTCACGTAGCATCCGCTCTCAAATCCTTCTCCGGTTACAACGCCACCTTCAACAATGAAGTTCGCACCTTCAGACTTCGCTTTCTCAATAGCCTTCAAGTAAGTATCAACAGCAAGCGTGTCGATCAACGGTCCAACGTGGTTGTTCGAATCCAATGGATCTCCAATGCGAATCTGTCCGTAAGCCGTAACCAACTTCTCTTTCACTTCGTTGTAAACACTTTCATGAATAATTAAGCGACGTGTTGAAGTGCAACGCTGACCGGCAGTTCCCACTGCACCGAAAACCGCACCAATGATGGTCATTTTAAGATCGGCATTTTCAGTAACAATAATCGCATTGTTTCCGCCTAACTCTAACAACGACTTTCCAAAACGCTCTGCCACTTTCGCTCCAACAATGCGACCCATACGGGTGCTTCCTGTTGCAGAGATTAGTGGAATGCGATTGTCAACAGTCATCATCTCTCCTACTTTCACATCGCCAGAAACGATGGCTGAAATTCCTTCCGGAAGGTGATTCTCTGCAGCGATTTCGTTCCAGATATTTTGACAAGCAATAGCGCAAAGCGGCGCTTTCTCAGAGCCTTTCCAAATACAAACGTCTCCGCAAATCCACGCCAATGCGCTGTTCCAAGCCCATACTGCAACCGGGAAGTTGAAAGCTGAAATAATTCCAACAACACCAAGCGGATGCCATTGCTCATACATGCGGTGACCTGGACGCTCGCTGTGCATGGTTAAACCATAAAGCTGACGAGACAATCCAACTGCGAAATCGCAGATGTCGATCATCTCTTGCACTTCACCCAAACCTTCTTGCAAGCTTTTTCCCATTTCATAACTCACCAACATGCCAAGCTCTTGTTTGTAATCGCGAAGGCGATTTCCAAACTGACGAACAATTTCGCCACGCTTTGGAGCAGGCATTAGGCGCCATGTCTTGTATGCTTCCAAGGCAGTGGTCACCACCTTCTCATAATCATCTTTCGTTGTGGTTTGCACCTTCGCGATCTCTTCTCCATCTACTGGAGAATACGACGTGATTAAATCTCCGTTCGAGAAAAAGTTTTGTCCTGTGCTGGTTCCAAGATTTTCCGCTTGAATTCCCAATTTGATCAGAACATCTGACATATCCATAGAATTGCTCATTGATTCTTTTATTTTAGATTGCAAAGGTACAACGTCGAAATACATGAAAAAATGTTTTACCTTTGAAATATGCGCAAGCTCACCCTGATATTTATCTTGGGCCTATACAGCTTAATGTCTTTCGGTCTGGAAGCCAAGCTGCACTTCTGTTGTGGGAAATTACAAGCCATTCATTTCTTCGAATTCGGTGACGATCATCACGACGATTCTCACTCTGATCACAAGGGATGTTGCCATTCCGAAGACTGCTCGGAAGATGTGCTTGTTGCACTTCAATACGAAAGTGAACACGAGCAATGCGCATCTCCTTCTGTCCCGCAATTAATTGCTTCTACTCCTCAGCCTACTTATTTTTTATTTTATATTGAAGGGAAGTGTCAATCGGCAAATGCTCAACCTACATCACATGTACCCTTAATCTTTGAGCGGTATTCTCTTTTCTGTTGCAGGAAAGTCCCAAAGGGATTAATCCACAAAGTGGATACATCCTTTCAGGATTAGTCCGCAAAGCGGATGTATCCCAACGGGATTGGTCCACAAAGTGGATATGTCCCTCCGGGATTGGTCCTTTCAGGATTAGTCCGCAAAGCGGATGTATCCCAACGGGATTAGTCCACCTAGTGGATACATCCTTTCAGGATTAGTCCGCAAAGCGGAAAAGAAATGTAATTATTCAATAATCTTCTCAAAAATGAAAAACATATTCATGCTTGCTTTATGCATGCTTTCATTCAGCGCGTTTGCGCAAAAAACAAAAAACACAACTGCAAATTTCTGGGTAGCCGGTGCGTGCGGTATGTGCGAAACCACCATTGAAAAAGCAGTTGATGTGAAAGGAGTAGTCGCTCATGATTATAACCTGACCACGCATCGATTAGAAATTACTTTTAATCCGACGAAGATTACGCTTGATAAAATTCATTCGCTGATCAATGCCGCCGGATACGACACCGAGAAATCGAACGCAACCGATGCGCAATACGATCGCGTGCATGGCTGTTGCAAGTACAGAAGCATGGAACAACATCCTTAAACCATGAAATACATTATTGCATTAATAGCCAGTATTTCAATTTGGAATATTGGCCAAGCGCAGGTCAAAGGTGTTGTCTTAGACGACGAAGGAAACCCCGCGTACGCGTTGGTCTATTACAAAGGCACACAACTCGGAACTGTTACGAATGAGGAAGGGGAATTCTCCATAGGTATTCCGAAAGAAGCGAAATGGCTCATGATCACTTCCACCGGTCACTACAGCGATTCGCTTTTTATTGACCCGGGATTGGGTACAATCAGAGAAGTGAAATTCAATCTGCGCGAAAACAGCACACTCGGAACCATTCACATTGACGAGCACGACGGAGGAACGCACATCAACGGAAAAGATCCGCAAACGTTTCAAGTCATGAATGAAAAAGAATTGTGCAAAGCCGCATGCTGCAGCCTTTCGGAAAGCTTCGAAACCAACGGTTCGGTAGATGCGTCGTTCACCGATGGAATAACAGGAACGCGACAAATTAAAATGTTGGGTTTAGATGGAAAATACACGCAAATTCTTTTCGATAACATGCCCGCTGTGCGCGGAATTTCAAGCACATTGGGATTAAGTTTCCTTCCTGGCCCGTGGATCAATTCCATCTCCATTGCGAAAGGCGCAGGATCTGTGGTGCACGGATATGAAGGCGTTACTGGACAAATAAACGTGGCGCACAAAGCGGCTACCATGAAAGAAAATTTGTTCCTGAACATGTATGCGAGTTCGGCAGGACGCTACGAAACGAACATCCTTTCGAATCAGGCCATTGGTGAAAAATGGAACTATCAATTGCAAGCGCACGGTTCAAGTTCACAGAAGTTATACGACACGAACAGCGATGGATTTCTAGACAATCCGCTTTTCAAAAACTACTTGCTCCGCAACGCTTGGCAATACACAGGAGCAAAAGGATTGCGCGGTGAATACGGATTCTCTTATGGACAATTCAACACCGAGAGCGGACAAATCAATTACTACCGCAACCAAGGAGTCGTACCGTTCACGCCTTGGATTTCCAACTCACAAACAGAACATGCTGAATTCACTGCGAAGACTGGATACATGTTCGATGAACACGGACACAAAAGTTTAGGAAGTCAGATTAACATTGGCTACAACAAGCAGGTCGCGCAATACGGATATCGCTATTATGAAGGCATACAAAAGAGCGCTCGAATAAATTTATTATTCGCCAATGAAATGGCTGAAGGTTATAACATTACCGCAGGTCTATCTGCTAAAGCAGACGACTACCGCGAATCGCTTACTTCATTCATTGGAAATTTGAATCGTGTTGAAACCACCTACGGTGTATTCGGTGAGCTGAATGCGAATCCAACGGAGAGGTTACAAATCGTTGCCGGTATGCGTGCAGATGAAAACAATTTATACGGATTGATTCTTACGCCTCGCATTCACGCGCGTTATTCCATCACTGAGAAAACAAGTGTGAAGATTAGTTCCGGAAAAGCATACCGCTCTCCACAAATGGTAGTCGATCATCTTTCTGCCCTTGCGGGAAATAGAACGTGGAATTTGCCACCGAATGCCACGACCGAATATCCATTCGGTTTTCAAATGGAAGAAGCTGTGAACAGTGGAATAGTATTGGTTCACAACACGAAGTTGTTTCACCGTACAGCGACTTTCACGATTGATGCTTTTCACACGAATTTCCAAAATCAATTGGTCGCAGACTACGAAACAGCGGGAACATTTTCATTGTACAATTTATCTGGAAAAAGCTTCGCAAATGCCGTTCAAACCGACTTCACCTTCAGTCCCATTAAACGAAGTGAAATTCGATTGGCATATCGTTGGCTCGATGCGCAAACGACCTACACCGCTGGCTTGAAAGAACGTCCGCTTGTTGCCAAGCATCGCGTATTCATTAACCTCGCTTACGCCACAAAGGAAAATGCTAAATCGCAAAAATGGAATTTCGATTTCACCGCGCGCTGGCTCGGTTCTCAGCGTTTGGCCAATCAATCGGATTACGTTGTTGCAAGCAATATTTATAGTCCTGCTTATTGGACTTTGAATGCACAAGTTTCGTTCTTCGCAAAAGCGAATTTGGAATTCTATGCTGGTGGCGAAAACCTAACGGGATACATGATTCATCATCCTATTCATCTGAGTGAAAATCCTTCGTCGGAATTCTTCGATGCCTCGCAAGTATACGGCCCTATGTTCGGTGCGAATTACTACGTGGGTTTGCGTTGGAGAATTGGTCAGGCAACCAAAACGGAATAACTTTAGTCTTTCAAAAAACCATTCAACCATGCGTTACCTATTTGCACTTATTGTTAGCCTCGCTTCCTTTAGCACTTTCGCTCAATTTCAAATTACCGGATTAACCCCGCAAAACAATCAAGTTGTCAGCGGTATGTGTAACGAGACTGTTTATATGTCATTCTCTGCCCTTACAGCTCCAACTTCTAGCAGCGGACCGGGAGAGATTGTTCAGGTAATTAACGGTACGAACTTTACTGGATTTCAATTCGTGGCGAATGTTGATTGGGGAGACGGTACAACGGCTACCTATAATGGCGGAACATCAACGGCGGGGACTGTCATTCAAACATCGCCTCAAGCGTTTCATTACTTCCCCGTTCCGGGTACGTATGCGGTAACGACTATTCTTACTGGACCTAATATTGTGGGAGTTGTAGAAAATGTTGTTTACGTCAACGTAATTCCCTGCTTTCAAGTTTACACTTTTGTAGGAATTGACTGTGATGGCGACGGAACGAACGAGCAGAGTATTTCCACTCCGTTAAATGCAACTGTAAGTAATCTTACTTTTTTAAGCACTCAGAGCATTTCACTTAATACCGCTGGAGTGACAACCATTTTCGGAATGCAACCTGGACAAATTCAAATTGAATTGGATTCTCTGTGGCTAGCGGCTAATGGGTACTACATGAATGCCAGTTCATACAACGAATTTTATACACCGGGAAGCGGAATCTACACCATTTCCATTGTATTAAATTGCATTGACACGCCACCTTGCTCAACAAGTATTGTACAAACGTATCTACCGAACAACGGCATGGCGTTTTCCACAACATCGAACAGCAGTATTTCAAGTTTCGAATGGACCATTACGCCGTTAGGTCTAAATGGACAACCGATAGGATCAGGGCAAATTTCTACTCAGTCAAATGCATACTTGACAAGTAGCTTCGGAGTAAACGCCGTTCAGGCTTGTTTGAATGCAACCTTCAACGACGGTTGTATATTGAGCTTATGCGATACCTTCCAAGTCGCTTCCGGAGTGTTATGCACTGGAGGATACGTTTTTTGCGATGGGAACAATAACGGAGTTTATGAGAGTGGAGAATACGTCCTTTCAAACGCACCTGTAACCGTAACCAATTTAGAGAACGGAAGTTTTACAACAGTCACTACAAATACTGGTGGATACTACAATGCAAATCTTCAAGGATTCTCAGGCGATTCACTCACTGTATCCATTAACCCAAATTACCTCGCCAATATGGGGTACACGACTTCTTATCCTGTGATTGACGTTATGGGGTTGGATTGTCAAGCAGGAGGATCACAAATGCTCAATAGCATTCCGATTCAATGCGCGAACTTCAATCCTTATCCATACTTGTGCTACAGCGGTTACATCTTCTGCGATGCGAACGGAAATGGCATTCAAAACGTGGGTGAAGCGCCTTTGATGGGAGCGCCGATCACCCTTGGTTGGACAACAACGAATTCAGCAAGTGTTACCGTGTATTCAGATTCAAGCGGATACTTCAGTTATTGCGGATCTATCTACGGTGTAACGAGTGTAGCTATGGCAACTGTAAGCTCTAGTTGGTTAACGAACAACACTTATTCTATGCCCAACGCTAACAATGTTTTCACAATCGTAGGTTCCATGACCTACATTACTCAGCCGCTGGCCATCCCGGTATATTGCGCAGGTAACGTAACGCCTTGTTCAGATTTATGGACAACGATAACACCATGGATTGGCTATTACCAAGGACAGAATGCTACCATTCGATTGAACTGGGGGAATTACGGTCCGGGTGCGACGCCGTATACCCTTACCTTGAACTGGCCTGCCAACGTAACATTGAACACATGGTCCATTCTAAATCCGAACTACATCATCAATGGCAATTCCATCACATGGACCATTAACTCAACGCAAACATCTTTCAATACTACTGACTACCTCAGCTTCACGCTGCCGTCTGGATTAATTAATGGTGAACAACATATGTTCACTTCAACCATAACATCATCAAACGGCACCGACTGTTACGAAGGAAACAACAGTGGAGGTTTACTTCAAATTTTAGGAAACAGTTACGATCCGAATGACAAAACAGTTTTCAAAAAATCATTTCATGCAGACAATGGTACTGCTTTCCAAGAAAGCACAATTGACTGGTACGTAGACGATGAACTTGAATACACCATTCGTTTTCAAAACACCGGAACAGCGCCGGCGCAAAACATCTTCATCATCGATACACTAGATGCAGAATTAGACTGGTCTACCTTCCAACTATTAAACACTACACACGATATGAATGTGGTGAACTTAGGGAACGGTATTCTTCGATTTGAATTCAACAACATCTGGCTACCAGATAGCAGCGAAAATCAAGAGTTGAGCCAAGGGCATTTAACTTTCCGCATTCGCGAAAACATTGGAAACGAATTGTTCAGTGAAATCACGAATACCGCTTACATCTTCTTCGATTGGAATCCGGCCATTATCACGAACACCACTTACAACTTCAACGACTGGCTTGAATTCGTGGGTGAAGAAAATGCGTTCAATGTGCAAGCCTATCCGAATCCGATGCAGAATGAATTGACGTTGAAAGTGGAAGGAAAATTCAATTACGAAATCCACGATTTAACTGGAAGAAAACTATCTGAAGGAATGGGGGTAAATCAGACAACGATCAACACCGAATCACTTGCTACAGGAACTTATCTTCTTTCAGTATACGTGAATGGGGCTAAGCAGACAGGTAAGGTTTTGAAATACTAACAAGCGCATCAATCCAGACCTCCGAGTCGTTTAAACTTGGAACAAGCTGGACTTTTTCGCCGCCGTGTTCTTCAAAAAGCTCTTGGTATTCGTCTCCAATTTCAATGGTTGTTTCCAAACAATCTGCAACGAAAGCGGGAGAAAATACCAAGAGCTTTTTCGCTCCTTTGTCTCCCAATTCCTTAATGATGTCGTCTGAAAAAGGTTCAATCCATCCTTTGCCTAAGCGGCTCTGAAAACACACCGTGTATTCACTTTCAGAAAGTCCTACTCCCGCTGCAATAGCGCGAGCGGTAGCATAACACGTCGCCTTGTAACACATGTGATTCTCCTCATTAATCTCATGCTCGCAACTGTGATTGCGACATTTGTTATCGTCGTACAATTTGTCTAACTGACGTTCAGGCAATCCGTGAAAACTGAACAGCACACGATCGTATTCCTTCAAGTCGAATTGCTTTGCATTGTCTACATATCCTTGAATGTACAAGGGCTCGTCGTAAAACTGAGAAATCAAAACAACTTCCGGAATGCTCCACCACTTCGAAACAATGTTCATCACTTTTTCATGCACACTTCCGGTTGTGGCAGATGCATATTGCGGGAACATGGGCAACACCACAATCTTCTCTGCTCCCCACTCTTCAATCTCGCGAAGGGCGTTGTCTATACTCGGAACTTGATAGCGCATAGCCAAGAAAACTTTCGTTTCGTTTTCATCAAAACGCGCTTGCAGCTGCTCCCTATTTCTCTTTCCATAATGAATCAACGGCGAACCGTTTTCGGTCCAAAGCTTCTTGTAGATCGCAGCACTTTTTCTATGACGGAAAGGAACAATGATTCCATTCACCAAAATGACTCTTCCAATAGCAGCCACATCAATAACGCGAGGGTCATTTAAGAATTCTGTTAAATATCTGTAAACAGCACCAGGGGTTGGCGCGTCGGGTGAACCCAAGTTCACGAGAAGGATAGCGGTCTTTTTCATTTTCATTTCGTATGCAAAGGAAAACAACATTCTTCAACCTCCAATGTTCAATGTTGTATCTTTGCATGCAAAATTGCACACATGTTAAGATCTATGACCGGCTATGGTAAAGCCGAACTTCAGAAAGAAACCAAAAAGTTCTCCGCTGAAGTGCGCTCGCTCAACAGCAAAGGACTAGACTTAAGCGTTCGCGTTCCGAGTGTGTATCGAGATAAAGAGCTGGAATTGCGTTCAATGTACGGAGAGCTCGTGGTTCGCGGAAAGTCAGAGGTTTCAATTTATATTGAAAACAACAGCGGCGAAAAACGCATGCACCTCGACACCGATTTAATGAATCAGTATTACAATGAATTAACTTCATGGAAGGAAGGAAAAGACCTGGGTTCAGCCGATATCTTGGCCACCCTGATGCGCATGCCCGAAGTCATGAAGTTCGATCAGGCAGAGCCTACGGAAGACGAATGGAACAGCATTGCTGAACTGGTTAAACAAGCGTTTGATCAATTCGAAAATTACAGACAAACCGAAGGCGCGAAGCTTCAAAAAGAATTCGAAATGCGCATTGCGAATATTCTTCGTTTGCGTGAAGACCTTATTGCGCCTATTGAAGAGCGAAAGGAAAAAACCCGAGAGCGCATTAAAGCGCAATTAGATGAGTTGGTGGGGAAGGAAAGAATTGACGAAAACCGATTCGAGCAAGAGTTGATTTACTATTTGGAAAAGCTTGATGTGTCGGAAGAATTGCAACGTTTGCTTTCGAACTGCGAAATGTTTAACGAAGAATTAAACGGTGGTGCACAAGGAAGAAAGCTCGGATTCATTTCTCAAGAAATTGGAAGAGAGGTGAACACCATTGGCTCGAAAGCCAACGATGCTATGATGCAGCGTATGGTTGTAGAGATGAAGGACGAACTGGAAAAAATAAAAGAGCAAATCAACAATGTTCTCTAGTCAAGTAACCGGAAAAGCCATTATTTTCTCTGCTCCGAGTGGCGCGGGTAAGACAACGCTCGTAAGATATTTACTCTCAGAGCCCGCGCTCATGTTGGCGTTCAGCGTTAGTGCTACTTCTCGCGAAAAACGTGGAGAAGAAGTAGATGGAAAAGATTATCACTTTTTGTCGAACGAAGAATTTCAAAATAAGATAGACAAAAACGAATTCGTTGAGTGGGAAGAAGTCTATGCCGGAACGAAATACGGAACACTCAAAAGCGAGGTGGAACGCATTTGGAAAGCCGGAAAACATGTCATCTTCGATGTTGATGTGGTAGGTGGACTTCACCTGAAAGAAATTTTCCATCACCATGCCTTGGCTGTCTTTGTTCAGCCGCCAAGTGTTGAAGCGTTGATGGATCGTTTGATAAATAGATCGACAGAATCGGAAGAAAAAATTCAACAACGTGTTTCGAAAGCTGGATTGGAATTGACCTATGCAGACAAATTCGATGTGCGTTTGGTGAACGACAATCTAGATGTCGCAAAAGCCGAAGCCATGAAGTTGGTTAACGATTTCCTTGCTGAATGAACATAGCGCTTCTATTCGGATCTTTCAATCCTGTTCATAACGGACACCTCGCTATGGCGCATGCAGCGCTTCAATCGAATACATGCGACGAAGTGTGGCTCGTGGTTAGTCCGCACAATCCTTTGAAATCGCTCAACACCTTGGCCTCTGCCAACGACAGAGCGCACATGGTTTCACTGGCTCTTCAAAACGAAAGCAAGATTAAAATCTGTACGATCGAATTCGACATGCCAACTCCTTCGTATACGATTCACACCATTCGCAAACTGAAAGAAGAATATCCTTCCTTCAACTTTCACATCCTCTGCGGAACAGATGTGGTGAATCAGCTTTCAGCGTGGTACAAATACGAAGAGCTCATTCAAAGTGTGACGTTCTTGGTTTGCTCAAGAGAAACCGAACAAGAGATTTCTTCGAATGAATGGATCAAGAAATTTCCGCAACAGTTTGAGTTTATTGCTTTTCAACTACTTGCTGTTTCTTCAACGATAATAAGAGAAAACATTGCGATTTCTGGAAAATCTGATGGCCTTTCGGAATCTGTTAATCAATTTATTTTTGAAAAAAAATTGTATCAATAATTTCATCGGGGCGAATAATTATTCGACCCGATTTCAAATCAGCCACCAATTCAAAATCGGTTATTTGCATTTGTTTTCCGATGGAAAAAACATCACACGAGTTGATTTTGCAGAAGAAGAATTGAAAGAACAAAATTCGTGTGACATCTTAGAAACCGCTAAGCAACAACTACACGAATACTTCGCGAATACCCGTCAGAGCTTCGATTTACCGTTACTTCCTTCTGGAACTGAATTCCAAAAAAAGATTTGGGAAATTCTACTTCAAATTGAATTTTCAGAAACAAAAAGCTACGAGTGGGTTTCTCTTCAATATGGAAATAAAAAAGCCATTCGCGCGGTTGGACAAGCCATTGGGAAAAATCCACTTGCGATTATTGTTCCTTGTCATCGCGTTATTGGGAAGAATGGAAGCCTTACTGGATTCGCCGGTGGCATTGCGCGGAAGGAGTCGCTGCTGAATTTAGAGAGTGCTTTATAGGTAAGAGAGGTTAAGAAAGGGGAAGAGAAGGGAAGAGATTAAAAGGTAAGAGAGGTTAAGAAAAGAGAAGAAAAGGGAAGAGATGGGAAGAATGTATGTGGTTATGTTGCGATGAAAGATAGGTTTTAAAGGTGTTTTGAAAGATTTAAGAAAATGTTATGGCATATGTGTTTCTTGCAATTTGAAATTTTGATTTCGAATTTTGAAGAAAAACAAATGGCATATATAAATGAAGTTGCTACAGAGCTTGCAATAGGAATACTAAAACTTTCGAATGAACTAATTCAGAAAAAAGAGTTTGTTCTTTCAAAACAAATTGCACGTAGTGGAACTTCAATAGGTGCTAATCTAGCAGAAGCACAGGGGGCAATTTCACAAAAAGATTTCTTAAATAAACAGTACATTTCATTCAAAGAATGTAAAGAAACTCTCTACTGGTTACACCTTATCAAGAAAATGAATTATGCTGCTGAAGACAAAATAACATCGCTCGAAAATAAATGTCGTCATGTCCATTTCATGCTCAACAAATCAATACTCACTATCAAATCCAAGCTCGAATAAGGCTGCACAATCTTACCCCCTCTTCCCCAATCTTAACCTCTCTTACCTTTCAACAAAATCTTCCCCTCTCTTCCCCTTTCTTAACTTCTCTTACCAGAAAAAAGCTTTCGAACCGAACCAAGAACGGAATAGGCTGGCCTTCGGGCAGGAGTAAGATACTCGCTGGTCGCAATCGGAATTATTGTATTCGAATAACCAAATTCATTCTTAATCCGCACGGCGAAATCGTACCACGAAATAACTTCATTCCCGGTGAAATGAAAGAGACCGAACGTCCATTCGGTTTTTTCGTTTAAGCAGTTTAGGGTGTATGTTGAAACTGAATTCGCGACGTCGGATGCGTCGGTTGGACAACCCATTTGATCGTTCACCACCCGGAGTTCACGCGATGGATCGGAAGCCATGGCGTTTTTCATAGTGAGGTAAAAGTTTTTTCCGTAGTTGGAATACAGCCAACTTAAGCGAATGACAATACCCGTCTCACATTCCAACACTGCCAGCTCTCCCTCGCGTTTGGTTCTTCCGTATACACCAAGCGGATTGCATTCATCACCTTCGGTATAGGGAGAGCTTTTTTCTCCATTAAAAACATAGTCGGTTGAAAAATGAATCAGCACAATGTCGTGCAGCGAACAGAAATCGGTGAGCTCGCTCACGGCTTCCGCATTCACGCGATGCGCGAGTTCTTCTTCCGATTCGGCTTTGTCTACTGCAGTGTAGGCAACGGTATTGACAATGACATCTGGAATTTCATTTAACTCTGAAAGCTGTTCAAAAAGATCATTTTCGAAATCGATTTCATCGCGTCCGAAGAAGCGAATGCTTGCTGCTGTTTCCCCCATAAACGAATCTTCGAAGCATTGCGCCAGCTGACCCGTTTTTCCCAATATCCAAATAGATGCGTTCGCCATATTCTACGAAGGTAAAACGACTTAACTTTGTTTGGGTATAACTTTTGAATGGCATGAAAAAAAACATTATGAAAAAGCTCCTCCTGTTTTCATTCGCGTTAATTGCGCTCGCAAGTTTCGCGCAAGAAAAAAGCTACTCTAGCCGCAATCCTCGCAGCGCCACAATAGGCTTCGCTATTCAAGGGGTGCAACCGGTTGGCGAATATGCCGATCATTACAATGGAAATCCTGCGGGACTTTCAGGCACTTTTTCTCATCCGATAAAACAATCTCCCTTCGACTGGGGAGTTCAATTTTCCTGGAATCAAATGGGAGCGTTAGACCAAGACATTGCCGTTTACGCCGGAACAAATGTATTGGGAGATTCAGTCTACAACAACGGTACGTATCGCGTGAGGCACAACAACTACCGTTACCAAGGATTGCTTCGCTTTCGTCCGTTTAACGGAATCTTTCAGCCTTATGCAGAAGGACTAGCCGGAGTGGAAACTTTTTCTACGAAGACCGATATTTCCGTACAAAACAGCGGTGGTTTTTCATCTGTTGAAGAAGCAAAAGTTCAGCAAAGCAGCACATCACTTTTATACGGATACGCACTCGGATTCCGCTTCCGTGCGAAAAATGCTAAACACATCTGGTTCGACATTCGCTATGAAAATATCCAAGGCGGCAAAGCGCAATACGTCATTCCAGAAACGGTAAAGATTCAAAACAACACCGATCTTGTTTACACCACCGGCACCACCAAAACCAATCGCCAAATCATTCAATTCGGACTCACCTTCGGCTTCTAACCCCCGGAACGGATGGCATCCACGGGTTTTAGATTCGCGGCACGTAACGCAGGAATGAACCCCGCTACAATGCCAACCACCAACGAAACGGTGATCCCTAACATGATACGACTGAAAGGAAGGAAGAAATGAAAATCGGTTGCGCCGTTCAACAACGAAAGAACACCCCACACCAAGAGCAATCCCATTATTCCTCCGACAAGACAGAGAAGCATCGATTCAAACAAGAATTGTGAAAGAATAAAATAGCGTTTTGCTCCGAGTGCTTTTTGAATACCAATGATGTTCGTACGTTCTTTCACCGAGACGAACATGATGTTTGCAATACTGAAGGCGCCAACAAGAATGGCGAAGATTCCAATGAACATTCCAGCCACATTGAATACGCCCACAATGCTGTTCACCATGTCACTAATCATGCTGGAATCGATGACGCTGAAGTCGTTGTCTTCCGTCGGACGAATACCTCGAATACCTCGGAAGACGGACATTACATCGCCTTTCAAAACATCTACATCAACATCTTTTTTCGCTTTAATCAAGATTGTCACATCATCGACATCTCCTACAAATCGTTGAGCATATTCGTAAGGAACGTATACTGAAAGATCACGTTCGCCGCCGAAGAGTGAAGAACCCTCTTTCTCCATCACACCAATGACTTCTGCTTTTTGCCCTTGAATTTTTATGTCTTGTCCAACCGGATATTCCGCACCGAACAATTGTTCGGCCAGCGAGTAGCCTATGAGTGCAACAGGTCTTCCACCCTCGCATTCCATTTGCGAAAAGTATCGTCCTTTATCAATTTTTAAATCAATGGCTTGAATGTAATCATATCCCACTCCGAGGAACCCAACGCCTTCGAGTGAATTGTTTTCGTGTTCAATGGTTTTTGAAGCGCGCACTTGAATGGTTGCTACTGAGAACGATTTCAAATCGGCTTTCAGTAGATTCAAATCTTCTTTACTCGGTTGTCTGCGCTGCCAGTATTTCCACCACTCGTATTCACCCCCATCCTTCTCCGGGCCCATGGGCCACTTCTGAATGAATAATAAATCGGAACCCATAACAGACAACCCTTCCTTCATATCGGCTTCCATGCTGTCCACGATACTCAACACAAAAATGATCGAGAAAATTCCAATCGTCACTCCGAACAACGAAAGCACCGTCCGCAATTTATTCACCACCAGCGACTGTGTGGCGAAGGCGAAGGCTTCTTTAAGTTGAAGGAGGAGGAATTTCATAGAGTAAAGGTAGTGTGTGAAAATGAAACACTTAAATTTGTTGAAAATCAAAATGAAATGAACCTAAACGAAATTGCGACAGCAAAATCAAATTTCGTAACCCTCGCAGTAGATGACGAATTGGTCTTAGTGCCCATACACAGCTGCGGGGCCCGAATGACAGAAATTTTCAATTTGAATAAAATTCAAGAAGGAGTTACCAAAGAAACGCTGACTGAAAAAATATTTTCGGAGTATGAGGTTGCCTCAACTGTTGCGCAAGCTGATGTTGAAGAATTTCTGAAAGACCGTTCCATTTTCATTTTGAACGATTAATTATGAATCAGAATTTTGTATTGACCGTTGCTGACTATTTCGTGAAGATTTCTTCCGATGAAAATTATCCAATCTTTTTCGAAGAGGGCTATGCTAATTTTCTTCAATTGGAAGAAGAAGAAAAATACGACGCAAACGTTATTTGTCACGCTGGGCTACCGGAAAAATCAACTTACGAAGGAGACGTTATTTTCGATGCTATCTTAGATAAGCAAAGGCTCTGGCAAGTGGTTCAAACAAAAAAAGAAAGAGCTTTTATAATTTTCAATCCGAATAAAATTGAAGAAATTCAACAGGTTGCTTTTTTAAATGATGCATCAACTGAATGGCGGGTTTATTCGCATGTTTTGAATCAAAACGAAAACTCGTTTTTCTCACCACTTTCTTATCCTTTAGGTGCTCTTTTACTCTATTACCTTACACTGAACAGCAATGCCTTTATGATTCACGCATCTGGGATTTGGGATGGGGAAACAGGGAGAATCTTCAGTGGATTTTCCGGAGTTGCAAAAAGAAATATGGCAAAAATCTGGGAAGAGGAAGGCGCGCACATTGTGAACGATGACCGTTTGATTGTGCGCGAGGTAAACGGAGAATACTTCATGTACAACACGCCCATGCCGTATGCCGATTTGAATAAGCAAGCGCAAGTCTCCAAGTTCTATTTCCCTTTTCATGCGAAGAAGAATTCTGCGGAAAAATTAACGGGTGGGCATGCCTTGTCGCAACTGAAGGCTTTTTGCTTTCAACATAATTACGATAAAAAAAATACCGAGCACTTGATTACGCAACTCGAAAGAATTACGCAACATACCAGAACTTATAAATTAGGCGTTGTTCCCACACCCTCAATTATCGACTTCATTCGTAGTGTTGAATTCAAAGGATGACTCCTGGTTAACGGCGCCTTGACTTTTCACAACTCTCCCCTTCCCCCAAACCCAAACACTTATTACCAACCACAAACTTACCGCTGGGAAAAACCAACCGTTGATGAGGTACATGAATAGCTCTCCGGCGAATGGGAAAATAGTAAGTCCGAGACTGAACGCGTTGAACGAAAGATGCATGAGCACAGCTGTCCAAATGCTTCCGGAATATAACACGAAATAGCCCATTAAAGCGCCCAATAACATTCGCGGCAAGAAACCCGCGACATGAAAGTGAATGGCGGCAAATAAAATAGCCGATATCCAAACGGCCCAATGCTTCGAGTTGGTCCAGCTCTTCATGACACCCTGAATAAGTCCACGGAACATAAGTTCTTCGGTTAACGGGGCAATGATGACGGTAGAAAGTAAAACCACTAACGGATGAACCTTCGACAAGGCTCCCAACTGCTGGTAAAACGCATTGCTGTCATCTTCCATGGCGTTCTCTACCATCCACGAAGGCAAGAGCGATTCAACCTTCGCTGAAAAATAATAAATGAAGGGAATGCCTATACCCATTACCACCAATCCCAACAAGGTGGCTTTTCCGCCTTTCCATTTAAAAGATGTCCACTCCACTTTCGTCAACCACTTCTGTGCAATAAGCAACGGCACAAATCCAACGCCCAACTGAATGAGCGCATTCATTGTTAAAACAAATAAAAAGACTTGCTGATCAAGTTTCGAATTCGCCAACACCGTATTCACCGCTTCTTCACTTCCACAATACACATACAATCCTCCGATGAAGAACAACTGGCCGAGCATGTAGATGAAACCGAACCATGCTAAAGCTAATAAAGCTTGGTTCTTTGATGAAAGAAAATTAAACATACGACAAAGATAAGGTGCTTTTGTAGGTAAGAGAGGGGAAGAAAAGGGAAGAGAGGGGAAGATGTGCTAAGCACGAATGTTGCAAAGCAACGAATGCCTTCGGCGAATGTCTTCGACGATTTCTGAAATTAAAATTGGAGCATGCCCCAATAGAAATCGAGCTCGTTTATCGAGCGGCATTCGAAATGCCCCCGAGGAACTTCGTTGTTAGAACTTCGTTGTTCCTACTGCGTAATTCCTATTTCATAATTGGAACCCCTGGTTATTAAAATCAGATTTAATCTAAACTTTTATCCCCTAGCTTCACTGGGGACATTTCACATGTCGCCCTTTGGGGCTCTTTAAACCTTCGGGGATTAACTTCTAAGAAGGATGAAAAAGAACTTGCGTGAAAGAAAAAGTCCCCGACCGTTGCCGAGGACTTTCCCCTAAACCTTAACCAAAACTCCTGAAGAACTTCAGGATACTAGAGTGCAGCCTCCTGCGACTCAGCTTCTTCATTTTTCTTGCCAAAAATTCTCTTCATGCGCGATTTTGTGTTTTCGCTCATTTGATACATGACAGGAACGACTATTAATGTGATGAATGTTGCGAAACTTAATCCGAATACGATTGTCCATGCCAACGGTCCCCAGAACGCTACACTGTCGCCTCCGAAATAAATCTTCGGATCCAATTCAGTAAACATGGTTACGAAGTCAATGTTGAATCCGATTGCCAACGGTATCATACCTAAAATGGTGGCAGTAGCCGTTAACAATACTGGAGTCATACGCACACGTCCTGCTTCAACAATAGCCTCTTGCAAATTGCTTCCACGCTCGCGAAGAATGTCGGTGAATTCAACCAACAAAATTCCGTTCCGGACAACAATTCCGGCAAGGGCTACAATTCCAACACCTGTCATGACAATACTGATTGACATGTCGAAAATGGCCAATCCAAGTAAAACGCCGATGACACTGAAAATAATTTCAGATAGAATAATCAACGTTCTTCCAATTGAATTGAATTGTGTAATCAAAATCAATACGATCAAGCCAATCGCAATCAATCCGGCCATTCCCAAGAAACTTGCAGTCTCTTGCTGTTGCTCTTTCTCACCACCCATTTTCACCGTAACTCCTTTCGGTAAATTATCGAAATCAGCTACTTTTTGTTCAATGGCTGCAACCACTTGATTCGGATTGAACCCGGTTATAACGTTTGAACCCAAGGTAACTATGCGCTTCTGATCTTTTCTGCGTATGCCCGCGTATGTGCTGCTGTAATGCACGTCTGCGAATGCCGAAATAGGCACTTGACGAACCTGTCCCATCATGTTCATGTCGCGGAACGTCATGACCATGTTGCGAACCTCCTCTAGGTTATTGCGTTGATCTTCTTGCAAACGAATTTGAATTGGATACTCATCTTCTTCGTCGCGGAAGTTCGATGGATTGTCGATTCCGAAAATAGATTTACGCAATTCCATTCCCACTTGTGCCAACGACAGCCCTTCGCGATTCAAGCGCTCACGGTCAATATCAATCACAATCTCCGGCTTGTTGCGCTGCAAATCACTCTTCAGTTCTTCAACACCTGGAATCTGCTGCGCATCTAAATAATTTTTTAGATTCACACTCGCTGCAATCAAGTCTTCGAAATTCTCACCAGTGATTTCCACAGCAATAGGCTTCGCTGTAGGCGGACCACTTTGCTCTTGGTCTACCGAAATTTCAACCCCTGGAATTCCTTGCACGGCAGCACGAATTTTTTCCAAATAATCCAACGTGCTTTGTCCTCCGCGTTTCGAAAATTCAACAAAACCAACTCCCACTTTCGCCTTGTGCGAATAAGGAGCTCGGTCATCTCGAGATTCATTCGCGCCAATGGCCACGTTCGTAATCACAGATTCAACAATCGGATTGTTTTCACCCAAGACACTGTACACGCGTTTCTCAATAATTTTTGCAACACTGTCTGTTGCTTCAGGCTTCGTTCCTACTGGAAGACTGGCGTATACATAAACGAAATTCGGATCTCCCTTCGGGAAGAAAACTACTTCAGGTTTGCGCAATCCAGTAACCATGAAAGAGACAATCAACAGTAGTAACGTGCTTAACAAAATGGTCTTTGGTCGTGCCAATGCCCACACCAAGAATTTCGCATAAATGGCTTGAACACCAGGCCATGTCTTGTGCTGGAAATACTCGATCATGCGCTTCAAAATGAAACGATAGAAAATGTAGATGAGCAACATGAACATGGTGAAGTTTCCCATTCCCACATTTCCAGAAATGTAAAATAGAATTCCAACAACAATGAAAATGACTGAAGTGATTCCCAATTTCTTGATGTTTACTCCTTTGTTTTCTTTGTGCGGTTTCATGAAGTCTACTGCGAAAACAGGACTAATGATGTACGCTACAATCAATGATGCTGTTAGCGTTATGATTAATGTAATCGGAAGGTAACCCATGAACTTTCCAATGACGCCGTCCCAGAAGGCTAGCGGAACAAAGGGTGCAAGCGTAGTTGCTGTTCCAGACAAGACAGGAAGGAAAATTTCTCCAGCTGCTTTCTTCGCTGCGATCTTAATAGGAACTTTTCCGTTATCGTAAATACGGTGGGTATTTTCAACCACAACAATGGCATCGTCTACCACAATTCCCAATCCAAGAAGGAAGGCGAACAAGACAATCATATTCATGGTGAAGTCCAATCCTGGCAACAACAAGAACGCAATGAACATGGAAAGCGGAACAGAAAGTCCAACGAAAATAGCGTTCGTTGCACCCATGAAGAACATCAAAATAATGGTAACTAAAATGAATCCAATGATGATGGTGTTAATCAGATCGTGCAGCGTAATACGCGTGGTTCTACTCTGATCTCCGGTAACAACAACTTCCAAATCTTTTGGAAATTTGTTCGCTTTCATTTCAGCAATAATCTCCTGAATTTCGTCGGACGCGTTAATCAAATTCTCTCCACCACGCTTGATCACGTTCAACGTAATAACGTTCTTGTTGTTCAAGCGACCGTAGCTTTCTTGAATCTTATGTCCGTCGACAACTTCCGCAATGTCCTTCAAATACAAGTGAGCACCCGTTTGTCCAGATATAATTGAATTCTTAATCTCTTCAATGTCTTTGAACTCTCCGCTTACGCTCAATGAACGCTTCATATCGTCGAGTTCCACACTACCACCACTGATGGTTAAGTTTTCGTAATTCAGTGTACGTTCAATATCGCCTATGCTAATTTTCGCAGCCGCTGCTTTGTACATGTCAACGTTCACTTGAATCTCGCGCTCCAAAGCTCCAACCATATCAACACGCGTGATCTCTTTCATTCCTTCAATTTTATCTTGAAGTTCTTCCGCGTACTTTTTCAATTCATCGAGGCTGTAATTACCCGCAATGTTCACGAACAAAATAGGCATTTCAGAAAACTCAACTTCCATAACATTCGGATCGGCAGGAAGGTCTTGTGGAAGATCTTTCTTCGCTCTGTCTACTGCGTCTTTTACCTTTTGTTTTGCAACAGGAACATCTACGTTCGTGTTGAATTCAACCACCACACTCGAGAAATCTTGAATGCTGGTGCTGGTTACTTTCTTCACTCCAGCAATGGACTTAATTTGTTTCTCAATGTTTTTGGAAACCAAATTCTCAACGTCTTTCGGAGCAGCACCCGGGTAAACAGTGCTCACATAAATTGTTGGAATAACAATGTCTGGAAACTGTTCCTTCGGAATACTTCTATATGTAAGAATACCCGCTAACGTAATGAATATCGTTAGCAAATAAATGGTAGTCTTATTGTCAATGGCCCAACTGGTGGGTTTGAATTCTTTAAATTTTTCTAGCATGATTCGGCGTCTTATAATTCAATGGCCATTCCTTCGGTTAACTCTGCGTAGCCCGTGGTGATTAACTTATCGCCAACGCTTAGACCACTTGTCAATTCAGCGTTTCCAGCATACACTTGTCCAACAGTCACCGCTCTTCTGCGTGCAGTTAACACACCGTTTTCATTCACTGCAACGTATACAAATTGCAAGTTGTTTTCGTTTTGAATTAAATTCAACGGAGCTAAAATCGCTGCTGGATTTTCATAGTCAACGATCTTCATTACGCTCACCATATTTGGACGAAGCATTTCGTTAGAACCGGACAACGTGGCTTCTGCCGTGAAGGTGCGAGACATTGGGCTAATGAATTTCGCAATGAAGGAAATACTTCCTTCAATTTCAGTGCTGATGTCCGGGAAGTACAACAACACTTTGTTTCCTTTCTTCACTTTGTTCGCATAGGTTTCAGCAACTTCAGACTTCACTTTCAATGAAGACAAGTTCACGATTCGGAAACAAGGATCAGGATTCTGTGCGGTTGCAAATTGTCCAACTCGTGCACCCACGTGATCAACAATTCCTGAAATGGGTGACTTCACTTTTGTTAATTCGATTTGTGCTTGAATGGCACTGATTTGCTTCCTCATTGCATCTACTTGTGTCTTCGCTTGAAGGAACTGCACTTCACTTCCGATCTTCTGATCCCACAGACGTTGTTGTCTTAGGAAGACATCTTGCGCCAATTCCAACTGCGGTTGCATAGCTGCAATCTGAGCAGCATAAGCGCTGTTATCTGTTTCAGCCAGAAGCTGACCTGCTTGAACAGCGTCGCCTTCTTGCACATAAATCTTCGTTACCAATCCAGGAATTTGCGGAGCAACAACCACGTTGTTTTCTGCATCTACTGTTCCTTGAATTTCAACACAATGTTTGAACGGTGAAGTTACCACATCGGTGGTTATTATCTTTCTTGCTTTCGCAGCATTGGTAATTCCCAACTCTTGTTCCAAGGCTGAAATTTTTCCGTCTAGTTCAGAACGCTTCGCTTTCAAATCGTTCAATTCAGCTGCCTTGTCTTTTGAACCGCAAGAAGCCAACAACACAGCAGCTAATCCTAGTGAAGCTGCGATTTTAGAGATGTACATGGATTTCATTTTCTTTGAGTATTATAATGCGTTTAACGATTTTGAAAGTCGAGTTTGTGCGTTCATTAAACTTAAACGCGCTTGAATTAAAGAAACTTGCGCCTGCAACAATTGTGATGTTTGTCGAGACAATTCAAAGCTTGAAGAAGTTCCTTGATCGAATTTTATTTGTGTCTTATTTAAAATACTTGAAGCAAGATCGAACGATTGCATAGCCAAGTCTACATTCTGCGTGGCATTCATGTATTCAGCCATTCCAACTTGGTATTCGAGTTTCGCAGCATTGTTTGAAAAAGCCAAGGTCTCTTCCATGCGCTTCACTTCAACACCTGCGCGTTGAATGCTTTTCGATTTTGCACCTCCTGAAACAATAGGAACGTTCATGGATAATCCCCACAATTGCGTTGGATACCAAGGCTGGTTTCCATCTAAAAAATTAAATTCTTGACGCTGTGCTTGTCTTTGAATACTGTAGAACGCTGCCAAATTCGGAAGCAAGCGCGCTTGCTGATTTTTCACACTTAATTTCTGCAGTGCAAGACCGTCTTTAATAATTAGATTGTCTATGAGCACATCTGCATTGAAAGGCGATTGAACCAACTGTGCATTGAACGAATCTAAAATCGTTTTACTGTTGTCGGCCAACGTAATTTCTTCGTCTACATTCATTCCAATGGTGAACTTCAACAACGTCTTTGCAATGAGCGCTTGTGTCTGCGCAACGCGAATGCGCGCTTCCAATTCGTTCAACGAAAGGGTTAACTGTTCCACGTCTTGCGTCTCTACAAAACCTTCGTTCTTCAAGGCTTTCGTATGCTCCAGCGTTTCCGCTAGCAAATCGCGAGAAGCAGTCAAAAGCGAAATGCTCTCTTGCGCAATAACTGCTAAGTGATACGCTTCTTCCGTTGCGCGCTTCACTTCAATTTCACTCTTTACGATGTTCTTGTTCTGCAAAGCAGCGTATGCTTTTGATGCTTGCAAACCCACTAACCATGAACCGTCGAACAACAACTGCGAAGCATTCAGGCCCGCGGTCAATGTTTGCGGAACACCGAATTGCACTGCGACGTTCTGTCCAGGCATTCCAAAAAAGTCACCCGGCAAAATACTCGTTGGACGGTCAATGAAATTCTGGTATTGAACTGAACCGCTAATTTGCGGAAGACCAATGGCAATCAGTTCATCTGTCTGAAGCTTCGCTGTTTGTGCATCGAAACCCTTGTTCTTCACCTGGAAGGCATTCTTCACTGCGAAATCTTTCGCAGCAGCTAGAGTGAGTGCCTGCTGGGCGGCTCCAAGCGAAACAAAACCAAACACCACCAACAAGAGGGCGGTTATTTTTTTGTTTATGTTGAATTGTATCATGAATTGAATTATTGCTTTTTGGTTATTTTTTTCTTGGTTGAAGAAGTCGAGTTGAGAATGTTTTTATTCAGCAACTCTATTCCTTTTACTGTGGCCATTCCGTGAATGTGGTAGGAAAACCATTCCATATAAATGTCACTCACCTTATACTCCTTCGCTGGAAATAAATTCTGATCGAACATCACTTCCATTCTTCCCACATATAATTTCGCTAAGACATTCGGATTAATTTCCTTTCTGTATAATCCGTCTTTTTGTCCTTTTACAATATTCTCGAACACACATTCATAAATAATAGCTTGACGCGAAGCGACCATTTTCTGATGCACACGCGGATGAAATTTCTCCATATCGTAAGCC
>CAIZGX010000062.1 GCA_903932685.1 uncultured Bacteroidota bacterium | reverse complement strand
GAAATAGGATTTGTTGCCGTCAAAAATTCTTTAATCTCAGACCAACTCATTTCTAAACTGTACCATTCGGTGCAAGAATTTTTCACTCTTCCTCTTGACGTGAAATTGAAATATGAGCGCAAGGAATTAGCTGGACAGCGCGGCTACACGAGCTTCGGAAAGGAACATGCAAAAGATTCCAATGCCGGAGACCTGAAAGAGTTCTGGCACTTTGGTCAAATTGTTACCGAAGAAAACAAAGACATTTATCCCGATAATATTCCTGTCGAAGAACTACCTGAATTCTTAACCATTGGATTGGAGGCATACAAAGGCCTTGAAAATACGGGGCGCTATATGCTCAGAGCCATTGCCCTTCATTTGGGGTTGGAAGAAAATTGGTTCGATGCTCATATTCATGAAGGAAACAGTATTCTTCGTCCTATTCATTACCCTCCCATTACTTCTGAGCCGAAAGACGCGGTTCGCGCTGGTCAACATGAAGACATTAATTTAATTACACTCCTCATTGGCGCAAGTGCAGATGGATTGGAAGTGTTGAACAAGCAAAACGAATGGGTGGCTGTTACGGCATTGCCCGACCACATTGTGGTGAACGTGGGCGACATGCTTGAACGCTTAACGAATAACCAGTTGAAGAGCACAACACATCGCGTGGTAAATCCACCAAGAGAAAAATGGGATACCCCGAGATTCAGTATTCCCTTCTTCCTTCACCCTAGAAATGAAATGAAATTAGATTGTCTTCCCTCTTGCATCAAAGAAGGCGAAAACGCTCAATACCCTCCTATTACAGCTGAAGATTTCTTGAATCAAAGATTAGCAGAAATTGGATTGAAATGAAGGTTCGCATTAAGCAAAACTCTCTTCGATTCCGCATCACCGAAAAGGAATCTGAACTTCTAAAGAAAAGTAAACCGGTTGAGGTGAGCTGCATTATTTTTCACGGCGTAGAACTCACCTTTCGCATTTTTCCTTCGAAAGATCAGAACAGCGAAATGATTTGGAATGCCCCTGAGGTTGAACTGCACATTCCCGATTTCGAAATGCAGACTTTCCTTTCTTCAAACAAAGAATCGTGGCACAAAGAGTTTACCATTGACGGAAAGATGCTCTTAATCTCGGTTGAAAAAGATTTGGCTTACTTTCGAAACGGATTTCAAGCTTAATTTTTTTCATGTTGAACGATTCCTTCGGAAGAACACTCACGTATGCGCGCCTTGCTGTTACAGACAAGTGTAATCTGCGTTGCACGTATTGCATGCCTGAAGAAGGATTGAAATGGTTGAAGAACTCACAGCTGCTATCCACTTCCGAATGGAAAAAGATGTTAGATGTCTTGGCAGCAAGCGGAATTACCAAAATTCGGTTTACAGGTGGAGAGCCTACCTCACGCGGAGACTTTTTTGAAATAGCTGATTATGCTTTTCAAATGAAGGCTTTTCATTCCATTAGCATAACCACGAATGGAACCTTCAATGAGAAAAATTCAGAACTGTTTTTTCAACTGCCTTGGAACGGCGTTAACTTGAGTATTGATTCTTTGAATGCCGAACGTTTTCACTCCATGACCAAACGCAATGAAGTACACAAGGTGCAGCAAACACTCGAACAACTTCTTCAACATAAAATAAAGACAAGCATTAACGCAGTTATTCTTGAGCACCACAACGAAGAAGATATACTCGAACTTGCGCAGCTAACGAAAGACAAAGATTTGCGTGTTCGCTTCATTGAAGAGATGCCGTTCAACGGAAAGGAATATCACCATGCCGTGAAATGGAATTGGAAAAAATTAGAACAAGAGTTGGCGCAGCATTTTCCAACATTAACTCCTATACCTTTTGAATCTGGCGCTACCGCTCAGAATTATAGCATAGACGGACATGTGGGTCAAGTTGGAATTATTGCGGCATATAGCAGAACGTTCTGCGGCACGTGCAATCGCATTCGCATTACACCTGAAGGATTTGTAAAATCGTGCCTATACGCTCCGCCTTCGCTTCTGCTGCGCACATTGCTTCGCGACGGAAAATCGAACGAAGAAATTCAGCATGCGCTAGTAGCTGCTTGCATGACTAAACCCAAAGACGGATTCGCTGCGGAAGAAATGCAAGTCACGAAGAACTTTCAAAGTATGGCCTCTGTTGGAGGTTAGAATTTATAAAACGAAATCACTTCGTTTTCTTTCACTTCTTGATTCGGAAGAACTTCTACAAATCCGTTTGCTCCTATTGCACCCATAAAATCGCCCGAACCGTTTTGAAGAATAAGTTCTGCCATTCGTATTCCATTTTTATAGGTGGAAATAAATGCGGGCAAGTACACGGTAAGCGCTGATTTATTGGAATAATTGCTCTCCAGCTGAGCCTCTTCGATGGAATTCTCATTTAATTGAGGAAGTAGAAAGCGCGTGGCGCAATGCAAAACAGAAATAGGGTTCCCGGGAAAAGCAAATACAACTGTCTCGTTTTTGCTTCCAAAGAAAAAAGGCTTACCTGGTTTTTGTTTTACACCGTGAAAGTGTTTCTGAATTCCACTTTCTTCCAATGCCTTTGCAACGAAATCGTATTTGCCTTTCGACACTCCGCCTGAAAAACAAACGATATCAAAATTCTCTAATTCATGTTGAATGAAATGCGCTGTCTCTTGCTCGTCGTCTGACAATCTAAAGACGCTGACATGTTCGCAATAAGGCTTCAATAACGTTTGAAGCATTTCTAAATTACTTGAACGGATTTCAAAGTCGGAAGGCGTTTCATGAACTTCCACCAATTCATTTCCGGTTGAAACAACTGCCACGTTCAAGCGCTTCTTCACTTTCACCTTGGTCTTTCCAACAGAGGCTAAACAAGCCATTTCAAGAGGACCAACAACAGTTCCTTCCTTCAACACAACTTCACCTTCTTTCTTATCGAATCCCTTCGCATGAACGTTCTGAAAATATTTCAATTCTTCAATTTGAAATTGAATAACATTTTCATTTCGAAGCGATTTTTCATATTGAATCACAACCGAACAATCATTCGGTAATACTGCTCCTGTCATGATTTCAATGCATCCATTCTCATTCTTCAATGTTGAAGGAGCTTGTCCCGCAGCCTGAATTCCTTCAACATAAAACTCTCGTATTCCTTTTTCCCAAGCAGATAAATTGATCGCGTAACCATCCATCATTGCGCGATGGAAAGGCGGCTGATCACGATCGGAGTATATGTTCTCACCTAATTCTCTTCCGGAAGAAGACGCAAGAGAAACACTTTCCTGCTGAAGAATAGGAAATTGATTCTTAATGATTCGGAAAGCTTCTTCAGGGGAAATTAACTTTTCCATCTAACCTAGTGTTACAAGACTATTCACAGTCCAGGCTTGTGGCGGCGCATTGAACAATGCTTTCGTTTTCGGCCAAACGATTTTGAAAATATCACTGTGTCTGTAGTTATTCAAGAAGTCTTCACTCTCCCATTTGCTGTGGGTAAAAAAATGGTTGAATGTTCTTCTTCCGTTTGCCAAAGTTCCAAATACGTGCAGCCGCCGGCCGCGCGAATTTGATTGCGGTGTTCATTAAAAATTTCAAGAAACACTTCCGCGTCTATTTTATTGAATGACATCTTAACGATTCGCGTCACCATGGAAAGATATTGTTAGTGAGTCTCCTAAAACCAAACCTATCAGCTTGTTGAACGTGCTTGCCCGATCACCCCCTCCTTCTCTGTTCATAGAGATAACAAGAAAACCGTTTTGTCCCCAAAAGGCTACTTCATTGCCAATTTCCACGTCGGCAAAGCGCTCGTGAAACTTGTTAATGGTTGTTTGAGGACGCAGAGGAATAGCAAAGCTTCTTCCCTTCCCAACCTCATCGAACATCTTCTTTGTCAAGTTGAAATACAAATTTCCGAAGTGATCAATATAAACGACTTGCATAATAATATCCTGACCGTTCATATACGGTTCCAGTCCTTTTATCTTTTGGAATTCGGCCAATGGTTCGCACCATTGGTCAGGTGCATGGCCTTGGGTAATCTGCGCTGCTGCTGTTGCAAAAACGCCTGAAAGGGGAAATCTCTTGTCGTCAACACCTGCAATATTCAACACATGTATTTTAACCTCTTCTAGTTGCGCTTCCGGAAACATGAGTGAGAACAAGCCGTTGTCAGCGGTAATGACAAATCTATCTTGGTATTCAATAATGATGTGCTCCCTTCCCTGCAATTTGTAGCTTGCAACTCCACTTAAAAAAACTGTTCCTAAAGGGAAATCATACCAAACACTTCGAAATAAAAAAGCAGCTTCACCAATTTCACCTGTACCTATTTCGTGAGAAATGTCCACAGGAATAATTGTAGGATTGTTGTTCAATAGCGCAGCTTTCACCAAAGAAACATAATGATCTTTGGTTCCGAGATCTGATATAAGCGCAACAATTGACATGGATAATATAGGGTACTAACAAATTTCATTGAAAATTAAAGGTGTTCAACAGTAATTTCCATTATTTTCGACACAATTAATTGTGCAAAAAATTGGCAGAAAAAGAGCTCTTCCTTCCTTCAATAGATCCTATTGAATTCTTCGGTCCGAACAATGTAAAATTCAAGTTCGTTCAATCGAAATTTCCTAAGTTAAAAATTATGTCCCGAGGCAATATGCTAAAGGCCGTTGGAAGTGACGTCGAGCTTCAGCGCTTGGATGATTTCTTAACGCTAATTTTTTGGCACATAGACAAGTACCACAGCATTACTCTTCAGCAATTGGAACGAATGGTTCTGGGGGAAGTGAGTCCGCCAGATATTCAAACTCCGAATGGAGATGTGCTCGTGTTTGGTCCAGGCGGAAATAAAATCACAGCTCGGACACCCAATCAAAAAATCATGGTCGATCTTATGTCGAAGAACGACATGCTCTTCGCCATTGGTCCTGCTGGTAGTGGAAAGACTTATACCGCTGTAGCCCTTGCTGTGAAAGCCTTGAAGGACAAGGAAGTTCGACGCATTGTTTTAACGCGTCCTGCAGTTGAAGCCGGAGAAAATCTAGGATTTCTTCCCGGAGATTTGAAAGAAAAACTCGATCCGTATTTGCAGCCGTTATACGACGCGCTCATGGATATGATTCCTTACGATAAGTTAGCGGAGTATATGGAAAAGGGAGTCATTGAAATTGCTCCACTTGCGTTCATGCGTGGACGCACCCTTGACAAAGCGTTTGTAATTCTCGATGAAGCGCAAAACGCGACGGTGACTCAGATGAAGATGTTCCTTACGCGTATGGGGGCTCAAGCGAAATTCGTCATCACCGGTGACTCAACGCAAATAGACTTACCTCGCAATCAACCGAGCGGACTTATGCGTAGTGTTGAGTTACTTCGCGGTGTTGAAGGCATCGGAGTTATTGAGCTCACAGGTAGCGATGTTATTCGTCATCCGCTTGTTAAACGAGTGATTTCTGCGTTTGAAAAGATGGAAGCGGAAGCCATAAAGACACGACAAAGTCGTGAAAACACTCTGTGATGACCGTTCCGGATGACCTTCCGGATGACCTTCTTCGAAGGATGACACTGCGTGATGACCGCCTCGCGGAGCGTCATCGAACATAGTTCGTCATCATCGCTTTGCGATGTCATCACGACTGTGTCGTGTCATCGCACGAAGTGCGTATTTATCTTTTGATAAATCGTACCTGCTTCAACCCCTTCCCGTCATTGAATTCCATCAAGTAGATTCCGCTTGCCCAATTTGAAACATTGAGTTCAATGCGGCTAGCCGATCTTCCTGCGTGAATGATTCTTCCCACTTCGTCGCGAACGGTTAGATTCAGCATAGAATGAATTCCTTCAACAATAACCACATCAGAAGATGGATTCGGGAAGACGTGAATGGCATTCAGTGCAGACTCGCTTACACTTCCAATGATATCGATGCTTATTACATCTGTAAAATCAGAAGAGATGAATGGATTTCCAACTGCATCAAGACCATCTGCAAGACCCACATTCAAGTTTAGGCTTGTGAATGGGGCATCAAGAAGGGTTAATGTATAAGTGAATCTGTAAGTCACTGCATCAATCCAAGCCGCTCCGGTTAATGTGAAATAGTCGAGAACAAATGGATCCGCGAACGTTAACGTTGGGGCTGAAGATGCTATCATTGGCTCATTGTAAACCACTTCAATGTAAAAGTCTGAAGTCAACCCTTGATATAAATTGGTAGAAGGAATGATCTGAATAACAGTCGGATTTTCGGTGTCGATCATAAACACATTCGATTCAACAACAACAGCCGCGTTGCCGTGAATGTCGTTTGCGTTAATGATTGGAGTTAACGCAGGGAACAACTCTTGTCCATCGTTTTCCAAATATTCAACAACAAATTCAGTCGCTGAATTCCAAGTAGAAGAAAGCAAGCTGATTGAATTCAATAAAGGATTTCCTTCAACGAAAGTCACTACTGGTGTCTCACTAACATTCATGTCTTCCTCAAAAGTGAAAGTCAATTGGAAGGTCTGACCAGCTGTTGCATCTGTTAAAACAGTATTTGAAGAAACAACATTCACAGCAGGATTGCGAGTGTCTATGTTTAACACATTCAACAAGGTATCTTCCACTTGAGGATTTCCTGCTAAATCAATTGCTGATAGCGAATGTAAATTCACATTCTCCAACTGCTCATTCATATCAGAAACATCAAATACTGCGTGGTAGGTACTCGCATTGCTCCAATATCCTGCCGCTGTATTCTGCGACAAACCAGCAGGCGTTTGATCGGTGAAAGATAAAATCGCTGGGAAGTTGGTGTCCATGGTTTTGTTGAAGTACAAAGTCACTTCTGTTGTTCCAACTGCAGCCGTTGCATCAGTCACCCAAATGTCTGAAGCCACTGAAGCCGTTACTTCCGGACGAATCATATCTACTTTCCAGTTTCCACCTACATAAGCTCTAGCGAAACACCCGTCAGTAGCTTTACCTCCAACCACTCGGAAATTAATTCCACTATACTGCTGAGTTGCTTGCGCAACGGCATACTCGACCACAAATGCAGAGTCGTTCAACCAAAACGAATTGGTTTGTGAGAGAACGCCTAAAGCAATTAAATCTGTTGAAACAAAAGTAACAGCAGGAAGAGCCGCAGGCGCCATGGCTCTGTTGAAATGGAAAATTGCACTTACACTGTTTCCAATATCTGCAGAAGATATAATAGGGTCAGAAAAAGTAACGTTTACAACGTGAGGAACAACCGCGTTGTTTATGGTCTCTGCGAAATGAACCGCTTGTGGTCCCAATTCAATTCCAATTTTTCTACCTGGAATGTCATCGTATGCCGCATGTATTCCGCCCCAAATTCTTGAAAGTGAACACTGATCTGCAGCGTCTCTATATGTAGCCCATTGAAGAGTTACATCTGTAGAAGGACCCTCTTCAAAAACCAAGTATTGATTTTGAGTTGCTAAAAACTCTCCTATCCCACCAGGGAAAAATTCAGTTCCTGTAATTGCCGTCATTACCTCTGCAGCTGTTCGAGAAAAAGTAGAGTGCCCACTAATGTATCCCGCAAATGGAGGCGTTACAAAAGTAGGACGTTGGTATGGCCACCAGTTTTTTGCAAGAATCCAATCGGCGCCAGCATAAGTGTTTGTTGGATTAGGAATGTAACTCGGACCTTTCCAAGCACGCACTTTAACCTGTCCAATATCAGCTGACATGAAACCATTTAGCGTATCTGCCGGCTGAACCAATTCAATGTAATCCGGAATCAATGGCAATCCTTGGAAGTGATAATTCGGCAAAGCGGGATCGGAAGATTGTCCGTTGTCAGCCATTTTTCGAATGACAGAAACGGGACGACTTCCATCGTAATACCCTTTGATTCCCCAAGCACAGATTGCTGCATCGTGCACAGCACCACCCATTGCGAAGTATGCTTTAACATCCCACTCTAAGTCATTTAAAACTTCACCTTCACCACCCCATTTCCTTACGAATAAAGGATGGTCATGAACGACGTTCATTATCTTGAACCAATGTCCCGGAGGTGTTTCGCTTTGTGGACCATCTGCCCAAAATTCTGCAAGTACTCTTGTAAAATCGCCTCTCTTCACCAATTCCGGTGTATAAGGCTGTCCCGTAACTGGATTCAACGAACGGCCCGTTCCGATATCTCCTCCTTCCAACAAATTGTAAAAATTCGGATAGTCATTCGGAGTTTCAGGTAACGCTGGAATATTGCAAACACTTGCTGGAGAAATGTCTATTAACGTAGCATCATCTGGACTTAAGTGCGATGACCATGTCGCAACCATAACATTACCAAATACAAAAGGGTTGTCTAAAGTTGCAGTGTCGTTTGGAGAAAGAACTGGCAGCATTCCGGGATCCTTGTATACATTCCAGAAATTACCGTCGCGGAAATGAACCGTCTTGTCTGCTTCTGTTAATGAGAATGGCTTTACATTGCCCCATTCATGCGAAAGTGCAGAGGGTGTTGGTAATCCTGGGAATCCGTTTTGATCCACGAAGTTTGCCAAGTTTAGTGGCTGCCAGCGATTGATGTACGTATTATTTGGATTGCCCGGAAAAACAGGCAACATGGGAGCATTTACAGGAACGTAATACTGATTGGAATAATTCAACAACTGATTCGATCCATCTTGATTTCCGTACGCGATGTATTGAGCTGCTATGTAGTTTCCCAATTTAGCAGGATCCCCGTCGCTGTAGTCGGTCGAGGTTATTGCAGTGCTGTATCCTAAACCCAGCATCACAAAGTTCGCCATGGTCAATGTATTCAACCAATTGGGAGAGTACTGATAGCGATTAATAAGCATGCGGTAAGCAGCATAAGTAATGGCCTTTTCCCTCGCAACTTGAATATTCGCAGGGGTTTCGATACCGTCGAACGGCGAGTTGAAACCATTCAACGATTGTCCAATCAAATAAGTCTTCGCAGTATCATCGAAAATTGCCCAAGCGTCATACATGGCAGCATGGATGTGAAACAAATTTCGAGCGTGAATAGTAGGACGAGCGTTGTCATTGCGAATGGCTTGAAGCACAACTTCATCCCATTGACGGGCAACAGAGAACTCTTGAGCCTGTATTGAAAATACAGAGATGAATAGAATAGATAACCCTAGTAAAAGAGACTTCATAGTATATGGTTTAGGCACTACGAATATAACTCAAAACAAGGCTAATTAGTTGCTTACATATATCAGGATTCGCAACCTTTTTTCATGTTGGCGGGATCTAATCTACATTCTTCTGTCTTGGACCATGCGGAGGCCTGCCGCCTGGAGGAGGACCGGGATGTCCGCCTTTGCGTCCAACTTCTTCCAATAAGATTTTATGAAACTCTTTTTCCATCGCCGGAAGCTTTGCGGTTTTTTGAACACCTATCACTTTGCTACAAGCAATCATAAAGTTCGAATCTTCTTCAACCTCTTTCACCCGAAGCGCAGAGATTTCGTTGTTCAAAGACTCGAACGCCTTTTGATTTTCGCCTACAGCGTCCATCTTGTCCATGACTTTCTTCAGTTCCTTGCGATGGGTCTTTTGCGTTTCTTCATGCGCATTGTACACCGGCCAAAACTTTTCAGCTTCAACAGGAGTTAATGCTAGTTCGCTTGTAATGTAGGCGCGCTTCAACGCTTCTACTTTTTCGCTGCGCTTCGGCTCATCGCGATCGGGTTGCGCATAAGCGCCCAAGGTGCAAATACACAGTAAAAGAATCATTGTCTTTTTCATGCTCTTGTTAATTTATGTTTTCTATTAAATCTGAATCTTCTTCCAGTAAATACGCGACCAATTCTTCCCTCGGAATTTCTTTCAACCCCTGAGCCACCTCCTCTTTACTCTTACCTTCTCTTACCTTTTCTTCCCCTCTCT
>CAIZGX010000061.1 GCA_903932685.1 uncultured Bacteroidota bacterium | reverse complement strand
CAGTGAGACCGAAGAAAGATATTCCCAATTTTTAAATTCCAGACGGAATGATTATCTTGTCTCAAGAATGAAAGGCGATTTTCAAAAGTGAATTTTCAGATCGAAATATCAAAACAAAGAAGCGTTAAATGGAAATGGTTTTTCAATCCAAACCCCGAAAATGTGGCATAAATGTGGCATAAACTGAAAATAAAAACCCGTAAGAAGTTCAAAATGAATAACTTACGGGAATTTTAAGTGGAGATAATCGGATTCGAACCGATGACCTCTTGCATGCCATGCAAGCGCTCTAGCCAACTGAGCTATACCCCCTTCCTCAAAGAGAGAGGCAAATATACGGAGGATGGTTGAACTTCGTTATTGGAACTACGTTATTCCTACTACGTAATGGGAAATCCGTCGGATTTATTCCTATTTCATAATTCCTACTTTGTAATACCTACTTCGTAATTCCTGTTTCACAATTGATTTCGCGTATCAGTTAATTCGTGGATTGAGAATAACGTAGTTCCAATTACATCGTAGGAATAAAATCTCCGATTTTCCAATTACGTAGTAGGAATAAATCCGGAGGATTTCCAATAACGTAGTTCCAATTACATCGTAGGAATAAAATCTCCGATTTTCCAATTACGTAGTAGGAATAAATCCGAAGGATTTTCAATAACGGAGTTCCAATTACGAAGTAGGAATAAAACCTTCGGTTTTCCAATTGCGAAGCTCCAAATACCTTTTTTAAGGTATAGCCCTTCCTTACCGATAAAGTAAATTTGTAAGGTGAAAAAGACGTTGGCGCAATACCTACCCGGACAATACGCACAAATTGTGAGTGTGGCCGAACATGCCATGGGAGCGAAACTCATTGAGATGGGTTTTTACCCAGGGAAGCGCGTGCAAGTGCTCTTCAGAGCCCCTTTCCGTGGACCATTTGCAATTGATGCCGGTGGCGCCGTACTTTCGCTGCGCGAAGACGAGGCCTCGCTCATAGAGACCATCGATTGCTAAGAAAACATGTGTACTAAAATTGCCCTAGTCGGCAGCCCGAATACAGCCAAGACCTCGTTGTTCAACCTGCTTACAGGCATGAATCAACAAGTGGGAAACTTCCCCGGGGTGACCGTGGAAAAACATTGGGGGAAATTCAATCTACCCGATGGAAGAGTGGCTGAACTGCTCGATCTTCCCGGTGCATACAGCCTGAACGCATACTCCGAAGAAGAGAAAATTGTTTCGGAAATTCTTCACAACAAACAACACGCTGACTTTCCTGAACTGGTTGTCGTGACGGTAGACGTCACAAACCTTGAACGGAACCTGGTTATCCTTACACAAATCAGCGACCTCGATATTCCCGTTATTGGCGTCCTTACCATGAACGACATGCTCATTGGGAAGTCAGTCAGTCCGCAAGAACTAACCAACGCCTTCAATCAAATTCCGTTTTTGAAAATCAACGGAAGAACAGGCGAGGGGAAGCAAGCGCTGATCGATTTCATTTCAGCATGTAACATTCAACCCGTTGAGAAATTTATTTCCTTCCCACTGAAAGAAAATCTGAACATCGCGGAAGCCAGAAGAGATGCGGAAAGTAGAAAGACAACCATTGTAAACCGATTGAAAGAGGTTCCTTCGTTTGTTGGAGTAACTCGACATTCATTCACCACGAAAGTGGATAAACTATTGGTGCATCCGATTTTAGGCTACGCCTTTTTCGGCATTGTGTTGTTCCTCATTTTTCAATTCATGTTCAGCATTTCTGCTATTCCCATGGATTGGATCGATAGCGTGTTTCTGAATTTTAGTCAATACCTTCAAACGAAAATGCCTGAAGGCATATTCACAGATCTTATTACCCAAGGCATTGTTCCTGGGGTAGGAGGTGTGCTCATCTTCGTTCCGCAAATTGCCATTCTATTTTTCTTTTTAGGCGTCTTGGAAGAGACTGGTTACATGACGCGCGTGGTCTTCATTATGGATCGATTGGTGCGTCCGTTTGGTTTGAACGGAAGAAGCATTGTGCCCCTTGTATCCAGCGCTGCATGCGCCATTCCGGCAATTCTTTCAACGCGAGTAATTGGAAATCCGAAAGAGCGCTTAATCACGATTCTTGTTTCTCCGCTGATCAGTTGCTCAGCGCGAATTCCCGTTTTCGTTTTGCTCATTTACTTGGTGATTCCGAATACATACATGTACGGATTTATAGGTCTTCAAGGAACTGTTCTCTTTGCCATGTATGCCTTGGGTGTCATAGGCGCTCTGTTGGTAGCCATGGTCATGAACAAATTCATTCGCTCGAAAGAGAAGAGTTTTTTATTGCTTGAATTACCGGAATACCGCTGGCCGCGATGGAAGAATATTTTGCTTCATCTGAAGGAAAAAGTTCAAGCGTTTGTTTTCGATGCAGGAAAAATTATTTTGGCCATATCCATTGTCCTGTGGGCTTTTGCTGCCTTCCCGAAAATAAACGAAGAGCAAGTGGCTCAAGGAAAAACACAAATAGAAGAATCGTATTTGGGTCAAGCTGGAAAAACAATCGCTCCGGTTTTCGCGCCGTTAGGATACGACTGGAAGATGACCGTTTCGTTGTTGACCTCTTTCGCAGCGCGAGAAGTATTCGTTGGAACCATGGCAACGTTGTATAGCGCTGGAGAAAACTATGAGGAAGACGAATCGCTTCTTCAACGCATGCGCGAAGACATAAACCTTCAAACCGGAAAGCCAGCATACTCTCTCGCATCTGGACTATCACTCATGGTGTTCTACGTCTTCGCAATGCAGTGCATGGCCACCTTTGCCGCAGTAAAACGCGAAACCAAATCGTGGAAGTGGCCGCTCATTCAAATGGGCTACATGGGCTTCATGGCATACACGCTCGCGCTTCTCACATTCAATTTATTCAGCTAATGCAAATCGCACTTACCATAGCAGTTCTTGTTTTGGCTTTGGCGTATGTTGTGAAGCGTTTCTTTTTTAAGAAGAGTTCTTCTTGTCAAGAGTGTGGTAAGAGGTAAGAAAAATTAAGAGAAGGGAAGAGAGGGGAAGAATGTTGCGGAGCAACGAATGCCTTTCAGGCGAATGTCTTCGACGATTCTAGCAACGCAGTTCAAATTACGAAGTAGGAATTATGAAATAGGAATTACGCAGTAGGAATAAAACCGAAGGTTTTCCAACCTTTGAACATTGTTTCCTTAGTCTTGTTATGTAGTTATGAATCAACTCACTAGTTCTATTTACAATACGTTTCTCTCGAACGAAACACGAAAAAAGAGTGAGCGTATCATTCTTATTATTGCCATAGCGAGTTTCTTTATTCACCTATCGCTCATCTTTCTGGTGGATTTGGGAGTGATAAAAATTGAAAGCGGCACGTCTCTTTTTGAGAATCCAATTGCAGCGATATATACTCCATTTTCGTTTATCCTGGTTTACGAGGTGTATTTGCTAATCTATTATTTGCCTCGATCAATAACAACTTATATCGGTAAGCAATACGAGATTATAACGCTGATTATCATTCGGAGAATTTTTAAAGATCTTTCGGCATTGTCTCTCTCTCCAGATTGGTTTAGTCAGAAGTATGACTTGCAATTCACGTATGATATTTTGGCGTCAGTTATTATGTTTTTTCTGATTTATCTGTTCTACAAACAAAGTAAGAGACGGGTTTTGTTGGAAGAATCTGATAGTAACAAACAAGATGGAACAGCTCGCTTCATTAAGATTAAAAAACTTATGGCTTTGGCACTTGTTCCAATTTTGTTAGCACTTTCAATTTATTCATTTTCCACGTGGCTTCTAGGGACGTTATCTCCGTCGGCCTCGGCTGATGTGGCTTTTCAGAACTTGAACAACGTGTTCTTCGAGCAGTTCTTTACGGTCTTGATTATCGTGGATGTCTTTCTTTTGTTGTTTTCGTTTTTTCACACAGACGAGTTCCACAAGGTCATACGGAATTCAGGATTCATTATATCAACGATACTCATTCGCTTATCTTTTTCTGTAACAGGATTAATGAATACGGTATTGATTATTGCGGCGGTTGTCTTTGGACTTCTAATGTTTTTCATATACAATAAATTCGAGAAGAAGTTGACGGAGGACTAATGTTGCGAAGCAACGAATGTTGCAAAGCAACGAATGTTCTAAGAACGAATGCCCGTTGGGCGAATGTTGCATCGCAACGAATGTCTTCGACTGTTTAATCACAACTTAGTTCCAGCAACGAAGTTCTAACAACGAAGTTCTAACAACGAAGTTCCAATTACGCAGTAGGAATTACACATCCCGATAGCTATCGGGAGGAGTAAAACCGAAGGTTTTCCAATTGCCTTATTCACATCGTTTAATCAATCCGAAATCTTTCTTCTTCAAGCGAAGCTCTTCTTCAATGTCATAGTCGTCTTGGAGGGCTAGCCAGAATTTCGCAGAGTTGCCAAAGTAAAGTGATAAGCGAAGAGCTGTGTCAGCTGTAATACGTCTTGTGCCATTCACTATTGAAGAAATTCTCGTTTGTGGTATAGATAAATCTTTCGCTAAACGGTAGCTGCTGATCTTCAAAGGTTCTAAAAACTCTTTCAGTAGGATTTCTCCAGGATGTATGTTCCTTAGTTTTTTCATTTGTGATAATCAATTAATTCAACTTGATAAGCATTGTTCCCTTGCCATTTGAAAATTATTCGCCACTGATTATTTACTCTAATGGAATAGTATTCTTTTAGATTTCCTTTGAGTTTTTCCAACATGTTAGAAGGAGGAACTCTAAGATCAATAATATCTGTAGAACTATTCAGCATTCGAAGTTTCCTGCGAGCAGTCTCTTGGATTTCCTTTGCGAAAGCTCTTGAGTATTCTCCTCTCCAGATACGTTCAGTGTTTTTATTTCCAAATGATTTAATCATGGTAACGCGTGACGTTACTAACGTCAAAGGTAGGTAATTGATTTTGATTTTCAGAAATAAAATTAGGTTGGTGGGAATGGAAAAACTAAAACTTGTTATGCGGGAATATGCCAGAATGCCTTTCAGGCGAATGTGCAAGCACGAATGCCTTTCAGGCGAATGTGCAAGCACGAATGCTCGTTGGGCGAATGCTTCGCGAATGTCTTCGACGATATGAAAAGGTAAGAAAAGGTAAGAAAAGGGAAGAGAGGGTAAGAATAAACAACGAAGTTCAAATCAGTTTCTTCAACTCCTTCTTCAACTCGGGAAGATTCTTCCGAACAGTGGCATAAACTTCTTCATGCGAAATGTCGTCGTAACCGTGAATGAGTTTGTTGCGAGTGCCTATGATTTTGTCAATGTCAGTTATTGCAATATCTGGAGAAACGTTTTTTAATCTTTTTGCAGCTTCGCCGAGGATGGTGAGATTCCATTCAACTCCGGCTTGAATTAAGAAGTCTTTTTTATAAGCATGAAAAGATTTGCATGGACGCATGAATGTTTGAATTTTCACAATGCAATTCATCATGTGTCGCACATAAAGTCTTGGATTTTCTTCTCCGTATATGCGCGTGCTGTTCTCGCTTACCTGTGAAAAGAATGCCGGGTTTTTAATATGACTGTAGCTTACCAAATCGACCTCTCGTTCAAAAAGTTTTTGAAGAGAGAAGTTCAGATCGTTCATATTCATCCCGAGTCTAAGCGGAGTTAGTTTCTCTTTGAACTGAACCATAATATCGACATCGCTATTCTTTGTGAATTTTTCCGATTGCGCAGAACCAAACACCCAAGCATCACTTACCTCGAATTTTTCGAGTAGGTCATATACTTGAGGCATTTTTTGAGCTATTTCAGATGCGATTGGCATGGTGTGAAATTACGAAGTCCTTAGAGAAGTTTTAGAATATGTTATGCGTATTTATGCGGGAAGAAAAGTTAAGAGAGGGGAAGAGAGGGGAAGAATGTTGCGGAGCAACGAATGCCTTTCAGGCAAATACTTCGCGAATGTCTTCGACGGATTTGCTTTCTCGCAAAGCGATTGATTGCAGCGCAATTGATCACGAAGTGATTGATCGAAATGAAATTTCGATTGTGAATGTACATTCTTGTTATTTTCGCTTAAACTCAAAGAAAATGGACAGAAAGAAATTCATCGTCAGCACAGCGCTTGCAGCAGTAGGTGCTTTTTTTGTTTCGAAGATTAGTGGTAACGATAGCGAGAAGAGTGAGAATGAGAAACAGAATGGGAATGAGGGTTTTGGAATGAGAGGGGTGGAAGGAGTGTTCTCGCCGACCAACAGACACATGGTTGGAAATGGGTTTAAGGTGATGAATTTTTATCCGAATGGAAAGGGATTCGAAGAACGCATGTCGCCATTCTTTTTGTTAGACTTCAACGCGGAAGTTGATTTTCCTCCTTCGGAAATTTCGCAAGGTGTGGGTGTTCATCCGCATAGAGGAATTGAGACTGTGACCTTTGCTTACAAAGGATCGGTGGAACATCACGACAGCAAAGGCAATCACGGAATTATTGGTCCGGGCGATATTCAATGGATGACAGCCGGAGGAGGGGTGCTTCACAAAGAATATCACGAACAAACCTTCAATCGGTCGGGTGGAGCATTTGAAATGATTCAGTTGTGGATTAATCTTCCGAAGAAACACAAGTTTGCTCCAGCGAAATACCAGAGCATTGTTCATTCAGATAAACCGAAATTTGCGTTGGCTAACAACGGTGGTGAAGTGCATGTGGTTTCCGGAGAGTACAAAGGAGTGAATGGAATTGCTTCAACCTTTTCACCCATTCACATGTACGATGTGCATTTGAACGAAGGCGGATTTGTTGATTTCGAATTACCAGCGAATTACAATTCGGGATTGTTGTTGGTAGACGGCGAGTTGGAAGTGAACGGAACAGCTGTAACAGAGAACCATTACTTGCAATTCAAAAACGAATCCGGAGCCATTCACATTTCAGCAAAGAAAAAATCGATCATTCTTGTCCTCAGCGGTGAACCCTTGAATGAGCCCTTCGTGGCATACGGCCCGTTCGTTATGAACACCGAACAAGAGATTCGCGAGGCCATTGAAGATTACAATGCAGGGAAGTTTGGATTTTTGAAAGATTGAGAATAAAGTGGCATCTTTGCCAAAATTGAAAAGAACATGAAGAAATTATTGGTTTTGTTTTTCTGCGTTGTCACTTTTGTTTCTTGTGAAAAGGATCACGACGATCATGATGATTATGAAGATTTTCAACAAATCAAAGTTGCGGCTTTGCTTTCTCAAACAGGCGAATGGTCGAATTTGGGAATGACCTCTAAGGCAGCGTTAGAAATTGCAGTCGATGAAATAAATGCTGATTTTAAGAGCCGACATATTCCTTTTCGATTTGAATTAACCGTTTTCGAAACGCAGTTAGATCCAATCATCGCAGCGCAAACAGTAGAGAATATTTCTTCAAGCGGATACAAGTTTATCATTGGTCCACAATCAAGCGCAGAGCTCGCTTTGGTGAAACCCATTGCAGATAGTTTAGGAATACTTGTTGTGAGCCAAGGCAGCACCGCAAGCAGCCTAGCCATTGCGAATGACATGGTCTTTCGCTTTGTTCCAGGTGATCAAATAGAAGGAGCCGCTCTCGCGAACTCAATCAAGAATGCAGGCAAACAAGCGCTTGTGACCTTAGCTCGCAACGATGCAGGAAACCTTGGACTACAAAGTTCAGTTGGAAATAATTTCACCAACTTAGGCGGTAGCGTTATTTCTGTTGGAAATTATGAAACCACAACCACTGATTTTACAACGGTTTTAGCAGATGTGAAGAGCCAAATTATCGGTTTGAATTCAACATACACAAACGATCAAATTGCTGTGTATTTGGCATCTTTCGATGAAGCAGTTGCGATGTTCAATCAGGCAAGTTCAGACCCAATCTTATTCGGAGTGAATTGGTACGGTGGAGATGGATTTGTGAAAAATTCAGCGCTTTTGCAAGATCCGTTAGCTTCTCAATTCGCAGTAGCGACGAATTTCTTTTGTCCAGATTTTGGTTTGCCCCTTTCCACAGAATACTTATGGTCTGCCATAATTTCCACCATAGATGGAATGACGGGTATTCAATCTGACGCTTACACTCTAGCGGCTTACGATGCGATGTATGTAATTTCGAAATTGGTGGAAAATGAAGATGGAATTCCCGCTAGCGCAACTTCTTTACAAACTGCTTTTTTGAATGCATCGAATGGTTATTCAGGAGCCACCGGAGTTATTTCCTTGAATGATAACGGAGATCGCTCAAGCGGATCGTTTAACTACTGGGGACTTGAAAATGTGAACGGAACATACCAATGGGTGTTCGTAGGGCAGTCGGAGTAATTGTTACAAAAGTTAAGAGAAGTTAAGAAAAGGTAAGAAAGGGGAAGATTTAAAACGAAGTTCCCATTACACATCCCGATAGCTATCGGGAGGAATAACGAAGTTCCAACAACCTAGTTCTAACAACGTAGTTCTAACAACGCAGTTCCAACAACGTAGTTCCAACAACGTAGTTCCTTCATCGTTCATAAAGCCCCTTCGCCTTCGTGACAATGTATCTATTCAGTCCTTTTCCCGATTGAGCAAGATTAATCATTTTTAAAACCGTTGACTCCGTTGCCGATTTAAAACTGTACTTCTTCGGATGGTTTAATCCGCCAAACCAAATGTTAATGTATGTGTCGCCAATGGCGTAATGCGTTATTGTTGAATGTAATTCTGTATTGCCATACTTCTCTTTATCCTCGTCCATACAGCGAATGTAAAAAGGTGCGTTAGACAATTCCATTTTTGGATAATTTGATTCTTTTGAATGATTGCAACGGGTACAGATAGAAAGCCTTTGTTGCAGGTAAACCTAATCTTTCAATGTTCGGAATGAACAAACAATTGTCATCGCATCGGATGACTTATAGGATCGAATAATCATTCGACCGACACGAATTATCATTCGACCAACGATATTTGTAAAAATGAAATTAGGATGAAATTGAATTTCGTGAATATTATTTCAGTAGTGACAATGGCTGCTGTTTTTTTTGGATGTGGAAATGGGGAGAAGTTGAGCGTTCCAAATCAAAAAAGTTTTTCTGAATATTTCACTTACTCAAATGAAGTAGAAGGCGGTGGAGTGAAGATGATTCCAATTGAAACTCCGGTTGGAACGTTTAACGTTTGGACGAAACGGTTTGGGAATAATCCGAAGATTAAGATTTTACTTTTGCACGGAGGTCCTGCTATGACGCACGAATACATGGAATGCTTCGAGACGTTTTTTCTTCGCGAAGGATTCGAGTTTTATGAATACGATCAGCTGGGTTCGTATTACAGCGATCAGCCAACAGACAGCAGCTTGTGGACCACCGCGCGGTTTGTTGAAGAGGTGGAGCAAGTTCGAAAAGCAATAGGAGCAGACCAATCGAATTTCTATGTGCTTGGAAATTCTTGGGGCGGAATACTAGCCATGGAGTACGCTTTGAAATATCAGAATAATTTGAAAGGACTCATTGTTGCAAACATGGTGGCCAGTGCTCCAGAATATGGAAAGTATGCCGACGAAGTTTTAGCGAAACAAATGAACCCCGAAGTTCTTGCAGAAATACGAGCACTTGAATCGAAAAAGGATTTCGTGAATCCGCGATACATGGAGTTGTTAATTCCGAATTATTACAATGAGCACATCTGCCGTTTGAAAGAATGGCCAGACGGATTGAATCGCGCCATTAAACACGCCAACAATACAATCTATACGCTTATGCAAGGGCCAAGCGAATTCGGCATTAGTGGTCGTTTGGCAACATGGGACATTAAAAATCGATTGCATGAAATTACCGTTCCAACACTAATGATCGGAGCGAAGTACGACACCATGGATCCGGCCGCTATGGAAGAACAAAGCAAGCTGGTTAAAAAAGGAAAGTTTTTATACTGCCCGAATGGAAGTCACCTTTCCATGTGGGACGATCAGCAGATTTTTATGAATGGTGTTGTTTCGTTTATTCACGAAATTTCAAATCAATAACAAGACATAGGGTCGAAATATCATTCGACCTGGGTAAGATTATTATGATAGCATTGCAGCTTGAATTGCGAAAAGGACAAGACTTAAAATCATTCCAACGATAAAAAGAGCTGAGCTTAATTTTAGGAAAGGGTATTTTCGTGTGGCAAGTACTCTTCCAATTTGGTATATATCTCTCACCATGGCTTCCTGAACACCTTCTTTCGTTGACATAATGTGCATCATATTACTCTGATATTCATCGTGGGAATATGCAACGAAATGCATGAAAAAAAGCGGATTGAAATTTTTAGAGCTAAATGCTGGACGTTTCTGAGGCAAAGACAAAGGAGCCACAACAAAAATTGCAGTAATAATGCATAATGTTGAAGTAGCTAACAAGGACCAAACTCCCCAATACTCAACCGCGGTCTCCAATCGCCCCAATGTAATTGAGAAAATAATACAGTTACTAGCAATAATAATATTTGCTTTCTGATCTGCAAATGAACTCAGTTGCACATGGTGTTGTTGCGTTGTGCGCAACATGTACATCCAATTCGTGTTGTCGTGATTCTCGTTACTCATGGCAGCGAATATAACTTCTCAAAGTGAACTTAATGTTAATTTTATTTGAAGTTAACTATTTTTCTGAACCCCATCTACCTTCACCACAACTAATCAACAATCCATGTTTACCAAAGTTTCAGTTTCTACAGTTTATCGTTGTTCCCTGGAACGGGCTTTTAAAACACCCATGCTTATAGATGTTTCAAGAGTTCACACGGGAATGGGTGTTATGCCAGCAATTACTCATTCTTCTGATGATGAAGGTTGGGGAGTACCCGGTTCGACGAAGAAAGTCTATGCGGCTATATCCATAGCTTCAAAAGCTGGATACGCCTCTATGGACAAGGTTCTTGAGCGTATTGAAAATGTATACTGGAAAATTGAAGTCAGCGATTTTCAGAGTTGGATGCTTGGCTTTTACAAATTTGAAGGCGAATGGCGAACTATAGAACTATCGCCAAATACAATTCAAATCGATTACACATATACTCAGTATTTCAAAACGCCTTTTTTGTATCCACTTAACGGGGTGTTCACGCATCTTTTTTGGAAGAAATACATGAAGCAAGTGTTGGAGAATATTCGAATCATTGCAGAAAGCGACGAGCCCATTCCGAATAAATAAGTCTTGAGTTTTTAGTGAAAATTGAATATCTTTATTCAACCTTAACTAATTATGAACAAGCCACAAATTCTCTTCTTGTGTTTTTTGTGCCTGTCGCAGACTTTGTTCGCGCAGAAGAATCTATTCCAAAACACCAACTTGGGTAGTGAATCGAAATTAGATTTATCTGAGGCTGAAGAAGATCTTTATTCGCGCAAAGAGAGGTCTGCAGTATTTAAATTTCCCGACGGAAGAATAATTACCCAAAATTCACTGAGTCCTATTCATTTCAAAAATGAAAATGGAGAGTGGATGCCCATAACAAGATCGTTTCAACGAAATGAAAATTCAATTTCGTTCAACGAACAGCAGCTTCCCATTGAAATCTCAACGGCCGGATTCATTGAACTGAATTCCAAAAGCACGGAGTCTGTATCGTACAGACCGAGCTTGTTTCAGAATAATTTCAACCTAAATAATTTAGTTGGAAAAGATGGCGTGTTGGAATACCGCACGGAAGGTTTCCTTCAAAAAATAGATGTTCGAAATAATGCCGTGAAGTCTTCGCTATTCATCGAGAGTGCGCCTTCTTGCGAGAAAGGTGAATTTATTGTCAATGAGGAATTGATGGTTCCGAGCGGTTCCAAATTGAATTTCAATTCAGAAAAAGGAAAATGGATAAACGGATGGTGGAAAGGAAGCGTTGAAATTCTCAATGAAAAAAATGAAGTTATTTCGACATTAGGCGGCGCCATTTGTATTGACGATCAAAAGGAGTTCTTTTTGGCGAGTTATTCGTTTAGCCCCATTCGGAATAACATAATTAAAGTGAGCATACACATTGAAGAACAATGGTTAACAGCAACTTCAAGGTCTTACCCTGTGGAAATTGATCCGCTTGTTACAGGTCCAACTTCTGTTTGGAATGTCGGGTACATGCCTTCTTGCTTTATGCCGCAATACAATGTGGACAGCTTGCTAGTCAACGTTCCTGGAGGCGTGACCGTGACAGGACTGTTGGTTCAAGCAAGTTATTATGCAGACCCTTTTTCGGCAGCGTGGATGTCTGATGGGTCTATGTACTTCAGCACAGAATGCGGACAAACAACGGAATTTACTGTAACAGGGGCCAACGCGAATTTGGCTGGAACAGCGTACCTTGAGGACTACGACATGCGAAATCCGTTGATGTGTTGCTACGTCCCAACATGTGCCGATCAGAATTTTTATTTGCGCATGCATTTGGGAAGATCGTTTATGAACGATGGCTGCAATATCAATTATATCTACTACGATCAGTTTTCACTGTGGCCATTTATGGCTTACGTTGAAGGGCATACGGTTGAAACGTTTGGAAGTGAATGGTCAGTCCCTAGCACCGCCACATGCACGAGCAACTGCGAAGTAACAGGAACGATTCGCATGAAATACGGCGTTCCTCCTTATACCATAACTCATCCTTGGATGACAGGTAATATTGTCACAGGTACTGCGGTACCTTGTAACATCGGAAACTCATCGAAGCAATTGCAATTGAGTATTCCTAATTGTCCCGACTTCTGCAACACAGATCCGACATTAGACATCCCAACTCCCCTCGTATTGGACGCCTGTGGTTCTCAAATTATTGGAGTAACGCCTGCGGTATTAAATAGAAAGCCGGCTCCGGATGTATCCTTCTTACCTGCGAACTTAGTGGTTTGTAACAATGAACCCTTTGATGTTACCGTTCAATCTTGCCTTCCCAATGCAACGATTACCTGGGCAGGAAATGGACAAGTGGGGAGCAGCTCTTTCACTTCTCAGTTCTTTGTTTCGGACACAACGAGTGTTGATGTTTCATACAGCGCCTTTGCGGAATTGAATGGTTGTTTCTCAGATACGATACAATATTTGGTGAATGTTCAACCGACTATTGATGCGGGCTATATGGCTAATCCGAATCCGGTTGTGGTTTATAACGACGTGCAGTTCACCGATGTGTCGAATGCCTACGTCTCGAATATTGTTGGATCGTTATGGTATTTTGGAGATGGAAATTCAAGTTCGGGTTCTTCGGTAGTTTATTCCTATCCTGTTCCTGGCGTTTACAATGTTTGTCTCACAACAACAACAGATGCCAATTGCTCGGTCGAATATTGTCAGGATTTTCTTGTTGTACCCGCCACAATAACTCCCATAAACATTATCACTCCCAACGGAGATAATTTCAATGATGTTCTTGAATTTCAATACTTGGATTTTTATTTGAGCAACCGCTTGGAAGTCTTCAACCGATGGGGAAAAAAGGTTTTTGAAGCTTCTCCTTATTTGAATAATTGGAACGCCTCGGAACTTTCTGATGGCACTTATTTCTATACACTTTATGTGAATGAAGGACAGCAGATTGAAAGCGATTTGATGATTAAGAGAGACTGATAAAAGAAGGTAAGAAAAGGTAAGAAAGGGGGAAGAATGCCCTACGGGCGAATGTGCAGCACGAATGTCTGCGACGAATTATTAAGCAATAAGAAAAATAAATTTGTAAATTGAGCTCATGAAAAAACTAATTTTCTGGAGTGCCTTATCGGTCCTATTGTTTGCGGGTTGCAAAAAAGATGAAGTGGCAAATTGTCAAGTCGAAGTCATAAAAATTGCCGGACTATTTTCTGAAACAGGAGGGTTATCTAACTGGGGATTGACATCTGAAGCCGCAATTCAAATTGCGATTGATCGAATTAATGACGATTTTGAAAGTCAGGGTGTACTTTATCGTTTCGAATTGACATCTTACGATACACAACTTGATCCAGACAAAGCTATTCTTGCAATGAATAGCATAGCCGCAAGCGGATGTAAACTAGTCATTGGCCCGCAGACGAGTTCGGAGCTTCTAGCAATAAAATCTTTCGCGGATAGCTTAGGTATTTTAGTAGTTAGTCCTACAAGCACATCGGCCTCTCTGGCAATTCCGAACGATATGGTGTTTCGGTTTTCACCCGGACAGACGATTTTAGCGGCCGCCATGTCGCAGTCATATATCAATCAAGGAAAACAAGCCTTAATTATGATTGCTAGAAACGACGCCGGAAGTACTGGGCTTCAAACGGCTCTGGCCAGCCATTTCACCAATGCTGGAGGTGTGGTAATAGAGGCGGGTTTCTTCAACGGTAGCGATACTGATTTTTCTACTGTCTTGGCTGAAGTGAAAACTCAAATTTTGAATTTATCGTCAACTTATAGTAATGCACAAATTGGCGTTGTAACGTCATCTTTTGATGAAACAACATTGATATTTAATCAGGCTGCTTCTGATCCAATTCTTTCAACTGTGAATTGGTTCGGTGGAGTTGGATTCTTTAAAAATGAAGCTCTTATGAATGATCCAATCGCCGCTCAATTTGCTGTGAATACTCAGTTTTATAGTCCAGGATTTAGTTTGCCTCTCTCTGAACAAAACGTTTGGGAGCCTCTGCTCGCAAATATTTACAGCACAACAGGTATTCAAGGCGCTGCTGCGACTATGTGTGCTTATGACATAATGAGTGTATTCGGAAAAATGGTTCGAGATTACAACACAGTTCCCTCGAACGCTGAAGCTAAGCAATCTGCGTTTCAAGCATCAGCGAATTCATTCTTGGGTGCTACAGGACTCATTACCCTAGATGCAAATGGCGATCGTTCCAACGGCGTATTTGATTTTTGGGGATTGCAAAACAATAATGGAACTTACGAATGGGTTTTCGTTGGTCAGTCGGAGTAAGCTATACAGAAAGTAAGAATGCCCTTCGGGCGAATGTTTTCAACGAATGCCTGCGGCGAATGTCTTCGACTGTTAATCAAAAAAAAACACTAGTTCCAATTACGAATCCCGATAGCTATCGGGAGGAATAAAATATTCGATTTTCCTATTACGTAGTAGGAATAAAACCTTCGGTTTTCCAATAACGTAGTTCCAACAACGCAATTACTGTTTCAAGAAAAGCGATTGGGATGTGCCATTTACGCCATTGAATTCAATGATGTAACTACCGTTAGTCAGTTCAGAAATATTTAAATTGTTACCTCTGTAGATCCGCCTTCTGTCCATAACAATTCGTCCATCGAGCGAGATTACTCGAAGGTCTAAATAAGCATTGTTCTTCCAGTCGAAATTCACAAAATCAGAAGAAGGGTTTGGATATACTGTAACGATTGAAGCTGTTGAAGGGTAAAGTTCTTGCACGCCAATGTCCGTTGAATCGAGGGTGTCAGGGATGCCGAATAAGTTTAGACCCTTTTTGTAATAAACTAATCCGTAGGAGTAGAATGAAGATGTATTCATTAATGGGAAATACCCTGAATAAATAATTCCAATTCCCACTCCCCAAGACTCTGACCAATAATCGGCTGAATTGAATGTGGGAGCGTTATACATTGAGCATTGATAGGCTAGTACACCATTGTAATCTTGTCGGATTGTATCTTGATTTATTTGAAAATAAAATGGCCCCATGTTGGCCGAAAGAGGCTGGAATTGATAAGGGCAGAACGGATCTAAAAAGTTATTTAAATTGGTGTAAGCAACAGTGTCTATGAAATTGTCAAACTCAAAAAATATCCCGTTTGATGTATTTGTTTTTATGTAGCCGAAATTATGTTGCACATAAAACAAAGTGTCATTGTTCGCTGAGTAGAATTTATCTACAATTTCAACTCTTTTTAAATTCTTAACAATTGAATCTTCAGGACCTCCGATTAGATGATGAAATTCATCGCCAACATTGAAGTCGAATATTTCACCTATTGTTAGAGCACTTTGAGCATTTGTTCCCGACGGTGCGATTGATATGAAAATGATAAGAAGAATTAGGAGTCTTTTCATCTGAATTGTTCAGGTTATTTCGACTAAACTAACTCTATTTAAATTCATGATTTAACCAAATAATTTAATTTCTTTCTTTTCTAATAGCCAACAACGCAGTTCCAACAACGCAGTTCCAACAACGCAGTTCAAACAACGTAGTTCAAACAACGTAGTTCTCACAACGCAGTTCAGAAAAAATCCGCAAATCTTCCGGCTTCCAAAAGTCTAACTCCTTTCTCCGTATGCTGCAAAGTACAACACTCATTCACACTGTCGTGCTCGAAGAAGAGAACGTAACCATTGTCGGCTGCGGTGTTGAGGAAGAGCTCTTTTTCAGTCATGGTTAAAAGCGGACGGGTGTCGTAGCCCATAACGTAAGGAAGTGGAATGTGTCCGACAGACGGCAAAAGATCGGCCATGAAGACCACTGTTTTTCCCTTGTAGGAAATGTGCGGAATCATCATGCTTTCGGTATGTCCGTCTACAAACAAGACGTCGAAGCCAAGCGGAGTGGGCGAGACGTTGTTCACGCGTTCAATGAAATTCAATTGTCCGCTTTCTTGAATAGGCAATATGTTTTCTGAAAGGAAACTGGCTTTCTCTCTAGGATTAGGCTCTGTGGCCCACTTCCAGTGGTTTTCGTTGCTCCAGAATTTCGCATTTGGAAAAGCAGGTTGAAAATGTTCGCGGGTGGAATTGTACTCAATGCTTCCGCCGCAATGGTCGAAGTGCAAGTGCGTGAGCAGCACATCGGTAATGTCGTTTCTATGAAACCCTCTCAGGGCAAGCGATTGGTCAATGGTGAGGGTGTCTTGCAAATGATAGTGCGAAAAGAATTTTTCACTTTGCTTGCCGCCAATGCCCGTGTCTATAAGGGTCAGACGATCACCGTCTTCCACCAACAAACAACGCATGGCCCAGGTGCAAAGGTTCAGCTCGTCGGCCGGATTGGTCTTCTGCCACAGCTGTTTCGGCACAACGCCGAACATGGCACCGCCGTCTAATTTGAAAAATCCAGTGTCTATAACATGTAGTTTCATGGTGCAAATGTAATAGCGATTGTCTCGCGTTCCATTTGTACCTTTGCGCCTTAGAAACTAAACATGGATCATACGTCGTTATTCAGTATTTCTCCTATCGATGGCAGATACCGCCATCAGACAGAAGACCTGCAACAATACTTTTCAGAATTCGCCCTCATCAAATACAGAGTTTGGGTGGAAGTGGAATACTTCATTGCACTTTGCGAACTTCCGCTGCCGCAATTGACCAGCGTTACACCTGATACATTCGTGCACTTGCGTGATATCTGCGCGAATTTCTCGCAAGAAGATGCTCAGTGGATCAAGGACAAAGAGAAAATTACGAATCACGACGTGAAGGCCGTTGAGTATTTCATTAAACATAAAATGGATGAATTGCAGTTAGGCGCAGTGAAAGAATTTGTTCACTTCGGCTTGACTTCTCAAGATATCAATAACACAGCTATTCCGGCTTCGTTCCGCGACTCGTTAGAGAATGTATACATTCCGAAAATTGACGAGGTTATGCATCACTTGGTCGAGAGAAGCAAGGAGTGGAAAGACGTTCCAATGCTGGCAAGAACCCATGGTCAGCCGGCTTCTCCAACCCGTTTAGGAAAAGAGTTTTTTGTTTTCGTTGAAAGATTGGAAGAGCAGTTGCAGCAATTGGAAAACATTCCAGTAGCAGCGAAATTCGGTGGCGCAACAGGAAACTTCAACGCACATCATGTTGCTTACCCGCAAGTAGATTGGGTTGAATTCGCCAATGATTTTTTGGGTGAAAAGCTTCGCTTGTCGCGCTCGCAATACACCACACAAATTGAACACTACGACCACATGGCTGCTTCGTTCGATGGGTTGAAAAGATTGAATACAATCCTTATGGATTTGTCTCGCGACATCTGGTCGTACATCAGCATGGATTACTTCCGTCAGATTGTGAAGGAAGGTGAAATAGGTTCTTCTGCCATGCCGCACAAAGTGAATCCAATTGACTTCGAAAATGCTGAAGGAAATTTAGGAATTGCGAATGCGTTGTTTGAACACTTGGCTGCGAAGCTTCCTGTAAGCCGACTTCAGCGCGATTTAACAGACAGTACTGTTCTTCGCAACGTGGGTGTGCCGATGGCGCATACGTTAATTGCGTTGAATTCAATCTTGAAAGGATTAGGTAAATTGAAATTGAACGAAGCCAAAATTGCCGCTGATTTGGAAAACAATTGGGCGGTAGTTGCGGAAGGAATTCAAACTGTTCTTCGCAGAGAAGGATACGAAGCTCCTTACGAAGCATTGAAGAATTTAACGCGCGGAAAAGATCGTGTGGAAGAACAAGACATTCATGCATTCATTGATATTCTTCAGGTTTCCGATGCCATTAAAGCTGAATTGAAAAAGATACGTCCTGAAAATTATACTGGAATAGACTTAATGTCTGATCACGAATGAAGTCATTCCGCGCCATATTCTCATTGCTAGGCGACTACAAAGGATCGTTGGTGTGGAATTTTTTCTTCAACATACTCAACGCTATTTTTTCGTTGTTCACGTTCTTGAGCGTTGTCCCGTTTTTGTATGTGTTGTTCGAAGTGAATCAAGGTGGAAGTGCACCGATCTCTCAAGCCAAAGGATTGTGGGATCAGTTCAAAGATCAGTTGAATGGATCTATTCTCGAGCATGGAAAGCCGCATGTTCTTCTGCTTATGTGTTTGTTCATTGTAGCTCTCGCTTTGCTGAAGAACACCGTGAATTACATTTCTCTTTTGAGTATTGCTAGAATTCGAACAGGTGTATCAAGAGATCTTCGGAAGAAGATGTATCAAAAAGTTCTTCGTCTTCAATTGGCTTTCTTTTCGAATGAAAGAAAAGGCGATTTGATTTCACGCATGACGAACGACTTGAATGAAATTGAGTTCTCGGTTATAGGCGCTTTGGAAGCGTTGTTGAAGTCGCCTGTGTTGGTTTTCTTTTCGCTCATTACTTTGGTGTTAATGAGTTGGAAGCTCACGTTGTTCGCGTTCATTTTCCTTCCAGTAAGTGGGTATCTGATTGCACGTATTGCGAAGAGTCTGAAGAACGCAGCGAAACGCAGCAAGTCGAATCTCGGAGATTTAATTGCGTTGCTCGATGAGAGTTTAACCGGTATTCGTGTCATTAAAGTTTTTAACGCCGAAGATCATTTCGAAAAGAAATTCGACGAGACCAACGAAGGATATTCTCGCCTCATGCACAAGTTGTACAATCGCGAATACTTGGCTTCGCCGATGTCGGAATTTATTTCGCTCATGGTTATTAGTGTTTTGCTTTATGTTGGAGGAACAATTGTTTTCAGTGGTGAAATAAGTGGCGAATTGCTCATCGGATATTTGGTTGTCTTCTCGCAGATTATTCAACCCGCGAAACAATTCAGCGATGCGATTTTCAAAGTGAACAAGGGAATGGCAAGTCTGGAGCGCATACGCGAAGTCTTGCATGCCGAAGAAACTGTTTTAGATAAATCAGATGCAGTGGAACTTTCCACTTTCAGCGAGCGCATATCATTTGAAGGTGTAAGTTTCAAGTATGGTGAAGAGGAAGTGTTAAAGAACGTTTCGTTCAACATTGAAAAAGGACAGACGGTTGCGTTGGTTGGATCTTCAGGAAGTGGAAAAACTACGTTGGCTATGTTATTGGCGCGTTTTTACGATCCCACTTCAGGAAGTATAAACATTGACGGTGTTGCCATAACGCATTTGAAAACGAAATCGGTTCGTGCGCAGATGGGCATGGTGACGCAAGATGCTTTGTTGTTCAACGACACCGTTGCGAACAACATTGTTCTTTCGGAATCGCATACGAATGAAAAGCTTATGGAAGCTGCGCGTGTTTCCAATTCACTTGAATTCATTGATGAATTGGAAAATAAATTCGAGACGAATATTGGTGACGGTGGAATGCGTTTGTCGGGCGGACAAAGACAGCGTTTGTCTATTGCACGCGCGATCTATAAAAATCCGTCTATTTTGATTTTAGACGAGGCCACGTCAGCGTTAGATACTCAGAGCGAGAAGTATGTGCAAGATGCCATTTCGAAAATGATGGAGAATCGCACGGCGCTGGTGATTGCTCATCGATTGAGCACTATTCAGCAAGCCGATTTAATTTTGGTGATGCAGGCTGGAGAAATTGTGCAGCGCGGAACACACAAAGAACTAATTTCGCAAGAAGGGTTGTACAAGACCCTTGTTGAAATGCAAGAATTATAAGACTATGTTAGCACTACTTAGAAAAGAGATTCGCTCATTTTTAACATCGTTAATCGGGTACATTGTTATTGCAGTGTTCTTGATTGTGACTTCCTTGTTCATGTGGGTTTTTCCTGGCGCTATGAATGTTATGGATGCTGAATATGCAACCTTGGACACCTTGTTCTACATTGCTCCATGGGTTTTCTTGTTTCTTATTCCAGCTATTACCATGCGATCATTGGCGGAAGAGCAGAAGGAAGGAACGCTTGAATTGTTGATGACAAAACCAATCACGGATCTTCAAATTATTTTAGCGAAGTACTTAGCCGGATTGTTGGTTGTGGTGATTGCCATTTTCCCGACGTTGGTTTATTTCCTGTCGGTGTATTTATTGGGAAGTCCGGTTGGAAACATTGATGCAGGCGCAACTTGGGGTTCTTATTTGGGACTCATCTTCTTGGCGAGCGTTTATGTGAGCATTGGAATCTTCGCTTCGAGCTTAACTAAGAATCAGATTGTGGCGTTCTTAATTGCGGCGCTTATAAGTTTTGTGATGTATTCAGGATTCCAATCGTTGGGAACCTTCAACTTATTCGGATCGTTAGATAGATTCATTATTCGCTTGGGAATGGAAGACCACTATTCAGGAATGAGTATTGGATTAATTGATTCGCGCGACGTTCTCTACTTTGTAGGAGTAAGCGCATTTTTTATTGTTTTGACCCGTTTACGCTTACAAGCGAGAAACTGGTGAGTTAGTGTGAAAAGTACACTAATATTTTTGTAAACAACATTTATAGTTAAATTCGCAATCGTAATAAAACGAACCATGAGAGAAATTCAATTCCGTGAGGCCATTTGTGAGGCCATGTCAGAAGAAATGCGCAGAGACGAAACTGTGTTTTTGTTGGGAGAGGAAGTAGCAGAATACAACGGGGCTTACAAGGCTTCGAAGGGTATGCTCGATGAGTTTGGCGCTAAGCGTGTGATTGATACGCCAATTGCTGAATTAGGATTCTCTGGTATTGCAGTTGGTGCTGCAATGAATGGACTTCGTCCGATTGTTGAATTCATGACTTGGAACTTCGCCATTCTTGCGGCTGACCAAATCATTAACTCTGCAGCCAAGATGTTACAAATGAGTGGTGGACAATACAATGTGCCAATCGTTTTCCGTGGTCCGAATGGAACAGCTGGACAATTAGCTGCAACACACAGCCAAAGCTTTGAATCTATGTACGCGCACGTACCTGGTTTGAAAGTAATTACGCCTTCGAATCCGTATGATGCAAAAGGTTTGTTGAAGGCCGCTATTCGCGATAACGATCCTGTAGTTTTCATGGAGTCTGAAAAGATGTATGGCGACAAAGGAATGGTTCCAGATGGTGAGTATATTATTCCAATTGGAGTGGCAGATATCAAGCGTGAAGGAACAGATGTAACATTGGTTTCTTTCGGGAAGATTATGAAGACAGCTTTATTGGCTGCTGAAGAATTAGCGAAGGAAGGAATTTCGGTTGAAGTGATTGACTTGCGCACCATTCGTCCGCTTGACATTGATTGCATCATTAACAGTGTTAAGAAAACGAACCGCTTAATTATTTTGGAAGAGAGCTGGCCAGTGGCGAGTATCTCTACTGAGATTTCTTATCGTGTTCAGCGTAATGCGTTCGATTACTTGGATGCGCCAATTCGCAGAGTTACACAAACAGATACTCCGTTTGCATTCGCAACTTCATTAATAGATGCGGCTCTTCCTGGAGTGCATGATGTTGTTCGCGCTGCGAAAGAAGTTTGTTACAAAGCGTAATTGGGAGGAAGGTTAATTCCTTCCACATAATTCTCTGAACTCGCAATATTTGCATTTGCTCTCACTTTCGGTTTGAGTGAACTCATCTTTTCCTACAGGTGTATTGTTCTCTATGTCGCGATTCAATTGCTGCATAGCTCTTGTTTCAGCGTACATGTCGTCTTTGAAATTTTCAATATCTGCTTGCGAAATTTCCGGAACAACTTCATTGTATTCTCCTTTCAAATAGGCGAGAATAGGAATGATTCGGTCGAATTTATTTTCGAAATGAAAGGAAGCAAATAGGGAATACCCGATCAATTGTTTGCGATGCTTGTATTCATCGGCTTTTCCGGTTTTCCAATCTAGAATGTAAATATCCTTCCCGTCGGGAAGCATAAAGTCAACTTTACAATAAGCCTTCAATTCACCACGATCGGTTTGAATGCGTGTTTCCCCATATCCGCCAGGTTCTATGATCCATTGCTTTTTCGAAGATTCGGGCAGTTGTTTTACCCATTCAAATCGCTCTGAATTAATAAATATCATAACGGCGTTGAAAACACTTTCAGCGATGTGGTTTTCATCGATAGATTCTTTTTCCTTGTAATAGACTTCAGAAAACACTTTGTCGAGCATGTATTTCTGAACCTGTTGCTTTACGAAATTTTTCATTCGATCAGCGTCGATGACATCTGTCGATTTTTGGAGTCTCTTGAGAATGGCTTCAATGACATCATGCGCAAGGCTACCAATGGTAAGGGCTTCAGAAGTTAAGTTTCGAAGTTGCGTAATTTTCGCGAGTGGAAATTCACGGTCTGATTTTCCGTAATAGGTATAAAAGTATTTTCTTTTGCAATAAGAAAACGTATCGAATCTACTAACTGACCAGCCGAGAATAGGAGTGAAGGGAAATTGTTTGAGCATAATCAAATATAGGAGTAAAGGCAGTTTTGGTTGTTCGAAACTCGACTTTTACTTTTACTCTGAAAAAGTTAACTTTACCTAAACAGAGGAGTAACTTAAGTAACCTTTATTCGAGTATGAAAAAATTGGTTCCAAAGGAGGCATTGGCAAAAGCGGTAGGATTGAACAAAAACAATCCCTTACTAACCTTGCTTAGTTCTGTGACGAAACTCAATAAAATCAACGCCTTGTACGATCGTATTCGCGCGAACAAAGGAACGTCTTTCATCGAATCTTTTTTTCAAGAGCTTCACATTACCGTTCAACTCAATGAACACGATTTAGAGAATATTCCGGCAGAAGGAGGGTGTGTCATTGTATGCAATCACCCATTTGGAGCCATTGACGGGTTAGCATTAATTCAACAAATAGAAAAACGCAGACCCGATATTAAGGTCATGGCGAATTTTCTTTTGGAAGAAATTCCGGAAATTGCCTCTTACTTTTTTAGCGTAAATCCGTTCGATAAAAATGTGGTTCAACTCAAAAGTGAACGCGGATTGAAGCGTTGCATAGAGCACATTGCGGCTGGTGGTTGTCTAGCGATCTTTCCTGCGGGAGAAGTGAGCACGTTTCAAAATAAATGGAGTAATGTTTCGGATAAGAAATGGCAGCGATCTGTTATGAAGCTTATTCAGCGCGCTGAATGTCCTGTTGTTCCTGTCTTTTTCGATGGAAGGAATTCCCGTATGTTTCATTTGTTGGGAAAGGTTAATGCACAACTTCGCACCATGGCCTTGCCATCAGAGTTGTTTAAGAAGGAAGGCGATGAAATTAAAATGCGCATAGGAAAAGCGATTTCAGCTGAGGATATTCATTTAATTTCAGATCCGGAATTACTAGGTAGGTTCTTACGAGCGAAAGTGTATTCTTTGGGTTCTGAGCTTCAAGTAAAGAAGAAGTTGTTTCAAAATTTGAGAGAGAAGTTTAAGGATGTCAAGGAAATAGCTTTACCGATTGATTCGAAAATTCTTCAAGGTGAAATAGATGCAAATGAAGATTCAAAGTTGTTTGATAACAGCAACTTTTCATGTTACGCATTGAAGGCTTCTTCCATTCCGAATTTGTTGTTGGAGATTGGCCGTGAACGAGAAATTGCATTTCGTAATGTTGGCGAGGGAAGCAATAACTCGCGCGATATCGATGAGTTCGATTACTATTACTACCATCTTGTTTTGTGGGATCATGCGAATAGCAAGCTCGCTGGCGCCTATCGTGTTGGAAGAGGCGCTGAGATAATGGAGTTTTACGGTAAGCATGGATTTTACACACAAACCTTATTTAAGTTTAAAGATGATTTCAATCCGTATTTATACATAAGTATGGAATTAGGAAGATCTTTCGTCTCTGTAGAGTACCAGCGTCAACGTTTACCGTTGTTCTTGTTGTGGGAAGGAATTATTCAGTTGTTAAGCAATTTCAAGGAAACCAAATACATAATTGGTCCCGTTTCCATGAGTAACGATTATCAAACCTTGTCGAAAGAGTTGGTAATTGAGTTTGTTCAAGCGAATTATGGAGATCCCGTTTTATCAAAGTTGGTTCGCCCAAGAACGAAAATTAAGAATACCATAAGTCAAGAGGACCGTGAGGCTTTAATTCTTACTTCAAGAGGAGAGATTCGAAAGTTCGATAAGTTACTGGCTGAGATAGAGCCCATGGGTAAGACCATGCCTATTTTGTATAAAAAGTATCTTGCTCAAAACGCGAAAATCCTAGCCTTTAATCGCGATCGGAAATTCAATGACGCTATTGATGCGTTTATGATTTTGGATATTCAGAACCTTCCAAGTGAGAAGTCGGCCAAGCTGAACAGATAGCTTTTAGAAGGTAAGAGAGGTTAAGAGAGGGGAAGAATGGGGAAAAACCTTCGGTTCAATTCTTCGAATCAATCACGCTACGATCAATCGTTCCGATAAATCCGAAGGATTGATCACCGTTCAATTCTTCGAATCAATCGCGTTGCGATCAATCGTTCCGATAAATCCGGAGGATTGATCACCGCAGGTGATTGATTGCGCAGCAATTGATCTGGCAAAGTCAGATGATTATCTCCGGTGTAACTTGTATCTATGTCGAATCGCTAGAATAGTTCCAACAACCATCACCAAACATCCCAACCAAAGTAAGTTTATCATTGGGAAGATTTCTGCAGAAAGAATAAGCATTTCGCGTTTGTTGCTGCCGCCTTCTTTTACAGAAAGATCTATTCCTTCCCTCGTTTCTTGAATGGCGAAGCGCATATTGAACACCGTACTTTCCACATCTGGAACAGGGAAGGCAAGGCTGTCCTTCACCAAGACACTCATCACTTCAATGGAGTCGCGCTTGTTTCCTTCCTGCAAATACAACATTCCTTTTTTCGCTTTGGTTCCAGCAGGGAGGCTAGCAGGTAAGTCAGCAACTTCAATCAACGTATCGAGCACCAACGAAATAGATTCAGTTAACAAAACTTCTTCACCCATTTGAATGGTTCCGGTTTTGGCTTCGCTAAATTCTCCTTCGGCTTTCTTTTCCTCCAGATCAATGTACTTGATGTAGGAATACAAGTCCTCGCCTAATCCGTGAAGGACATCGGGTTCGCGGCTGTTTCCTTTCGGACTCATAAGCACGCTTGGTTGCTGCGTGAATAGAAGTTTTCCAGCTTTTCCTGAATTCCAATTGGCAGCAGTTAATAATTCATCTGGAGTAGGCGCAGGGACAAGCGTCCACAAGGAATCTTCGGACCAGTCTTTTAGGAAGTTGTCTGTAGCAGTATGTCCTTTCTTGCAGCGGAAAATATCTCCGTTCATCTTGACCTTTGTCCCTTCGGTATAATTAGCAGGAGTGACTTCGAAATAGTCTACGATGGCATAAATGTGTGAACCTTCCTTGTACTTCTTTCGAAACGAAACAAAATACTCACCCATGCGCAACGTGTCGCCTTGAAGAATTAAAAGGTCTTCGTTGTTCTTGAATTCCTTGTTCACTTGCGTAATGTCTCCATTCACATTTCTTGAAATGAAATAACTGTTACCTGTGCTAATAAGGGCACCAATTAACAGCATAGCAAATCCAATGTGCGCAATGCTGGCACCAATGTGATCGAGTTTTCCTTTGATCATTCGAATAGCATAATCGGCGTTGGCAAACAAAGCCCACATTCCTGCAAAAAACAGAATGCCTAACGGCAATGGATACTTCTCTTGGAATGCAACAAAAACGACAGTAAGAATGAGTGCCGCGGCGAAAGAATAAATCAACGACTTAAAGAATTTTTTCGTGTCAGTTTTCTTGTATTTCAACCATTGTCCGATGGCAATGATTAACAGAAGCACAATCGTCAATGGAATTTGAACTTGATGAAACTGCGTGAATCGATCATCGCCCGAAGCCGCTGAGAAATTGTGGTCAGCCAAGGACTTCGCAAATTCCCAATTGAAGGAAGTGTGCATCCAATTGAACATTCCTTCCATAGGAACCAAGAAGATATTCCACACATTGATAGACGTCACGAAAGTGATGTGAATAGCGGAAAGCGAGAGCACCAAGGTTCCAAGGAACATCCAAAACTCACGGCTCCACAATTCTTCTTCGTCTTCCTTTTTCGTTTTGTATTTCTTGTTGTAGGCCACCAGTAAGTACACTGCTGAAAGAACAATGAAGATGAGCGTTAGAGCGGGAATCCAAGTGCCTTCACCAGGCAAAAGTTTTTCTCCTTCAGCAGGTTCAGGGAATGTGCCAGTTGCCAAATGTCCAATGGCAATAAGCAATAGAACACCACTTGCGGCTGCATAGATGTTCTTCCACACTTTCGTGTTTTCAATTAAATATGTAGAAAGGGCAACGAACACCAGCAAGTAAACCAGCAACTGCGCAAGAATACCACTGTCTACGAAACTGTGTACACTGCTGTCTCCTAGAACTCCACTGCGCGTTAAGAAAGTGGAATAAACAACCAGGACAAAACTGCTCAGAGTTAGAATAAGCGTGCTGAAAAGAGAAGTTTCCCTTTTTGTATTAATGACTAAAAGGTGTGCAGCTGCAACCAAAGTCAACCACGGAACAAGCGATGCGTTTTCAACTGGATCCCATGCCCAGAATCCTCCAAAACCGAGTGCTTCATAGGCCCAAGCTCCACCCATAAGGATTCCTGTTCCTAAAATCATGACTCCGAAAAATGCCCATGGCACCGCTTGTTTCATCCATGCAGAGCGCTCTCCTTTCCACAATCCAGCAATGGCGTACGCAAATGGAATGAGGGTAGAGGCGAAGCCTAGGAATAACGTAGGCGGATGAATAGTCATCCAATAGTTTTGAAGAAGCGGATTCAATCCTTTTCCATTTTGGAACAAAGGAAGACTTAAGTAATCTGCTTTTTGCGTCCAAGGAAGTCCAATGTTAACTGTTGCTTCACGCAACAATCCGAAAGGAGAAGAACCGAATTGGAAGTCACCGAAATAAACACCCAAGAGCATGGAAGCCAAGAACACTTGAACAAGTGCAATAACTGCCATAACGCTTGCTTCCCATTTTTTCGCGGTGAAGAGAACAAAAAGTCCCAGCACCATCTGCCAAAATACCCACAATAGAAAACTACCCTCTTGTCCTTCCCACATGCACGAGAAGATGTACTTCATGGGCATTTCTGTGTTCAGGTGATCGAAGGCGTATTTGTATTCGAAGTAGTGACTGAAAAGAATGTAGAACAGGGTGGTGATGACAACCAGCACGGCTCCCGAATGGATAAAGAATCCAATGCGTCCGAGTTTCTTCCAAGAAGCATCTTCGTTGTTTCGAACAGAAAGGAAATAAGTCACTGCGGAAAAGGCGGCAGCAATAAAGGCTAGGATAACAGCAAAATGCCCGATTTGACCGGGCAAAAGATGTTCGTTGAGGTATTCAATATTGTTCATTCACCAATTACATTTCGTGCTTCTCTTCGTTGTATTTACTTGGACATTTCATTTGAAGGTGATCGCTGTGGAAGATTCCTTCCGCATTCATTTTTCCTTCTAAGGTTACATTTTCTGAACGCTCCAATCCGAGGGGACGGCCAGAATCTTGATGCAGATAAACCACTTGCGATTTTCCATTTGCGTCAATAACGTTGAAAATGGTAAGATTCGCATCTACAATTGGATCGTTTAGAATGGCAACGTTTTTATCTAACGTCCCCACAATTTTATATTTCTCTCCCACGTGCTCTGCCGCTTCTCCGAAGGTTGCAGAGTTGGTACTTTGCGCATAAGTGGCAATGATGATACCGAATACAACAGCCACTAAAATCAATAAAACAATCTGAAGTTTGCTCATCTATTTTTGATTTTGTTCTTTCATTTTCTTCTCTAATCTTGAAACTTTAATATCAAGACGTGCGAGGTAGACAATAATTCCTGCTAGGATAAGTGTTACTACACCAATCACAACAGGCATCTTTCCGAAATGTTGAAAATAGTCCATATTAATCTTCTGTAATTTTAAGTTCTTCTTTGATGCGCTTCGCACGAATGCGAACGCTGTATAGCCAATAGCCTAGGCAGATCCATCCGAATACCGCAGGATAGAATACCGCACGCAAAGAGCTGTCTAAGTCGTATTGTGAAAAGGCTGGATTTCCGCTTTTCCCCGGATGAAGTCCAGCCGCGAAGCGAGGCATGATCATCAATAATATAAACATGAGTACGAATGCAAAGATGTTGAACACAGCTGAAATGCGTGCGCGTTTGTCTTCATCGTCAATAGATGCACGCAAAATGAAGTATCCCGAGTAAACCAAAAAGACAACCAACGCGCCGTTAAGCTGCGGATCATTCGTCCACCAATCTCCCCATGTATAGCGTGCCCACAACGAACCGGTCAAAAGTCCAAGAACGCAGAACAACACACCCACTTCATTCAATAACGTTGAACGCATATCGAATTTTAACATCTTCTCCAATCGGTTTGAAGATTCTTTCAAGTTCAATAAGCGAAGGCTATTCGAGAAAGAGAGAATCATAATGAAGAACATCGTGAACCACATTGGTACGTGCCACATGAGGTTGCGAATGGTTTCATTTAAGATGGGTAAATTCGGAAAGCCGACACCGGTAAATTTCTCTAGCTTACTATTTTTTACCCAAGACGAATCCACAGCTGCAGTGTCTAAAACAATGTCTCCGAGTGAGCATGCTTGATTCAAGATTAATTCACCATCGACGCTGTTGTAAGCTTTGAAGAGTATGGCATTGGAAGGAAGAGTGTCGGGCAGATCAAGCGTAATAGCTATTTTTCCATTTGCAATGGGCTGAACATCTCCTTGAAAATAATATTCTCCCACACGAATTCCGGCAGTGGTTTGAGCGTCTTTGAAATGCGTGTAATGTCCTGCAAGTTCAATTCGGTTATAGCCAGATCTGAGTTGAGTCGTATCAGCAACCACTAACGCTGGATCCAATGCTTGATACAACGAAAATGTACAGGCGTACAAGAGAGAAATACTTCCTAAAATTTTATACCAATGCTTCATTCAAGAATGGAATTGTTCACGTGCGAAATTAAGCACGAATGACGGCAAACAGATGAAAAAAAAGGTGCGAATTATCAAGACTTCCAAAAGAAAGGAACCAAGAATAACGACATAATCGTGGTGGTTAAAAACAATCCTGCAAGAAGCATCATTCCGAAGGAAGCCACTTGCCACGAGGCGCCATCAAGAATGTTAAGTGTTACCGATGTTAAAGCAAAGAGGAAAGGCATAAGAACAGGAAAGCCAAGCACTACGGTAAGTGAAGCTGAACCATTCGCCTTGAATGAAAGAGCCGATAAAAAAGTTAACGCAGTTCCCAATCCAATACTTCCAAGAGAAACCGCCAACAGAAGCAATCCCATAGATGTTCTCGACCAAATGTCAGATCCAAAGAAGAGAGAGAAAAGTAAGATTGAAAGAAGATTCAAGACTAAAATCAAAAGCGCGTAATAGGCCGCTTTAGCAATCCAAACTTGTCGAGGAGAAGCGAGAGTGTATAAGAGCTTATCTGTTCCGTTTTGTTCTTGTTGAAACGATTTCTGCATGGCGTTGAATGCCGCGAAGAGTCCGACAATCCAGAACAATGCTGCGAGGACTTTAGAATCCTTAATCGTTTCAAGGGAGAGGTAGCAAGTGAAAACGGTTGAAAGCACAAAAAGTAAGATGCCGAAAAGCAATTGCTTTTTACGCATGTCGAGTTGAAACTCTTTTTTAAAAAGTATATAAACAGCTTTCACGTTGCGAAGATAAGAGCAACGAGGTGAAAGCAGATTACATGGTTCGAAAAGAACTGCGAGGCACAATGTATTCTCCGTTTGGCTTGCGAATCATTTGATAGAATTCCTTGCAAAGAAAATTTAAGTTTCTGCGAACGGGTCTGTTCTTTAAATGACACTCCCACACTTCCATTGCTGTGCGCTTGGTATTCTCCCAAGCATAGGTGTTCAATCCTTGTGGTTGAAGGAAGGATTCGATGTACATTTTAACATCTTGAATTTGTGTTAGGTTTTGCATGGCTTTGAATTTTCTTCAAAGCACACCCTTCACATTGTAATGGATTTACGAGGTGAAATTATTTGTAATTTTTCATCGCGAGATTTAAGCGACGTAAAATTTCTTTTCGAAGGGAAGCGGGTTTCAAGACCTCAACTTCATTTCCATAACTGAGAATGAAATTGTAAAGCTCTTGACACGGATGCAATTCAAATTGAAAATCTGTTCCGACTTTCGATTCTTTTATTTTCTTTTGTGAAGAATGAAGGGGTTGCGTTTCTACCAACTTAGCAGCAACCGTTGAAAATCGAAGTTCAATTTTCTCGGGCTTGCCGGTGCTCTCCGAGATTCCCATGCTGTACTGAAAAAACGTTTCCGGAGAAAATCCTTTTGGGACTGTAAATTTATTTTTTGAGACTTCAGTGGAAACGATTCTTTCCAATCCGAACGTTAAAGTCTTTTCGCGCTCTGGAACAAATGCCACCAAGTACCAACGGTTCAAATATTCTTTCAAGAGAAGCGGATGAATCGTGTATTGCTTCACTTCGTTCTCTTTGAAGCTCTGATAAAACAGCGTGCAGGCCGTTTTTGATTTTGCCGCTTCAAGCAATGGGCCAAGGAATTCGTTTCCTTGACTTACCGTGCTTGTTTCAAATTGAATTAACGCTTTGTGTTTTTCCTCTTCAATGGAAGAATTCAAGTTTACACGTTGAATAATCTTGTCAACGGCGCTTTCGTATTGAGAAAGAAGAGGTACATGTCGAAACTGATTCAAGATAGCCGCAGCGAAGCGAATGGCTTCAATGTCCTCGTCTACAAGATTTAATTCGTTGATCGAATAATCTTCTTCGGAGTAGAAATAACCTTTGTGGGTTCTGTTGTATTCGATAGGAGCATAATACCCGAGCTCACTTTCGTTCTTCATGGCCCATATGTCTTTGTCTATGGTGCTCAATGAAATCTGATCGGCTCCAGAGCCGTATAACGCATCTGCACAGGCCTCACGCAAATCTTCTCTACTGGGGAAGGATTTCCCTTTGTTCGTTAAACAACGATCAATGATTCGGTAGCGAAGAAGTGCGTATTTATTGGCCGGCATTTTTTAATTAGAATGGCAAATCGTCTCCGTCTGCGTCGTTGTTCGATGGGTTGTCGTTCATCACAGGAGCAGGCGCTGGCGCAGCTGAATTACCCATTGTTGAAGGATTGCTTGCAGAAGTGTTTCCAGCAGCAGCAATATCCATTGTCCACATATCCAATGAAACGAAGTGTCTTCCGTTGTACTCTCTTCCGCGAAGATTGAATTTCACTTTTACCACATCGTTTTCCTTGAAATTTTTCAGGACATCAATTTTTTCTTTTGCTGCTTGAACAAGGATTTCTTGCGGGTAACGCTCGTCTGTGCGAACCACAAATTCTTGAATACTGAATCCGCTAGGGAATGATTTTGTTTCGTAGAACTTGACTAAAGTTCCGGTTAATTCTAATGACATAATACAATTGTTTAGTAGGTACGAATATCGGAAGTCTTGTTAGGATTCGAAAGTAATTGTTATGAACAATTCGCCGGAGGCTCATGTGCGAAGCACGAATGTCCGAAGGACTAATGTTGGCAGAGCCAACGAATGTGCAAAAGCACGAATGTCCGAAGGACGAATGTTGACTCTGTCAACGAATGCCGGAGGCGAATGTCAGGCGACTTAAATTAATCTTACGAAGTATAGTCTTCGACATTCGTTGGTGAAACCAACATTCGCCCTTGGGCATTCGTCGAAGACATTCGTTGGCTTAGCCAACATTCTTCTTTTCGCGGAAGAGGATCACGAATAAGATAAGCACAACAAATGAATAACCAGCGAAACAAAGCCAGGTGCTGTGCCAATCGATTTTAGCAATGTGATGGCCGTTTTCAACGGGAATGTAGGTCGTGAAATATTTTTCCATGACCCATCCGCTTGCGCGACTTCCGAAAACAGCTCCCACGCCGTTTACCATCATGGTGAAGAGTCCTTGAGCACTTGCGCGTATGCCGGGCTCAACGCTTTTTTCAATGAATAATGAACCTGAGATATTAAAGAAATCGAAGGCCATTCCATAAATAATGCACGACAATACAATCATCCACAATCCACCTTCAGGATCACCAAAAGCGAAGAGAGCAAAACGAAGAACCCACGCGACCATACTTATGATCATGATTTGCTTAATACCAAAGCGCTTCATGAAAAATGGGATGGCCAGAATAAACAGGGTTTCAGAGATTTGAGCAATGCTTGAAATTATAGCCGGATACTGAACAGCTAGGGGTTTTGGGTCAGAATAAAGACTGTCGAAACTGTGCAAGAAAACATCTCCGTATGCATTGGTCAATTGCAATGCTGCACCCAACAACATGGCGAACAAAAAGAAAATAGCATAGCGATAATTTTTAAACATTGAAAAGGCGTGCAAACCAAAAGCTTGCAAGTATCCTTTGCTTTCCATATTCTTTCCTAAAGGCGGACAAGCCGGCAGCGAGAAGGAGTAAACACCTAAGATCAAAGATGCAATTCCCCCTAGATAAAATTGAAATTCATGGGTCTCATTTCCAGTTAAACTAACGGTCCACAAGGCAACAATAAATCCAACGGTACCCCAAACTCGAATAGGAGGGAAGACTTTCACCACATCTATTCCGGGTTCGCGAGATAAAATGGCATAGGCGACGGTGTTAGAAAGAGAGATGGTTGGCATATAGAATATCATGGTCAATAATATTCTCCAGAACATTTCATCAGGAGTTGACGACGAGGGAACAAAGAATAAGCAAACACCACCCAAGATGTGCAGTATTCCGTATAGCTTTTCAGCATTGATGTATCGGTCGGAAAGTATTCCGGCAATGGCCGGCATGAACAACGCAGAAATTCCCATGGTAGAGAAGATCACTCCGAATTCATCTGGACCCCATTGCTTTGTTTCAAACCAGAATGCACCAATAGTAATTAACCAACATCCCCAAATGAAAAACTGAAGAAAACTTAATGCGGTCAGACGTTGCTTAATCATGATGAATGAGTTTAGTTGTTAAAGGCTAAAAGCGTACATGCCGCTTCTATAACATTTTTGTTTTTTAATAATTCAGCTGCACGGGCATGAAGCGATATTTCCAACGCTTCTGCATTTCCTTCATGTTCTAAAAATAGGTCAGAAAGCTCTATCAATTTATATTCATTCACATCGGTCTCGTTCGGAAGGGCTTGCAGATTGCCCAACATGCCCAAATCATTTCCCGTTAAAATCTTTGAAAAGCGAATGTCTTCGGGCAAAGCATCGATCCCAATTCCAATTTTTTCATTCGGTTTGGGAACTTCAAACAATCCGTCAATAGCTCTAACATAATAGTCTCCTCCTGCACGTGCTACAAGATCTGCCTTCAGCATGTCTATTCTTCCATTTTCATCGAGAATGGAATCGTTGATGTGCACACGAACGATTTCACACACCACCAAATTACCCGCTCCGCCTTCGGTTCCGAGTTCAATGACTTCTTTCACTTTACATTCCAACTGAATCGGAGATTCTGCAACGCGAGGAACGCTGATAGCCTCAGAAGCCAATTCAGTCACTCCGGCTTTAATGAATTCATTTACTCCGGCTGCGTATTCAACGCTGCTTAACGAGCATTGTTGAACCAAGCTGTAATTCACAATGTTGATCACGCATTCAGGAACGCGCTTCACATTTTCGTAGGTGTGTTTGGTCGTGTTGTCGCGGCCTCTTCTCGCTGGAGAGAAAATAGCAATAGGTGGATTCGCTGAAAAGACATTGAAGAAACTGAACGGAGAAAGGTTCGGCGTTCCGTTTTCATCAACGGTGCTCACCCATGCAATGGGGCGCGGAGCAACGCTGCCTAAAAGAAGTTGATGCAATTTCCCAACGGGAATTTCACCGGGAATAAATGTGGCCATATTATTTTTTTGAAAGCGCTTCCACTTCGGAAACAGAGTCCATGACTTTTTTCTTCAATTCATCTTTGAATTGCGCTATGCGTTGCATCAATTGCGCGTCGGCAACGGCTACAATTTGTGCGGCGAGAATTCCGGCATTACGCGCACCATCGAGGGCAACGGTTGCAACGGGAACACCAGCTGGCATTTGAAGAATGCTTAACACACTGTCCCAACCGTCTATGCTATTCGAAGATTTAATTGGAACACCAATAACAGGAAGGGGAGTGAGAGAAGCGGTCATTCCTGGTAAATGCGCCGCCCCACCGGCTCCGGCTATAATTACCTGAACACCTCTACTGGCGGCGCCCTTAGCATACTCGAACATACGGTCCGGAGTGCGGTGCGCGCTTACAACACTAATTTCAAAGGGGACGTTCAACAGGGAAAGAACATCTGCAGCTTCTTGCATAATGCGCAAGTCGCTCTTACTTCCCATTATAATTCCTACCATAGTCTTTATTGTTTGTGTTGTCACTCAAATCCTATGGATCAGAGATTACTTTTTGTTTCTTTTATCTAATTCGTCGCGAAGCTTCGAAGCTAACTCGTAATCTTCATTCAACAAGGCCTCATCGAGTTTCTTCAAGATTTCTTCCGGAGTCAATACTTCTTCCAAATCTTCTTCTGTTATGTCAAGGTCGAAATCCAAGTCGTCTCCTTCCGTCAATGCACGCATATCTCTTCCAACTTCATCCATAACTTCCTTGGCACAAAAGATAGGCGCTCCAAAGCGAATAGCTATGGCCACAGCATCGCTCGTGCGTGAGTCCACTTCAATCGTTTTTCCATTGCCTCTCACAATAATACGCGCATAGAAAATGCCATCGATCATTTGATAAATGAAAACTTCTTCCACATGAATTTCAAAATTCTCGGCAAGAGAAACGAAAAGGTCGTGTGTAAGCGGTCGAGTGATTGGCATTTTTTCCATGACAATAACAATGCTGTGTGCCTCGGCAGGACCAATAACAATAGCCAAGCTGCGTGCACCCGCAATTTCGGTAAGCGCCATGACATAGGCCCCGTTTGAGCTGCTGCTCGGGGTAATGTCTACCAGGTCAAGCTGAATTTTATCGGCCATTATTTTGTCGCGTTGAACGCTTTTGCTGCAGCAATCAATTGAGGAACCACTTCGAACGCATCGCCAATAATTCCATAGTCAGCCGCCTTGAAGAAGGCTGCTTCTGGATCCTTGTTTATCACAACAATAACCTTCGATCCGTTTACTCCCGCAAGGTGTTGAATAGCTCCACTAATTCCCACAGCAATGTATAAATTCGGACGAATGGCAATTCCCGTTTGTCCTACGTGCTCGTGGTGAGGGCGCCATCCGATGTCGGAAACCGGACGTGAACATGCAGTTGCTGCTCCGAGTTCCTTTGCTAGTTCTTCAATCATTCCCCAGTTCTCAGGGCCTTTCATTCCTCTTCCCGCAGAAACAACTTTGTCTGCTTCAGGCAATGGAATAGACTCACTCTCTTCAATGCGAACTTCTTTCACACGAACGCGTGCAGTTCCAACTTCAGCGCTGAATGCGGTAACTGGACATGCTGCGCCTGAAACGTTCACACCGTATGAATTTGGAAGAACGGTAACAATGCTTAATTCAGAACTCACGGTAACGTGCGCAATGGCCTTACCCGAGAATACATTTTTCTTAACGATATTTCCAGTTGGAAGGAAAGAAGCTCCTGAAACCAATCCTGCGTTCAAACGAACAGACAGGCGAGGGGCAACCGATTTTCCAATTAAATCTTGAGAAAGAACAATGGCAGTAGCTCCACTTTCTTTTTGAGCAGCGAGCATAAGCTTGGTGATTTGTTCACCGTCTGCCGCGCTCAATGCATCCATTTTCCAAACTTCATTGGCACCCGCGGTTCCTAAAACAGAAGCGTCAATGCTTCCGTAAGTAATAGCGATACAAGTTCCTCCAACGCTTGCAGACCAAGCTGATGCGTATGAAACGGCCTCTAATGAGGACTTCGTGAATTTACCGTTGAGGTGTTCTGCGAATACGATTGTTTTCATGTTCAGTTCGGTATTAGATGACTTTCGCCTCTTGATGCAACAATGTGATTAATTCTGCAGCGTTAGCTGGATCTACAAATTTGCAAGCACTCTTTGCAGGTGGCAATTCGTAATTGCTTACGGAAGTAGTTGCGGTTGTATTCTCAACAGAAACGACTTCTAATGCTTTTGTGCGTGCCGCCATAATGCCACGCATGTTTGGAATACGCTGCTCAGCCATTCCTTTTGCAGCACTTATAACTGCTGGAAGATTCACTTCCAACACTTCCATTCCTCCAGTTACTTCTCTTTCGCAAGTCGCAACACCCTCGGCAACATCAAGCTTCGCAGCCAACGCTACCAATGGAAGGTCTAACAATTCAGCAACCATTCCGGGTACAACAGATCCGTTGTAGTTAATGGTTTCCTTTCCACATAAAATTAAATCGAATCCTTTGTCTTTGGCGTAATTCGCAATGTGAGTAGAAACACTCAACGCATCTGACTCAGGAGCGTCAATGCGAACAGCATCGTCTGCACCTATGGCTAGTGCCTTGCGAATAATTTGTTCGTAGTCTAATCCACCAACGCTCAGAACAGTAACGTTTCCACCTTGAGCTTCTTTCAATTCTAACGCACGAACAAGGGCGTACCACTCGTCATACGGATTAACTATGAAGTTTACTCCAGTTTCATCGAATGAAGAGTTGTTGTTGGTGAAGGCAATCTTCGACGTAGTGTCGGGCGCCTTACTCACACAGACTAAAATTTTCATGTTGCAGTTTTAAGGCTGCGAAGTTACGAAAGCATATGTGAAACTTTCGAATTTCAATCGATGATTTATTGAATCATTTCCAACTGACGAGCGACCTTTTGAAGAATCTCGAAAACGGTCTCCGCCATGACGTTTTCACTGTCGAGGGTTGGATTGATTTCCGTGAATTCCAAACAACAGATTCTTTCGTTTTGAAGTAACTCTAAGATTAAGTCGGCTGCTTCACGCTCGTTAATTCCTCCCTTTACAGGTGTTCCTGTTCCTCTAGAGACAGCAGGGTCCATTGAGTCTACGTCGAAACTGATATAGATCTTGTCGCAAGCGCTCAAGTAACGAAGTATCTCGCGGCTCAATTTAGTAATACCGGTTTTACGAAGTTCGTTGGTTGAAACAACCTTCACTTTGTTCTGTTTGATTAAAGCAGCTTCTTGCTCTTCGAAGTCGCGAAGGGTGATGTAGACAAGATCGCGGTATTCAATCTTTGGACAGATATCACCCACATTCTTCAACATTTCCCACAAATCAATGGTCTCATAGTCGAGGTCATTTACCTTTTCTTCAATGTTGTCTTCGTTTAAGGCTACGGCCAATGGCATTCCATGAAGATTTCCGCTCGGACTAGTATATGGACTGTGTAAATCGGCATGCGCGTCGATCCAGATAACTCCCACACGAGATTCAGGGTAGGCCATGCGAATTCCAGCAAGTGTTCCACCAGCATTGCTGTGGTCACCGCTTAAAAGAAGTGGGAAACGATTGTCGCGAATGGTATCTCTAACTGCAGCACCAATGCGCTCATACATTTTCAGCACGCTGCGAATGTGCTTCGCGTAGCGGCTTCCCGGATTGTTGTGCAAAGCGGCATTGTCATTCGGAATGACAATGCTTCTGTATTTCTTGAAAAAGCCTGAACGAAAGTCAAGAGCTGCAATTTTCAAAGCATCTACTCCAAGACTAGATCCGCGTGTTCCTGCTCCAACTTCACTCGGAACTTCGATAATTCGAATGTTTTTCGCTTTTTTGTTAATCATAATGCAAAGATAGTTATTGAAGTGCTGTTCTAATCCAATGTTCGGCTTTCGATTCTAAGATGTGATACATCTTTTCGAATCCGTCTTCCTCACCGTAATACGGATCTTCCACATCCTCTTCAATAAGGTATAATTTTATTTTCTTAAGATCCTCTGAGTTTCGGGCCAAAGAGGAAACATCGTTGTAGTTCATTTGATCCATGACCAAAATAATATCGAACTCATCGAAATGTTCGGCCTTAAATTTCTGAGCCTTATGATTGGAAATGTCTACGTTATATTGTTTCCCAACTTTCTCAGAACGCTTGTCTGCTCGACTGCCAATGTGATATCCAGCAGTACCTGCACTGGCAATGCCAACAGAAACCTGAAGCTCTTGCGCCTTAGCCTTTAAAATTCCTTCGGCCAAGGGCGAGCGACAAATATTACCTAGACAAACGCAGAGAACTTGTTTCATTTCTTCTCAATTCCGATTGCAAAAATGACATTTCGTTTGTTGAAGTCCCAGTTCATTTCGCGCCATTCAGCAATAGACTTGGTGATCACATAACCATTCTGGCTGTGAACGTCGCAGCCTATACAAAGTAACGTTGTTGGTTGAAGGTGCTCGCGCAAATCGTCGTATACGTGATGACTGCGATAGGGTGCATCCATGAAGAGTTGAGTCACTCTGAATTCTGAAGATTGTCTTTCTAACATTTTTATCTTCTTCATACGCTCACCTCGCTCACGTGGTAGGTATCCGTGAAAAGTGAAGGACTGTCCATTCAATCCAGAAGCTGCAAGAGTGAGCAGAATAGAGGAGGGGCCAGTCAATGGAACCACAGGAATACCCATGCGGTGCGCTTCGGCAACAATCACTGCTCCAGGGTCTGCAATGCAAGGCATGCCCGCTTCACTCATGAGTCCGGCGTTCTTTCCTTCTAAAATTGGCTTCAACCAATCATCGTAACCGAGTTCCTTACTGTGCTCGTTTATAATGTTTAAAGTAATTTCTTCAAAAGCTTTGGTGTATCCGTTTTTGCGTAAAAACCGACGTGCTGTTTTCAATTCTTCCACAAAGAAAATGTCCAATTCTAACATTAATTCGTTGTTGAAAGGAACAAGTTCCATCTGATGAAGATCTCCAATTGGTGTAGGAAAAAGGTAAAGCGTACCTGGATTTATTTTAGACATAAGCGTATATCGAAGTGATATTTTTTGCGTGCGTAAAGGTACAGCAACATTAGTTGCCCCTTAAAACAAAAAAAAAGACAGCCGTAGCTGTCTTCTCTTTCAGTTTAAAAAATTATAAATCGTCGAATGAAATGTCACTAGACGAAGAAGCTGTTGGTTCTTCCGAATTTGATTCAGCTGCTGGAGCTATATACTCACTCTCTGATTCCGAATGTTCGTTTTCCGATGTTTCGAATTCTGAAGAGCGGAAGTCTCCTGTGTCCTGAAGTTGACGAATGTGATTAACGGTGTCTTCCAAGCCTTCAATAAATTTATCAAAGTCTTCTTTGTATAAGAAAATCTTGTGTTTTTCGTAGCTGGCTTGACCGCTATCTGAAAATCCGGAACGCTTGCTTTCCGTGATAGTCATGAATAAATCGTTACCTCTCGTCGTTTTCACATCGAAGAAATACTTGCGTTTACCCGCGCGTACCTCTCTAGAAAATACATCGTCACGGTAGTTACTGCCTTCTGCCATAGCTGTTAAAGTTTTCGTTCAATTTGGTTAAGTGTACCAAAAATAAAAAAAATACTCACATATCAAAATATTCTTGCCTTTTTTTACAACGAATCATTAAGAGCCGGAGAGAGTCTATAGCGGTCTTCACCATATTTACTTGCCAATTTCTTCATTTCCCAAGCAACTTGATCGAGACCCAACTCTGTTCCCCAAGCAATAAGCCCCTTCGGGTAATTCACTCCTTTGGTCATAGCTAAATCCAAATCTTCAGCGCTAGCAAGTCCTGTTCGAAGCGCTTCATAAGCTTCATTGATAAGCATGCTTAAGATTCGCTTGCCTATTTCTTCTTGACTTAAGATATTGAGCGATTCAGAAGCGTTCGTTGCTCCTTCCTCATAGGAATAGAATCCTCTTTTGCTTTTTCTTCCGAACCAGCCTGCTTCTACGTGTCGCTTCTGCGTTGTGCTTGGAGTGTATCTCGGATTGAAATAATTGGCAGCAAAGACGCTTTCAGTCACGGCGTAGTTAACGTCGTTACCTATAAGGTCCATCAATTCAAACGGCCCCATCTTGAATCCCAAAGTCTTCATGGCTTCATCAATTTCCAAATAAGTCGCCATGCCTTCATCGTATATGCGAAGCGCTTCCGAATAGAACGGACGAGCTAAGCGGTTCACAATGAAACCCGGTAAGTCCTTTGTCACAACCGGAGTCTTGCCCCAGTTGCTAATTGTAGTTTGAATTTCTTCTAATCTGTTTTTATCGGTTTGAAGAGCAGGAATAATTTCAACCAAAGGCATTAAAAATGCTGGATTGAAAAAATGAATTCCCCAAACACGCTCCGGGTGTTTGCATGCCGAAGCAATAGCCGTAACGGATAGACTGGAAGTGTTGGTTGCTAGAATACTGGTCTTAGGTAGCAAGGCATCGAGCTCAGCAAATACGGCTTTCTTCACCGCAAGGTCTTCCACAATGGCCTCTATGACCCAATCGCAATCGGCTAAGTCACTCATGTATCTAACAAAACTAACATGCGAAACAAGCGCGGTTTTCCTCTCTTCAGTAAGCTTCCCTTTTTCTACCTGTTGGGTATCGTTTATCACGATCACCATGAAAAAATTTTAATCCTCCGGCATCAACTAGTGCAGTAGT
>CAIZGX010000060.1 GCA_903932685.1 uncultured Bacteroidota bacterium | reverse complement strand
TGATAAATCAACAAGATGAATTTCTTTTTTGTAGTTAATGGAAGAATAGTACGAACTAATTTTTTCTTTCGACTCAGTTGCTGTTTGCCACGTGCGAGTGACGTCGCCATTCGTTTTGGCATTTTCGAATTTCAAAACATGCGCTCCAAGCTCAGAAAAGAATGTCCCTACTTGCGGCCCAGCCAAAACTGATGAGCAATCAACAACTTTTAGTCCTTTAAAGAATTCCATTAAGTAAAGGTAAAGACTTTACTTTTTCAGAAGAGCTTCCTTGTATTTTTCTAGGCATCTATTTCGTGCAAACGTATGATCTACAATGGGTAAAGTGTATTCAATCGTGTTGAATTCAGGAATCCATTTTTTAATGTATTCATTCTGCTTGTCGAACTTTTCCATTTGAGAGGTCGGATTGAAAATTCGGAAATAAGGAGCAGCGTCGCAACCGCTTCCTGCTGCCCATTGCCATCCGCCAACATTGCTGGCCAAATCAAAATCTAAAAGTTTTTCCGCGAAATATCTTTCTCCCCAACGCCAATCGATGAGCAAATGTTTCGTTAAGAAACTGGCTACAACCATGCGAACTCTGTTGTGCATGAATCCTGTTTCGTTGAGCTCGCGCATGCCTGCGTCTACCAGCGGATAGCCTGTTTTTCCTTCACACCACAATTGAAATTCTTTTTCGTTGTTGTTCCATTCAATGAAGTCATACGCTGGTTTGAAGGCATGATCAACTGTATCAGGAAAGTGATAGATTATCATTTGATAGAACTCTCTCCAGATTAATTCATTCAACCATTTTTCATTGGATGTTAAGCCATAGAGAACTAACGCTCGCGTGCTTACCGTCCCGAATCTTAAATGTAAACTCATGCGAGTGGTTCCAGCTATAGCAGGGAAATCGCGATGAAGATGATAGTTTTCAATCGCCTGCGCATTCAATTGAATGGAAGGGAAGTTGATTGCTGTTTTCTCGAAACCAATGTTTTCCAATGAAGGAAAATCAGTTGTTTTAGTTTGAAGGAAATTCGATTGAAGCTCTTCCGATGGATAACAATTTATAGGATGCGATACCAATCGTGCTTTCCATTTCTTGCTATATGGAGTATACACGGTGTAAGGAAGTCCATCGTCTTTGGTTACTTCACTGGCTTCGAAGATGACGTGGTCTTTCTTTCCAATAAAAGTTATTCCCTTTTCCTTCAATGAATCATAGATGCGCTTGTCTCTCTTGCGTGCATTGGGTTCGTAATCGCGATTGGCGAATAAATTCTGCACTTCGAATTCATTCGTTAATTGTTCAAGCGCTTCTTCGGGGGTGCAATGAAATACACGCAGCGCACTTCCAACAGAAACCAATTGCTCATGAATGGAAGCAAGTGTTGAATGAATGAACTGAACACGTGCATCTTTTTTCGGAAGAGGGTTCAAGATGTTTGGGTCGAAAATGAAGATAGCAAGCACGGGGAATTCAGCGGAAAGTGCTGTGAACAGCGCGTGATTATCGCTTATGCGGAGGTCTCTTCGAAACCAATGAATGTTTATCTTAGTTTTTCCCATAGACATTGGCGAGAGCGTCTTGAATAGTTTTAAATCGGAACTCGAATTCTGTTGACTTTATTTTCAGATTGGAAAGTCTTTGGCTCACAAGAACAAGTTGTGACATTTCTCCGAACAGTACTTTCAATACGAAGGCGGGTACTTTTGGAAGGAAAAAAGGTTTTCTTAATACCGATGTTAAGGTTTTAGAAAATTCGTAATTGGTAACAGGGATATCAGATGTGGCATTGTAAACACCTGACTCCACAGTGTTCTCAAGGCAATGAATAAACAAAGCAACCAAATCTTTTTCGTGAACCCAGCTCATGTATTGATTTCCATTGCCAACAGCAGATCCAATTCCCGCTTTGAAAATGGGAGTGAGCTTTTTGAGCGCTCCATCGTTTGCGCTCAGCACAACCCCAATGCGTAAATGAATATTTTTTATGGAAGAGTGAAGAGATGCGCTTGCGTTTTCCCATTGTGCTGTTAAGTCTGCCAAAAAGCCACTTCCAACCGTTGCATTTTCATCTTGAAGTTCATAGGAGTTTTGGTAAAATCCTGAGGCACTTGCCCCAACTAAAACATTCGGTGACGTTTCCATTTCATTCAAGATTTCACAAAGAAAATCTGTCGATGAAATGCGACTCGAAACCATGAGCGCTTTGTTAGCTGCACTCCACTTATTGGCCACGCTGTAACCAGCTAAATGAACGACTCCTTGAATGCTAGGCAGTAGTGATTTGTTAAGTTCTTTAGATTTCGGATTCCAATAGATGTGTTGGAGTTTTTCAGAAAGAACACCTTCTTGACTGCGCTGTGTGGTGAGGTTTGTGACAGCATGTCCCTTTTCCAGCAATGCTTGAATAATTTGCTTTCCAATAAAACCGGTTCCTCCTGTGACTAATACATTCATAAAATTAAAACACCCAGAAGGCTATTTAGTTCTCTTGTATTTTTTGAAGCTCAGCAAGCTCGTAATAAAGTCCTTTTTGAGCAAGTAATTCTTCGTGTGTCCCGCTTTCTGCAAGTTGACCTTGCATCAGTACGAAGATTTTATCGGCATGATGTACACTGCTGATTCGATGAGAAACAATGATATTGGTTTTTCCTTCTCGAATTTTTTTCAGGCTGCGCATAATCTTCTCGTCAGTCTGGGTGTCAACAGCCGAAAGGCAATCGTCAAGAAGTAAAATTTCCGGATTTGAAATAATGGCGCGAGCTATTGAGAGACGTTGCTTTTGTCCACCGCTCAAATTAATGCCTCGTTCTCCAAGAAGTGTTTCGTATTTTTCTTCGAAGCCAAGAATGTTTTCGTGTAAATCAGCTGTTTGCGCAGCCCGTGTAATTTCATTTAACGTCGCATTCCCATTTCCAAAGCGGATATTGTTTTCAATAGTATCTGAGAATAAAAAAACATCTTGCGGAACAATGCCCATGAGGCTTCTGTATGCATTGGTTTCCAATTGAGCTATGTCAATTCCATTCATTGAAATAGTTCCAAATGTTGGCATATATGCTTTCATGAGCAACTGAACAAGAGAGGATTTTCCAGAACCCGTGTGTCCAATAAAAGCAACGGTTTTTCCTTTGTTTATTTCTAAGTTCAGGTTTGAAAGTGCTTCAATTTGCGTTTCAGGATAGGTGAAAGAGACATTTTTGAATTGAAGCGTTTCGAAAGTTTGAACGGTTTCGTTACCGCTTGAAATAGCAGAAGTCTGATTTAAAAATGCGAGGATACGAGTCATACTCGCTTCTCCCTTCAATACTAAACTTGTTACCCAGCCCACACTCGCAAACGGCCAAGTGAGAAGGTTGACGTAGAATATAAATTGTACAATCACTCCATAAGTAATATTTCCAGCAGCAACCTCACGGGCACCAATGTACAGTGTAAGAAGCGTTGAAAGTCCAACTAGCATCCCAATAACAGGCGTAAACAACGCATCTGTTTTCACCAGATGCATTTGTAGTTTTTTATAGGACTGACTTTGCTTGTAGAAATGCTTAATGAAGTGATTTTCTAAGCCGAATCCTTTCAGCACTCGTATGCCGCTCATACTTTCTTGAACGGTGGTTGAAAGTTCACTTTGCTGACGTTGAACGCGCTCTGTCTTTTTGTTGATTCTTCTGCTAACAAGAAAAATTCCGATCATCATGAAAGGCAGTGGAAGCAAGGTGTAAAAGGTAAGCTTAGGAGAAATTTTGTACATAATGCCAATACACATGGCGAAGAGAACAATCAGGTTCAAAGTATACATAACAGCGGGGCCGAGGTACATACGAACACGTCCAACATCTTCGC
>CAIZGX010000059.1 GCA_903932685.1 uncultured Bacteroidota bacterium | reverse complement strand
TTCAACGTATCGAAAAACGGGTGTGCTTGATTACCGAGTGAAAATGCCAATGTGTGGTCTCCTTTTAGTTATAGTCAAAGATAAGGTTTGAAAAGTGGAACAAAACTAAAAAACCACAATAATACAGGGTTGTTGAAAAAAGCAAGGCTAAAGCCCTGATTTACATTGTAAATTCGCGACTTAATTTACAACGCCGTGAACAAACGAATTTCTTCAGCTCTCATTTCCGTGTTCGATAAAGATGGTTTAGCTCCAATTGTTGAACAAATGAATCAATTGGGTATTACACTTTATAGCACCGGAGGAACCCAAACATTCATTGAAAACATGGGCATCCCTGTTACAGCGGTGGAAGATTTAACGGGGTATCCAAGTATTTTTGGAGGAAGGGTGAAGACGCTTCATCCCGGTGTGTTAGGCGGAATTTTGTACCGAAGAGATGAGGCACAGGACCTTGAAGAGGCCGCGAAATTCAATATACAAGCAATTGACTGCGTAATTGTTGACTTATATCCGTTTGAAAAGACTGTAGCTACGGGAGCTTCACATGAAGACACCATCGAAAAGATAGACATTGGTGGAATTGCTCTTATTCGTGGAGCCGCGAAAAATTTCAATGATGTTGTAATTGTTCCTTCGAAAAATGAATACAGCGCTCTTCATGAATTACTAGTCAATCAGAAGGGAGAGACTTCCCTCGAGCAAAGACAGTTCTTCGCGAAGCAGGCCTTCGAAGTTTCTTCACATTACGACTCTGCTATCTACGCTTACTTTAAAGGAAACGAAGACGGATCTTTGCGCATTGCTTCTCGTGATGCACATGTTTTGCGTTACGGTGAAAACCCACACCAGAAAGGAAGCTTTTTCGGCGATCTAGATGCTTTGTTCACGAAACTTAACGGAAAGGAACTTTCCTATAATAATTTGTTAGATGTTGAAGCCGCGGTTCAGTTGATTGCTGAATTCAAAAACAACGCGCCAACATTTGCTATTCTAAAACACAACAACGCTTGTGGCGTCGCTACAAGATTGTCAATGGTTGAAGCCTATGAAGCTGCCCTAGCTTGCGATAGCACTTCAGCTTTTGGTGGAGTTCTAATTGCAAATGGCGAGATTGATTTCGCCACAGCCGAAAAAATAAATTCGCTTTTTTGCGAAGTAGTTATTGCACCTTCCTATTCGAGTGAAGCTGTTGAATTGTTGAAGTCTAAAGCGAATCGCATTATTCTAATCATAAAAGAAACACCTCTTCTTCAAACCCAAGTAAGATCTATTTTGAATGGATATTTGGTTCAAGAAAAAGACAACGCAACAGAATCATCAGCCGACTTAAAATGCGCAACACTGACCGAAGCCAATGCTGCTTCTATTGAAGATATGATTTTCGCAAATAAATTGGTGAAGCATACCAAGAGTAACACAATCGTATTTGCAAAAGACAACACCTTGCTTGCAAGTGGAACTGGACAAACTTCTCGCGTAGATGCGCTTCAGCAAGCCATTGAAAAAGCGAAGCACTTTGGTTTTTCTCTAGAAGGCAGCGCCATGGCAAGCGATGCGTTTTTTCCTTTTCCAGACTGCGTAGAAATTGCGAAGCACGCTGGCATTGTTGCGGTAGTTCAACCAGGGGGATCAATAAAAGATCAGCTTTCAATAGACTATTGCAATGCGAACAACATAGCCATGTACATGACAGGTGTTCGTCACTTCAAACATTAATAACGCTCGTCTTTCCAAATTCGTTTTTCAACCAATTTCAATTTTTGGTTGAAGAAAATTTCTGTGCTCTTTTCGAATGATTCGGTGTAATCTGAAACCCAAAAGGAATACTTCGGTTTGCGTCTACTTAAGTTCAGAATGTCTTTCTTTTTCAATACATCAGAAACCGCATGAGCCACAACAGAAGCGCTGTCGATGATTTCAATTTTCTGTTGATAGAATTTCTCAACTTCCTTTCTTATCAGCGGATAGTGCGTGCAGCCCAAAATAAGTGCTTCAATTCCCTTGAAGGAAGATTTCGATAAATAACTATCTATTATACTTTGTGAAATCTTATTGTTGTAATACCCTTCTTCAATCATTGAAGCTAGCAAAGGAGTAGCGTTTGAAAGAACTTTTAACGTTGGATTCAATTTCTCGATGCGTTTCACATAGATCCGTGAATGAATGGTACCCTTTGTTCCTATAACCCCCACCTTCGTCTTGTTGTAGTTCGCAGCTGTGTATATCGCCACCGGATCTACAACATTTATAACCGGTATGTGGGAAGGAATACTTTTTACAACTGTTTTATACGCGTGCGCTGAAGCCGTATTGCATGCGATAACAATTGCCTTGCAGTTATGCTCAACCAACAATTCCGCAATACGTTTTGAATAAGCACGAATGCTATCCGGAGATTTATCTCCGTATGGCAGATGGGCAGTATCACCGAAGTAAATAAACGATTCATTCGGAAGAAACTTCTGTATGGCCTTCGCAACAGTTAGTCCACCAATTCCAGAATCGAATATGCCTATTGGATTTGTATTCATAACAAAAAAAATCCCGCTTGGCGGGATTTCATTTTATTCAATCAATATTATTTCTGTGTTGGCGTAGTTGGAGAAGCTGCTGGAATTTTTAATTCAGCTTTCAATTTGTCTCCGAGATCTTCACCACCAACGTATACCAAGTTTCCTGCTCCAAGATCGAATACGTATGTATATCCGCCAGCCTTTGCAATTCTAGCAACTGCCGCATCGAACTCTTCAACCAATGGCTTCAACAAACCGTCTTGCAATTGCTGCAACTCATCGTTTGCTGTCTGCTGGAAATCCATCATGTTCTGCTCTAGGTCTGCTATAGTCTGTGCTTTGCTTTGACGAATTGCTTCTGGCCATCCGCCTGCGCTAACCGCCATTTTTGATTTTGTTTCGTACTCGGCAACTTTATCGTCATGCTCTTTTTGCATAACCACATATTCTCCTTCAAAGGATTTCTTTGCTGTTTCCATATCGGCTTGAACGCCTTTCATTGCAGGCATTTGCAAAAGGATTGCCTGGCGATCCACGTGCGCGAACTTCTGCGCGAATGCACCAAATCCCAATGAAATAAATAGTGCTGCTAAAATTGTCTTCTTCATGATTGTATGTTTTTTTTTCTTCTATTCAATGACAGTACCAAAAATACGCATTAGTTGCCTTTCCCCGGTGAACTTGGACGATCATTTCCTGGACGACCGGTACCGGTGCCTGGTTTCTCACCCGGTTTTTCTTGAGAATCTTCCTTATCGTCTTCGTCTTTATCCAATACTTCTCCTGGTTTCAATCCCATTTTCTTCAGTACTTTATCACTAATGTCGTGCTTCGGATTGGTGTATAACATGTTCGAGTGACTGGCCTTATCAAACACAACCATGTATTGAGATTGAGAAGCAATGTCTTCAATTGCTTGAAATATTTGCTCTTGAATAGGTGCCACTAACTCTTCACGCTTTTTAAATAAATCTCCCTCCACTCCAAATTTCGATTTTTGATATTGCTTCGCCTCTTCTCTGCGCTCGTTGATATCTGCCTCACGCTTCTTCTTCATATCCTCTGTAAGCAATATTTTCTCGGCTTGAAATGACTTTTCCAATTGCTCAATGGCTGTGTATTTCTGTTCCACCTGAGCCTGCCATTCGGCACTTAGTTCGTTGATCTGCTTTTGGGCTGCCATATATTCGGGCATGTGCGATAAGACGTACTTCGAATCTATGTATGCGAATTTTTGAGCGCTCAACGACAATGTCGAAACAATAAGCACAAAAGAAAAAATGAATTTGATCGTTGAATTTGCTTTCATCATTCGTTTTTTAAAGTTCACCCATGTTCATACCTATACTGAAGTGAAACTGACCTGGTGCCATGTTGGGCGCATTAGGCAGATCGTTCAATCTCCATCCGTAATCGAATCCTAACAGTCCAAACATAGGCAAAAAGATTCGAAGTCCGCCACCTACTGACTTGTACAAATTGAACGGATTGTAATCCGAGAAATCTACCCACGTCCTTCCTGCTTCAGCAAAAGCCAATGCAAAAATTGTTGCTTGGGGATTCAATGAAATTGGGTAGCGCAATTCAGCACCATACTTCGTAATTACCGGAGCCCCTACACGATCACTTGGCATGGTTAAAGACAAATCATCGTAACCGCGCAAATTCACAATCTCACGACCATCAAGTAAGAAGCCACTTAAGAAAACTCCTCCCAAATAAAATCTCTCAAACGGAGATTGACCGAGATTCTTATTGTAAGCACCGAGGAATCCAAACCCAGCATGCGTATGCAAAACCAATTTGTTCGTTTTGTGTTTGTTCAAAGATGTGTACCAATTGGCAGTGAACTTAATCTTATAATATTCTACCCAGTCTACTTTTTGCTGGTCAGTCATAGTCGCATAATCATACTCCTTACCCAAGAAATTCTCTCCAATGGTAGTGTAAGGCAATGTAAACTTCGAACTCAAGGTAATTTTCGAACCCCAAGTAGGATAAATCGTTTCAGACAACGAACTTCTTTCTATGGTAAAGTTAGCAGCTAGGTTGTTCGAGTATCCGTTGTTGAATGAGAAGAATGATCCGTAATTGTTCAAATCGAAATGCTGATAAGATAATCCACCAAAGAACAAGAACCAGTCATCTGGCTTCTGCCAACGCTGTCCGAAAACAACAGACGCACCTGTAATAATTAGGGATTGTCGGGTCGGGTTCAATACATCATTTATGAACTTGGCCTGTCCATTCGACTGAACACTGTGGTAGCCGGAAACCGATAATGAGTTCGGTCTTTTTCCACCCAACCAAGGCTCGGTAAAGCTTAGGTTGTATGATTGGAAGAAAGCGCCATTACTCATTGCGCGTATAGAAAGTCTCTGACCATCGCCTGTTGGAAGTGGGCTCCATGCTTCCTTCTTGAAGAAATTACGCATGCTGAAATTGTTGAAGCTCAATCCTAATGATCCAACAACGCGTCCACCTCCCCAACCACCTGACAATTCAATTTGGTCGGAAGGCTTTTCTTCAACAACATATTCTAAATCTACTAGACCTTCGTCAGGTCTTGGGTTCGTTCGAATATCAAATGCTTCTTGGCTGAAATAATTCAAGTTTGCTAATTCGCGTTGTGAACGAATCAAATCGGAGCGATTGAATAAATCGCCAGGACGTGTTCGGATTTCACGATATATAACGTGGTCATTTGTTTTCGAATTTCCAGAAACGCTGACAACACCTATCCGATACTGACGACCTTCACCCATTCGCACCTCAATGTCTATACTGTCTGGTGGAACCAAAGATTCTACCGGGTAGGCGTAAAAATTCAAATACCCATCGTCTGTATACAATGAAGCAACATCGCGTCCGCTTTGATTCATATTCAAACGGGTTTGCAAAACCTCCATGTTGTAAACATCACCTTTCTTGATATTCAGAATTGAATCGAGAGAGTTACTTCTGTATTTTGTATTTCCAATGAACGAGATGTTTCTGAAATAAAATTTATTTCCTTCATCCAGTGTAATTCGAATCTTCAAACGCTCGGGTCCAACAGCGTAGATAGAATCTTTTACAATTCTCATGTTGCGGAAACCTTCTTTATTATAACGGGCTATTACCGCCACTTTATCTTCTTCGTATTCTTCTTCTAAAAATTTTGATGATTTGAATACGTGATAGAAAGCAGCTTTCTTCGTTTTCTTCATTGAGCGATTCAACGTCGCTATGGACATCTTATCTGCCCCTACCCATTCAATTTCTTCAATCTTAATTCTATTGCCACGCTCAATATCGAAGGTTAATTCAACGGCGTTAGGCAAATTTGGATAAGGCTTATCAACGATATTTACTTTGGCGTTGTAGTACCCTTTTTCCACATAAAAATCCTTGATAATATTGGTCGCAGTAGCTTTTAGGTTTTCGTTCACGATATTTCCTGAACGGATTTTCATTTTTTCGCGAATGTTATCTGCGTCGCCTTTTTTAATTCCTTCAAACTTGAACACTCCGAGTTTCGGAAGTTCCTTTACCACAATAACCAAGAAAACATCATCTCCTCGAGCTTCTGCCAAACGAATGTCAATTGCCGAGAACAACTGATTCTTCCAAAGCTTGCGAAGTGCATCGGCAATTTCGTCTCCTGGAATCATTAACTCTTGACCCACCTTCAAACCACAAAAAAGCAATATTGCCTGTGCATCGGTATATTCTGCGCCCATCACAGTAATTCCTGCAATCTTCATCTTACGCGGTTCTGCGTAGTCGATGGTAGTGCCTAATTCAACTTGAGCCTGAAGAACTGGCGCAACGAATAAAGACGCCATGAACGAAAGAGCAAATAACATTGCTCGGATATTTGGGAGATTATATTTCAGCGTCTTTCTCAACTTTTCTATTTCGTTTGTTCTGTTTGCTCTGAAGTCATACCGAATCGACGTTCTCTGCTTTGGTAGCTCACCAGCGCTTCGAAAAAATGTTCTTCTCTGAATTCAGGCCACATAATGGGGGTAAAATGCAATTCTGTATAAGCGATTTGCCAAAGTAAAAAATTACTTATGCGGTGCTCTCCACTTGTGCGAATGAGCAATTCCGGGTCAGGTATTTCAGCAGTAGATAGGTTTTGGGCAATCACGTCAGCCGTAACGTTTTCAGCAGGGATTTGTTGTGTAACAATTGCTCTTACCGCATTTACTATTTCCCAACGGGCGCTATAATTCAAAGCTAATACCAAGGTAACATCTTTGTTGTCGGCTGTTTTAGCTATTGCTGTTTTCAGCTCATCGCGACATTTCAAAGGCAGTTGTTCGATATCGCCAATAGCCAATAACCGAACACCATTTTCCATGAGTTCCGCTAATTCGCTTATAATCGTGGTAACGAGTAAATCCATGAGGGCGTCAACTTCCTCTTTGGGACGATTCCAATTTTCTGTTGAAAAGGCATAGAGCGTAAGAAATTCAACTTCTGCCTTGCGCGCTGCCTTAATAGCAGCTCGTACAGATTCAACCCCGTTAAAGTGTCCAAATATCCGATCTTTCCCTTGATTTTTAGCCCAACGTCCATTACCATCCATAATTACGGCAACATGGCGTGGAGTCTTACTTAAGTCTATTTGATCGAAGGCACTTTTCATCGAGGTGCGAAGATACGGAAAGCCCGTGTTTAGACAAGCAATTACTGCCAGGTTGCGCAGCTATTTCCTTTTTTGTCTATTCTGAAATTTAACGAGGCCATGCAAAAGAAGTAAAGATCCTTTCTTCCTGGGTCTCCCCGCTGGATGTAGGCATTGTTGTTATTCACCGGAAGAAGGCTTTGATCCGCTAAATTAGTGGCCAGCTGACCCCTTGCTGCTGCCAACATTGTTGGATTTACATATGTTGCGGAAATATCGTCGAAATAGTCTGTGTAGGTTTTGCGCATTCCCCATTCCAATGAAAAGCCAAGCAATCCTTTAATGTTGCATTTCAATCCTGCACCCATGGGCATTGTGAATCCCGTTGTTTTATACAACGCATCTTTACCAGCCATTCCCTGTCCTTCAGTTCCGGCGGGTTGAAGGGGATGCCAATAGCCATTATACATTCCCTCTGGATTCATTCGAAAAACAGCAGCGCCTAGAAATAAATACGGCGAGATGTTGTGCTTTGAATTAATTTGATAATTGAAGAAATTCAATTCTGCGATGACGCTTCCTTCGAAAAAGCGATTCCTGAAATTCAAATTTCGATTCTGCTGCCAAGCATCTTTGCTGTCTGAATCGAAAGCCTCAATATTTCCGTAGGTTAAACCTGTTCGAATAGCCCAACGCTTGTTCAAATTATTTCGAATAGCGATTCCAAGTGCTAATTTTTCTTTGGTTCCAAAATGCTTAGAAGGATTTATTTCACCGAGGTAATAGGCCGTTCCGACAGAAATAGAAAGTTCCTTGCTTTTCTCTTTGCTCAGTGCCTGACCTGTTGCAGCTGCATTTCCAACTAGAAAGAAGACCAAAAGAAGTAAACGGTTATTCATACCTGTACAAAGCTTTTTTCAGTTAATTATTGTCAATCCATTCGAATGTCAAGGCCCCAACCCATTTTCTTTCGAATGGTTCTGAAGAAATTTCTTCCTTCCAAAAGTATCATTTGAAGCTCAAAGGGTGCGCGACACAATGTAATTTCTACTCCGCTGTCCATTACATACTGCGAACTGTCTAATGTTATTTGTATCTGTCCCGACCTACAATCCGCTTTCAACTTAACTGTGGAAGTGTCTCCAATTACAAGCGGACGCGCTGTAAGGTTGTGGGCAGAAATTGGCGTGATAATAAAATTATTCGAATTCGGTGTTACTATAGGCCCACCGCACGAAAGCGAATAGGCTGTAGACCCTGTAGGGGTAGCTACTATTAAACCATCGGCCCAATAACTGCTTAAAAAGGCTTTATTTACTGTGGCGTTAATCTTTATCATTTCATTCCGCGTGGCATTGTTGATGGTAATTTCATTCAATGCAAAAGGAAAATCTCCAAAATCAAATTGATCGGATTTAATTTGAATGAATGAACGCGGGTCAATGGTGTATTCAGAATTTACAAACTGCTCAAGCGCCTCGTCTGCTTCTGATACACTTACGTGTGAAAGAAACCCTAGTCTTCCTGTGTTAATTCCCAAAAGTGGAATACGCTTTGAGCCTACAAGTCGCGCCGCATCTAAAAAAGTTCCGTCGCCACCAAAACTGAACAAAGCCACAGCATTTTCAAATTCCGAATCTTCTTCGAAGGTGGTGTGTGCAGGAATTTGAATGTGTGACTGAAGAAAACGTTCAAACCCTTTGTAGACACAAATGGAAATTCCGCGTCGCACCATTTTCTCAAGAAATTGTTGGACTGCTGGTGCCAAGTCGGCTTCGAATTTTTTTCCAAAAACGTATACTAACATATCGTGTAAAAAACAAAGGTAGCGTTTTTCAGCAAACGCTACATATTCAAGTAACGCATGAGTTCGTTGTAACGATCTTTTAACTCATCGTCGTACTGAGAAGCCTGAAACTTACTCAGGACATTGTAATTGAAACGCTCTAAACTTTGAAGAATAGGATTCAAATCGGGTAAATCAATTTTAATGTGTATCTCCAAATTCCCTTCTGAAACTGCAACCACAGAAAGGCTTAAGATCTTTGCGTTATTCTCTTCAATGATGCGTGCAATTTGCTGAATGCTGTGATCGCGCTCGAAAACTTGCAATACAATAATTCCACCTTCGCGCATGACCCCGAGCATTTCTGCTAAATGATCGAGCAAATCGGCAGACGTGATGCTACCGAGGTAGTTATTTCCTTCGTCAACAACAGGTATAACCGTTACATCATTTTCACTGACCACCTTCAACACGTCTAAAACATGCGAATCTGGTAAAACAGAAACGTTTAGCAAATCGAGTTCCGCCTGAATTTCACCCTGATAAACTTCCGCGTTTAGAAAATCACTTTCATTTGCAAGGCCTAAAAACAATCCATTTTCAACAACAGGTAAATCGTTCACGCGCAGTTCATCCATTAAATTTAATACGTGCATAGCCGAATCTCCCCGACTGAGTGCGGGCAGGCTTTTCGATATTAAATTTAGAGCTTTATTCATAGCATCTTTGGATGAGCGGTTAAACCTACATTCATTTTTCGTTCCACAACGTGAATTTGAATTCGAATATTGCCGAGTTTTGCACAACCAATTTTAAATACATGATCGCACTTAGCGTAAACATTAATAAAATCGCCACCATTCGCAATGCTCGCGGAGGCAATACACCTGATGTCATTGTGGCAGCTCAGAACATTGAGCGCTTCGGTGCCGATGGCATTACGGTTCACCCAAGACCCGACGAGCGTCATATTCGTTACGCCGATGTCCCTGCTTTGAAAAAAGTTGTAAAAACTGAATTCAATGTGGAAGGATTTCCCACTTCTGACTTTATGGAGTTGGTCATTCAATCAAAACCGAATCAGGTTACATTAGTTCCCGATGCTCCCGATGCTATAACATCCAACGCAGGTTGGGATGTGGAAACGCATTTTGATTTTTTATCGGGAATCGTTAAAGAATTAAAATCACACGGCATGCGTGTAAGCATTTTTATGGAAGCCAATCCTGCGCTCATGGCAAAAGCTGCGGCTACCGGAACAGACCGTGTTGAACTGTATACCGAAAGTTACGCGGTTGGCTATTCCCTTGATAAAGAAAAAGCTGTAGCGCCTTTTATAGAAACAGCGAAAGCTGCGCACAGCGCGGGACTTGGTGTTAATGCCGGGCACGATTTGAATATGGAGAATTTAAAATACTTTGCTCAACAGGTGCCGCATCTCGACGAGGTTTCTATAGGCCATGCGCTTATCTCCGATGCTTTGTATTTCGGATTGGAAAATACTGTGCAGATGTACAAAAATGAATTAATGTAAAATGAAATTGCATTTCAGTAAATACGGGGAAGGAAAACCAATACTCATCTTTCACGGGCTTTTTGGAACAGGAGATAATTGGACCACGCACGCTAAAAAATGGGCAGAACACGGGTTCTGCGTATATACCATTGACCAACGAAATCATGGAAGATCATTTCATTCCGATGAAATGAATTATAAACTGATGTGTGAAGACGCCATTGACTTCATTGCCGCGGAAAACCTTCGTGATGTGATACTCTTGGGTCACAGTATGGGGGGAAAGACTGTGATGCATGTTGCGCAAGAAATTGAATTTCTGATTGAAAAACTAATTGTTGTGGATATGGGCGTAAAACGCTATCCGCGTCACCATGATGCTGTTTTTCAGGCGTTGCGATCAGTTCCCTTGGATTTAATACAATCTCGAGCGGAGGCAGAAGATATTTTTTCCAAGACCGCTGTTGACAAGGCCACGCAGCTCTTTCTCCTTAAAAATCTGTATTGGACGGAACCAGGGAAATTAGAATGGCGCTTCAATATTGATGCACTTGAATTCCATATCAATGAAATTCTTGCTGAAGTGCCGTTCAACGTTCCCATTAGCCTACCAACATTGTTTATTAAAGGAGAACTTTCAAATTATATTTTGAAGGAAGACGAGCATTCTCTTCAAGAATACTTTTCCCAAGCTAAAATTATTGAAATGAAAAACACCGGACATTGGCCTCACGCCGAATCTCCAGAACTGTTTTTCCAACAAGTACTTGATTTTAGTCTTAATGGATAGCACTCAATTCATTTACCTTTGCAAAAAACATAATTATGGGATTTTCTAAGAAAATTTTAGTGCCTGTCGATTTCACTAAAGTGAGCGATATTGCCATTGAACACGCACTTTTGATGGGCAAAACAATTCTTGCCGATATTCATCTGATTCACATTGTAGAAAACAAGAAACAAGTTTCTGAAGTACGCTTGAAGTTAGAAGCACTTAAAGATCGCGTTCGTGTTGAAAATAGCGTTGAGATTCACGCTCACGTTCGAATCGGGAACATATTTGAAGACATTGATAAGGCTGCAACAGAAATGGATGCAGCACTTATTATTATGGGGACACATGGGGCTCGCGGCTTGCAATTCATGACTGGCAGTCGCGCATTAAAAATTGTTACTGAAAGTTCTATTCCTTTCATCGTTGTTCAAGAGAGAACCATTCGTGAGCACGGATATCACCGTTTGGTTGTGCCATTAGATTTGCACAAAGAAACCAAGCAAAAATTAAGCGCAGTTCGCGATGTAGCGAAATACTTTAACTCGAAAGTGTATTTGATTTCTCCGAATGAAACCGATGAGTTCCTAAAAAATCAACTGGATCGTAATTTAAATTACGCCGTAGAATATTTGAGCTCAAAGGACATTCCTGTTGAAGTTGAAATTACCGAAACGAAGTCAGAAGGATCATTCGTCAAATCTTTATTGAAATACTCCGCAGCAGTTGAAGCGGATTTGATTTGTATTATGAATTTCTACGAGAGCTCCCTGTTAAATGTATTCAACTCAAGCTACGAGCAGCACGTAATCACTAACGATGCACAAATACCTGTGTTGTGTGTGAACCCGGTTGATACCTATATAGCAGACCGATCAAGCCTGGCTTCGTAATAAATTAGATTCGAATTCCGATCACTAAAAGGTCATCGGTTTGTTCTACTGAACCCTTCCAAGCGTAAAACGTTTCGTGAAGGGTTTTTTCTTGTGTGTCAATTTCTAAAGTTGAAATAGATGCGAGCATTTCCTTGAATTTCTTCCGCATGAATTTCTTGTTGGTCTCTTCACCGAATTGATCTGCATAACCGTCACTGCAAGCGTATACCATATCATTCTTTTCCAATTGAAACTTCTGTGTTTCAAAAGACTCACCGCGTTCACCGAAGGTTCCAATGCTTCGCTTGGTTGGAGCCAATTCAATAAGTTCATTCTTTCTGACAACGTAAAGCGGAATATTCGCACCACAATATTCCAACATCATTTCCTTTTCATCGATTGCACAAAGTGCAATGTCCATACCGTCTCGAACACCGGTGTTATTGTTGCGCAGGACCTCTGTACCTAAACGATTAACGCTATTTAGAATTTGTGACGGGTCAAGAAAAACTTTAGTCACATGATTCAAAAAGTTGTGACCTACCAAACTCATGAATGCACCAGGAACGCCATGTCCCGTGCAGTCTGCAGCAGCAAATAATTTCCTGCCCCCTACATTCTTAAACCAATAAAAATCGCCACTTACAACAGCCTTAGGAACATAAAAAACAAAACTCTTGTTGAAGATTTGTCTTACCGCGCCAATGTTCGGCAAGATTGTATTTTGAAGTCTTTGCGCGTAATTGATGCTGTCAGTTAAATCGTGATACAACAAATTCAATTGTTCCTTTTGAACATCAGATTCTTCTTTTTGCTTTCTCAGTTTCGTTGTGAAATAAGCAATGGCAATTCCCGCAAATAAAACGAACAAAGAAACCACCACAAGAACACCGGTTAAACGAGAGAATTGAACATTCATTTCTTCAATTTCCCTATTCATTCGTTCGGTTTGCTTTGTGCGCAATTCATTTAGAATAGCCTCTGCTTCTTCAACCACAAGCGGTATTCCACTGCCTTCAATAAAATATGACTCAGCTTCCATTAACGCAATTGGATTGCTGTAACTGTCGAAGGTGGGTAACAGTTCTTGAACTACTTTGTACTGAACCAACATGACAGCTATTCTGACTTCTAAAGAATCGAGCTTCTGTTGTTCTTCCTTGCTGAAATTGCTTTTAACTTCTTTGAGTCGTGTCCATGAATTAGTAAGTGAACTGTCACTAATTGCCTTCATCTCTTTGCGATGAAGATCTTCTTCTACCCGCTGAACAAATGCCCATTCTTTAATTAAGTCTTTTGAACGAAGCGTATAGCTCTCGAGGTCTTGCAAGCGTCCAATAGATGGAACATACTTGTCATTAATTTTCCGATTGATATCATAACTCCGCTGCAAAGTAATCATGGTCATGACCAACGTACCAGCAACGATGAATATGATGACACCGAAGCCAAATCCAAGACGATACTTCTTATTGAAGAACCAATTCATGGATTGCAATTAATTTGATTTGAATTTTTTTTCTGACTCTTTCTTCAATCGAAGATACTCTTCTTCCCTTCCCAACGCGCGATTCACAAACATAAGTACCTTGTAGTTGGTTGGAGCAGGGGTACATGAAGCAAAGGCCTGCTGAGCAAATGGAATGGCTGCCTTAAATTTTTTCACACTTTCGTCTTGAATGGAAATTAAGTCCATCATGTCGGTCTGTGCACCAATCTTACGAATCATGAACACACCTTGATTGTAGTTCACAATGGCCAAGTTCAAGTTGGCTGTGCAGTTTCTATTATCCAAGGAAAGAACTTTCGAATAATACTCCAAACACAACGCGTAATGATGAGTGTCCTCCGTGTTTTTAATCCAGTTGCGGTAATGCCCCTCTGCCATTTTGCTATTGAATTCTAACTTCAAATCTCTAAGTTCGACATCTGAACCTGAATAAAGCTCTTCAAACTTTTTGAATAGGTCGATAGGCTCATTCTCCGATTCGTTATCCATTTCAACGGAACGTAATAACGCATCATTGAAATATGTGAAAGCTATATACTGAAAAGCGGCATCTATGTTCGATGCGAATTCTAAATTCGAATCGAATTCGCGTGCTTTCCTCAACGCAGCTACACTTCGGTATCTGTAGTTACTTTGACGTTGATCGGCTTCTTTTTGTTTGTAAAGCTCTTTTAAAATAAATCCTTTTACAAACCATGCATTCGGATCTGAGTTCAAACTGGCCAACTTAAAACCCTCGTCAATTTGTGCAAGCGCCTCTTCGTATTTCTTTTCATCGCACAATTCAGCGGCTTTCGCTACAATTGGATTTACTTGACTGTAGGCCATTTGAGCCACACCCAGTAAAATCAAAAAAAGTAAGAATGTGTGCTTCATACTATTGAACTTTCCATTGTAAAATTTTATTTCCCGGAGTAATCTTCTTCTCCGATAATGCTGCCTCACTCAATTCATATCGAATAGAATTGTCCACTGTTTTAAAATTTATCGCTGCCCCACTTCCTAAGGCACCTTCCCAGTTTGTCACGACTAAGGTGTTCTTACCCTTCACCTCTTTAATGATTCTCGCAAAGTCGGCCTTTTTCGATTTATCTACAAAAACAATGTGGCTCGTTAATCCCGGTTTGTAATCGGCCCAAGATTGCACCTCAATAGTTTGCGCACCTACCGGTTTCATCGCATACTTTTCTAGAACATGTTTGTAGACAGCGTCGTTTCCATAAACCACAATCAGAAATTTTCCTTTCTTCATTTCAACCGGCCAATTGCTATTAACCGCAAACTGATAAATGAAATTGGCCTGAATCATCGCACGTGAATCTCCTTCATCAATCTGCTGCGCAGATATCCAATGGCACGAAGCCAAGAGTATGAGAAGTAAATAGATCCGTTTCATTTTTTGCACATTTCAGGCGCTTAACAAATCTATTTGAACAAATTGAGCGGATCATAATCTAATTCAAAGGTTCTTCACCTTGAATTGTTAGAATCGCGAGGTATTTACTTCCTTTGGAATTGCAACGCCTTCCATTAAAACCGATGTAAACAATTTCGCGAAATACGGTGCAAGAAGCACTCCTTTCGAGCCTAATCCGCCAAAGACACCAAGCGTTTCATTACCTCTGGCAAATCCCAATATGGGACGCCTGTCGCGGGTGGTGGGACGGTAGCCTGTTTTCTGGCTCTCAACCACAACATCCTTATTCAATCTTGAATTCAACTCGGAAAGTAAAAGCTCTCTTGCCTCGTCGGTTGGAACATCATCAACTTCATTCCAATCATAGGTAGCACCCAATCTGAATTTTCCATTTCCATATGGAAGTAAAAACTGACCGAAATTGACAATTGCATCAACCTCCAAATGTTCAATATTCAGATCCAACACCTGGCCGTGATTAGGAATAAGATCTAAATCGTTCAATCCTTCCCATTGATTTAAGCCTATTCCCGTGCAAAGAATAATTTTATCAAACTCCAAGTTTTTCCATAGAGCACCCTGTTCATGAAATTCAACTTCGCTTTCTTTCACTGCTTCGCTTGAAAAAATTCCCTGCTGAATGAAATAATTCTTTGCAGCCTCGCGGAAAAGCGGGACGTTAAGCCAACCGCATTCGTTCACTTCGCTGTTTCCAAAAGGAGCATCGAAATTTTCCTGCACACTAATGTTTGACCTTGCTGAAAGATATCTTCCCACTTCGGGGTGATCTGATTTTTCATCCCAAAAATTAGCATCTTGAATGGAATTAAAAATTCTTGCAACGGGTAATTGATGAAAAAAATTCGCTTGCAATTTATTTTCCAATTGCAGAAAAGTTGCATTCATTTCCTCCAACATTTCTTCCGCTAACCAAGAAGCAGCAAGTCGTTTGAATGTAACTGGATTCCACATGCCCGCCGCAACTTGCGAAGCAGAGGCATGAGCATAATCATCGGCAACAAGCACTTCCTCTCCTTTTTCCAAAAGAGAAAAGGCTAGCAGTGTTCCTGCTAGCCCTTGTCCTACGATTAAATATTTCGACATAAATTATTGAATCACATTTAATGCTTTTCCAACTTTGGTGAAAGCTTCTACGGCTTTATCAATGTGCTCAAACTCATGGCCAGCGCTTAATTGAACGCGAATTCGCGCTTGACCTTTCGCAACAACTGGATAGAAAAATCCGATGACATAGATTCCTTCTTGCAACAGCGCATCGGCAAAATCTTGTGCGAGTTTCGCATCATATAGCATAACTGGAACTATTGCACTGTCTCCGTCCTTAATGTCGAATCCAGCGGCCTTAATACCTGTTTTAAAGCGAATAATGTTCGCCTCGAGTTTATCTCGCAAATCGGAGGATGCACTAAGCATGTCCATTACCGCAATAGATGCTCCAACGATAGAAGGCGCGAGTGAATTGGAGAATAAATAAGGCCTTGAACGTTGGCGAAGTAAGTCAACAATCTCTTTTCTTCCACTGGTGAAACCACCCATTGCACCACCCAAGGCCTTGCCTAAAGTACCGGTGATAATGTCTACTCGTCCTAAAACGTTTTTCAACTCGATAGTTCCTCTTCCCGTTTTTCCAATGAAACCGGTAGCGTGACATTCGTCTACCATAACCATTGCACCGTATTGATCAGCCAAGTCGCAAATCATGTCGAGTTGTGCCACGTAACCATCCATTGAAAACACGCCATCGGTTACAATAAGCTTGAAACGCGCGCCTGAAGCGGCTTTCAGCTGCTCTTCAAGATCAGCCATATTGTTGTTTTTATAGCGGTAGCGCTGTGCCTTGCACAAACGAACTCCGTCAATGATTGAAGCGTGATTCAATTCATCTGAAATAATTGCATCTTGCTCGTTCAACAGCGGTTCGAAAACTCCACCGTTCGCATCGAATGCAGCTGCGTACAAAATGGTATCTTCTGAGTGAAGGAATTCAGAAAGTTTATGTTCCAACGTTTTGTGAATGTCCTGTGTTCCACAGATAAAACGCACACTCGACATTCCAAATCCGCGTGAATCGATTGCAGCTTTTGCAGCTTCCAAAACGACCGGGTGACTCGAGAGACCAAGGTAGTTATTCGAACAAAAATTCAAAACCTCTTTTCCTTCAGTTGTTTGAATGACCGCTGCTTGCGGGGTAGTAATGATACGCTCGCGTTTGAACAAACCCGCCTCGCGAATGCTATTCAATTCATTCTGCAAATGTTCCTGCATTTTTCCGTACATATATTTCCGTTTTAATTTATCAAGATTACTTTAGCTGCTGCCTCAGCTGCTGATTGTTCCGCCGCTTTTTTTGAACCACCTGTTCCTCTTCCCACTTCTTTACCGTCTAACTCTAACGCTATGGTATATAGCATTTGCGCTCCAGTGCTACGTTGTTCGCGCACAATATATACCAAGTGCCTCCGTGTCTTTTGTCCCCATTCGTGCAGTTTACTTTTGTAATCCACATCTAAGTGTACGCGCTCGTCTAGTCCATGCTCCTTCAGTAATTTCAATGCTATTTCCCGAGTGACTTTATATCCCTTGTCTAGGAAAAGAGCGCCAAATAAGGCTTCCAGAGCATTTCCAATTAGACTTTCGTGAATTTCCTGCCTACCGATACTGACATTTAAGAATTCATACAATTTCAAATCGTACCCGATTGCATTGAGATTATCTCGACGAACAATCTTCGATTTCATCTTGGTTAATTCTCCTTCTGTGAGGGCCGGGTATTTCGAAAACAAATAATGTGCGACAATGCTATCTAAGATTGCATCTCCTAAAAACTCGAGACGTTCGTTGCTGTTTTTTATACCTGGACGAATTTCGTCGGCAGCACTTGCATGCCGCAATGCTGTTTCGTACAGTGAAAGATTTTTCGGCTTTACATGAAAGGTGTTTCTGATGTAGTCGAAGAGTTCCCTATTCGGGTGTGCTTTGGAAAAGAATTTCCAAATCATTCGTATTTCTTAAAGATGGCTGACGTGTTATGACCACCAAATCCAAAGGTGTTGGTCATTGCAACGTTCACTTCACGATGCTGAGCCTTATTGAATGTGAAATTCAATTTCGGATCTAAAGCTTCATCGGTATTTACGAAGTTAATCGTTGGTGGAATGATTCCATTTTTGATGGCCAAGATAGATGCAATAGCTTCAACTGCTCCAGCGGCACCTAACAAGTGACCCGTCATTGACTTGGTACTTGAAATATTTACGTTGTAAGCATGCTCTCCAAAAATATTTTGAATGGCCTTAGCTTCTTGAACATCTCCTAAAGGGGTAGATGTTCCATGAACATTAATGTAGTCTATTGAATTTGAAGAAATACCCGCATCGGATAACGCATTCTTCATTACGTTAGTAGCGCCAATTCCGTCTGGATGTGGGGCAGTAATGTGATAAGCGTCTGCAGACATTCCACCGCCGATTAGCTCGGCATATATTTTAGCACCACGCGCTAAAGCGTGATCTAAATCTTCTAAAATAAGACAACCGCCACCTTCACCTAAGACAAAACCATCGCGGGTTGAATCGAAAGGTCTAGAAGCTGTTTTATAATTCTCATTGTTTTCAGAAAGCGCTCTACAAGCATTGAATCCACCTACTCCCGCTTCGCAAATTGCAGCTTCAGAACCACCGCTTACAATAATATCTGCCTTACCTAAACGAATGTAGTTAAAGGCATCAATTAATGCGTTGGTTGAAGAGGCACATGCTGAAACAGTTGTGTAGTTTGGACCTCTGAATCCGTATTGAATACTAATATGCCCTGAGGCAATATCGGCAATCATTTTCGGAATGAAGAAAGGATTGAAACGTGGTGTTCCATCTCCTTTTGCAAAATTAATGCACTCCTCTTGGAAAGTAGTTAATCCACCAATTCCCGAACCCCAAATGACGCCAACACGATCTTTGTCTACTTTCTCTACATCGATGCCAGAATCTACAATAGCTTCCTTAGCCACCACCATTGCGTAGTGCGTGTAAGGATCCATCTTGCGCATTTCTTTTCGCTCAATGTGATCTTCAATGTTAAACCCTTTGACTTCACAAGCAAATTTCGTTTTGAATTTACTAGCGTCAAAGCGTGTAATTAGATCTGAACCACTCACACCATTGATAAGACCATTCCAGTATTCTGGGACAGTATTACCAATGGGTGTTAATGCTCCTAGTCCGGTAACAACGACCCTTCTTAACTCCATAGTTTTCGGGAAAGTTGAATAATTTCCGAGTGATTATTTGTTCGCTGTGATGTAATCAATCGCTTGACCAACAGTCACAATTTTCTCTGCTTGATCGTCAGGAATAGCGATATTGAATTCTTTTTCAAATTCCATGATAAGCTCTACAGTATCCAAAGAATCTGCTCCCAAATCATTGGTGAAACTAGCTTCAGGGGTTACAACTGATGCTTCTACACCGAGTTTATCAACGATGATTTCGGTAACTTTTTGTGCAATTTCAGACATTGTCTTGATGTTTTTTAAAGGTTAAATACGACCGCAAAAGTACAACTTTTCATGACGTACGCACTTTTTTTTGCTTTACAGCCTGAATTTCTTTGTTTAGCCACTCATTTTCAATACTTTAAGAAACAAAATTGTTAGTAAAATATTCCCGAAGGCAGACTCTAAACTATCTTGCAAATCGAAAATCACCTCATATAGGAAGAATGACCTGGGACCAAGATTACTTAAAAGATAAGTCCATCCTTGTTATAGGATGCGGTGGCCTAGCGCATGCCGCTCTCCCCTATTTACTTTCCTCAGGAATTGGAAATGTTACTCTTTTCGATGGCGATTTAGTAGAGTCTTCAAATTTAAATAGGCAACATCTGTTCACTCCAAATGACATTGGAAAGAACAAAGCATTGATCCTGAAGGAATACTGCTCGGTTCACTTTCCAAAAGTTACAATCTTCTCTGAAGAGCGAATGTTTGAGCCTCAGAGTGAAAAACTTGTTATGGCCTTTGACTTGGTTTTCGACTTCACTGATAGGCTCACAACGAAAGTTGACTTGGCCCAACATTTCGAAAAACAAAGAATTCCATTATTCTATGCTGCAGCGCAAATGAATGCTGGTTCAAGTGCATTTATTCATTTAAACAGCATAACCAGCGCCATGCTCTTTGGTCACATCCAAGACGCAAGCAAAGTAGAGCGCGATTGCACCGTTGATGGCGTTTGGCCAACTGCTGTAGCTGCAGTGGGCATTCATGTTGCCCACCAAGCGCTTCAGTTCTTGACGCTAACACCTTGTCCGTTCGTGGGTGCTATCGATTATTTCGATGGAAACACTGGGCTTTGGTCGAGGTTTCATTTCAACCCGAAACAAAAAAACTCGAATTCGGCAACCACTATTCAAGCGTTATTGCGCGACCGAGATACACCTATTTATTTCTTGGGAGAAAACGATTCGCTACCCGCTGGCGTCATTTCTGTGACAGCTTCCGAACTGAAGGAGGTAATCGAAAAAGTCAATCGTCCGTGTATTCTTCTTTGCGAAACAGGTATGCGAGCAAAGGCCGCAGCAGAACAACTTTCGAAACATTTCAATTTTCCGATACTCAGTTGGAACCAAAAACTAGATTCTTTCCTACTCTTGCTTCATGAATCAAATGTCTAACCTAAATACTGCCATTCGTTTCGTGAAAGGACTTCTGAAGCGTCCCATGAGGGCGTCGGAAGACATCAAGCTGCGTATGCTTCAGCATAGACTTCTTCATGATTTAACCTATCGCCTTCCGAGCAGCGCTAGAAAAGATATATTTATCGGTTTCAAAGAATGGAAACGCATTGTTTCAAGAAAACAACTTACTCCAGATCATTCACCGAATGTCCCGTTTATTTTGGTTTCCACATCCAACCAAGCCGATATAGCGCGGGAGTATATTTCAAAAAACACCTCAACTAAAACCTTAAATGTTTTGGTTCGTGAGGAGCTTTCTGTTCCGCAATTTCCATTTCGCTTTCATCGTTTTGCATTTCGCATTTCATTGCAGTGCCTTTTCGATTCGCGAAGATTGAATCTTTCCCTCTTGATTCGTGAAGTGGTAGAATGGAATGCTATTGAGTCCGCTCTTGTGAAATTCAACTCTAACCAGTTCTTCGATTTCACCCCGTTTGAAAAAGACAGCAACACGTTGGCCTTTTTACTTATCGAAAAAGAAATTCACGTCACGAAAATACCCTCTCCGGGGCCTTTATTCGAGCATCACACCTTCATGATTGCTGACGAAGTTGTCTTCTCTAGCGCCTATCAATTGGAAGAACTTCCTGGTTTCAAGCATTGGTACGTGAAAGAGTTTTCGAATTGGCCACCAGAGCAGCACATGCGCTATGCCTCACATTACGAGAACGTGCCCCTTCCACCTAAAAACATCATAGGATTCTATTCACATGGCGAATGGATAAGAAGGAAAGATGGACATGCCGACTTCGGAATGGGCAAGGGCATTCAAGAAAATGAGCTCTTCTTGTTAAATTCATTGAAGACGTTCTTAGAAAAACACACTGAATTTCAATTGATCATTTTCCCGCATCCGAAGGAGAGGAAAGACAAAGAATTCGAATCTCACTACACTTCTCTTTTCAAAGGAACAAGTACTTCGATTGCACCCCTTGATATGAAGTCGAGTGATACCTTTTTCAAGGTAAACGTAGGTGTAATGGCTTATTCCACCTTGCTTTTCGAGCGATTGTCGATGGGCTACAAAACGTTCATTGGAACGAATTTTCAAACTTCCTTCCCGTTGGAAGGAAGCCCATTGAAAAACCTGTGTCTTTCAGATTACGAATCTCTTGAAGCTGCGCTCATACTTGCCAATGAGGAAACTGAAAAGGAATTCTTCGAAAGATGTCGACTCGAAAAATATCCACTGAAGGAATTCCTTGGGCAAAAGGTCGCTGAAATTCAAAAATGATTGATTACTTTGCAACCGATGAAAATCAAGTTTGCAGTAGTCGGATGTGGAAGTATTGGGAAGCGACACGTTGCTGTCTTAGACGCTAATCCGGAAATAGAAATTGTTGCGTTGTGTGATAGCCATATTCCATCGGCCGTTGCACTTTCTGAGCTATACGGAAATATTCCTGTCTATTCTTCTTTCGATGAAATGTTGAAGAATATTCAAGCAGATGTCATTAATGTAGTTACGCCACATGCCCTTCATGCCGAGCAAAGCATTGCCGCATTGAAAGCAGGATTTAATGTTCTGGTTGAAAAACCTATGTCGCTCTCTGTTGAAGAGGCAAATCGAATGAACGATACAGCAACTGCCTGCGGAAAAAAATTATGGGTGGTGAAACAGAATAGATTCAATGTTCCTGTTATCCTTGCCGAGCAGGCCATTCGCGAAGGGTGGTTGGGAAAAATTTTCATGGTGAAATGTGATGTGTTGTGGAACCGTTACCAAGGGTACTACGACGACTCTCCGTGGAGAGGAAAGCTGAATAAAGAAGGTGGTGCCCTTTTCACACAGGCCAGTCACTTCATAGATCTTCTTATTTGGTGGTGTGGAAATGTTGTTAGCGTGAAGGCCAAAGCAGCCACACAAAATCACAACATCGAAACCGAAGACAGCGGCGTTGCTGTTATGGAATTTGAAAACGGAGCGCTCGGTTCATTGGTTTGGACCACCTGTGTTTATGAAAAAAACTACGAAGGAAGTATCACCATTATTGGTGAAAAAGGAAGTGTAAAAATTGGAGGAGCCTACCTCAATAAAATTGAATTTTGGAATGTTGAAGGACATGAGTTAGATAGCAACATTGACTTCAACGACAAACCAAATGCCTACGGAAAATATCAAGGTACAAGCAGCAATCACGACAAAGTGATTGCCGGAATTGTGAAGGAAATTCAAACAGGAATAGGCCAAAATGTAGAAGGCATTGAAGGTGTTAGAAGTGTTGATGCCATTGAAAAAATTTATGCCAACATTCTGCAATGAACGAAGTGAAAAAGCATACCGCACAGATTCGTGACGTTCAATTTGGAACAGGTGTTACCGTTGTTGAACCTGTTAATTTATACGAGTGTGAAATTGGAAACGATGTGTTCATTGGGCCCTTCGTTGAAATTCAAAAAGGAGTAAAAATCGGAGACCGCACGCGCATTCAAAGTCATACTTTCATTTGTGAATTGGTCACTATTGGATCGGACTGCTTCGTTGCACACGGTGTTATGTTCACGAACGATTTATTCAAAGACGGTGGACCTTCGGGAAATGACAAAACGAAATGGTCTTCCACTGAAATTGGAAATAACGTTTCAATTGGGTCGAATGTTACGCTTTTGCCTGTTAGCGTTTGCGATAACGTTGTGATTGGTGCAGGTGCTGTGGTCACAAAAAACATTACTGAATCGGGGGTTTATGTCGGAAATCCCGCAAAAAAAATACGTTAATGCATATTCCTTTTGTAGATCTTAAAGCGCAATACTTATCCATTCAATCAGAAATGGATCGCGCCATTTCAAATGTTATTTCAAACACTTCATTCATTGGTGGTCCTGCTGCAGATACTTTCGAAAAAAGTTTCAGTGACTACATGGGAATGAAGCACACCATTGCATGTGCGAACGGTACCGATAGCTTGGAAATTCTTTTGGTGGCAATGGGTATAAAGCCTGGAGATGAAGTAATTGTTCCCGCAATTAGCTGGATTAGCACTGCAGAAGCTGTGACAACCGCAGGTGGAATACCTGTATTTGTAGATGTTGATGAACATCTCCTCATTGACATTTCTAAAATTGAAGAGCGCATTACAAATCGCACCAAAGCAATCATTCCCGTTCATCTCTATGGAAATCCAGTTGATATGAATGCGCTAATGACGATTGCCATCAAACACGGTCTCCTCGTACTAGAGGACTGCGCGCAATCGCATGCTGCGACCGTCCACGGACAAAAAGCAGGAACCTTCGGACACGCCGCAAGTTTTAGTTTTTACCCTGGTAAAAACTTAGGAGCCTACGGCGATGCGGGCGCTATGATTACCAACGATGACAATATTGCAAAAATCGCCCGAGCCATCGCGAATCACGGACAAGAAGGTAAACACAACCATACCCGCGAAGGAAGAAATTCGCGCATGGACGGCATTCAAGCAGCAGTGTTAAACACAAAGCTTCCGCATCTCGAAACGTGGACTGAAGGACGCAGAAAAAATGCGCAATTATATCATTCACTTTTGAATGAAAAAGTTCAACGTCCTTACGAACGTGAAAACTTCCGTCATGTATTCCACCTCTATGTCATTCAGCATGAAGACAGAGACGGACTCATGGCTAAACTCAAAGAAGCACAAATAGACACTGCTGTGCACTACCCTGTTCCATTACCTTTGATGCCTTGCTACACTTCGCGCTTTCATCATTCCGAAGCAGATTATCCGATTGCAGCAAGACTAGCGAAAAAAATCCTTTCGCTTCCGATGTACTCGGAACTCACACACGATCAAATTGCTTACGTTGCCGAGCATGTAAATGCCAACTACTGAAAAACATATCATACTTGTCAATTACGACTTCCCTCCGAACAAAGGAATTGGAGGAAGACGTTGGGGAAAATTAGCCAAAGAATTCGCTGAACAAAATTGTATTGTTCATGCAGTAAAAGCAGATGCTCTGAGCGATACAGACAAATCGGTGTGGAGCGAAGAGGTGAACAGCAGAAACATTTTCGTGCATTCATTGCCTCGTGTTTATCCCCAAATTCTACTCACACAACCGTCAAACTTTTTCGAAAAACTTCACTACAGAAAAGCCCTCAATACGGTTAAAAAAAATTATAAAGGCACACCCTACGACATAAGCCTTGGTTGGGAAAAACATCTTATTCCCAAGTTGAACGAACTTGCAAAAAAACATCCGATTGAATGGGTATTCGCAACTGGCGCTCCCTGGGATATGCTTCGCGTGGTTGCTGAATGGAAGAAAGAACATCCTTCTATAAAATACTGGGCCGATTTTCGCGATCCTTGGCTGAATGCGAGAAACTACGGCATGCCTCTTTTAAGTCCAGAAAAAATGAAAGAAGAAGTGCAAAAAGCATCCAGTGTGCTTGAACATGCGACAGTGCTGTCGTCGCCAGCAATGCAAATACTTGAGCATTTCACTTCATTGAATTTGATTTCAACAAAGAATAAAAAATTCTACCATCTAAAACATTTTCATTCAGAACCAAAACTAACCGAACAATCATTCGGTTTTTCTTCAAGTAATATAACGATTGAATACGGAGGGGAAATTTATATTGATACTGACCCTTACCTCGAGCAGCTCGCAAAGGATTTAACAAAGCTTAGAGAGTTTAATACAGCGCTATACGAGCGACTGAATATAAACTTTCACTCCTCGAGTTTCAACAAAATAAAAGCAATTTTCAAGCATCATCCCTGCGTGCGCATCTCCGACTCCATTGGAAAAAAGATTGAAGACCGCATTGCCCAAGCCCATTGGTGTATCATTCTTCTCGCAGATCACAACAAAGATTTCTTCACCACGAAATATTTCGAATACCAAACCTTAGGAACACCCTATCTGTACCTCGGTGCTAGCGGCGAAGTGTTGAAGAGCATTGAAGAAGAAAACAGAGGAATATCTTGGGAAACTTACTTCCACTCGCTGCTTAAAAATCAGCCACACAGTCCGCGTGATTTTAAACAAGAAGCTAGCGTAGACAATTCCCTTAATTTCCGTGTGAATGAAATGTTAAATCACATGAATACCTTTCAATGATTCATGAAGATTTTATTCTATTCTCCCCACCCAACCTTATACCTCGAAGCTTCAACTGGCTACGGGAGTCACATGCGCGGGATGATAAATGGGTTTCAAGAAGAAGGACACAAGGTTGAAATTTTAGTGATGGGAAAAGCCCCGTCTTACCTGGTAAAAAACGATTCTTCATTCAATCTAAAATCAATAGCGAAGCTATTCATTCCGAAAATTCTGTGGAGAACACTCAAAGAAATTCAGCAAATTCGATTCGATAAACATGCAGCTAAAGAACTTCAATTTACCATTGAATCCTTTCAGCCAGATCTTGTTTATGAGCGCTCTGCCTGGATGAGCAACGGCAGTGTAAAGGTTCTTTCTTACTTCAACATAAAACACATTGTTGAGATTAACGCACCCTTCGAGGAAGAGGTCAAAGCCTTTGAAAAAACTTCGTCTCTCATTGGCCTTATTGGAAAGAATAAACTAAGGTCCTTACTTCAATCGGCAGACTTAGTTCTACCTGTAACCAGCTCACTTCAAACTTACCTCATTGAACGCTACGCATTAAGCGCGAGCAAATGTGCCGTTGTTCCGAATGCAATAGAAAAAAACGAAATACAAATCAACGAATCACGCATCGAAGAGATCAATAAAAAGTATAATCTTTCAGAAGTAACTGTATTTGGTTTTGTGGGGTCAATTTTTCCTTATCACGGTGTAGATAGACTCATTAAAGGGGTTTCAACATTAGATTACACTGACGTTGCCATACTTATTGTTGGCGACGGGTACCTCATACCTGAATTAAAAAAACTCGCCAACGACCTTGGGATTTCTTCACGCGTTCACTTCACGGGTTCTGTTCCAAAAGAAGACATTTACAATTACATTTCAGCCATGGACATACTTACATTGCCGAACACTAAATGGTATTGTTCTCCAGTGAAGTTGTTCGCATACGCTGCGATTGGCAAAACAATTCTAGCCGTCAATGAACCCGGAATTTCCGATGTTATGTCTAATGAAGAAGGTGTGTTATTTGAAGACAACGACATCGCATTTCAAGAAGGACTTCTGGCTTCAATAACAGCTGTTGATGAACTTCAAATAAAAGCGCGAAAATTCCAACAAAAAGTTTTAGAAAAGCACACCTGGAGAGCCAATGCACAAAACGTTCTTCAACAAATAAAATCATTACAATGAACATCTGTTTGCTCACCGATGGTATTACACCATACGTCATTGGCGGAATGCAGCGACACAGTTTCAATTTGTGTAATGAACTGTTGAAACTTGAACATGAGGTAACCCTTGTTCATTGCGTCTACGGAAAAAGTTCACTTCCTAAAAATGAAGAAGTGAACAGACTATTCGAAAATTCAAAACACTTAACCATTCATACCCTTAGATTCCCTGAATCTACAGGCATGCCAGGACATTACATTAAGGAATCCTATCAATATTCTTTTGCAATTACTACTTTGCTTAAAGACAAGCTTCATACGTTCGATTTAATTTATGTAAAGGGATTCTGCGGATGGAACTTGCTTCAGCAACGAATTAAGCGCACGGTCAAAACAGGTCCAATTTTGGTGAATTTTCATGGTTTGGAAATGTTTCAACAACAAGCTTCATTCGCAGAACGACTGAAAGCATACTTATTGAAGTCACCCGCAAAATGGAACTTAAATCAAGCAGATTACTGCATCTCTTATGGAGGTAAAATCACCTCACTTTTGAATGGTATTGGAATTCCTGAATCAAAAGTATTAGTTATTCCCGGTGCTGTTAGCGACAACACTTTGCTCGAGAAAAGAAACCTTCCAGTGAATTCAAAATTTCTTTTTGTTGGTCGATATGAAAGAAGAAAGGGAATTGAAGAACTTATGCAGGTAGTTGCATCCATGCCCGAATTAGAAATTTCATTTGTCGGAGCAATTCCTCCTTCGAAAAAATTGAATCGTGCGAATGTTCGTTATTACGGTGAGGTGAAAAACGTAAATGGATTGAATGAAATTTTTGACGAGCATACTTTTCTCATTACTCCTTCTCATTCAGAGGGAATGCCCAATGTTATTTTAGAGGGAATGAGTCGAGGCCTTGTTTCGCTTGCTACTGACGTTGGGGCAGTGTGTGAGCTGGTAACACCCACCAACGGAATAATATTTCAGCCAAAAAGCGCCTCCGCGATTAAAAGTGCGATTGAAGCAGCTCTCTCACTGAACGCAGAGCAGGTGGAATGTCTTTCTGCAAATGCAATGACAACTATTCAATCGAAATTTATTTGGTCGAAAATTATTTCTAAAACCATAGAAACTTTTCAGCACGTGGTTGAAAAGCCTTAATTTCACAGCAAAGATATTTGTGGTGAAGAAAGAGTATTTCAAGGGACTTGATAGTTTGCGATTTTTTGCTGCACTTGCGGTCTTCTTCACGCACGTTGAATTAATTAAAAAATTCACAGGATTTGGCAGTCATTGGATTGATCCCGAAGAAAGAATAACCAAGTTCACGGTTTTCCAATCGGTAATGGCGAAAGAAATAGACGCTCTTTCTCCCCTCATTGCATATAGCAGTGCGCTTGGGGTTGTATTCTTTTTCGTTTTAAGTGGATTTCTCATTACATTTTTGCTTCTAAGAGAAAAAGAACAAAACAATTCAATTGATATTAGGAAATTCTATTTACGAAGAGCCCTTCGCATTTGGCCTTTGTACTACTTAATTTTCATTCTTGGATTTTTTGCTCTTCCCTATCTCGATTTTTTCGCAGTTCCCGGACAAGACAAATTCTTTCAACAGAATTTTTGGGGAAATCTCATGCTCTACGCTTTTTTTATGCCAAACCTAGCGTTTTCCATTTTCACAACCGCCGTTCCAAATATTGGACAGTCCTGGTCTATTGGCGTGGAAGAACAGTTCTATCTCCTTTGGCCCTTACTCATTCGCAAAAGCAGAAATGTTCTAAAATCTATTCTTTGGATAACCGGAACCATTATAGCCTTGAAAGGACTGTTGCTTTTGTCTTTTCCGTTTGTGAAATTCGAATATCTCATCGTTTTAAAGAAGTTCTTGGCCATGTCTAAACTTGAGTGTATGGCTCTAGGGGGCTTGGGAGCCTATATGCTTTTCAGTAAAAAAGAAGAGCTACTTAGCTTCGTGTACAAACCCCTTTCGCAAATTATTGCGTTAATCTCAATACCCCTTCTGATTTACTTCATCCCAACACCCTTTGAAGATATCCTTCACTTACTTTTTTCCATGTCATTCTTGGTGATCATCTTGAACGTTGCTGGTAATGAGAAGTCGTTTTTACGATTTGAAAATAGGACCCTGCAATACCTCGGCAGAATTTCATACGGATTCTATATGTTTCACGTTATGTGTATTGTATTCACTATTCATGCACTCGACAAATATATGGGCTTAGATAATGATATTACTACGCCACAACATATCCTACTCTACGGAATTTCATTCTTACTCACCGTGGCCTTATCTTCGTTAAGTTATCATATTTTTGAAAAAGCTTTCATTCGCTTGAAAGACAAATACGCACAACCCAAACCAACAACCGAAATAGCCCAAGAAGATGTTTAGATGGTTTACAGTTATATCCATTTTCATAACCATCTTCATATCGTCGTACGTATTTTTTAAAGAGCCATTTGAGGCCTATATAAGTTACCTCGCTTTTGTTATTTTCTTCCCTATTTTCTTTGCCAAATTCGGAGTGCCTCGTTGGCCCGTACTCTTGTTTTCTCCTTTGCTTATTTCCGGAATTGTCTTTGTTGGGGCAGGTCAGAACACTTCAACCATGTTCACGAAAATATTTGTTGGCTTTTTTGCTTCCGTTCTATTCTACCACTATGTATTACAAGCATTCGATTTTAAATTAAAAGAGCTCTTCCAATACTACATTACAGGTGCCCTTATCGTGTCGTTCATTGGTATGTTTCAATTGCTATCATACTTTATTGGCTTCACAGCCGGATACAATTACAATTGGATTTTTAACAAATGGAGTTTGACAGAAGGGGGTATAGGATTAAGATTGAATTCGGTGTTCTCTGAACCCTCCTATTTCGCAGCTGTTATTAGCCCAGCATTTTTCACTTCACTTTATAACGTCATTGCTAGAAAGACAATTTTCATGAGACGTTGGCACAGCATTGTTATTATAATCGCATACCTACTTACCTTCTCCAGCCTTGGAATTATAGGGATTTTCGTTGCAATTGTGCTTTTCTTGTTAAACCTAGGAATTGTTAAGTACTCTATCATCTTCGTTCCCCTATTCATATTCTCCTTCGACTATGCATACAAAAACGTACCCGAGTTTACAGATCGTCTAGACGGAACAATAACTATGTTCGAAACAAAGAACTACAAGAGTTACGACATACACGGTTCAAGTTTCGTCTTGTATAACAACTATCACATCGCCATAGAGAACTTTAAAGTACATCCGCTTTTTGGAACAGGACTTGGTTCACATCCTACGGCATTCGATAAATATTCGCTCACCAATTTGGCAGGAGCAGTTGACATTGAGTTCAATAAAATGGATGCAAATTCAATGGCATTGCGATTAATGTCTGAAACGGGCATCTATGGTTTGGCTGTTATGTTCTACATACTATTCAAGTGCTGGATATTCAAGCAGAGATCAGCCTCTGAAGAACATTGGGTGATGTCAAATGGAATCGCACTCATTATTATTCTGTACTTGGCTCGACAGGGGCACTATTTCCTTAACGGGTTTCCATTTTTCTTGTGGATTTATTTCTATTTGGCGAAAGACAATAAGATTGAACTTGCAGCGCAAGCAGAAGCCAAAGCCAAGTTAGAAGCTGCCGCATGAAGATTTTAATATTATACAAAGAATTAGCCGGCTATACACTGGAGTGTTTGAATAAACTCGCCGCGAATCATTTATTGCTTGTGGTGCATTACCCCATTAACAAAGAGGCTCCATTCAATTTGGAATTCAATGCTGCAATTCAACTCGAATCAAAATCAGAATTAACTTCAGCTAAAATAATTGAATTCAACCCGAATTTTATTTTGTGCAGCGGGTGGAGTGACCCGGAATATATTGATTGGGTAAAAGCCTTGAATAAACCAACAGCTTTGGCTTTCGACACCATTTGGCAAAGCAATTTGAAATTCGTTCTAGGAAGTTTTTACTTCAGATTTAAATACAAAAAACTGTTTCGGTTCGCCTTCATACCAGGGAATTCTCAATCTGAAACTTCATATAAATTAGGGTTTTCAACGAAAACCACTTTAAGTGGGTTTTATACTTGCGAAGATGTTTTTCGCCACAATCAGAAGGCTCTAACTAAAAGCAAAGAGCTCTGGTGCATTGCCAGATATATTCCAAATAAGAACATTAATTTCCTTTGCGAATCTTTTCTTTCTATACCACCGAATGAACGTTCGGGTTGGACTTTGAATATTGCCGGAACTGGGGAATTATTTCCAAATAGAATTGAAGATGAGGCAATTGTTCATCATGGATTTATTCAGCCGAAAGAATTAAGTATCAAACTTGAAAAAGCCACTGTATTCGTCCTACCCAGCCTATACGAGCCCTGGGGAGTCGTTGTTCATGAAATGGCTACACTAGGCAAACCCTTAATACTCTCAAACGTAGTAGGAGCAAAGCAAGATTTATTGGTAGAAGGAACTAACGGTTATTCCTTCAGTCCTCATTCGAAATATGAATTGAAACTTCAACTTTTGAAAATATTCTCAGCGCCGCACGATGCGCTTCAAGCAATGGGCAATCACAGTGCAGAAATAGCTCGGAAATATTCATCAGATATTTGGGTAAGTCAATTCACTAAAATGCTCGAACTGTCATGTGCGGGATAAGCGCCATAATTCACCCGATAGAAACCCATCGCATTCGAGAAACTCTCGATTGCATGAACAACTCTATGCACCATCGCGGACCCGATGCAGATGGGATTTATATCAATGAGAAAATTGGGTTAGGTCATAGACGTCTTTCCATCATTGATCCGGAAAATTCTGCCAATCAACCCATGCTTTCACGCAACAAAAAATGGGTCGTTGCATTCAACGGTGAGATCTACAATTATGTTGAATTGAAAGCGAACGAACTTCAAGGAGTATACTTTCAAACCGAGAGCGATACTGAAGTTATTTTAGAGCTATTTCAGAAATATGGTGTTGAATGTCTTCCAAAGTTGAGGGGTATGTTTGCGTTCGTACTTCACAACATTGAAACCGCTGAGACCTATGTTGTTCGTGACCGCTACGGCATGAAGCCGTTGTATTACTCGATGCAAAAAAATGGATGTTTCATTGCCTCTGAGCTGCGTGCTTTGCTCGCGAGCGATTTCATTCCTAGAAAACTAAATCGAACTGCGCTTGAAGAGTACATTGAAACACAAACGGTTTGTGCACCGAACACATTGATTGAAAATGTTCAATTACTCGAGGCCGGACATTACCTGCATTTCAACAAAAAAGAAACAACCAAGCATTGCTATTATCGACTGTTAGACGACACCTCATACGAACTGTCAGATAAAACGAATACACAAGAATTACTGCGCTCCACCCTTCGCGAATCTGTTGCTCAGCACATGCGCGCCGACGTTCCATTTGGAGCATTCTTGAGCGGAGGAATTGACTCCTCTCTGCTTGTTGGATTAATGAGTGAAATTCGAACCGAAAAAATAAATACGTTTCAAATTTCATTTGAAGAAGAAGCCTTCGACGAGCGAAAATATGCGCAGCTCGTCGCAAAAAAATTCGGCACAGATCATCACGAAATTAATTTGAGTGCAAATGAATTTCTAAAAGACATTCCATCGGCAATAGCCTCAATAGACTTTCCAAGTGGCGATGGACCGAACACCTATGCCGTTTCGAAAGCCGCAAAGAAAGCAGGAATTACAGTTGCAATATCCGGACTAGGCGGCGATGAATTATTCGCGGGTTATCCTGTTTTTCAATACATGCAAAGCATTGAAAAGTCATTTATACTAAAGTTGTCTTACCCACTCAGAAAATCTGCTTCTGTAGCGCTAAACGCTATTTCTTCCAGCAGATCTCTACGTAAAAAAGCAGAGATGTTAGGATTGCAAAAAGCCAATTTGGCTTCCGCTTATCCACTGGTAAGAAACGTTTGGAAAGCCGGAGAATTAATACCAAGGACTACTAAGCATTTCGAAATCGAAAACAATTTCAATTTCATTTTTGAAAAAAATGCACCACTTCTGAATCGCGTTTCAGCAGCAGAGATAGAATCATACATGCAACATGTTTTGCTTCGCGATAGCGATCAAATGAGCATGGCACATTCGCTGGAAATTCGAGTGCCATTTTTAGATCACACAGTCGTTGAATTAGCAACCCACCTCTCCACGAATTTGAAGAATCCTACTTCAGCCAAAAAATTCCTTACAGAGACATTCGCCGATCTGCTTCCTCACGAAGTGGTGAACAGAAAGAAAATGGGATTCACTTTGCCGTGGAGTGTCTGGATGAAGAATGAGTTGCGTGATTTCACAGAAGAAGGATTCAATGAACTGTATAAGCAAGACGTTATAAACGAAGAGGTGCTTCGAAAGGCATGGAGTAAATTTGTTCTGGACAGTGAGGAAAAGTCATTTATTTCATTTTGGCACCTTTCGGTTTTAGGGCATTGGATGAAGAACAATCGTATTACATTCGAGTCATGAAAATATTGGTATTCACCGATTGGTTTTATCCGGGATCGCAAGCTGGCGGGCCGATTCAATCGTTGATTTCAATGATGAAATTCAGTTCAGATTGCTTTTTCGTCATTACTAGAGATACTGACTTAAATAGTTCAAGTCCATATGATAACGTCCGTTCAAACAGTTGGCAACCCAGTTTTCAAGATAACATTCAAGTGTATTATTTGAATGAAGATTCAATGAACGAAGATTTCATTTATAAAATTTACAATGAAATTGAGCCCGATAGAATTTATTTGAACTCGATGTGGTCGCCGAAGTTCACATTGCTTCCGTTAAAGGTTTGCCGCAAGAATTTTTGGAGTAGACAGGTTTTTTTAGCTCCACGCGGAATGCTGAAACCTGCCGCTATCAAACAAAAAGGATTCAAGAAAAAGTTATTTCTGTTATTTGCTAAATTCAAAAACTTATACAGCAACATTGTCTGGCATGCTACCAGTGAAATTGAGCAAGAAGAAATACTTCAACTGTTCCCTAAAGCCAACATTCGAATTGCACCGAATATTTCCAATGCAGCGTTAACTTCAATAAAAAAAGAACTTTCCGTTCCTTTCCGAATTTTGACGGTTGGAAGAATAAGTCCGGAAAAAGGTTATTACGAAGCGCTTGATGCCGCGCGCAAGTGCAATCCCAATAAGGCGGTGCAATGGGACATCATAGGTCTCAAAGAAAATTCAGAATTGGTTAATGCCATTCAGCTGTTTGCGAATGATAGTTCTTCCATTCAAATTACATTACACGGACATAAAACTCCAGATGAGCTGCAAGGTTTTTATGAAAAAGCTCATCTCTTCTTTATGCCTTCACGCGGAGAAAATTACGGTCATGCTATTGCTGAAGCCCTCTGTTTCGGCACGCCTGTCGCGATTTCAAATGCTACCCCTTGGAAAAACCTTGAAGAACAATTCGCTGGAAAAACAACTTCACTGAATCCTGGGAAACTCGCTGAATCACTGGACTTCTTTTTTAATTTATCGAAAGAGGATTACCAAATTTGGTCAGAAGGTGCTTTGAAATACGCATCACAACACGTGAACTCCAATGAAACCCTTGCTCAAAACAAAACACTCTTCGGATAATAAATTACATTTCATTAACAAATACTTTAAAGAAAGGTTGTTAATTTGCCGCACACAATTCCATCATGAACTTAGTTGTACTATCTAGAAACGTTAAGCTTTATAGCACCAAACGTTTGGTTGAGGCCGCTCAGAAAAGAGGCCACGAAATTCGCGTAATCGATCACTCGAAATGCGACTTAGTGATTGAAAAAAGAAAACCAAAAGTGCTTTATCGTGGTGAAGAAATAACGGGTGTAAATGCCGTTATTCCGCGTATTGGGGCTTCCGTTACTTTCTATGGAACGGCAGTTGTTCGTCAATTTGAAATGATGAACGTTTTTACAGCTGTGGAATCTCAAGCCTTGGTCCGTTCCCGAGACAAACTGCGCAGTTTACAAATTTTATCTCGTGCGGGGTTAGGCCTTCCGAAAACAGTGTTTACCAACTATTCAAAAGACGTTGAACGCACACTGAGAGAAGTCGGCGGAGCACCCGTTATTATTAAACTTCTCGAAGGAACACAAGGTTTAGGCGTTGTACTGGCAGAAAATAAAAAAGCAGCGGTTTCTGTAATCGAAGCCTTCAACGGTTTAAAGGCACGTGTAATCGTTCAAGAGTTCATTAAAGAGTCTCGCGGAGAAGATATTCGTGCTTTTGTAGTTGATGGACATGTTGTTGGTGCTATGGTGCGCACAGCGAAGGAAGGAGAATTCAGAAGCAACCTTCATAGAGGCGGCACCGCGAAAGTTGTTGAGCTTACCCTTGAAGAAGAGATTGCTGCTATTAAAGCTGCCAATGCAATGAAACTCGGCATTGCGGGAGTTGATATGCTTCGCAGTGAGAGAGGTCCTCTAATTATCGAGGTAAACTCTTCTCCAGGCCTCGAAGGAATTGAATCTGCAACTGGTGTTGATATAGCAGGACAAATCATTAAGTATATTGAAAAGAACGTGTAAATAGTTCTGCTTGTTTGTGGGCGCTTCGGTGTAAATTGCGGAAAAATTTTACAATGCGTTTCGGAACCAAAGCCATTCACGCGGGACAAGAGCCCGATCCAACTACAGGAGCCATCATGACTCCTATTTATCAGACTTCAACGTACGTTCAGGAATCTCCAGGAGTTCACAAAGGCTATGCCTATGCGCGTGGAAAAAACCCTACGCGTGTTGCATTGGAGCGTTGCTTGGCTGAATTGGAAAACGCAAAATACGGTTTGTGTTTTTCAAGTGGAATGGGTGCCGCAGATGCAATTATCAAATTGCTTGTTCCAGGTGATGAAGTGATTGCAACCGACGATTTATACGGTGGAAGCTACCGCATGTTCACTAAGGTTTTTGCAAAATACGGAATTGTATTTCACTTCATAGACATGCATGATTTCGATTTGCTTGAAAAAACTATAAATGCAAAAACGAAAATGCTGTGGGTGGAAACACCAACGAACCCCATGATGAAAATCATAGACATAGAAAGATGCGTGGCGTTGGCAAAAAAACACAATTTGATTTCTGTCATAGACAACACATTTGCTTCACCATACCTTCAAAATCCGTTAGACATGAACGCGGATATTGTTATGCACAGCGCTACTAAATATTTGAACGGACACAGCGATGTTGTTATGGGCGCCTTGTGCACCAACGACGACAACTTATATGAGCAATTGGCATTCATTGCGAATTCATGTGGCGCTACCCCTGGGCCTCAAGACAGTTTCTTGGTGTTACGCGGGTTGAAAACTTTGCATGTTCGTATGGAAAGACATTGCTCGAATGGCGTTGTAGTCGCGAACTTCTTAGCCAACCACCCTAAAGTTGAAAAAGTTTACTGGCCTGGTTTCCCTTCACATCCGAATCATGAAGTTGCGAAAAAACAAATGCGCGATTTCGGCGGAATGATTTCATTCAGTTTAAAAGGTGATCGTTTTGAAGACGCTTCTACACTCGCTCAAAACGTTCAAGTATTCTCTTTGGCTGAATCACTCGGTGGGGTAGAGTCTCTTCTTGGCCACCCGGCCTCTATGACTCACGCATCTATTCCAAAAGCAGAAAGAGAAAAAAGCGGAATTACCGATTCGTTGTTGAGATTAAGCGTTGGAATTGAAGACGCAGAAGACTTGATTGAAGATTTAACAAATGCATTAAATGCTATCTAAGATGAACAAGAAAAACGTTGCCGTTGTTGGGGCAGGATTAGTTGGAAGTTTATGGGCGGTATACCTTGCGAAACGCGGATATACAGTTTCTGTCTTCGATAGAAGATCAGACATTCGCAACGTGAAAGTTGTTCAAGGCAAAAGTATTAATCTCGCATTAAGCGATCGCGGTTGGAAAGGCCTTGAAGGCGCTGGCATTCGCAAAGAAATTGAAGAGGTTGCGCTTCCCATGAGTGGAAGATTAATGCACGCAGTAACAGGCGAACTCACCTACCAACCTTACGGAAAAGAAGGGCAAGCCATATACAGTGTTTCAAGAGGAATTCTGAATCAGACCTTGGTGAGATGCGCAGCAGAATTTGAAAACGTTTCACTCAATTTCGAACACAAATGTGTCGATGTTGAACTCGACACCAACACCATTGTTTTCGAAGGGAAAAACGGCGAACACGTCCGTCACCAATTCGATCAGATTTTCGGAACAGACGGTGCCTTCAGCGCCGTTCGAGCACGAATGACGAAACTTGATCGCAACGAATATTCGCAAGCCTATTTAGACCACGGCTACAAGGAATTAGAGATTCCAGCCAACGAAGACGGCACGCATAAAATGCGCATCGACTGTTTGCACATTTGGCCACGCGGAGAGTTCATGATGATTGCACTTCCAAACATAGATGGCAGTTTCACTTGCACGCTTTTCTTCCCGTTTGAAGGAGAAGTCTCTTTCGACAAATTAAAAACAGATCAAGACGTTCTCGATTTCTTCGAGAAATATTTCCCAGATGCAAAGGCAATGATGCCCGAACTTTTATTGGACTTCAACACGAATCCAACCGCTAGTTTAGTCATGACCAAATGCAATCCTTGGAACTACAAAAACCAAGTGGCACTTATGGGAGACTCTGCTCATGCTATCGTTCCATTTTACGGTCAGGGTATGAACAGTGGATTTGAAGACTGCAGCGAACTTGATCGCCTCATGACTGAGCTGGGTGAAGACCATCCAGAACTTTTGAAAGAATATGGAAAAATGCGCAAGCCAAACGGTGACGCTATTTTAGAACTCGCTCTTCGCAATTACATTGAGATGCGCGATTTAACAGCTGACAAAGATTTCCTTCTTCAGAAAAAAATTGAAGGAAGATTCGCGAGCAAACATCCCGAAAAATGGATTCCACTTTATTCGCAGGTTACCTTCAGTCACATTCCATATCACGAGGCGTTAAGCAGCGGAATTCGTCAGAATGAAATCATGAAGGAAGTCATGAACAGACCAGACATTGAAGCCGTTTGGGACAGTGAAGAAATTGAAAACGAAATTCTAAAACGAATTTAAAACTGCATGCGCATTTGCAGTGTGCAATCTGTTTTTCGAAATCCACTAATCATTGAATTTCCCGAAGAGATGAAATCTCGATCGGTGTAAGTCCATTGTGCAATTCTAAACCAAACATCTATGTTCCTTCGAACATCGAATTTGAAGATGCCGTAGATTCTTGCACCCTTTCCGTAGTATGCCGGAATGCTGTAACTGTATAGAACATCGTTCTCATAAGCATACAAGCGGGCATTCCAAGTATCTGATTGAAACAATGCGTAACGAATCGTTACGCTAAATGGGACATTCATCTTCTTCCAAATGACATCTTGAAAAACCAAATATCCCGTTTCAGTCGGAAGCCCTTCTTCATTGGTTTTTACTAATTCTAAACGACTGTGCAACTTCAAACTTTCAGTCGGACTGAAAATAAAATTCAATCGAATTTGCTGCGAAAGCTTATCAACAGGAAAGTCAATGCGATTCAAAACACTTCGGTCAATAGACGTTCTTCGAATGCGCATTCGCGCATACAATTCATGCTTCTTGTCTGGCTTATAATTGAATTGAATAAGATTATCGCTGAAACTAGAAGGCCCTGTCACTTGATAACGCAGCCAAGGGTATTGCACTCCATCTGAGTATGCGTTAACACTTATCTTTTTTGAAAGCTGCGCTTGAACACTGAAATACATTCCAAATTCATTCGAAGGAAAAACACTACTTCCTTCAGCAATTACATTCGAATACACCGATTGAAAATCTATATCGAAATTCCGAAATAAAATCGTTGCTGAGACCCGCGAATGCAAGGCAGCGGTAAGCCCCGCAACGTAAGCCCAAGCATTGTTCGAGCTGCGCGAAACTTCACCAAACAGCGAAACATTTTGCAACACACCTTCCGCATACACTCCAACCGCGTTTTGTGTTTTACCAGCGAATTTCTCGTTCGCATACCAATCTGTTCGTGCCGCAACCGAATCACTCAAACTTCGCTGAACAGCGACAGTTCCCAATTTCCACATTCCTTTTTGAACTTGGATATTTCCGCCCGAAACAAGTTCAGCCAATATATTCTTCTTGGCGATTTCGCTTTCCGTTCGATGCAGACCTCCTAAAACAATTGAACTCACAGCCATTCCGTCATCGGTTAGAACTGTGTCTGTGTTTATGGTGGCATCTAACTTTCTTCTAGAAGCGAACACTGTTGCTGTTACAAATTTATTTCCAAGTGTAATACCTGCTCCTCGAAAAAACGAACTTTCGTTCACCGAAGAATAAGGCTTCAAACCTTGTGCATTTCGTTTCACCTGCACACTGAACGAAGACTTTCCGAACGCCATGCTGTTCCAGCAGGTGAGTCCTTGTCCGAACTGCACTTGGTAATCGCCAACTACGAGTTGCTTCAATGCTTTCGCTTCGCGAATGAACAGCGATGCACTTTTAAAATCGGGTCCATTCCTGAGCGGTTCTCCAATGTCATTTTCGAAGGTCATTCCAACCAAAATATTTCTTCGGTATTGAAAACGATAACGCATGTATGTTCCGTATTCACTTCCTGAAAAATTCTTTTTTCCAGTGAGCGGATCTGGAATAAATCCCGCTTGTTCTTGCAGGGTTCGTTTCGAACGAAGCATAATGTCGTGTGTTCCTTCCTCTCGTAATCTTCGAAATGAAAAATCAGAAAACCCATCGTCTTCATTCACATACACAAACGGCTGCAACCATCGAATTGTGGGCAAATCCATTCCAACCACACTCTGCAATTCAAAGATGCTTTTCAATTTTCCATAACAATCAATATGTTTGAAGAGTGCATTTATCTGGGTGTCGCTGAGTACTAACAGCGATTGCAAGGAAAGCGCGTCGGCTGTGTTCAAATTAATCGGATGGCGAGCGAAGTAGGTCAAATCTTCGGTGAGTGAAGAATAATCCACGTCACTCCCCTCTTCCATAAAACTTGAAATGGTTTCAATGCGCTGTTCAACCAGCGCGTTGTTTTCTTCTTGCGCGAAAAGAGCAATTCCTTTCCAAACGAAAAGAAAAAAAAGAAGACACTTACTTCTCCATTCCATAGGTCAATGAGATTTGAGGAGTAATACCCAATTGCGGATGAACAAATGCAGCAGCATCGAATGAGCAGTTTCGGAATTTCGTTCCGACACCCATAGACCATGTTTGCCAGAACGTGTTCATTCCAAATCGGAGAGACAAAACATCAATGGGAATGTATTCCAATCCGAAACTGTAACTCACAGAAGATTGATCGTTAGTCGTTGAAATCACTTGCGCTGAAAGGACCACTTGTTCTCCGAATGAATAGGTCGTCCCGATTCGAAGTGTTGCGGGCAGCTCTTCCGAATTCTTCAAAGCACTCGCCGGAAGGTCAATCACCGCTGCCCATTTCCAATCTTTGCGAACATCATAGGTAGCCCCAACATTCGCCCAAAGGGTATGCGCCTTTCCATAGCCGTTACTTATTCGGGTGGAAGAATATCCGAGACTAACCGACGCCTTGAATTTATTTGAAAGATTCAACGCATAACCGAAGTTCATGCGTTGACGATTAAATTCCGTATTCCCATAAGATTGGAATACCACCCCCATAACTCCTGTTCCGAAATGTTGTAAAATGGACACTCCAGCGTCTTTAATCTCCGAAATTCCATAGGGAATTTGTCCATAAAACGCGTAAGAACTCCCCTTGAATTGAGCAGAAGCCGACAAGTTGTTGAATCCGGCAAAAGCATCGGGTTGTGTAATGGCGCTTCCGCTAAGTGCGGCCATTCGGGCACCACAGACATTCTGAGCAAAATTTTCAGTAGCGAATTGCAGCGTGAAGTAGAGTGAAAAAGCGAAATATTTCATCTATTTAAGTTAATCCAGAAGAGAAAAACTTTCATATTCGAAGAAGCATTGTATATTTGCACCGCAACATGCGCATGTGGCGTAATTGGTAGCCGCGCTAGACTTAGGATCTAGTGCCGTGAGGCGTGGGGGTTCGAGTCCCTCCATGCGCACTTGAAAAGCGGAGGTCAACCCTCCGCTTTTGTTTTTATCTTTGCACTCTATTTTCAAACCTTCCATGGGCAAATACAGGGAAATCAAAGGAATATCGCTTCCACAAATAGCGAACGACATACAAGCATACTGGCAAGCGGAAAACATTTTCCAGCGCAGTATCACTGAGCGCGAAGGCGGACAGCCGTTCGTGTTTTTCGAAGGGCCACCTTCTGCGAACGGAATGCCTGGTATTCACCACGTCATGGCGCGTTCCATTAAAGACATTTTCTGTCGTTACCAAACCCTTCTTGGAAAACAAGTACACCGCAAAGCGGGTTGGGACACGCACGGACTTCCCATTGAACTAAGTGTAGAAAAAACACTAGGCATTACGAAAGAAGACATTGGTAAAACCATTTCGGTGGAAGAATACAACAATGCTTGCCGCAAGGAGGTGATGAAGTACACCGACCTATGGGAAAAGTTAACTAAAGACATGGGTTATTGGGTAGATATGAACGACCCGTATGTAACCTATGACAACAAATACATTGAGACCGTTTGGTGGTTAATTCAGCAATTGCACAAGAAGAATCTGTTGTACAAGGGCTACACCATTCAACCCTACTCACCGGCTGCAGGAACAGGTTTGAGTTCTCACGAATTGAACCAGCCCGGTTGCTACAAAGAAGTGAAAGACACTTCGGCGGTAGCGCAGTTCAAATTGATTGATGCGAATGCCACACTCAATGTGAATGCTGATTTACCGATTTATGTTTTGGCCTGGACGACCACACCGTGGACATTGCCCTCTAACGTGGCCTTGGCCGTTGGAGAAAAAATAAATTATTCTGTCGTTGAATCCTTGACTCCTTTTGGAAACGAGCGCGCTTATTTCATTGTGGCTTCAGCTCTTCGTGAAAAACATTTCCCGGAAGCGAACGGAGAAAACTTTGAAGAATTCAATGCAGGAGACAAAAAAATTCCGAATAAAACTGTCTCTGAAATTTCAGGAAAAGAACTCTTGAATCTTCGATACGAGCAATTACTCCCTTTCGTACAACCTACTGACGGCCATGCTTTCAAAATTATTGGCGGCGATTTCGTTACTACCGAGGATGGAACCGGAATTGTTCACATAGCACCAAGCTTTGGAGCAGATGACTTCCGCGTGGCGAAACAAAACGGCATGGGCAATCTTACCCTTGTCGATCGCAGAGGACGTTTCCTGCCTGAAGTACAAGACGGCAAATTCTTATTCGGAGAAGAGTTCGTGAAAGAAGCCTACTATTCGGAAGAAGAAAAAGCTACTGAATTACTGAAGCAAAAAGCAAGTCTTGGAGGAATCATTAAAGACACCGACAAGCTTCAATATTTAAGTGTTGACGAACGTATTGTCTTGAAACTTCAAACCGAAGGAAAATTATTCAAGAAAGAAAAATACGCGCACAACTATCCGCATTGCTGGAGAACAGATAAACCTATTCTCTATTATCCATTGGATTCTTGGTTCATTAAAGTTCCGGAAAAACGCAATCGTTTGGTGGAATTGAACAACAACATCCAATGGAAGCCTGAATCTACAGGTACTGGAAGATTTGGTAACTGGTTGGAAAATGCCAACGACTGGAATCTCTCACGCAGTCGCTTCTGGGGAATTCCACTTCCAATTTGGCGTACCGAAGACGGAAGCGAATCAATCTGCATTGGCTCGGTAGAAGAACTTCAATCAGAATTGAAAAAAAGCGTAGCCGCTGGAATTTCAGAAACCAATCAGCTTGAAAATTTCAAACCGAACGAACATTCGGTTGAGAATTATAACTTGTTCGATTTACACAAACCATACGTAGATAAAATAGTCTTGGTTAGCCCTAGCGGGAAACCGATGCACCGTGAAGCGGACTTGATAGACGTCTGGTTCGACAGTGGTGCTATGCCTTATGCGCAGTGGCACTATCCGTTCGAGAACAAAGAGAAAATAGACAACAACCTTTCCTTCCCTGCTGATTTCATTGCTGAAGGAGTGGACCAGACAAGAGGATGGTTTTACACCTTGCATGCGATTGCAACGTTGTGTTTCGATTCTGTTGCTTATAAAAATGTTATTTCAAATGGACTTGTCTTAGATAAGAACGGAAACAAGATGTCCAAGCGATTGGGCAATGCGGTTGATCCGTTCGAAACCCTTGGAAAATACGGTCCCGATGCAACGCGTTGGTATATGATCACCAATTCCGATCCGTGGGATAATTTGAAATTCGATACAGAAGGAATTGCTGAAGTTCAACGGACATTCTTCGGAACCCTGTCGAACACCTATTCATTCTTCGCGCTTTACGCAAACATCGATGGGTACGAAGCTTCTGCAAATGATCCTGCAGTTGAAGACCGCTCAGAATTAGACAAGTGGATTTTAAGTAAATTGAATGCGCTCACGCTCGATGTTCAAAAGAATCTAGATGCATTTGATCCTACTCCAGCTGCGCGAGCCATTGAATCGTTTGTGAACGATCATCTTTCCAATTGGTATGTTCGTCTTGCACGTAAAAGATTCTGGCACGGTGAAATGACTGATGATAAACGTTCAGCATACGCTACACTTCATGCTTGCTTGAAACAAGTCGCACAACTCATAAGTCCGTTTGCTCCGTTTTATTCGGATTGGTTGTTCCAAAGCCTGAACAACAATAACGAGTCGGTGCATTTATCTCGATTAGAAAACGGAAGTTTCAGAGATGAAAATCTTGAAGCTCGCATGGATTTGGCTCAACGCATTTCAAGCATGGCGCTTTCTATTCGTAAAAAAGAAAACATTAAGGTTCGTCAGACCCTTGCTGAAATCCGTATTCCTGTTCTCGATGAAACAACACAATCTCGCATTGAAAGTGTTGCAGATCTAATTTGCAGCGAAGTGAATGTGAAAGCTGTTAAGTGTGTTGATGAGCAAACCACCAAAATTGTGAAGGATCTTAAATTAAATTTCAAAACACTCGGAAAGAAGTGTGGGAAATTCATGAAGGAAATTCAACAATTCGCCTTGGACAATGCACAAGAAATAATTTCTTCAATTGAGAAAACAGGAGAATTCCTCTGGACAAAAGAATCCATTCTTCTTCAAACCGAAGACGTGGAAATTATTCCTGTTGACATTCCCGGATGGAAAGTAGCCAACCAAGGCCCTCTTACTGTTGCCTTAGATGTTACCATTACCCCTGAATTGAAGGAGGAGGGCTATGCTCGTGAGTTAGTGAATCGTATACAGAACCTCAGAAAAGAGACCCATTTCGAGGTTACAGATAAAATAATTGTTAAAGTTTCAGGAGAAAACTACCTGAATGATGTTTTGAAAAACAATTCTGAATATATTAGCAGTCAAGTACTTGCTTCTTCGCTTGAGTTCGTTCCAGAAATGGAAGGGGGTGTCGCGGTTGAATGGGAAGGTGAAGAAGTGGTACGTTTACTATTAACCAAAAACCTTTAAGACCCATGGCAAAAAAATCTACCCCTGCCAAAAAAGTTGTTGCGAAAAAATCTGCCCCTGCAAAGAAGGCTGCTCCAGCGAAAAAGATAGTTGCTAAAAAAGCCACTCCTGCTAAGAAAGTAGCGCCTGCGAAAAAGGTCGTTGCAAAAAAGGCCGTGCCTGCAAAAAAGGCCGTGCCTGCAAAGAAAGCTGCTCCTGCGAAGAAAGTAGTTGCGCCTGTGAAGAAGGCCGCTCCTGCGAAAAAAGTAGTTGCGCCTGTGAAGAAGGCCGCTCCTGCGAAAAAAGTAGTTGCGCCAATAAAGAAAGCTGCTCCTGCGAAAAAAGTAGTTGCGCCAATAAAGAAAGCTACTCCTGCGAAAAAAGTAGTTGCGCCAATAAAGAAAGCTGCTCCTGCGAAAAAAGTAGTTGCG
>CAIZGX010000058.1 GCA_903932685.1 uncultured Bacteroidota bacterium | reverse complement strand
TTTTACAATCGCGTTCTTCAAGACGAAAAACTCGCGCACTTTTTTGCGCATTTGGATTTTGAAACACACAAGCCGAAGATGGTGCACTTCTGGTCTTTTGTTTTGCTCGATGAACCTGGCTATACCACGAACGTCTTCGACAAACATGCACACTTGCATGCTAACTCTTCAGACTTCAACGAGTGGGTATCACTTTTTCACGCTACCGTTAATGAATTGTTCGAAGGAGAAAAAGCTGAAGTTGCGAAGTTTCGCGCAACCACATTGGGCTATACCTTTGGGTCTAAATTAGACGCACTGAACAATCACCAATGACAAAACAAAAATCTGTTTCTTTGCGTTACTGAATTATGAAACTCCACAAAGCATCACTCCTGTTTTTCCTGTTAAGCACTTTTGCTTTTGGCGTGAATGCCCAATCTTCGAACGAGGCAGAGCAGCGCATTCTCGATCTCTACACTTCCATGACAAATGGCAATGAAAGCAATGCGGAAGAGCAGTCGAATAAGATGATTGCTGAATTGGAATCGGTGTGTTCATTAGAAGATTTTTTTGTTTATCCGTTTGAAGCGCTGCGCATGTTCAAGCCTGTTTCAGCGGATGGAAAACTTCGTGTGTTTACATGGAATTATCCGAAGGAAGACGGCACACAACTGTATTTCGGATGTGTGGTTTTTAAGACTTCAAAATCGGGAGAGCCTTTGTTTTTCAAATTGAATTACACTCCGGTTAATGGAGCGAAGTGGGACAACAAAGTGTTTGACGAAGGGAAATGGCCCGGCGCATTGTATTATTCCATTGTTCCCATGAGCAAAGGAAAGAAAGGTGGAAACAGTTACGCTTTATTGGGATTCGAGGCGAAGGACAATTTATCGAATAATAAAATGATTGAGGTCATTACGTTAAGCAAGGACGGATGTAAATTCGGTGGGAACTTTTTCGAATTTGAAGATCGTAATCCCAAACGAGTGGTATTTGAATACAGCGATCAAGTGACATGCTCACTTCGATATTACGAAAAACAAAAGACCATAGTCGTTGACCATTTATCTCCGCGTGAAGCTATCTACGAAGGCTTCTTTCCCGAGTATGGTCCAGACGGAAGCTACGACGGGTATGTGTTAGAGAATGGAAAATGGAAGTACTCGCCAATAATAGACATCGCACCGTTTGTAGACGGACAGAAAGTACCTTTTAATAATCCAAGACCGTAGGTCCTTCCATCTTTATTTTACTATTTGAAGTCGGACTACACGTCCTTCAATTTTTAGAAAATAAAATCCTTCTGTTAGTTTTTCAATGTTCAACAATTGATTCACCGAAGTGATTCTCTCGCTGAATACTTCTTGTCCAAGTGCATTGAAGATGAATACAGGCATACCTAATTCACTTTCATTTATTTGAATGGTAATGCTTGTTGAAGCTGGATTCGGAAAAATTTGAAGAGTCGAATTCATCTCTTCAGTAATGTTCGAAGCCAACAAGTTCATGACATTCGAACGCGAGGACATCATTTCTCTGCTTGGATCGCATCCCAATCCTGCTACTTCAATGACATATAAAAACTCAGTAGCAGGCGGTGCGATGTCTGTGTAGGACAAAACATTTCCCGCTACAGTTGCAATCAAACTTAAACTCGATGCTGAAGCGCCTCTGTAAATATTATAACTCGAAATTTGCATTGGCCCTTCAATTGTGTTCGCTTCGTAGGCAGTCCAAATCAAATTAATGTTGTTTCCAATACCCTGATTTGCAGTTAAATGTATTGTTTTATGATTCAAAGCCGCCACAGAAGCAGTTTGAAAACCGCAGGAATCTCTTGTTCCAATTGCGTATCTATTTGCCTGAATTATTGGATTGGAATTCAAATCTTCAAAAACTCCGATTCCGTCATAAGGTGCTGTTCCAATTTCCTCATAAACGCCTTGAACATTCGACTCTTTGAATACAACAACTGTTTCATGAACATCTGAAGGGAAAGGATCCCAAACAATCTGATTTTTACCTGTGGTTTCATTCACGGTTACCATACACATAAATACATTTGGCAATGGAATGGTACTCACAGAAATGGGTCCTAAAGTAAACGCACACCCCGTATCATCAGTTGCTGTAAAATAGAGGTTTTCCATTGAGAAATTTAACACAAGCGTATCTTCATAGCTGAAAGGACTTATGTTATTCGCCCAACCAGAGCCCCAACTGTACTGAATAAAATTTCCCGCCGACGGATAAATATTAACCCCGTTATTGTAGCAATTACCACCAAAAGGCTCAACGATGATTTCTGGAATTACATTTGGATAAACACACAGACCTTCAATAATCGCATTAGGATCGTAGTTGCAGGCGGCAGCATCCATGCAACCCGAACCGACCAAATCACAAGAAACACATTCATTCCAGCAAACAACCGGAAGAATTTGATTTGCGCTTCCTACGGTTACCGAGCGGTTACCGAAAAATCCTTGCACGCAAACAGCATCGGCAGCAAAAAACTCGGTTATGTCCCACACATTTCCATTGATGAATTTGTATTCATACGAACCCGCAGCCAAATCTAACGTTATCGACCATATTCCATTTCCTGCGTTTGTCAAAGCAAGTACACTCGGATCCCAATTGGGATAGGGATTATCGATAGTACCGTCACTGTTAGCATCTGCGAAACTTCCAGCAATGTGCACACCGGTTGGGCTAACAGTTTGACCGGTCATATCTACTTGGAAAGTTACGCCAGAGGTCGGGATATCTATACAATTTGTACAACTTGCCCAACAAACTACAGGAAGAGTTAAATCTGCATCTACGTTTAAAACACGGTTGGTGTAACCGACGTTTGTAACTGTGCATTCAGAGCCAGCAGTTAGTTGTTCTGAGCCTGACCAATTATCGTAAGCGAATAAGTATTCGTATGAACCTGCTTCAAATGGTATGGTTACTTCCCAAATATCATCTCCATCTGCGTCTGTCATTGGATTACATCCACCACACCAGCTATTGAATGTCCCGTTTACTTCAGGGGTAGAGAATCCAAAAAATACGTTTTGCATATTTACCTGGAATGTCACGTTGAAAGCATGACTGTGAGCAAACGTTAAGAATACTGCGATGAATAAAAAAAGACTTCTCTGAATCATATGGTTTCGAATTATTACCAACCAAAGATAGTTTGGGTTAGTGAAACAAAAAGGGAATTAGTTTAACAAGGTAGCAATAGTCTTCATTGCCAACATCATTTGATGACCATCCTTACACTTTACAAATCCGTATTGAGAATAAAAATCTTCAGCCGCCTTGTCAATAGGATCAACAATTACAGCCAAGGATCCAATCTTTAAACTCGCATCATGCGCACGCTCAAGCGCATTCATTAAAACAAATTCACCTAACCCTTTTCCCTGAAATTTCAAGTCAATAGCCAAACGTCCAAGTAGAGTAGCAGGAATTTTAGAATAATTCCGTGGAGCGCTCACCTTAATTGTATTTGGAATTGCATCGGCATTAATTGCGAATGAAGAGAGCGTATAATAACCGATTAAATCGCGCGTATAGTCATCGTTCAAAACAAAACACACCGACAATTTCTTTCGCATATCCTGTCCAGCTTGAACAGTTAGATAGCGATTCAGTGCTTCATTTCCACAATTGAATTTTTCAATCGCGTGTTTTTTCTTGTCAAGAATCTCCATTACTTCTCAGCCACCATAGAAAGTTTTCGGTAGTTAGCATAAGCTTTCTTGAGCTTAGCGTTTGGCTTTGGCGCGTTGGTGATTAAATCGACAAACATTACAGCGTCTCTTTTGCTTAACGTTATTGCAGCTTGTTGATTTACCACTTCGGAAGCCTTAGCCTGAATGGTTTGTACAATAAAATCACTTAGGCTTCTATGCCCAGCAAGTTGTGCAGCGTTTTCGAACAGCTCCTTTTGCTCAGATGTGAGGCGCACTTCAATTCGTGACGAAAGATTCTTCTCCATTTTCATAATTACAAATGTACGGTAAAATTCCGTACAAATAAATTAAAGCCTCCGAATTTCTATCGAATGAAGGCATTTGAAAGCATCTAGGGTAGTTACCAAAAATTCAGAATGAGTATGAGAAACAGAATGGGAAAGAGAATCTGAATGAGTATGAGAAACAGAATGGGAAAGAGAATCTGAATGAGTTAGAGAAACAGAATGAGAATGAGACATTCCTTAAACCAAAAACCCCCAACTGTCGTCGGGGATTTGGTTGCTTGATGGTGACACTGTAGGGATTCGAACCCCAAACCTTCGCATCCGTAGTGCGATGCTCTATCCAGTTGAGCTACAATGCCATTGCTGTTAAGCGGGTGCAAATATAAGCAATTACTCTAACTTACCAATGATTCAATCATTTTTTTGAAGGCTAAACCCTTACATCCTAACCTATTCTTTCACCCTAAATAACTTCAATTCAGAAAAATCAAAATCCGGATTCTCAACAAACACGCGCATCTCTTCAATCTCGCCTTCCATATTCGCTATAAACTGCACCTTGCCGCTCGGAAGCATCATTTGCGTTGACCAATGCAAAGTGAATACATTGTTATCTCTGTGAATGAGATCACCCTTAAACAACTCTGTTGGCTTGAAATCGATTTTATACCCATCATCTTTCTTTATCACTTCAACGTCTCCATACATCTCACTGCGATAAACCCCTTCTATCTCCGATGTAACCGGAAAAATCCATTCATAAGCCTCCCCCGTAGGTGGAGATAATAATTCAGGCTCTTCTGCCTTTGGAGCGAATTCAGTCACCCAATCTTTTCCTCCTTTCACTCCTAAAAACAAATCCAAGAACTCAAACCCCATGGCGCTCGGCAACGAGTTGTTGCTGTTCGTTAAAATTACAAATCCTAAATTCATATCGGGAATCAAAATCGTTTTCGAAATCATTCCGTCATAACCACCGCCGTGACTCACAATCTTGTGTCCGCCGTATTCCATAAGCTCCCAACCCATGCCGTATCCGTTCGCATGACGCGAAGGCATATTCTCGCGCTGCCACTTACTCACCGGCTTGTTAATGTTGTACTCCCACATTTCGTAGGTGCGCTTTTCGTCCCAGTATTTCTTTCCTCCTAATGTTCCTTTGTTCAACTGCAACATCATCCATTGGCTCAGTTCATTCACACAGGCATTAATACTTCCCGCAGGGCCAACGTTGTCCCAATTCACATAAGGAATGGGAATGTTTTTTTCCTTCACCGTGTTATGCGGAGAAGCAATGTCGGCGCCTGGCTGAAACGCAGTGATTGAAGTATTCGCGTTTTTCATTCCCAACGGAATAAAAAATTCATTCTTCACAAATTCATCCCATGTTTTTCCGGTTACTTTCTCAACGATTTGTCCAGCCGCCAAAAACGCAATATTGCAGTAACCATAGGTTGTGCGGAAACCGTACTTCGGTTCAACGAACTGCCATCTGCGCAAAATTTCACTTCGAGAGTGATTCGTTCCGTACCAGATTAAATCTCCAGCGAATGTCTCGAATCCTTGTCGATGCGAAAGCAAATCGCGCACCGTCAAATTCGCCGAAACATACGGGTCATATAATTTTAATTCTGGAAGAAAATCTTGAACCTTATCGTCCCACTTCAACAATCCTCGATCGACACAGATTGCCAATGCCGCGCTGGTGAAGGCCTTCGAGTTACTGGCTATCGCGAAGGAACTGTTTTCAGTCACAGGCTCTTTCGTCGCAGCGTCCTTCAAACCGAATCCTTTCGACAAAATAATTTCGTTGTTGTAGACAATGGCAATGGCGCCACCGGGAACGTTGTACTTCGACAAGCCCTCGTTCATCTTGGCTTCCAAAGTGGTGAGTTGCGTTGCGAAAGGCTTTGCGTTTTTCTTTTGTGCCGATGCGCTCAGCACGAATGCAATCGCGATAAATGAAAGGAATATTTTTTTCATGTTGAATGTTATCTGAATCTAACTTCTGTTGCGCCGTGTCCGTATTTCTGGTAATTCCCATCGAGGAATTCACATTGTGGATAATAGCTTTTGATGAATGAACGAATCTCTGCGCGCAAGACTCCCTGCCCCACTCCATGAATGAAAATAACCTTCTTAACTTTTTTCTTTTCTGCAATGGCCAGCATACGCTCGAAGTGTTCCATTTGAATGGTTACGATTTCTCCGTTCGTCATGCGCTCATAATTGTCGAGCAATTCATGAATGTGCAAATCAACCTCGAACAAATCGGCGTTGTGTGGAAAGTCATTCGCCGCGCGCTCTTTGTATCTGTTCTTGAAGTCTTTCGATGCCGCTTTCACTGCATGCGCGTCCAAATTCCGATCGAGCATCTCGCGCGTATTCGGCTGCACTTGATTGTATTGTGAAAACTCGTGTTTTGAATTTTCAATTTTTACTAATTCTCGAAGTGGGTGATCGAATGGAAAGCCACTGCTATCCTCTACCGTAGCGGTATCGGCTTGAGGGAAACCGACGATTACTCCCTCTCCGGTATCGTTTAAAAAACGAACGTGATCTCCTTTTTTGAATTCCATGGATCAAAAATACACAATACCGCGGAGCGGATGACAATCGGAGATTGATGACCACTTCGTGGATGACGGCAAAGCCGATGACACCGAAGGTGATGACAATCGGAGATTGATGACGGCGAAGCCGATGACCGCGGAGCGGATGACACCACACGTTGTGATGAGGGCGAGAGTTCGTTAGATTTGCATTGATAAAAGGGAAGAGAGGGGAAGATATAGGGTCGAAATATCTTTCGACCTGAGGTAAGAGAGGGAAGAAATTAATTTTTAAATTTAGAGAAACAAAGCAAGTATGGAGCGTCGCGATTTTTTAAGCAAACTAGGAATGGCGACAGTCTCGTACACACTTGTTTCAGGGAAAGTTATCGGGGAGTCTGATCATTTTCATTTCGAAAAAATTGAAGTCCCTTCTCCCCTCGTTGGTGAAGATTTGTTTCAATACATTCAACGTCAAAAAGGAAGTTTCGACGTTACCCTGTATCGACAATTACTTGGCGCTGCCAATGAATTCAAAGAAGGCGATGAAATTGCTGGAATAGCTGCCGCAAGCGATGAAGATCGGTTGAAGGCACGCATGCTTCTTGCTGAAACCAGCCTTGACAACATTCGCAAACATTCTGTTTTCACCGATGAACAATCGGAATTCATTGAACAATCTACACGCGCTTTTCAAGAAACAGAATCTGGAAAAGCCATTGGTAAACTTCGCATGAACGATTTTAAAGAACTTCTCTTGAAGTCCTCTGAAACTGAGATTCATGACCTACTTCCCTACTTAACAAGCGACATCATTGCTTGTGTTGTGAAGCTCATGTCGAACCAAGAGCTCATCGCAATTAGCAGCAAAATTTTCCATCCGCTTCCCGGAACTCAAATGGGTTCGAAGGGATACATGAGCGCTCGCGTTCAACCCAACTCTCCCACCGATAACATTGAAGACATTGTTTGGCAGGTGTTCGACGCGTGGAGCTACAGTGTTGGTGATTTGGTTCTAGGTAACAATCCTGTTTCAAGCAATCCGGAATCGGTTGCGAAAATTGAAATGGCTTTATACGATTTGCTTACCACCTTCAAACTAGAAAATACGCTTTCACATTCTGTGTTGGCGCACATCGATATTCAAGCTGAAGTAGAAAAGACTTACAACGGTCAAACCGGCATGTGGTTTCAGAGTATTGCCGGCACTGTGAAAGCAAATCAGACCTTCGATGTAACCATTGAAAAACTTAAGAAATACGCCTCACAGCGCAAAGGTAAATTCGGACTCTATGCTGAAACCGGACAAGGTGCTGATGAAACGAACGGGCACGGAGAAGGCTTCGACATGCTTATTCACGAGTCGCGTAAATACGGCCTGTGGCGCGGATTAAAACAACAACTCAACGAAGAGTCTTGGGTGCATTTGAATGATGTTGCTGGATTCATTGGTCCGGAAGTTTTCAGAACGAAAGAACAATTGGTTCGTTGTTGCTTGGAAGATTTAGTGATGGGGAAATTACACGGACTCATGATTGGCTTGGACATTTGCACCACGCTGCACATGGATGTTTCACTCGATGATTTAGACTGGTGCATTGATCAAATCATGCCAGCCAATCCGGGTTATCTCATGGCTCTTCCAACGAAGAACGATCCTATGTTGAGTTACTTAACCACATCGTTTAGCGATCACCTGCGCATTCGCGAAAAGTTTGGATACAAGATCAATGATGCCATGTGGGCGTTTTTCAAGCAGATGGAAATTATTGATGAAAACAACAAACCTTCAAATCACTTTGGAGATCCTGTTTGGATGTATTACCAATATCGAAAATTGAAAGGTGATACGCAGCCAATGGACGAAATTTATTCGGAAGGTCTTGCATGCATTGAACGAGTTCGAGAACGAGGTGTTCCAATTGCGAAAGGATTCGGAAAGGATTATTGGGAAATGAATCCTGACCTTGAGCAAGAAATTCGCCTACTTTATGCAGATGCTAAGAAATGTCTTTGGGAAGAAACACCTCCGAATTTTAAGAAATCACTTACTGAAGGAATAGCGCTGGCCACTCTTTCTTCAAACCGAAAAGATTACATCTACCATCCGCAATCGGGCGAACAACTTTCACGCGATAGCATCTACGCTTTGGAAATTTTAAAATCGAAATGGAAGAATAAAACTCCCGATATTCAGGTTGTAGTTTCTGACGGATTGAATGTTTCTTCTATTCTTGACCAAGGACATTTGGAACCTTATGTTAAAGAACTGAATGTATTATTGAAGGACAAATACACGTTGAGCAAAAACAATTTATTCATTCAACATGGAAGAGTTCGTGCGGGCTACCGCTGCGGCGAACAGCTCTTTGGCGATTCCATTTCAACAAATAAAAAATGTGTCTTACATATCATTGGTGAACGCCCTGGAACCATGCACCACAACTATTCGGTTTACATTACAGTTGCGAAAGGTTCCGATTGGTTTGTTGAAGGAAAAATAGACCACGATGTTACACGGGTAATCTCGGGTATTTCAGACACAGCGTTGCATCCGAAAGACGCGTCGAAAGAAACCCTTCGAATTTTAACCGAACTTTTTTAGAATCTTAACGCCCATCCAGCATTAATCAAAGGGAATGCTATCCCTTCCTTCAATAAATTAGAATTAACAGGATTCTTGGTGTCGGTATTGTTATAAAGTAGCGGTGTTTTCCCGAGGAAATATCCGCCTTCGACAAAGACTACATTCTTTGGAGTTACATAAAAATCGAAAAACGCTTTGAATTGCAATTCATTGTAACGAACAAAAGTGTTGTTGTCTTCACCACGAAATGATCTTGTCATGGAGCGAAAGGCCAATCCTGCATTCACGCGAGAAGGAAATATCGCATAGGAAGCCTTAAAGCTCTGAGGCAGTGTGCCGAATACGGAAAAACGATCAGACACCTTCCAATCAACTCCAACGAGCGGCACAAAGAAATTCCCGAAGAATTCTCGATTGTAATACAATCCGAATTTGTATCGAAATTTTTCAGACTCTGTTACCGTGAATAATGAATACGCTCCAATTTGAAAAACATCTGAAAACGCCGCGCTCAAATCCGCACCGGCTATTTTCGGAATAATCAAGCCTGTGAATTTCCATTTCGGATTCTTCAATTGAACTTGCATGCCAATAGGAAGTGTGATCGAAGAATAATCGGCAGACAATGAATCTCTTTGCATCGAAAGCTTTTCATAATGTGCACGAACAAAAACGGTGTTGCCGTTTTTCAGAACCTTTGGAATAAACGCATTGACAAAAAGGTCACTCGTTTGGGCGCCTGAAGGGATGTTGTAAGCCTGTCTATTGAACGAAAAAATATCAACGAAATACTGGGCATCCGCAGACATTGATAATAGACAAACCCATAGTGTTAATCGAATTTTCAAACTTATTCAATTTTTATTTTTTTGAATTGAACGAACATTTTACGCTTATTACCAAGTGACTCATCACTATCCTTTGCCCGAAATGTTTCGGTAATTAGATAAAAATCTTTGTACCAATATTTTACATTCGAGTTAATGAGGTTGGTCACTTTCTCTGAATCCTTTAAATCCTTGTCAGAATCAACAATATCAACCAATGGAGAAACTTCCAATTCCCCTTCTTCAAGAGAAACATGTCCAAAATTAAAGACATCCGCGTAATAGAAATTCAACTGAGATCCCATTTGAGCAGTGCGAATGTATTTCTTCGGAAACATAGGATTCTCCGAAATTTCTAATTCAAATGTAAAGTCATTGATCTTTTCTAACTCTTCATTTACCTGCAAGACAACCGCGTGCGTATATTGGAATCCATCGAATACCATTACGGTTCGCGTAACGGTCTTCCCATTCACATAAGAGGTCTGGGTCTCGGCGCGGTAAGTCGGATAAAACACCTCTCCTACAACCGTCCATGTTTTATCGCTGAACGCGACCGGGTGAGTAACCATGTAGCACTGCGATTCGAAATTCTTCTTTTTGCTTTTCTTTTTTTCAATTTTATTCTGTGTCTTTACACTCAAGAGTGAATAAAAATCTTTGAAATCATTGAAATTGTAATCGTTTCTTCGAACGACTTCTCCATCTTTTATTTCCAAAATATACATACCCTTTGCGATGCTCGATTTCTCACCTGTTGCTCCGCAAATAAGAGAAGTGTGCTCATCTACCCAAGTCACATTCCCATCGATAAGCAATTTTTCTTTCTGCGCCATAATCGAAACTGGCTTTCCTTCTATCTCTCCGAATTCATTGATTGAAACAATGTATTGCGCATCAATCTTCTTCGGTTTGGAATGAAAAAACATAACTTGAATTGAAGGAGCTGCTTCCACCGTGCTTAAAAAGGAAACGCGGTTATTCTTGTCCATACCTGGAATGAAGGTAATGTGCTGTGTTCCTGTTTGCATGTTGTACACAAGTATACAGGGCACATTTTTAACAGTACCTAAAATGAAAAATTTATTCTTGAAACAAGTGGTCGAAGATCCGCCGAAGAAATCCAAATTTCCATTCGGTTCGAATTTCCTCTCCAACGGTACACGAAGTTCTGTTCCTTCCAAAGTGCTTGTATTAAAAACAACGGAATGAATTTCTCTTCCCTTATCAATCATTAGAGAGAAATAATACTCTCCTGTTCCCGAAAGAGCGTGCGTCTTGAAAATATTTCGCTCTGAACATTTCGCTTGAAACCTTCCTTCTTCCTCTAATTTTTCATCATAGGCGACAATTTCCAACTGATCGTCTTCTCCTTTTTCCGAAATAATGGAATAGGTTATTACCTTATTGCTTGGAGTAACGCTTGTTGCGACAGCACCGTTATGTTCGAATCGTTTTTGCTTAACGACTTCTACTTGGGAGGATGCGCACAAACAGGATATTACAACAGAAAAAACGAGTAGGGCACGAATTGCTTTATACATATATTAAGGAAAATAAATTTTTATTAAAGATAATAAAAAATTTAATCCAACTATTTTTCTAGGGAATCACGGTGCCATTCTTCCAATTGACCAATTTCCTTCAACCAAAGAATAGGTCAATCGATCGTGCAAACGATTCGGTCTTCCCTGCCAAAACTCGAAATACTTCGGACGAATGATGTATCCGCCCCAATGGGCAGGACGAGGCACCGGATGACCTTCAAATTTATTTGTAAACTCTCTGAAGCGCTCGTTCAACACTTCTCGCGAATCTATAGTAGCACTCTGCGGTGAAACCCACGCTCCTATTTGACTTTCACGCGGACGACTATTGAAATAAGCGTCGCTCTCGGCGTCACTCAATTTGTGTAATTCACCTTCCACCCGAACTTGACGTTCAACAGTTGGCCAGAAAAAATTTAAAGCGACTTTGTTGTTTAGCTCAAGCTCTTGTCCTTTGTTAGAGGAGTAATTCGTGTAGAACTTCAATCCATCTTCATTAACCCCGCGAAGCAAAACCACACGCGAATGCGGCTGTCCGGAAGCATCAACGCTACTAACGACCATGGCATTAAAATCATGCAACTCCTCTACTTCACTTAACCAAAACTCCAACATTTCATGCGGAGTGGCTTTCAAATCTTCTACCTCTAAGCTATGTTTTTCATAGCTCTTTCTGTGGTGTACAATGTTACTCATAATTGCAAATGGCTTTTGCGTAATTGGTCCAACTCATGTTCTCTGTTGCCTTCGCAACATTCTCTCTGTCTACAGGAGATTCTAAAATGCGAAGCATCTGATTTTTCATGCTTTGAATATCTTCTGCTTCGGCTAAATAGCCGTTGAATCCGTCTACTATTGTTTCCGGAAAATGTCCAACTTTAGTCGCCAAAATAGGCATCTTGAAATTATAACTCAACGACTCAATTCCGCTGGGTGTTGCCGTTCTGTAGAACAACACTGCCGCATCGGACACTTGAAAAAACTTGGGCAATTCTTCGTTCGAAATGAATCGATTGAACACCACGCAGTTTTCTTGAATACTCATTTTTTCTATCCATTCCAACGGATTGTCTTCACGCTCGTCGTCTGATTTGCGCAGCACAATCTTCTTCGCCCAACCGAATAGCATTTGTTTCACCTTCGTGCTCCACTTCGAATCATCGAGTGTCTTCCAAAAAGACTCTCCGCAAATCAAAAACGAAACATCGTCCCTTTCCTTACACAATTCAGCAAATGCTTGAATGGCCAAGTCTAGCCCTTTGTACTTCCGAATGAATCCGAAATACAAAAAGACGTGTTTCTTCAAGCCCAACTTCGCTTTTTCTTCTTCAACATTGAAATTCGGAATGGGCTTGTACAAGTCGTAAATCGGATGATATAACTTCACAACCGATGTGAATGCCTTTTCATGAATATCCAACTGATCTACCAAACCGAACGAACGTTCGGGGAAAACTGTTTTCAATTCTTCAAACGTATGCAAAGCGTGAACCACAAAAGATGAGGCGTGTTTTAAGGCATACTTCGTCAAAAACTTATCTAATGAGCTGTGCTCCTTTTGAATTACAAAGTGAATATCGAACACCACATGAATCCCCGCCTTGCGCAAGCGCTTTGCAATGAAAGCCATGGGTAATCCTTGTAGGGCTATGCTCCACTGAATGGTGACCATTTCTGGTTTCAGTGAAATAATGTAATTGGCTGTTTCAATCCAACTAAACGGATTGTTGTAATTCGTCAAGTAAGTCACTTTCACGCGACTTCCTTCCAACAAATCTGTTGTGCTGCTTTTGTCTACGAATTCTCTGGGAATGATAGCCGGATACTGCTGCGTCCAACTAACAATGTGAACATTGTTTCGCTCTTCCTTGTCCAATGCCAACGCCAACGAAGTGTTGTAGTTCTGCATTCCGCCTTTGAAGCGCGGACCTGGACCGAAGCAAACAATTGTTCTATTCTTCATCTACTGCTGCGCTGCTAATTTTTTCACGGCCGCATCGTACACGCGCTTCATTCCTTCTTCAATGGAAATCTTTGCTGTCCATCCCAACTTCTCTTGAACGTAGGTCATGTCGCAATAGCGCGAATGCACGCCCACCGGCTTGTCCAACAAAGGCTTGATGGTAGGCTCGTATCCTGCATATCCACAGAACACGCGAATAATTTCATTGAAGGAAGTGAGTTTTCCCATTCCAATATTAATGGCTGTTCCGTCGTGAATGTGATCCATGGCCAACAAGATGCAGTCGATTACATCGTCGATGTGAACGAAGTCTCTGCCTTGATTACCACTTCCCCAAACTTCAAATGGATCTTCTTTCTTCGCTGCGCGGGCTGCAATAGCGGGAACGGGATAAGTCAAATCTTGATCTTCACCGTATCCGCTAAACGGACGAATGCACGTCACCTTCAAACCGTAATGTGAGGCTGCAATTTTCGCAAGGAACTCACCTGTTAGTTTGCTCCATCCGTAAGTCATATCGGGTTCGCCCATTCGCTTGAAATCAATGTCAGACTCTTTCAATGCTATAGCTCCGTCTATTGTCTGAAGATCGATTGGATAAGCGGCTGAAGAGCTTGGATACATGAGCCTTTCCGGCTTGTATCTGCAGGCCCAGTAAAACATTTCCGCATCAATAGCAAGGTCTAATGCAACGGCCATCGGATCTCCGTCTATCTTCGTTCTTCCACCTACAATAGCTGCGAAATGGAAGACATCGTTGATGCGATCTATTTCAAACTGAAAATTCTTTCCAAAGTATTTCTCGTCTTCTGAAAACGCGCGCATCACCTTCAACGCATCGGCATGAATGAATAGCAATCTTCCGTTGTAAACTGTGAAGCCTTCGCCGTAGTTCGTTTTCGTGGCATTGAGCCAAGTGTCGGGGTGTGTTCCAACCGATAAATCATCGATGAAAATCAACTGCGCCTCGGTGGTGTTGAAGAGTCTCTTCACCATGTTTCTTCCCACAAAACCACAACCGCCGGTAATTAAATGCGTAACCTTATTCATGTTGTAAAAATACATCAATCATTCCAAGTGCGGCACTTTCCGATTAACTTCGCAACAAGAGAAAAATCAGATGCAACAACTTCAAAATTTCGCCCTTGGGCAATGGATTTCCGGCAGCGGAAAAGGAACCGAACTTTTCGATGCAGTAAATGGAGAATTGGTAGCGGTAGCTGACAGTTCCGGATTGGATTTCGGCGCTATGCTGAACTACGGTCGCGAGACAGGCGGTCCAGCACTTCGCAAGATGACCTTCCAAGAACGCGGTAGAATGTTGAAGGCATTGGCCCTCTATTTAACCGAGCGCAAAGCCGCGTATTACGCTGTGAGCGTGAAGACGGGGGCTACTAAGATTGACTCTTGGATTGACATTGACGGTGGAATCGGAAACCTCTTTGCTTACGCCTCTTTGCGTAAGCAGTTCCCAAATTCTTCGTTTTATGTTGACGGAGAATTGGCCAAACTTTCGAAAGAAGGAACCTTCATTGGTCACCACATTATGGTTCCGAAGGAAGGTGTTGCGCTTCATATTAACGCATTCAATTTCCCGGTATGGGGAATGTTGGAAAAGATTGCGGTGAACCTATTAGCGGGTGTTCCTGCTGTGGTGAAGCCTGCAACATTGACCTCGTATGTAACAGAAGTGGTTGTTCGCGATATTCACGCTTCAGGAATTCTTCCGGAAGGCGCCTTGCAATTGATTTGCGGAAGTGCCAACGGTATTTTCGATCATTTGGAAATGCAAGACGTGGTAACCTTCACCGGCTCTGCTTCAACCGGAAAAATGTTGAAGTCACATCCCCGATTGGTAGACCAATCCATACCCTTCACCATGGAAGCCGACTCGCTGAACGCCGCTATACTCGGACTCGACGCAGCGCCTGGCACCGAAGAATTCGATTTATTCGTGAAGGAAGTTCGCAAAGAAATTACAGTGAAGTGCGGACAAAAATGTACCGCAGTAAGAAGAATTTTAGTTCCTGAAAAATACTTGTCAGACGTTCAAGAAGCGCTTGTGAAAGCACTTGGACAAACCTCTATTGGAGATCCGCGCAACGAAAAAGTTCGCATGGGATCTTTAGCTGGAATGGCTCAGCGCGAAGACGTTGTTGCTGCCTTGAACGAATTGAAAAAAGAAAGTGAAGTTGTATTCGGAAACGATACCATAAATCTTATTGAAGCGGATGGCACGAAGGGAGCCTTCATGTCGCCAACGCTATTGCTCAACGACAAACCTTTCGAAAGATTAAGCTCGCACAGCGTGGAAGCCTTCGGCCCTATCGCTACCCTTATGCCTTATTCAACAACTGAAGAGGCTGTTGCTATTTCGAAATTAGGAAAAGGAAGTTTGGTGTGTAGCATTACCACGAACGACACAGCCATTGCTCGCGATTTCGTTTTGAATGCAGCAACGCATCACGGAAGAATTTTAGTATTGAACAGAGCTAGCGCGAAAGAAAGCACCGGTCACGGAAGCCCAATGCCTATGCTTGTTCACGGCGGACCGGGTCGTGCCGGAGGTGGAGAAGAGATGGGTGGAAAGCGCGGTGTTATGCATTACTTGCAACGCACGGCTATTCAAGGATCGCCAACTATGTTGACTGCCATTACTGGTGTTTATCAGCAAGGCGGCGAACAAGCCGAAGCACAACCCCACTTGTTCCGTCAGCATTTCGAAGACCTTGTTGTTGGAGACACTGTCTTCACACACAAGCACACTGTATCTGAAGCCGACATTGTGAACTTCGCGAATGTGAGTGGAGATAATTTCTACGCGCACATGGACGCTACCTCTTTGGAAGGAACCATCTTCGAGCGCCGCGTGGCTCACGGATATTTCGTTTTATCGAAAGCTGCAGGATTGTTCGTTGACCCGAAGAAAGGTCCAGTCTTGTTGAATTATGGAATAGACGAAGCGCGCTTTACAAAACCCGTATATCCGGGAATGACCATTGCCGTTCGCTTTACCGTGAAGGAAAAAATTGCGCAAGAGAAACGAAGCGAAGACGATATTCCAAAAGGAATTGTGAAGTTCTTGGTTGACGTTTACGACGAAACTGGAGAGACTGTGGCGTTAGCGACGATCTTAACCATGGTTAAAAAACGCAACGACGAATAAGTGCGTATACTTCTTTTGTTACTTTTTACTTTGGCAGCTATTCAAGTATCTGCTCAATCCGACACGTGCTTCGATCCGAATTCAAAAGCGTATTATCGCTGCGAACGAAGTATTGAACGCATTTGCGCTGACCATTTAATTGACGATCTGATTGAGCTTGAAGAAAAACTTCTTACTGTTCATCCAGATCCATATGCCTATTGCGGCAAGGAGGCATTTGGCGAAGCGTACAAAAAAGCTTTTAACTATTATTCTGAAGACAGAACAATGATTCAACATGCTCAAAATTTAAATCGATTTATTCGTGTTGTTGAAGACTCGCATTTGCAGACACACGTGTATCGCCTGTTGTTCGAATCATGTGGATACGACTCTGGCTTTTTGCCTTTGTTCATTCAACCCATTGACGGAAAATTTTATGTTGAAGAAACTCAAATTGGTGGTCCTCCTTTTGGAAGTGAAATACTTTCTGTTGGAAAACTTTCCATGACTGAATTGCACAAGCTTGCGAAAGAATGGAGCGTCGACGAGGGAAATGCTATGAATGCCAGCGACGAAGCCGCAGCCTATTATTACACGCCAGCACATTTTTTTGCAAATCCTTTGCAAAACGATTGGGATGTTGAGACTATTGTTTTCCGCGTTGACAATAAAATAGACAGCGTTGAAGTGCAATTGGTAGATATAAAGCAACTTCAAAAAATTAGACGCGAACATTTCAAACCAAATAAAAAAAACATTGAAGCTACTTTTTATTTGAATGAAGACAAAGCTGTTTTAACCGTTCGCTCCTTTTCTTCACGACCTTTTCAAAACGACGTCAAGAAAATCAGAAAGTTCTTTCAAGCGGCGAGAGAGTTAGGTATCCTTCATATTGCTATTGACGTTCGTGACAACCCCGGCGGATCTAGTTCAATGGTTGAATACCTCTGCTCCTTTTTAACTCCATCCGGACTGAACACACCGAGTAATATTATCTGGAAAGCGAGTGACTATTCGTATCAGATTGTTTCAAATTTCAGAATGAAACATTTCCCAGAATTCACAGAGAAACGATTCAAGCGGAGTGAAGATATGTACCAATACTACTTGTTGAGTCAAACGCCCTTGGAAGAATCAGACACCGCATTTTTCAGTATCCCTCAGCGTCAGCGCAAAGAACATGTCTACACAGGAAAGATGGCCGTTTTTATGAATGGAAATACAGTCTCTGCGGCTTGCGATTTCGCGCAATTGCTTCAAAGCAATCATCGAGCAATACTTATTGGAACTCCTTGCAACGCCACTACCAACGGCACCTGGGGTAACGCCACCACCGTTCAACTTTCAGAATCTGGAATTTCCTATTCGGTTCCGACCATTCGATACAACTATAAAAACACGTTCAGTTATTCGCGAACGCCCATACTTCCAAACATTCCTTTGGAACAAAGTTTAGAAGATTTGAAATCTGGAAAAGATACCGTCTTAGAATACTTCATTCAAAATTAATTAATCACGAAGTGTCATACGCGAAGAGGTCATCACTGAAAGTGTCATCACAACGTGTTGTGTCATCGGCCTTGCCGTCATCAATCGAAGATTGTCATCGCCACGCGTGTTAGGCTCCGCCTAACTGAACCTTGTATTTGTCGCAGAATGCTTCCCAGTCCCAAATGAAATTACGCATCACTTCATCCAAGCTCTTCAAGAAAATTGGATTCGGCGTATTCATGCTTCTGAAATACTCGTCTTGGTATTGATTCAATTCATATTTGAAGAATACAGCCTTAGACATGCTGTACAAAATATTCTTCGAAGGGAAATTAACATGAGCCATGAACTTCTTGTAGTCGTTCAATTTGGCTTGGAAGGCAATTGGAGACAAATCGAAAACAGGTGCGAACTGATCTATACAATGCTGAACAATTAAATCGCCTTCACCATCGCGGAAATGCTCATTTAAGTAATTGAAGTTTCCTACAATGGCAATCATTAAGAATTTACCGTATTCCTCATCACTAATTTTCGGAGTACTAACTAGCTCAGGCGTATCGCGGATAAATCCAGCAACTTCCGAAAAACCACCTTCCACTGAATCCAACAGTGTATTCACGAACAGCGTTGCTGCGCGTTCTGCTGAGATTTTCTTTTTTCCAAAAAATGTAATCATATGCCTTTACTATTTTGTTAACCTTTCGATTTTATCAAAAATAAACGGCATACGAAGCCTTGCGACGAAAGTGAAATTCACACATATCAACAGAGTTATTCACCATTACCACTTCGTGGATGACCGCGGAGCGGATGACGCTTCGCGATGACGCAACGCGTTGCGATGACACCGAAGGTGATGACAATCTGCGATTGATGACGGCGAAGCCGATGACCGCGGAGCGGATGACACCGAAGGTGATGACAATCTGCGATTGATGACGGCGAAGCCGATGACCGCGGAGCGGATGACACCGAAGGTGATGACAATCTACGATTGATGGATGAGATGCTGTATTTTTGCAGCATGTATAAGCTTCTGATTAAACCTTTCTTTTTTCTTTTTTCTCCGGAGAAGGCGCATTACTTGGCCATGGATTTATTGAAATTTTCTTCAAGAATGCCTGGAGGAAAAATGATTTTAAAATCAATTTTCAAAGCGAAAGAAAACAAGATTGTTGTAGCAGGAATTGAATTTCCCAATAAGGTGGGATTGGCTGCTGGGTTTGATAAGGATGCGCGTTGGATAGATGAGTTGGCATTGTTAGGATTCGGACATGTGGAAATCGGAACGCTTACTCCGAAGGCACAACCTGGAAATGACAAACCACGATTATTCAGACTTCCGTTAGATAATGGGTTGATTAATCGCATGGGATTTAATAACGGTGGGGTTGAAGACGCTGCAGTACGCTTGAGAAAACGAAAATCAAATATTATTGTTGGAGGAAATATCGGAAAGAATAAAATCACTCCGAATGAAGATGCGTTGAGTGATTATTTAATTTGTTTGAATGCCCTTCACGATTGTGTAGATTATTTCGTGGTGAATGTAAGCTCTCCGAATACACCGGGTTTACGCGAGTTGCAAGAGAAAGAGCCATTAATGAAAATTCTTTCTGCTCTTGCTGAAACAAATAACACCTTCCCAAAACCGCGTCCAATCTTTTTAAAAATTGCTCCGGATTTAACAGACGATCAATTGAATGACATTGTTGAAATTGTTCTTCAAACAAAAATTGCGGGAGTCATTGCAACGAACACAACCATTTCAAGAGAGAATTTGCAAACGAGTACACAAACCATTCAAAGCATTGGAATGGGCGGATTGAGCGGAGCTCCTGTGCGTGCGCGTTCAACCGATGTGATTCGCTATTTGCATTCAAAATCGAACGGCGCATTTCCAATCATTGGCGTTGGAGGAATTCACACTTCACAAAATGCGCAAGAAAAAATAGATGCAGGTGCTTCCCTTGTTCAAGTATACACGGGCTTCATCTACGAAGGTCCTTCCATCGCACGTAACATCGCAAACCACATTCATTAATCCGCTGCGCGGTCATCGGCTTCGCCGTCATCCACGAAGTGGTCATCAATCGCAGATTGTCATCACGTCGTGTTGTGTCATCGCAACGCGTTGCGTCATCGCGAAGCGTCATCTCTCCACCGAAGAATCGGTCTTTCCACAAAGTAGTAAAGCGCCGAAGAGACTGTAATCACAATAAACCAATAGGCAACGTACTTCATTATCCCATCTGCATTTCCTTGAACAGGAAAATTCAATCCGATGACTTGGGCAACGAGCGCAAGGTTAATTAAATACATCGAATACGAAATCTTACTGATGTGCGTCACGGCACTTACCAAGCGCTTCCATGAAGAAGTAATCCCTTCAAACCAAGGAAGGATAAGTGCTATAGCGAAAGGTGTTATGCTGAAATAAAATACTTGACGATAAAAAGTTGCGTTGGAAGCGCTGTTATTCAACAAGAATAAAACTATTGCCAAACCCAAAACAAGCCCTACGTTTTTCCACTTGTCCCAAAGATCTTTATGGAAAGAACAAATCCAGGCGAGCAACAATCCGAATGCAATAGCATCGAGTCGAAAGACCACAATCTTTCGGACCTGCACATCGAACCAGAAATCGTCGAGCTTCGAATCAAAGGAATAAGCGCGATAGATCAAGGGAACAGCAATCATTACAAGCGTTGCAATGAGATAAGCCCATTTCAATCGAAACACTTTCAGTAGTCCCCAAAGCATAACTGGAGTAAAAATGTAGAACCACTCCTCAACTGCCAAGCTCCACGACTCCCAGAAAAATCCAATGAGCGGCTTTGTGAAATTTTGAAGGAATACAATAAACTTCCAACCGAAAACAGTTAAGTCTCCGGAAATAATTCCACAAGAAATGAAAATGAAATTCAAGAACAAGATCAAATAATAATTCGGCAAAGTGCGCAACCATCTTCTCTTCCAAAAGTGCGCAATGCCTCGCCAATTCAATCCTTCAGAAGAGGACTTCAATAAAATTCCGCCAATTAAAAATCCGCTTAACACGAAAAACAAATCAACGCCGTCGAGCATTTTCACGAACGGAAAATTCTCTAGAACCGTTCCATTCAACAAAAATTTTCCGTGAGACAACACAACCAACACAATGGCCAACGCTCGAAATAAATCGAGTCCAAAGTTTCGTGTCGTGTTATTATTCATTCGTTCCCCAACGTTCTTGAAGCCATTTTAGAATAGCCGCTTCCTTCGGATTGTTTCCTGGCGTGTAGAATTCTGACGATGCAATTTCTTCTGGAAGAAATTCTTGACGAACAAAATTCCCTTCGTGCGCATGCGCGTATTCGTAGTTCTTTCCGTATCCCAACTCCTTCATTAATTTCGTTGGAGCATTGCGAAGATGCATAGGCACAGGCAAATCTCCCGTTTGTTCCACCAACGCCAAAGCGGCGTCAATGGCGGTATAGACAGAATTGCTTTTCGCGCTGGTTGCCAAATACACTGTGCACATACTTAGTGGAATGCGCGCTTCAGGCCAGCCTATATTTTGAACAGCGCGAAAGGTTGCTTCCGAAATCAATAGCGCATTCGGATTCGCTAATCCAATGTCTTCTGAAGCCAATATGACCAATCTTCGCGCTATAAATAGCGGGTCTTCTCCGCCTTTAATCATGCGCGCTAGATAATATGTTGCTGCTTGCGCATGACTTCCGCGAACGCTTTTAATAAACGCTGAGATGACATCGTAATGCATTTCACCGGTCTTGTCGTAACGTGCAGCATTTGTTTGAATGACGTTCTCTACTGATTCGTTTTTAATGACGCAAGGCGTCTCTGAAATGGATTCAACAACTAACTCAAGTACATTTAGCAATCGGCGGGCATCGCCGCCGCTGTATTTCAATAAGGATTGCGTTTCCTCTAATTGAATATTCCTAGCGCGAAGCGCTTCATCGCGAACAATGACGTCTTCCAATAACTGATTGAGTTCATCTTTGGTGAGCGCATTCAGGGTGTATACCTGCGAGCGCGACAACAAGGCGCCGTTCACTTCGAATGAAGGGTTTTCTGTTGTCGCGCCAATAAGAGTTACAACTCCCTTCTCAACCGCACCGAGTAATGAATCTTGCTGGCTCTTTGAAAAGCGATGAATCTCGTCGATGAATAAAATAGCACTCTTCTGAAACAGTCCGCCCTTTCCGGCTTGATCTAACACTTCACGAATTTCTTTCACTCCGCTATTGATGGCAGAAAGCGAAAAGAAAGGACGTTGTTGTGTTTGCGCAATGATATTTGCTAACGTTGTTTTCCCAACACCCGGAGGGCCCCAGAAAATCATGCTTGGTATATGTCCGCTTTCAATAATACTGCGCAACACAGCGCCCTTGCCAATCAAATGCGATTGTCCAACGTATTCATCGAATGTCTTCGGACGCATTCTTTCCGCAAGTGGCGTGCTCATAGCAAGTCGGGTCTTCGCGTTTTCGTTTTTTCAAAAGCTTGTTGCATGCGCCACTCTTCAATGACTTTGAAATTTCCTGAAGTCAAAACATCTGGAACCTTCCAACCGTTATACTCTGCAGGTCTCGTGTATACGGGAGGAGCCAATAAATTATCTTGAAACGAATCGGTCAACGCACTTGTTTCATCGTTCATCACGCCAGGGATTAATCGCACGATCGCATCTACCAAAACAGCAGCAGCTAATTCTCCTCCACTCAATACATAATCTCCAATTGAAATTTCGCGCGTCACATAGTGGTCGCGTAAACGCTGATCAATGCCTTTGTAATGTCCGCAAATCATGAGCAAATTCTTTCCCAACGAGAAGGTGTTGCACATGCTTTGGTTTAGTCTATCTCCATCCGGAGTCAAATAAATAATCTCGTCGTATTCGCGCTCGGCCTTTAACTTATCTATGCAATCTGCAATGGGTTGAATAAGCATCACCATGCCCGCTCCACCGCCAAACTGATAATCGTCTACACTCTTGTGCTTATCTGTTGAGTAATCACGAATGTTGTGGATGTGAATTTCACACAGGCCGTTCTTCTGCGCGCGATTCAAGATTGAATCTGCAAAAGGCCCGTCGAGCAAGCGAGGCAGAATGGTAAGAATATCTATTCGCATGCTAGAGTTTTTTAATTACAAATTCTGTTCTTCTGTTTTTCGCTCTACCCGACTCCGTGTCGTTCGATGCAACAGGCTTCGCTTTCCCGAATCCCTTTGCAGATAACTGCTCGACCTTCACACCATTCGAAACCAAAAAGTCTTTGACTTGATTTGCTCTTCCTAAAGATAGTGCTTCATTCGATTTATCGTCTCCAATGTTATCGGTATGTCCGCGAATTTCAATGATCCAAGACGCATGTTCTTTCAAATAATCTGCAAACTGAGTTAAAATCAACTTCGATTCTTCATTGATGGAAGTCGAACTGGTTGAATAATAAATGTCGTTAATGACAAACGGTTTGTTCTCTGCAACAACAGAGGTTTCTAAATTCAACTTCAAGATTGCAGCGGGATCGCTGTTTTCTTTTTTCGAAATGACGTGCGCATTGAACGCAATGTTTTCTCCTTCCACCTTCAACACCACATCTTCTTTCTTGTTCGTGCGAACAATAGCCGCGTATGAACCGTCGTCGTTGTTCACCTTCACTTGCTCTTCACTACCCGACTGAGCGTATTGAATAGTTACGGAAGCATTCTGTGCAGGGGTTCCATCGTCGCCTTTTACTTCCCCTTTAATAATTGCAACACGCTCTGGCTTTGCTTTTTCGGGCATGTTGAATTGAAAAATATCGTAACTCTTTTCACCCAAATAACGATCGGCTCCGAAGTACGCCAACTCACCGTCGCTGCTTACAATAATTCCAATCTGATCATTTTCATCGTTAATGGGAGCTCCAATATTTTCTACTTCACTGAAGGTTCCGTCAACGTTTATTTTCGCGTAGAAGAAATCCATTCCTCCTACTCCTAAATGCCCATCGCTCGAAAAATAAATGGTGTGACTGTCGCTATGAATGAAAGGCGCCTTCTCTTGTCCCTTTGTATTTATCGAAGTCGGAAGTGCTGAGCATTTTCCCCAAGTTCCGTCAGATTGTTTTCGCGACATGAATAAATCGTGACTGAAATTTCCTGAATTGTCTTTCATGCATTCCGGACGCACGGCAGCGAAGATGAGTGTTTGTCCGTCACCACTCAATGAAGGCTGCGCTTCCCATCCGTCAGGTGTATTCACCCCTTCGCCCAAACTCACCCAATCACTCCATACATAACCAATGCTTCCGTCATCTTTGGTAATGCGTTCGAATCGGGTTGAAAACAAATCGATGTTGTTTGCGTTTTTTGCGTTCGGATTAGACTTCGCAATAATGAGTTCTTTGTTGTCGATTGAAAGCGTTGCTCCACCGTATGAACCGCCTTTGTTGAAAGGTGGAGGAAGCGCCAATCCGTTGTCGAATTGCGCATTGATATCAACGCGCTTGCTCCATGTGAATTCTTCCACTTCTTTACTTGTGAAATCTCCTTTGGCTTGTTTGATAAGCAAACGTGTGAAGAACAAAATTTCACCATCGGGAGAAATCATGGGAAGGTATTCATCGCTCGGTGTAGAAACACCTGTTACTTTTTTCGGTTTGAAAACGTAATTTTTATTTCCGTTGAAAATCTTGTTGTAGGCTTTCACTGAAACCAAAGCCTCTTCAACCTCTTTGTATTTTTTATCGTAGTTGGAATTAAATTTAGAAGGATTACCATCAGGGAAGCGCAAAAACTTTTCGAAAGACTCAGCGGCTTCATCATAGGCTTGATTGGCGTAGTGCATGGCTCCTAAGAAATAATACATTTCCGAATGATACTCTTCGCACTTCGTTTTTAATTCTTCATACAGACGAATGGTCTCCTCGAAACCTGAGCCCTGACGTTTTGCTCGAAGGAATTTCATTTCCCCCAATTGTAGCATACACGGAAGACATTCCGCGTCTTGCTCTAATGCTTGTTCCAGAAATACTATACGTTCATCGCTGGAATACTTTTTTCCATCCGCTGCCTTATCCAATAGTTTCTGAATATTCTTCGTTGGTGTGTAATCGCAATTTTGGGCATGTAGCATTCCCAAGGAACAAAAGAAAATTAAGAAAATGAATAAGCCTTTATTCATGTTGAAAGAATCAAAGTTGATGTCCCATTTTTTCGCGCTTCGTGTTCAAATAATTTTTATTCGAATCGAATTCTACTCCGTGCAACGGAACGCGTTCAACGCTCACAAAACCTATGCCTTGAAGAGCTTCCATCTTCAGCGGATTGTTCGTCAACAATTTTACTTGTCGAATTTCCAACTCCAATAATATTTCCACTGCTTGATCAAACGTTCTTAAATCAGCATCGAAGCCAAGTGCTTCGTTCGCTTCAACGGTATCCATGCCTTTCTCTTGCAGTTGGTAGGCCTTCAGTTTATTCACTAATCCGATTCCTCTTCCCTCCTGGCGCAAGTATATTAAAACACCTCTTTCTTCTCCGCATTGTTTTAGTGCCTCGTGCAGCTGATCGCCACAATCGCATTTGCGTGATCCGAAGACATCTCCGGTCATGCATTCTGAATGAATACGCACAACAACAGGTAACGATTTATCGCACTCGGGGTGTATTAAAGCCAAGTTCGGAAGTTCGGCATTGCCGCTATCGAACGCCTTAATTTTAAAGTCGCCGTATTGGGTTGGAAGAAAAGTTGATACAAGCTCCACTATCGTTTCGAATTAGAACTTCAAAGATAGTTCTAAGAGTTCTTCGTCTCGCTAATGCGCATGGTTAAAATTCCAGCTAAAATTAACAGGCCTCCGCCAATTGAGACGGCTAATAGTCTATTGTTATCGAGGAATGTATCCATTACCCAACCGAAAGACAGAGCCGCAATAATTTCGGGAAGAACGATGAAGAAATTAAATATCCCCATGTAAACTCCAATCTTGTCTGAAGGCAAGCAATCTGCAAGCATGGCATAAGGCATTGAAAGTATGCTCGCCCAGGCTATTCCAACTGCACCCATGACCGCAAACAAATAAATTTGATTCTCTGCACCATGAATAAACGAGAGTGCTATTAGCCCCGCGCCACCTATGCTCAAGCACAATTGATGGGTTATTTTCTGTCCCAACGGTTTCACCAACAACGGAAGAAGCATTGCAAATGAAAATGTGATTAAATTTTGAAAGGAATAGGTCAATCCTGCCAATTCAGTTCCTTGCTTATACAATTCCTTTATAGCCGGATCCGTGCTATCGGCGCTTCCGCCAAAAATATCTACACCAACTGCAGGGGTGTAATAAAACCACATTAAGAATAATCCAGGCCATGTTAGAAATTGCACCAATGCCAATTGCTTCATCCGTTTCGGCATATTCAAAATAGCATCGAATATTTCATTCAATCCGTGCATCAGTCCACCCTTCTTTTTTTCAACTGGAGTTCCAGCTTTATTCTCTTCAGGTGGATACTCTTTTGAGGTGATAACCGTATATAGCACAAAAAAGAAAAATGCCGCTGCGCCAATGTAAAAGCTCCATTTGACATTCGATGGAATTCCGACGTGACCAATTTCATCTTTCATTCCAACCCAATTGGTGAAGATCCATGGCAAAGCGCTCGCTACCACCGACCCTAATCCTATAAAAAGAGATTGCATGCTAAATCCGAAGGTGCGTTGCTCTTCAGGAAGGTTATCCGCGACAAAGGCACGGAACGGCTCCATAGAAATATTTATGGAAGAGTCTAGAATCCACAACAATCCAGCAGCCATCCACAATTCACTGCAATTGGGCATGAGTACCAAAGCAATAGAACTTAAGATAGCTCCTATCATGAAATAAGGTCTTCTTCTTCCGAATTTCGGATGCCAGGTGCGATCACTGAGGTAGCCTATGATGGGCTGAACGATGAATCCAGTTAACGGCGCAGCTAACCAAAGCAAGGGGATTTCTCCAGATTTAGCTCCTAAGAATTCATAGATAGAACTCATGTTGGCCATCTGCAGCGCCCAACCGAATTGAATTCCCATGAACCCAAAGCTCATGTTCCAGATTTGCCAAAAACTTAATCGTTGCTTATTCATACCTGCAAGATATAGAAAGTGTACCAAATACACTCACTCGCAGAAAAGATTTTTAAAGATCGAAAATAACTCCCTCGTTGGCTATTTCGGTATTCGGAAATACAGTCATGGCCTCTGTTTTAAAAAGCTCATCGTCGCTGTATCTGCTGCTGTAGTGTCCGACTACCAACTTCTTCGCACCCGACATTTTCGCTATTGTAGCCGCTTGAATGGTGGTAGAATGAAAGGTCTTCTTGGCTCGCTCTAAATCCTCTTGTAAGAATGTGGTTTCATGATAAACCATATCTGAATTCTGAATATTCGGAACTATGCGTTCGTCGTAAGCCGTGTCTGAACAATAGGCATATCTGCGAATGGGCGCTGAAGGGCTAGTTACTTTTCCAAATGGAATGACTTCATTTTCCCGTTCCACATCGATTCCCTTCTTCAACAACAAAATTTCTGAAGGCTGAAGTTTGTATTCAACAATCGCCCACTTTTCTATGTTCAGCTTTCGTTCTTTTTCCTCAAAAACGAATCCGGTACAAGGCACGCGGTGTTTCAATGGAAAAGAAAAAACACGAACGGTATCGTCTTCAAAAATGAGTTGTTTCTCTTTGTCTTGGGTTTCCTCAAAAACCAATTCGTAGTCGAAATATGATTCCGAAACTTTGAATTGAAGTCGAATTACATCTTCCAATCCTGGAGGACCGTATATCGTCAATGGGGTTTTCCTTCCTAATAAATTATAAGTGCTCAACAAGCCAATAAGTCCGAAGAAATGATCGCCATGAAGATGTGAAATGAAGATGGCTTGAATACGTTGCATCTTCACCTTATACTTCCGTAATTGCATTTGGGTTCCTTCCCCACAATCAATAAGAAAATACTTGTCGTGGACATTCACCACCTGCGCCGTTGGTTTGTGGCGCGAGGTTGGCGTTGCAGCGCCACATCCGAGTATGGTAACTTGAAAAAGCATAAAAAAGAAAGCCGCCTCGTTCAACACGAGACGGCTTCAAAGGTCGTGAATAATTCGTATTAGTGTTGAACTTGAATCAACTTCTCTGCAACATTCTTTCCTGAAACCAAACGAGCCACGTAGTTTCCTACTGGAAAGTTCGAAGTGTTTAAACGATAAGTGTTAGCACCAGGCGTAGTCATAGTTTTCTCAGAGAATACCAATTGACCCATGGTGTTGTATACAGAAACTTCAGCTTGGTCATTCGTTCCCATTGGGAAGGTAACCAAAGTGAATTCGTTTGCCGGGTTTGGAGAAACCTTAACAACATCGTTGAAAGTAACACCTTCAGTTACGCTGTTTCCAGAAAAGTCGAGGGTATAACCAGTAAACTCGTAGGGAACATCTCCTAACAGAAGCAAGTTTGCAGTAACTACAATCTTCACCGGGAAAATACCTGTTTGGTTCGGTGTACCTGCGATGTCTCCGCAATATCCCGCACCTGCGTCGAACATGCAAGGATCTGCATTTTCACCGTTGTTGTTACAAGAGATTGACAAACCTAGACCTGCAAGATCTGCCCAGGTTGTATCAACAGCAGAAACGATTCCGTAAAACACAGCATCTAAATGAATGGAGTTAATGCTAATCAACGCTGGATAGGTAGGATCAATATCAGCTGCAGTTGTTGGAGTTCTTACGTAAAGAACATCCGCATAAGGCTGACCTTGAAGACCTGGAGCGAAGTTTTCTCCCAAAGCTGGATTTGGGCTAACACCGAAAGTTTGTCCAGCCCAATCATAGTCGGCGGAATTACATTGCGCAGCTGCAGGCAATGAAAGAGCTGCGAAAGCTAAAAGAGTAAGTAATTGTTTTTTCATATTGAGGGTTTAGATTTCACGTTCAACTTCTTCCATGTATACCAAATCAATGGCCTCGCTTAACGTTGGCGTAATTTTAAATACAGAGTCCAACTGAGATATGGAAATTAATTTCTTGACCGTTTCTTGTAGTCCGCATACTACGAATGTGCCAATTGCCTCGCGACACAAGCGCTGACCAACAAGTAATGCAGACAATCCAGAAGAGTCAATGTATTTCGTTGCAGAAAGATCAACAATAATGTTGCGTTGAGTGTTTCGATTTTGAAGGACCAACTCCGATTTAAGCTCTGGTGCATAAATGGCATCGAGCTTCTCTACGTTCGAGGTGATATACACTAACTTTTCTTTTTGATCAGAAACGAAATTCATAAAATACTATTTTCTCAAAATTAGCCAATTTTATGGGAAGAAAAACAAAAAAAAAATAATTGACGTATTAGCTCACTCTTTTTATTCCTTGCGCGAGAAGGAAAATCGTTGCCATTCGAATAGCAACTCCGTTTTCAACTTGATTCAAAATAATGCTGTTTCGGCCGTCGGCAACTTCACTCGAAATTTCAACTCCGCGGTTAATCGGTCCTGGGTGCATGATAACGATTTCTTTTCCAAGAGAATTCAAACGATCTTGTGTCAAGCCGAACAAGTCAGTATACTCGCGAAGACTTGGGAAATATGGGATTCCTGCATCTTGTCTTTCCAATTGAATGCGCAGCATGTTCGCTACATCGCACCATTCAAGGGCGCGCTGAAGATTGTGCTCTACCTTTACTCCTAAGGATTCGATGTGTTTCGGAATTAATGTGGTTGGACCACATACCATTACTTCTGCGCCTAATTTCTGTAAACAATAAATATTACTAAGGGCTACCCTGCTGTGGGTAATGTCTCCAACAATAACTACTTTTTTCCCTTCGACCTTCCCTAATTTTTCTCTGATTGAAAAGGCGTCGAGCAATCCCTGTGTTGGGTGCTCGTGAGTACCGTCTCCTGCATTAACAACTACCGCATTCGTTCTTTCCGATAAAAATTGGCAAGCACCAGGCGAAGCGTGACGCATAACCACCATGTCTACTTTCATAGCCAGGATATTGTTGACCGTGTCGATTAGGGTTTCTCCTTTCTTCACTGAAGATGTTGATGCGGAAAAATTAACCACATCTGCACCGAGTCTTTTCTCGGCCAACTCAAAACTCAAACGTGTGCGGGTTGAATTTTCAAAAAACAAATTGGCTACTGTAATGTCTCTTAAAGAAGGAACCTTCTTAATGGGTCTGTTTAACACTTCTTTGAACTCGTCGGCTTGCGAAAAAATCAAGTCAATGTCCGCTTTTTTCAGCGGCTCAATGGCAATGAGGTGTTTGGTGCTTAGCTTCATGTTAGTCGTTCAAAAAAATTACATGATCTTCCTTTTCCCCTTCACTCTTCCACATAACTCTTACACGTTGATTGTCGAAACTCTCTACTTCTTTTCCGATATAAGTGGCTTCAATAGGCACTTCTCTTCCCTTCTTTCGGTCTATGAGCACCAACAATTCGACTGATTTGGGTCTTCCGTACTCCATAAGTCCTTCCATACCCGCTCGAATAGTTCTACCTGTAAATAACACATCGTCGATTAAAACCACATTCATTCCTTCAACACTGTGCTTCATATCTGTAGACTTGGCTAGGAGGGGCTTGTCGTGAATTCTAAAATCGTCGCGATAAAAAGTTGGGTCTACAATTCCCCATTTCACTTGGTGTCCCGATTTTGCTAACTCCTCAACAATTCGCTCAGAAAAAAACACGCCCCGCGGCTGAAGTCCGATAAGTATGGTTGAAGAAAAGTCCTTGTGATTTTCGATTAATTGACGACACAACCTTTGAATGATCATATTCAGCAGTCCGCCATTGATCAAGGTGATTTTTTTTGCCATCGGATGCAAATATAGGAGAAAATTGAATTCCCTACTTTTGCAATTCATGATTGGCAATGAAATAAAAATAGCTCGAGATTTTCTTCTTCAAAATGAAGTGGTTGCTATTCCCACGGAAACTGTCTATGGTTTGGCTGGAAACGCCTTGAGTGAAATGGCGGTTTCAAAGATTTTCGAGGCGAAGAATAGGCCGCATTTCGATCCCTTAATTGTTCATGTTGGACAAGTATCCGATGTTGAATTATATGTGGAAGAAATTCCTGAATTGGCGTTCAATCTGATGGAAAACTTTTGGCCAGGTCCATTAACGGTGCTACTTCCAAAAAAAACATGCATTCCGGACTTAACCACTTCCGGATTGCAGGAAGTTGGAATTCGAATTCCGAATCATCCGATTACGCTTGAACTTTTAAAAAGTCTTCCCTTTCCGCTGGCAGCGCCTAGTGCGAATCCTTTCGGATACATCAGCCCTACAAGTGCCGAGCATGTGGAAGACCAACTTGGCGAAAAAATTTCTTACATACTCAACGGCGGGAAATGTGCTGTGGGAATTGAATCGACTGTTTTGCGAGTTCAACACAACGAGTTAGAAATTCTTCGTTTAGGTGGAATCTCGGTGGAAGACCTTCAACGTTTCACTTCCAACATTCACATTCAACAACATTCATCTAGCTCGCCCGCTTCGCCAGGAATGCTCTCAAGTCATTACGCTCCTAGAAAACCTATTTATGTTGGAAACATTCGCGAACTGATGCATTCCTTCTCATCACAGAAAATTGGTGTGCTTAGTTTCAAGGAAGATTTTAAGGTTGAATCGCAACGCATATTAAGTCGAACGGGGAATTTCACAGAAGCAGCTTCGAATCTCTTCGCATACCTGAGAGAACTCGACCAGATGAATATCGATGTTATCCTTGCGGAATTTCTTCCCGATGAAAATCTAGGTCGCGCAATCAACGACAAGTTGAAACGCGCTTCGGCTTAGTGAGTTGTCAATAAATTGAAGTGATCCAAAAAACCACGAGGATCAACAACTATATTCTGATTGGCTTCCCGAATTTCAATTTGCGAAACCTCCATGGCTCCGAAGACTTTCATCCAAACACCCCAGTGCACACCCTCTACAAAATTTAAAGTCAGTTCGTTTCCATCAACTTGCACCTTGAAGTATTTAGGATTGTTCTGAACATATTGCAAAAGTCCTTCTACGTTTGCATTGGATCCTTCAGTCAACTGGAATTTCACTGGATGAAATCCATCTTCAACAATTGAGAAATTTGTGGTTGATCCAAAAGTAACTTGGGCATTCTGTGCATAAACACAGGCGCCGCAAAAAAACACAAACAAGAATAAGGCTAGGACTTTTTTCATTTTATTATGGTTTAGCGTACGCAATATATGACTGAAATAAGCTTCAAGAAGTTGCTCTTCCAGTCGTTTTTAACCTCCAAAACAAATATTTCTGATTCCTAGTTTTGAAAAGTACCTTTGCGCCGCAAATGAACTTTAGTCGTCATCTAAAAAAAACAGTCTTTCGAGCCGTTCAACAAGCGGCCTCTGAGCAGCATGCTGAAGCATTTGTTATTGGCGGATACGTCAGAGATCTTATGTTGAAGAGGCTCAATAAAGATATTGACATTGTTACCAGTGGCGACGGGCCTGCATTAGCTAATAGAACGGCTGAACTACTTAACGTGAAGCGCGTGTCAATCTTTGCAAACTTCGGAACCGCACATTTCGTGTACAAAGGAAGCGAGGTAGAATTCGTTTCTGCCCGAAAAGAATCCTATCGTGCAGCAAGCAGAAAACCCGATGTTGAAAAGGGAAGTTTAGAAGACGACCAAATGCGCAGAGACTTCACCGTGAATGCTATGGCACTCTCACTGCAAGAAGAGAACTTCGGAGAACTTGTTGATCCGTTTAATGGGCTATTGGATTTAGAAAATAAAATTCTCCGCACACCTTTAGAACCCGCCATAACCTACAGCGACGATCCATTGCGCATGATGCGCGCCATTCGTTTTGCTGCTCAACTTAACTTCACCATTGAAGAAAGAAGTCTTCAGGCAATTAAAGAAAATGCTGCAAGACTGGAAATAGTAAGTGTTGAAAGAACCATGGTTGAATTCAACAAGATTCTTCTTTCCAAAAAGCCTTCGGTGGGATTAAAGCTTCTCTTCGATACAGATTTGCTTCACCAGTTCTTTCCCGAAATGGTGAAGCTTCATGGTGTTGAGAAGAAAAACAACTACGCTCATAAAGACAATTTTTATCACACGCTAGAAGTGGTCGACAATCTGCGCGCGAATACAAACAACCTTTGGTTGCTTTGGGGAGCAGTGCTGCACGATATTGCTAAGCCACATACGAAAAGATTTGAAGACGGCATTGGCTGGACCTTTCATGGTCACGAAGATATTGGAGCGCGATGGGTGCCGAAGATTTTCCAGCGCTTAAAGCTTCCGTTGGATCATCAAATGAAGTTTGTGCAAAAACTAGTGGCTCTTCACCTTAGGCCAATTGCGCTAACGAAAGATGAGATTTCAGATTCGGCGGTTCGCAGATTGTTATTTGAGGCGGGCGATGATATTGATGATTTGATGTTGCTTTGTCAAGCAGACATTACCTCGAAAAACGAAACGAAAGTGAAACGCTATTTAGCGAATTACGAAAAGGTAAAGTTGAAATTGGTAGAGCTTGAAGAGAAGGATCGTGTTCGAAATTTCCAACCCCCTATCAGCGGTGAACTAGTCATGGAAACCTTCAATTTAACACCTTGTAAAGAGGTTGGCGAAATAAAAAATGCAATTAAAGACGCTATTCTCGACGGAAAGATTCAGAATAATTTCGAAGAAGCTTTCGCTCACATGATTGAGCTTGGAAAAGCCCTAAACCTTACTCCGAAGAACTAACGGATTAAGAGAAGTTTTCCTAATTCAACTTTTGTCTTAAACACTCCGAAAGCTACCGTAGCTGTTTCGCCAATGACTTCGAGAATTTCACCTATCTGTTGCGTCTTTTCCAATCGAACAGTAGCTCCCGCAATCATTTTCTTTCGATCTTGAATAACCTTTTCTTTGGTCGCAGTCTTAACTTTAGATTCTGTAAGAACCCTCTTCTTTTTTCGAGATTCTTCGCGCTCTGTCTTTTCCACCGCAACAAATTTCTTTAGCTCTTCTAGTACATCTTTATTCTTCGCGCGAAGATTGAATTTCTCTACCAGTTGATCTGCCTTCTTTCCTAAAATAATATACTTGTTATTTCTTTCGGAAGTCACTTGCTGCTTGTCTAATTTATCTTGAAGTTTTTCCAATTTAGATTGAAAAGTTTGCTCCTCTTTTCTTGCGCTCGCCTCTTGTTTTCTGGCGGCCGATATACCCGTCTCCAACTCAGATTTCTGTCGTTGTAAATCGGAAAGCAAACTATCCATTTCAATTTTCTGCTTGCTTAATTTCTTCTTCGCACGATCCAATAAATCTTCCGGAATTCCATTCATCTTCGCCACTTCGAAAGTGAACGAAGAGCCCGGTTCGCCAACACTGAGGATGTATGTCGGCTCCAAAGTTGCTGTATTGAAAAGCATACATCCATTCACCGCATTACGCAATTGCGAAGCTTTAATTTTAATGGGGGAAAAGTGCGTGGTTATCACTCCAAACGATTTTCGCGCATATAACTCTTCGAAAAAAACTTCGGCCAAGGCGCCACCCAATTCCGGGTCTGATCCCGTTCCAAATTCATCTAACAAAATCAGTGATCTTCTATTCGCTGAATCCAAGAAAAACTTCATGCGCTTCAACCGATACGAATACGTTGACAGCTGATTCTCTATACTCTGATTGTCGCCAATGTCGGTGAGTATGCAATCGAATCGACTTAACACACTCGACTCTTCAGCAGGCACAAGCAATGCGCATTCCCACATAAGTTGTATAAGTCCAACTGTCTTCAACGTTATACTTTTTCCTCCTGCATTCGGACCGGAGATAACCATCATGCGCTGCTCACTGTTTAGTTCCAACGATTGCGGAATAGTCTTTTTTCCTCGCTCTGCATTTTTCAAAAGCAAGAGCGGATGAAAAGCTTTGTTGAGTTTCACAGTTGGCTCTGAAACAAACTGAACCTTCTGAGCACTCATGAGCACAGCCAAGCGCACACGTGCCTGAATATTATCGAGTTGAAGAAGGGTATCCAATACCGACTTCAACATAACTGCGTGTCCGGATAAGTAACGTGTGAGTCGTTGAAGAATCTTCCGAATTTCAGCGCGTTCATCGCCGAAAAGCATTTCCATTTGTGAATTCAAAAGTGTATTCACTCCCGGCTCTATGTATGTTAAAACTCCCGTCTTGCTCGTCCCCAAGACATTCCCGGGCACCTTTCGCTTGTATACACTCAACACGCTCAATACTCTTCGGTCTAACAAATAAGCTTCTCCGGTATCTCCCAAGAATCCTTTGCCTTGACAGTCTTTCATGACTCTCAAAAAGTTCTTAGAGATTTCCCTTCGGGTGGCAACAATTTCGTGTCTAATAACAGAAAGTTCATGAGACGCTTCGTCGCGCACCAACCACTTCGCATCGAAGATTTTCAAGATTTCAATCTCTATCTCATCGGTGTATTCGCAGGTTTGAATCAATTCGTTCAAGCACGGAACCGATAAGCGCACTTCTTCAGGAATGTTCTTCAACAAACCAATAATGCGAATACCCTGAAGAATTTTAGCGAAGCTCTCTTCCGCCAGCACCGCATCTTTCACTCGAAGCAATTTCAACTCTTCACCGAACTCTTTGAAATCCAAAGCCGGAATAGCAATGTCGTTTTGCAAAAGGGTCTTGAGTTCATGTGTGATCTCAAGGGTCCATTTCCACAAATCGAAATTTCCATAAGGCGAAAGTTCCAACAATGCAGCAGCAGCAGTGGGCTGCTTCGCGAACGAAGACAGCACATTGCGAATCTCTTGAAACTCAAGATCTGTTACCAGTTGCTCGTTGAAATACCTCATGGGCCGCTAAAATAACACCGTCCTGTGTGAAACATGCCGAATTGAATGCGAATGATTCCAACAAATTCACGAAATTAGACTCATGAAAAAGATCTTGCTCGTCTTCAAAAATCGCTACCTACTCACCCTAGCCTTGTTCGTGGTTTACAATCTTTTCATAAACAACATCGACATTCCTTTCATTATCTCATCTCGTTGGGAGTTGCACAAACTGCGCGACCAAGCCGTTCAAGTTGAAAAAGAAAATCAACGCGCCAAGGAACAACTTCAAGCGATTAACGCGAAAAACTTCGAACTCGAAAAATTGGCGCGTGAAGAATATTTCATGAAGAAGCCGAACGAAGACGTGTACGTCTTCAAAATAAAAAATTAAATCTCGTCTGAGATTCGAACCGCACGTGGACCCAATTCCACCACTTCCAAATTCGTGATTTTTCCTTTTTGAATTTGAAAACGCATGAGCGTGCGCACCTTGTGAAAGCCATGCGTACCAGCGGCTCCAGGATTGAGGTGAAGATTTCCCTGTCTCTGATTTTTTCCTGCTAAACAAATGTGCGAGTGTCCGCAAATGAACACATCTATTTTTTCATCTTGAATTATTTTCGAAACACGCGCCGGATAAGACGGCGGCCTTCCACCAATGTGCGTCATAAAAACACGCACCCCATCTACTTCGAAAATCAAGTCTTCTTTCGTCATGGAACGAACACGCGCATCGTCGATATTTCCATAGACAATTCGAGTGACCTTCCCCATCGATTCCAATTGAGTCACGATCTCTTCCGACCCAATGTCTCCCGCATGCCAAATCTCATCGGCATTTCGGCAGTGTTCTTGTAATCGGTCGTCGAAGTAACCGTGCGTGTCGGAAAGTAAAACAATTTGCATTGTTCAAAAATAATTCGAACCAACTGCGGTTAACCCATTAATTCAAAGAATTTCGTAACAACGAACAGAACGCTCAAAACGATTATGAATAGAATTATTACTTCGCTTGTTTCTTTGACATTCCTATTTATGTTGAATTCATGCTTGGCCCAGCCGCACAAGGAATACAGCATTAAAAACAAGCGCGCCATTTCGAAATACGAAGAAGCCATTACGGCATACGGACAATACAATTCCAGCCTCGCGCTTGTTATTCTTGAAGACTTGCTTCAAAGTGAAGATCAATTCGCTGAAGCATATTTTCTCATGGGACAGATCTACGCAGAAAAAAATGAAATGCAGAAAGCAATAGCTCCGCTCGAGAAAGGACTTTCGATCAACGCTACCATTTTCCCCATGGGCTATTACATGTTGGGCGAATGCTATTTCAGTGTTGCCGAATACGACAAAGCCGAGCAAGCGATAACCACATACACGAAGATGCCAAAGCCCAACCCAAACGTGCATTACCGCGCGCAGCTCATTCTTGAAAGTTGTGTCTTCTCCAAGCAAAGCATCAAATATCCCGTACCCTTCAACCCCATTAACCTCGGAGATAAAATCAACACCGAAAACGACGAATACTTTCCCTGCATCACAGCCGACACGAAGACACTTCTGTTCACACGATTATTAAACGACAAGCGTGCATTCGAAGGCAAACACGAAGACTTCTTCATGAGTGAAAGAACGGAAACGAAAAACTTCAATGAAGGTTGGAACGCATCTCTTCCCGTAAAATCAATCAACACACTCTACAACGAAGGGGCGCCAACATTAAGCGCCGACGGACAAACAATCGTGTTCACCGCCTGCGAACTTCCTGGATATGAATACGGCGAAACCCTCACCGGTCTTGGAAGTTGCGATTTGTTTTATTCGCTTCGCACGGCAAACGGATGGACCGCTGCTGAAAACTTCGGAGTTGGAATCAATTCAAGTTATTGGGAAACACAACCGAGCTTAACTGCCGATGGTGCAACGTTGTATTTCATTCGAGGAAAGAAAGGAAAAGGCGGAGCCGTGGAAGATCCGAATATTTACTTCAGTCAAATCAACGAAGCCGGCGAATGGAGCGAACCAGCGAAGGTTCCCGGATTCATTAACACCAAAGGAAGAGAAGAAAGCGTGTTCGTTCATCCAGATGGACAGACTCTGTACTTCTCTTCAGACGGACATCCGGGCATGGGCGGACTAGACATTTTCGTAAGTCGCTTGCAACAAGACGGATCATGGAGTAAGCCTGTGAATTTGGGATATCCGATCAACACCGCAGCGAATGAGAACTCCATTCAAGTTACCGCACAAGGAGACATTGCGCTCATGGCAAGTAACCGCGAAGGCGGAAAAGGCGGATTGGATCTTTACTCTTTCGAGTTACCTGAAAGCGTAAGACCTCGCTATGTGAGTTATGTGGAAGGGTTTGTGTTCGACAGCAAAACGAATGCACCGTTAGACGGAAAATTACAATTGTTGAATTTGAGCAACGGAGAAATCGTAGCTGAAACGTTTTCTAACAAAAGCAGAGACGGTTACTTCTTGGTTTGTCTTCCAGCAGGAAACGACTACGCATTGAATGTTAGCGCGAACAGTTACCTCTTCTATTCTTCAAATTTCTCGTTGCGCGATTTCACTCCATCTAGACCGTATCGCAAAGATGCGCCATTACAGAAAATGGATTCAGGTGCATCTATTGTGCTTGAAAACATTTTCTTCAAAACCAACAGTTCGAATTTAGAAACTGAATCGCACATTGAATTAGCCAAGTTGATCGAGCTTCTTGTGAAAAATCAAACCATGCGTATTCGTATTGAAGGACACACCGATAGCGACGGCGATGAATCGGCCAACTTGAAACTTTCTCAAGCTAGAGCCCTCAGCGTTAAAACATATTTAGAGTCGAAAGGCATTGCCGCAACGCGCATTGAATCGGAAGGATACGGCGAAACCCAACCGATTGATTCGAATGCCACTCCGGAAGGAAAAGCAAAAAACAGAAGAACGGTTTTCAGAGTTCTTTAAAACAAAAAAGGTGTTCAGATGAACACCTTTTTTTATGGTATCAATTTCTGTTTAGTGCGTTCTTCCCGGATACTGCTCAAGAGCCACTTTCAAACATTCAACCGCATTGCGAAGCGCATCTTCATTCAACACATAAGCCAAGCGCACTTCATTGGTTCCAGCCCCTGGTGTAGCGTAGAATCCAGTTGCTGGAGCCATCATCACTGTTTGATTGTTGTGTGAAAAATCTTCCAACATCCATTGGCAGAATTTATCTGCGTTGTCAATTGGAAGACGAGCAATGCAATAAAATGCACCCTTTGGATTTGGACACATAACGCCAGGAATGGCGTTCAATCCGCTCACTAAAATATCTCTGCGCTTCACGTACTCTGCAACTACTCCATCGAAATATTCTTGCGGAGTATCCAAAGCCGCTTCTGAAGCAATCTGTCCGAATGTTGGTGGTGAAAGTCTTGCTTGCGCGAACTTCATGGCCATGGCCATGACCTCTGCGTTGCGGGTAACGAGTGCACCAATGCGCGCACCGCACATGCTGTAACGCTTGCTCACGCTGTCAATCATGATGGCGTGATTGTCTAGCCCTTCCAAATTCATAACTGAATGCGGAACGGCTCCGTCATACATGAACTCGCGATAAACCTCATCTGCAATCAAGAACAAATCGTGCTTAATAACCAAATCGCGCAATTGCTCAAGCTCTTCCTTCGAATATAAATATCCGGTTGGATTGCCAGGATTGCAAATCAAAATCGCTTTCGTATTCGGAGTAATTTTTTCTTCAAAAGAAGAAATTGGAGGAAGTGCGAATCCAGTTTCAATGTATGAAGTAACAGGAACCACGTTCACTCCGGCCATTACCGCGAATCCGTTGTAGTTCGCGTAGAACGGTTCTGGTATAATTACTTCGTCTCCTGGATTCATGCACGTCATGAACGTGAAAATCAATGCCTCTGAACCACCTGTGGTGATCATGAGTTGTTGCGGAGTTAGGGTAATATCCTTCGAAGCGTAATAGCCCGTTAAACCTTTCTTGTATGAACCAATTCCGTCTGAATTGCTGTATTCAATAACCTTAATGTCAAGCGCCTTCATTTTCTCACGCACAATCTCTGGCGTTTCAATGTCGGGCTGACCAATGTTCAAGTGATAAACAGTCTTTCCCGCAGCTTTAGCGGCCTCTGAAAAAGGTACCAGCTTGCGAATTGGAGAAGATGGCATAGCCACCGCTTTCGATGAAATGTTTGGCATAGAAATAAATTTGCTCGGCAAAATTAGGCAATTCCTGTCGGCTTCCTTCTTAACTTGCTCCAATGTTATTCTTTTCATCTGAAATACAAGACGGCAGTTGGAAATTGAACGAAGAAGAAAGCCGTCACATTAAAGTTTTGCGCCTGCATGAAGGGGAGAAATTGACCTTCACCAACGGCAAGGGCGAACGCATAGAAGCCGCTCTAGACAAGGTCGACAAGCATTGCACGTTAACAACGCTTTCGAGAAAAACCATTGAAAACACGAATCCCCATTTACACCTTTTTGTAGCCCCCACGAAGAATGCCGATCGCATTGAATGGCTGGTTGAAAAGGCCGTTGAAATAGGCATTCGAAGCATAACCTTTTTGGTTTGCGAACACTCGGAACGTGTTCGCATGAAACCCGAGCGCATTGAGCGCGTGGCCATTTCCGCTTTGAAGCAGAGCCTTCAATATTCATTACCCGAATTGCATTTCGATGTGAAATTTCAAGATGCATGGAAAAATGCAGCTGGAATGAAATTGCTTGCGCACTGCGAAGACGGCCCGAAGATTCAACTTTCAACATGGAAAGAAAAGCATGCGAGCCTATCTATTTTCATTGGACCGGAAGGAGACTTTTCGAAAAATGAAATTGCATTGGCGAACGATGCTCCTGCCCTTTCCTTGGGGACAAACCGATTAAGAACTGAAACCGCAGCGCTGAAAGCAATTGTTGCAGCGCATGAATATTTCGAACGATAAACTTCTTTTATGAAACCTATTTTCAAATCACTTCTTGTTGTATTTATGTTGAAAGGCATTTCAACGTTCGCGCAAGTAGAAACCCTAATTCCAATGCCGACTAGCATTGCGTATGTTCACGGAAAAGGATTTCTATGTACGGCAGGCACACAAGCAGAAGGGCTTGGAATGTGTCAGCAAGAAGTTGAACTTTTCAATTCGTGGCTGAAGGAGAACGAACCCGATTTGGTTATTGAAGTTTCCAACCAAGGCGAGGAAAAACGTCAACCCAAAAAAGTCATTTTCCAACTCACGAAAAACATTCCTTCCAATACCGAAGCCTACTATTTAACCGTTCGCGAAAATGAAATCCGTTTAACATCGGCCACGGAAGAAGGCATTTCACGGGGCATGCAGACTTTGAAGCAATTGTTACCGAAGTATTTCAAGACGAACGAAACGTTCGCTGAATTTGAAATTCCAAGCATGGACATTTCAGATGCGCCAGTTTATCCGCATCGCGGAATGCTGCTCGACTGCGGAAGACATTTCATGGATGTCCCTACCGTGAAGAAGTACATAGACGCTTTGGCGTTTTACAAAATGAATGTCTTGCATTGGCACTTAACTGAAGACCAAGGCTGGCGCATTGAAATAAAAAAATATCCAGAGCTTGCACGTCTTGGTTCTTATCGAATGGATAAATTCGGGAATCATGTGAGCGAAGGCTATTACACGCAAGAGCAAATCAAAGACATTGTTGCCTATGCTCAGGCCAGGCACATTACCATTATTCCGGAAATAGAAATGCCCGGTCATTCGGTGGCTGCTATTAGTGCTTATCCGTGGCTCAGCTGCACAGGAGAGAGTATTCCTGTTGAAACGGAATGGGGCGTGTTCAAGGACATTTATTGCGCAGGGAACGACAGCACTGTTCAGTTTTTGAAAGACGTGATGGACGAAGTCTGCGCACTTTTCCCGAGTAAGTACATTCACATTGGCGGAGACGAAGCACCGAAATTCCGTTGGGAGCATTGCGATAAATGTCAGAAGAGGATTCATGATCACGGATTGAAAAACGAAGCGCAGTTGCAGACGTGGCTCATTGAAGAAATGGCGAAGTACCTCAACACGAAAGGAAGACAGATTATTGGATGGGATGAAATTCTGGAAGGAGGAATTCCTGCAGACGCTATGATTCAGAGCTGGCGAGGCATGGAAGGAGGAATTGCCGCAGCGAAGCAAAAGCACGGTGTGGTTATGAGTCCGACCTCGCATTGTTATTTAGACTACGGCCTCGATAACATTAACATGGAAAAGGTCTACAGCTTCAATCCAATGCCTGCTGAGTTAAGCCCGGAAGAAGGAAAATACATTCGCGGTGCGGAAGGAAATATGTGGACCGAAAGAGCACCGCAAGAGCTTGTCGATAGCAAAGTATTTCCAAGGTTGTTGGCGTTGAGTGAAGTCTTGTGGACAGCACCTAAGAAACGCGATTACGAAGCCTTTGCTGCTCGGGTTTATAAGAACTACGAACGCTTGGTTAAGTTGAACATTAAATACGGATTTCCAGACGTCCCTTTGAATTTCCGTTCACAGGTATTGCCTACTGGTGAGGTTGAGGTTCGAGCAGTGACAAGTACGAACAGTTTAATCATTGTTAACTACAGAAAAAACGAAGAAGAAACCAGACAAACCTACACCAAACCTATCATTGTAAGTGAACGCTACACCACGCTAAACTTTGAATATTACTTTCCTTGGAGCACAGGAGTTTTCTACGAATCACGCGTATACACTTCGAACATGGCGACAGGTAAAAAGGTAACGCTTGCCTATACGCCGAGTGTGTATTATCCGGGTGGTGGTGAGAACGCATTGGTCGATGGAAGAATTGGCACTGCGAATTTCAGAGACGGTATTTGGCAAGGCGTTCAAGGCAAGAACATGGAAGTGGTGATTGACTTGGGCGATGTGAAGCCGTTCGAGCATGTGACCACGCGCTGGTTTCATTACGCGAATGCGTGGATCTTCCGTCCGAAAGCCGTGGAGATTTACAAGAGCTTCGACGGAAATTTATGGGACAAAGTGGCTACGATAAATCCGAACATTGAAGAGCAAACTTCAGGAGAGCTTATTGATCAATTCAGCCACGGTATAGGTCAAGTTCAATTGGCCCGATACATCAAGGTCATTGGAGTAAACAACGGCCCATGTCCGGAATGGCACGACGCCGTAGGCGAACCGAGTTGGTTGTTTTGTGATGAAATAGTTATTGAATAACTACACAACAAGTTGTGATTACCAGCGAAGCTGGATGACGGCGTAGCCGATGACACGACAGGTCGTGATGACACAACACATTGTGATGACACTTCGTGATGACCTTCTTTGAAGGATGAATGAAAGCGATTATTTATTTATTTTGAGCGATTCATCGCCTCTTTGAGGCAGGGCAAGACTAGGTCTTCAAACTTTTTTTCCGCTTTACTACCCTTTGGATATTTCTTTTGCAACGCAGCGGTCTTCATTTCTAAGTCTTTTTTTAGTCTTTCGACTTTTTTCGTATCGCCATTAAATTTCGCACTTATTGTTTCGTTAAACAAGGAGCAGAAATACTTCGCATCTTTCTCTATTTGCTTAAGCTCCTTTGCAGTCAATTCTGCTTCTTCTTTTGTAAAGAGACCATCACCGTCGGTATCCACGATGCCCATTCTTTTGAACATGTCATCCATGCAGGGCTTGGTCAATCTTTCAAATTGAACGCTCTTCGGGCTTTTCCCTGGGTATTTATCTTCTAAAACATCTAATTCTTTCTGATACTTGCTCGTTAATTTCGCTAATTTATCTTCATCGCCAACTCTTCGGGGCTCTGTAGTTTTCGCTAAATAATCACAAAACCATTTTGCATCTTTCTCAATTTCCTTTAACTCCTGATTGCTCAATTTCGCTATGGCCATTTCCATCTCGTCTCCATTATTCAAATCGAATTTCACATCGATATCAATTATGAAGCAAAGTGGCTTACCGTTTCGCATGCACGGAGTAAACTTGCCTAATTTCTGACAGACACGAATGGCCTCGGCATCAAACCCAACCGAACCTTCAACTGTTGACCCTATTCTAAAATTACTCAGTGTACCATCTAATTCTACATCGCAGTAAACAACTACCGTCCCTTCAATGCCCATTGATTTTTCGTATTCGGGGTAGACGATGTTTTGTTGAATGAAGGCATTCAAGGCTTCTTTTCCTGCTGGATATTTTGGATAATCCTTTGGAAGCGGAAACATTGCGGTGTCGGCCTGCGCAGCGGAAAGCATTTGAATCGCTACAAAAGCAACAAACAGAAAAGTCCTTTTAATCATATGTTTTTTTTTTGAAAAGAACTACTGCCCCATTGCGGCTTTCCTGGCTTCTTCAAGGCAAGGTTTAACTAGGTCTTCGAGATAATCTTCTCTAACGCTGTTTTTAGGGTATTTCTTTTGAAGGACTGCTGCTACTGCGTCAAACTCTGCAGTTAAACTATCAATTTTAAGTTGGTCGTTGGCTCTTCGCGCTTCCTCTATTTGAGACATCATATCGCAGATGTATTTCGCATCTTTTTTTATCTCTTTCAAATCTGCTTTACTCAATCTTTCCTCCGTTGGCTCTTCGTCGTCGGCCAAAGAAAACTTTATTGGCATTCCAGAATAAACTCGTTGAGGAATATCGTCCTGTTTTCCCGGGTTAAACTTCCCCAGTTGTTTACATGCCATAAGCGCCGCACTGTCCAATCCCGAGCCATCCGTAACACCACGAAAAACCTTGAAGTTCGTTGGTGTACCATCTTTTTCAATAATAAATTGAATTAAAACGGTGCCCTCAATGTTCATCGATTTCTCATATTCTGGGTAGACTAAGTGATCAAAGATCACTTCAAACATAGCATCTTGCCCTCCAGGGTATGTTGGCATTTCCTGAACGAATTCCAAAGGTGTTTGAAGGGTGTCCTGCGCAAATCCGAATGTGGAAAAAAGCATCAGCGACATAAAGAGAAAAGTGTTTTTCATTCAATAAATAAATATATACATACCACACTGAAGCTTCCAAATGAGTTATGCATTATTCGTCAAAAGACGTATAGTCTGAAAGACATTCGCCAACGGCATTCGTGCTTGCACATTAGTCGCAGACATTCGTCGTAGACATTAGCCATCGGCATTCGTGCTTGCACATTAGTCGCAGACATTTTTGCGAAGCAAAAAAAAGCCCTCCGAAGAGGGCTTTTCTTATTTCTATTGCTAGAAATTATTTTTTTACACGCTCTGCTACTGCTTTGAACGCTTCTGGGTGATTCATTGCTAAGTCTGCAAGAACCTTACGATTCAATTCAACTCCATGTGCGTGAATTTGACCCATGAATGCGCTGTATGACATTCCGTGCTGACGAGCACCGGCGTTGATACGAGCAATCCACAAAGAACGGAAATCGCGCTTGCGAAGTTTACGTCCGATGTAAGCATAGCATAATGCTTTTTCTACTGAGTTTTTGGCTACTGTCCAAACGTTTTTACGTGAACCGAAATAACCTTTTGCCATTTTAAGAACTTTTCTTCTTCTGGCTCTACTGGCGACTGCGTTTTTACTGCGTGGCATAACTTTTTGTTTTTAGGCTAAGGTGTTCTTTCGAACTTAAGACCTTTTACCGGGTTAAACTTTACCTTGCTTCTTTAATGAGTGAACATTAGGCTACAAGCAACTGCGCCTTGATCGATTTCTCGTCAGATGGGTGTACAAGACCAGTCTTTGTCAAGTTGCGCTTTTGCTTAGTGCCCTTCTTGGTTAAGATGTGTCTCTTGAACGCCTTCTTACGCTTAATCTTACCGGATCCAGTTACCTGGAAACGCTTCTTAGCGCCGGATTTTGTTTTCGCTTTTGGCATTTTATTTAGGTGTTAGAATTATTTCTTTTTTGGGTTAATCACAACAAACATTTTCTTCCCTTCCAATTTCGGCAACAACTCTGGAGTTCCTAACTCTGCAAGTTCTTGAACGAATTTCAACAACAATATTTCTCCTCTCTCTTTAAAAACAATAGAGCGACCTTTAAAGAAAACGTAAGCTCTTACCTTACTTCCCTCTTTCAAGAACTCTTGCGCGTGCTTCAACTTAAATTGAAAATCATGATCATCCGTGTTAGGACCGAAACGAATTTCTTTTACAGTTACGTTCACCTGCTTCGCCTTCATTTCCTTCTGCTTCTTCTTTTGATCGTAAAGAAACTTGCGGTAGTCAATGATTCTACAAACCGGTGGAACGGCATTTGGGGAAATCTCTACGAGATCTGCCTCTAAATCTTGAGCCAGTTTTAATGCTTTTTCTCTAGAATACACTCCAACTTCTACATTCTCACCTACCAAGCGTACCTCGGCTGCGCTAATGCGATCGTTAATTTTGTGTTCTGGTTCAAAGATGCGTCTGCCTCTCATCTCGCGCTTTATGATATTTCCTCCTTGTTTATTAAATTTCTTTCAACATGTTAGCCACTTCATCATTCACCATATTGGCAAAGTCTTCAACACTAAACACACCCAAATCTCCATCGCCTTTTTTACGTGCAGACACTGAGTTTGCTAGCATTTCCGTCTCACCAACCACCAACATGTAGGTCACTTTTGCAAGCTCCGCTTCACGTATTTTCTTTCCCACTTTCTCGTTAGTATCGTCAACGAGGGCGCGAATATCGGAAATTTCTAGCGTATTTGCTACTTTTTTTGCGTAATCGTTGTATTTCTCGCTAACGGGCAAAATTCTCACTTGCTCTGGCGATAACCACAACGGAAACTGTCCAGCACAGTGCTCAATTAAAATTGCTACAAAACGCTCCATACTTCCGAAAGGTGCGCGATGGATCATGACAGGTCTGTGCTTCTGATTGTCCGATCCGGTATATTCCAATTGGAAACGTTCCGGAAGATTGTAATCCAACTGAACAGTACCCAATTGCCATTTTCTTCCAATGGCATCGCGAACCATGAAGTCAAGCTTCGGCCCGTAGAATGCAGCTTCACCGTATTCAACCACCGTACGAAGTCCTTTCTCATTCGCTACTTCCTGAATAGCCAATTCAGCTTTCTCCCAATTCTCATCCGTACCAATGTATTTCTCACGGTTAATCGGATCGCGAAGCGAAACTTGAGCCAAGAAATCATGGAAATTCAAGGTCTTGAAAATGTAAAGAACCAAGTCAATCACTTTTCCAATTTCTTCCTTCACCTGGTCGGGCGTGCAGAAGATGTGCGCATCGTCTTGGGTAAATCCACGAACACGAGTCAATCCGTGTAACTCTCCTGTTTGCTCGTAACGATAAACCGTTCCGAATTCAGAAAAGCGAAGTGGCAAATCTTTGTAACTGCGTGGTTCTGCATTGTATATTTCGCAGTGATGCGGACAGTTCATCGGTTTCAACATATACATCTCTCCCTCTTGCGGAGTGTGTATGGGTTGAAAACTATCTGCACCGTATTTCGCCCAGTGACCGCTGGTTTCATACAATTCTTTCGAACCTATGTGCGGAGTAATGACCGGTTGATACCCGGCCTTCTTTTGCGCAACAGTCAAGAAGTTCTGCAGACGTGTGCGCAAGTCGGTTCCCTTCGGCAACCAAAGTGGCAAACCGCTTCCTACTCGTTGAGAAAAATGGAACAAGCCCATTTCCTTTCCAAGCTTTCTGTGGTCGCGTTTCTTCGCTTCTTCCACCTGAACCAAATATTCTTCAAGTTCAGCTGCTTTTGGAAAAGTGATTGCGTAAACACGCGTTAACATTTTATTTTTTTCGTCGCCTCTCCAATAGGCACCGGCAACATTCATAAGCTTCGCGGCTTTAATGAATCCCGTGTTTGGAATATGAGGACCGCGACATAAGTCTGTGAAATTACCTTGGGTGTAGAACGTGATTTCTCCGTCTTGAAGACCTTCTATCAATTCTAATTTATACTGATCTCCCTTCGCTGTGAAGTAAGAAATTGCATCGGCCTTAGACACTTCCTTGCGAACGAATTCGTTCTTCTGACGCGCCAATTCCAACATTAATTTTTCCACCTTCGAAAAATCTTCTTGCGTGAACGGCTTTCCTTCGAAATCTACATCGTAGTAAAATCCGTTTTCAATCGGAGGACCAATGGCCAATTTCACACCGGGATAAAGCACTTCCAGCGCTTCAGCCATCAGGTGAGCAGAGCTGTGCCACATGGTGGACTTTCCGTTTTCGTCATTCCACGTGAGCAACTTTACCGCAGCATTATCGGGAAGCGGACGCGAAGCGTCTACAACTACTCCGTTGACTTCTGCAGCAAGCACATTACGTGCAAGACCTTCGCTAATTTGAGCAGCCAATTGCATTGCAGAAGTACCTTCTTCTACAGAGCGAACGCTACCATCGGGTAAAGAGATGTTTAACATAGTGAAAAATGAGGTGCAAAGATAGCAACAACGGGGCTATTCTATTTTAAGAACTTTGCAATATTCGGTTTGAAATAATTACTGCTCTTCATCACCTTTCCGTCTTCGCGATAGATAGGCTCGCCATTATCGTCGAGCTTACTCATGTTGCTTCGCTGAATCTCTGCGAAGATCTCTCCCATTTGCTGGTGCAGACCGTGCGCGTTCATGGTACCGCATAGGATATAAAGCATGTCGCCTAAAGCATCGGCTATTTCAACGATATCGCCATTCTGAGCAGCTTCCAAATACTCTTCGTTCTCTTCCTTCATTAAATTGAAACGCAGGGTGTATTCACGTTCTTCCAATTCACCTGTTGGTGTTTTACGTACGGGAATTCGGAATGCATTGTGAAATTCTTCCACACATCCAATAAGGTGCGAAAGCGATGGATTTTTTTCATTATTCATGCTTCGAAAATAATTCAATGCACTCGAAAGATTATTTTTTCTTATTCACACAATTTAACAAAGTAGGAATTCGTTAGCGCAGTAAGGTTCACCCAATCGGGTGTAGGTTTTGGTTAAGGAATCGAAAACGCTCTTCAACGGAAGGGCGTTTTTGATTTCTAGTAAATAAAAAAGGGTTCCGAAGAACCCTAATCTATACTCTATCAAAGTGTTTTTATTTCGACACTGGGCCGAAGTACTTTCTTTCTTGGATACGACTTGCTTTACCAGTAAGGCTGCGCAAGTAGAAGATACGTGCACGACGCACCTTTCCGCGTTTGTTCACTTCAATTTTATCAATAAAAGGTGAAGCAATTGGGAAGATACGCTCAACACCCACACTGTTCGACATTTTGCGAACGGTAAAGGTTTCTGTTGAACCTGTTCCTCTTCTTTGGATTACTACTCCAGAGAATGTTTGAAGACGCTCTTTCGCTCCTTCAATAATTTTATACGTTACAGAAATGGTGTCACCTGCAGAGAATTTTGGGTATTCTGCGATTGGGTTAATTCTGCTTTCAAGTTCCTTTATGCGGTTCATAGTCGTCTGATTTTCGTCCCTAAAAATAGGGCTGCAAATATATGCATTATTCTGAAAGGAACAAGAGAGAGTTGATTTTTTTTTGATTTCCCTTCGAACGTCCCATTTTTACTGCTGTTCTTTCGGCTTCTTGTCCTTGTGTTTCCAACGCTTGTGGGTCCATAACCACAAATAGGGTTTCTTATAAATATCCTCGGCCACACGGTCGTTCGCCAATTGAATAAGTCCTCCTGTCTCGAATTCGCGTGGATTTTCTGTCAGCACTTCAAAGTGCGATTCGTAATATCCTCTTCGAATTTTATTCAGATGCCCAAACACAACGGGAAGGTTCAATTCTTTCGCATACTTCTCTGCGCCATAATACGCCGGTGTCTCAATGCCCAAGAAGTTAATCCAAACACATTTCTTCGGATCGGCAGGCGATTGATCAACAGCGAAGACCATTCCCATAAGCTCGCCCTGGTGCTCTTCCAAGTACTCTTTTGTTGCGCGTGTTGAAACCAGTTGCATTCCATACTTCTTGCGCGATTCGCGCATCTTACGATCGAAATAAGGATTGCTCAATCGCTTGTAAATAGCCACGAGTGGCATGCTGCATTGAATTGGTGCTGCTAGTGCCCACATCTCCCAATTCGCGTAGTGACCTCCACAAACAATTACGCTCTGTCCCTTTTCTGAATAGGCCTTCAGCACATCTGAATTGTGCACCACGAAGCGTTTACGCAATTGCTTTTCGGATACCGAAAAATTCTTAATGACCTCCAATATCAGATCGCAGAAATGGCGGTAAAAATCCCAAGCAATTTGCTCACGTTCTTTTTTTGTTTTGGTTGGAAAAACCAATTCCAGATTGTACATGACCACCTTCTTGCGATAGCCCATGCACACGCACAAGATGAAGAACGCCAAATCAGATATTCGATAAAGAATAAAATAAGGCAGCAAACTCAAGGGCTTCAGGAAAAGCCAAAACAACAATCGACTCATTTCTTTTACAAGTTCTGAATCAGATTCTTCTTCGGATATTTCACCGTGAATCGTAATTGACGCTTCTCTGTCTTCTCGGGTTCAACGGTCATCTTCCACGTTACTTTACCAGTGGCAATGTCTTGCGTAGCTCCTGAAAGCTCTTCCACTGCCACTTCCAAATCTGCATTCTGTGTAAGTGGAACTTGGTCGTAGACTTCAATATTGATTGCTTTCTTCTTCGTGTTCACGATGGTAATTTCATAGGCCTTAGAGGTAGATTTCTTCACGCCGAAAACACTGGTCTTGCAGAAGTCTTTCACTTGATCGCGTTTCACGGTAATGGCGTTGTCGCGTCCCAATGACAATTGAAGCGTATCGTTCGCCAAAGCTGGGTCTATGTATCCGTTTCCAACAAATGTTCCTTTGAAGTAAATGTTACTTTCACCGCTTAATAAGCTGTACTGCATCCAATCGATAATGTCAGCTTGTAAGTATGCAGCTGCTTCCAATTTAGGAATTGCGACGTATTTATAAGAGGCTTTCAAGCGTTGCTTTTGCATCACCACTTCAACCGGCTGGTTGTCACTAGCGATGTCGTATTTAATGGAAATTTTAAATTCAGTGCTCACTGAATTAGATGTAATTGTTGTGAAAGAAGCAGACGTTTGCATGCTATTCATTGCCCGAGATGATTTGTCCATTTCAGCAAAATACCCGGATGCCATGGCCGCAGGTTTTTGAAGATCGTCATACCCATACGCATCGGCCTTCGCTCTACCGCGGTAGGCTTGAGGAGCGTAAATGTTCAAGTACCACGGATTCAATGCTGGAACTTGCGCACCCACATTCGGATTACCCGTTGAAATGGTCAAGTTCACACGCTTCCAATCTGCGCCTGTGCCTTGCCACACTTTCGCGCGATAGGTGAATTCGATATCAGACTCAATGTCTTCAGCACGCAAGTCGTAGTAGGGCGTCCAGCCCGCATTGGTTGCCAAATAGATAATCACCACATCTGCTCTCTTGTCTTCATCGGTGGTTACGACAAATTCAATTTCACCCGGATTGGTTACGTTTTGTGATTGCAGTTGCGAAAGCTGTGTTTGTAAATGCTGAAGCTTTTCGTTGTTCTCACGATCGGTCTGATTCAAGTCTAAAATCTTGTATTCAATTTCCTTCATGCGGCTTCTGTAGAAGTCTGCCATTTCGGAAAGGTCCTCGCGAATAAGCAACGCATTGTCTCCTTTAATTGAGCGATTCGCTTGCAAGAACGCTTTTTCTTCCTGATACACAGCGCGTAAACTTGCGCGTTCAGAAGTTTGGAAACCCAAAAGTTTAATGCTGTCCTGAATGGCACGCACGCGGGTATTTGAAACCTTCGAGGTGTAATTCATCTGATGCTTCACACTTAGGATTGTGTAATCCTTATTTCCTAAAATCTGAATAGAGTTAACATCCATGCCGGCTGTAAGTCCAGATAGAACAAGGGTATTCTCCCCCTTCCTCAGGTTTACATCACCCCTGTGCGTCACTTGCGCACCGCTCAAGAATAATGTTACATCAGTAATTGGAGCAGTAACGCTCTTCGATTGAGAGAAAGAAACAAACGCACAAAGCGCGAAGAAAAGGGTTAGCCTTCTTTTCATGGTCTAATAATTTTTTGTAAAAATAAGTCTTTGTGAAACAGATTCAAGCCTCAAATATTGCTCAATATTAGAATTGAATAATTCTTGAAGCGAACTGCTTGTTCAAATGCAATTCGTGGGAACATACGATAACTAATTTATTATCGCCTTCGGCCCACTTCAACAATTCAGCAAATAAATTCTCGCGGGACGTGGCGTCTAGATGCGCAGCAGGCTCATCTAGCAGCACAATAGGCGTGTCTTGAACCCACGCACGCGCGAGTTGAACACGCTGGTATTCGCCGTCGCTTAACTCAGTGAGCAGATTGTTTTGAAGTTCATTCAAGTTGAATTTCTGTATGGCCTCTTCCACCCGACTCATCTTCTTTCCAAATACATCTCCCACTGCAATCGCTGTTGTAACCTCCAAAGCTGCAGCGGTTGTTTTCCGTGAAGGGACGTAAGAAATAAAGGATGCACGATCAGAATAAGTCATCTGACTAAGTGGTTTTCCTTCCATAAAAATTTTACCTTCAGACAGGGAAATTATTCCTGCTAGCGCATCTAAAAAAGTAGATTTCCCTGAACCGTTGTTTCCTTCAATGGCCACTAACTCTCCGAAAGAGAATGACATGTTCAAGTTGGAAAGAACTGTTTTCTTTCCACGAACAACGCTAACTTCATTCACCACTAGCTGATCCATACGCCGCTTCGTTTAGGGTTGAACACAATGTAAAACACGCACGGAATGCCTATTGCAGCGGTCACTGCGTTGAGCGGCAATGCGTAATAGCGCGAAAGGGCGTCGGCAATGACCAACAACAGCGCTCCGACGAATGGAATAAAAAGTACAAGTTGAAGTTGATTGAAGGTTCGAATGAACATTCGGGCAACATGCGGCGCCATGAGTCCAATGAAGGCAATGGGTCCACAGAAGGCAGTTATTGTTGCTGTGGAAATTCCAACTGAAATCAAAAACACCCAGCGCAGTTTCACAACATCTACTCCCGAAGTGGCTGCGATCTGCTCGCCCATGGCGAAAGCGTTCAACTTCCTTAAAAAATAAAAGGTCGGAATGAAGGGAACGAAAGCTCCTAATAACAACCAGGGCAATTGCGCCAACGTAAGATTATCCAAAGAACCCATTCCCCAAACCACAAACTGCGCAACGTTGTTAGCTCCAGCCATTTTTTGCAGAATGCTTTCAATGGCGCCGGTGAAGTGCGAAAAGAGCAAACCCACCACAAGCAGTGTTGAAGCCATGGGAAGTTTTCGTTGAATAACGAGTAACAACGAGAGAACCAACATTGCCCCTGCAAAAGCCGGAATAAATAAAGCCCATGTTCCTGCATTGAGGAACCAATTTAACCCCCAAGATGTTAAAAATATAACAGCCATTGCCAATGAGGCTCCACCGGTGATACCAAGAACAGAAGGTCCGGCAAGTGGATTTCGGAAAATTACTTGCATGTAATTCCCGCTCAATGCGAGTGAGCTTCCAACAATTAAAGCACCCAGCACATGGGGCAGACGGTGTTGCCAGAGGACACGACCAGCGGGAGATTCACTTACTTCAAACAACGAATTCAAGGTTAGATATTGGCTACCCAACATGAGGGCGATTAGGCATACCACAATCAGCAATAGTAGCAAAACGAAAAACTTTATTGTTGAATGGGTTAGCTTCATGATTTCGGCAAAATTCACGATTAATTGAAGTGAACACAAAAAAAAGTGGAAGTTTTATGAATACTTCCGACTTTTGCACCTCATTTACTAAACATGAAATTCGATAAAAACACCGTCATTGGACTTTCGTTAATGCTTCTTATTGCCGTTGGCTTTAGTTGGTATTCTGCAAAGAACAAAGCTGAAGCGGCAGCAAATGCGCCTAAACAAACCGAACAAACGGCTCAAACCGAAAGCACTCCGGCCCCTGAAAGCTCTAATGCTGTTACCTCCAACGGTATTTCAATACCTACCGAAGTTGCAGTTTTGAATACAGCTCGTTACGGTTCAATGGATGCAGCTGCCATGCCAGCGCTAGAGACGTACACGGTTCTTTCCAACAATAAAATCAGAGTTAAGATTTCTTCGAAAGGAGGATTGTTACATTCAGCAGAATTACTTGAAGCTGATTACAAGAAATTCAATTCAGACAATCAAGTTCAGCTTTGGGATACCGCTCAAAGCAAGATGGACATTGCTTGGAAGAATGGCAGCGGCGCTGTTTTGCTGTCGAGTGAATTGAATTTCACTGCTTCAACGACCAACGCAAATGCAACAGATGGAGCTGCTACTGTGGTTTTAACAGCAACCGGAAGCAACAACGCGCAATTGCAGTGGACGTATTCAATTGAGCCAAACTCTTACAATGTAAAATGTAATTTCGAGGCGAAGGGGATGGAGAATGAAATGTTCGGATCGCCGCTGGTTTTCCGTTGGTTGCTGAACGGATTGGCAAATGAAAAAGGAATTCAAGCAGAGCGTAGCAAGTCTTCTATTTTCTATCGTGAAGTGGAAGAAGATCGTAACTACCTGAGCGAAGGAGCGGGCGATCAGAAGCGTCCAGAGAAGGAATTGAATTGGGTTGCGATGAAGCAAGATTATTTCACTGCTGCAATTATTAGCGCCGAAGGCTTCGATAAAAACGCAGACCTAAGCATTATGGTTCCTGCAGATTCGCAGCACACCAAATCATATTACGCTGAATTGCCTTTGAAGATAAAGACTTTCGAAATGAAGAGCATGGAAGGCGTTCAATCATCTTCAATTTCAAAAGCTGAGTTCCAATTTTACCTAGGTCCGAATGAGTATAAAGCGCTTGAAGCCAGCGGCGCAGCCGAGTTCACCAACATCATTGACTACGGATGGTGGATCATTGGCTATGTAAACAAGTATGCTGTTCGCCCATTGTTTTGGTTCCTTTCAGATTACATTGTATCCTTCGGATTAATTATTTTAATTGTGACCATTATAATTAAGATGGTCCTCTTCCCTATCACTTGGAAGAACTTCTTAAGCGGTGCGAAGATGCGCGTTTTGAAGCCTGAGATCGATGAGATTAACAAGAAGTTCGAAGGAAAAGATCCGATGGAAAAGCAACAAGCTACGATGGCGCTTTACCGTCAGACTGGTGTGAATCCTTTTGCGGGTTGTATTCCTGTATTGCTTCAAATGCCTATTCTTTATGCGATGTTCCGCTTCTTCCCAGCAGAGATTGTTTTGCGTGGAAAGAGTTTCTTGTGGGCAGAAGATTTGGCGGCGTATGACAGCATTTTAAATCTTCCTTTCAACGTACCGTTCTACGGAGCGCACGTGAGTGGATTCACTTTGTTAATGGCTGCATCTACGTTTGTTTATTCGAAGATGAGCATGGGCTCTCAGCCAACGATGACTCAACCGGGAATGCCTAACATGAAAGTGATGATGAACATCTTCTCATTCATGATGATCTTCTTCTTCAACAGCATGCCATCTGGATTAAGCTTGTACTACTTCACAGCGAACGTTATTTCTATTGGTCAAATGTGGGCGATAAAGAAGTACTTCGTGAATGAAGATTCTATTCGTGAGAAAATTGAATCGAACAAAAAGAAACCGAAGAAAAAAGGTGGATTTGCTTCACGCATTGAAGAAATGCAAAAGGCGCAGCAAGCGAAGTTGGATGCCAACAAAAAGAAATTGAAAAAGTAAAACGTCAAACCTCAAATAAATCAAATGAAAAAAAATCTCATTCTCGCACTAACGGTGCTCATGATGGTCCCAAGCGCAATGTTCGCTACGGAAGGCATGTGGGTGGTGGCTATGTTGAATAAAATTAACGAAGCTGAAATGCAAGGTCTTGGATTAAAACTTTCCAAAGACGACATCTACAACATTAATCAAGCATCTTTGAAAGATGCTATTGTTCGCTTCGGAGCAGGATTTTGCACTGGAGAAATTGTGAGTGACAAAGGCCTTGTATTCACGAATCACCACTGCGCATACGATGCGATTCAGTCTTCTTCAACATTAGAAAACAACATTCTTCAAAACGGATTTTGTGCGAAGTCATTGGATCAAGAAATTCCGATTCCAGGCTTAACGCTTTCTTTTTTGGTTCGTGTTGAAGATGTAACATCAAGCGTATTGGGCGCTGTGAATGCGAACATGACTGAAGCAGAACGTGAAGCTGCAATTATGGCTCGAAACAAAGAATTGGTGAAGGCTGCGAACGAAAGCGGTTTATACAATTCTGAAGTAAAAACATTCTACGCTGGAAACGAATTTTACTTATTCGTTTATCAAACGTATCGCGACATTCGCTTAGTTGGTAATCCTCCTGAAAGCGTTGGTAAATTCGGTGGTGATACAGACAATTGGATGTGGCCACGTCACACCGGTGACTTCAGCATGTTGCGTATTTATGCAGGTGCTGAAAATAAGCCTGCAGATTACAGCAAAGACAACACGCCTTTGAAGCCTAAGCACTTCTTCCCTATTAACATGGGTGGTGTGAAGCAAGGCGATTTCGCAATGATCATGGGTTATCCTGCAAGAACTTCTCGTTACTTAACCTCTTACGGAGTTGAGCAAGCGGTTGACGTGCAGAACCCAATTTTGGTTGAATGCTTCGGATTGAAATTAGAAACTTGGAAGAAGAACATGGATGCGAACGAAGGTGTTCGTTTGATGTATGCTGCGAAGTATGCAAGCACTGCAAACTCTTGGAAGTACTACATTGGACAAACACGCGGATTGAAGCGTTTAGATGTTGAAGGAAAGAAAGCTGCTACTGAAGCTGGATTCACGAAGTGGTTAACTTCTAATTCTGCAGCTAACGAAAAATACGGCAAGTCACTTCCGATGTTGCAAGACTTTTATTCTTCAACCAACGAAACACAAAAAGCATTTTTGTATGCTCGTTTAACTGGAATGGGTGGAGCAGAATTCATGGGCTTGGCTTCTGAATTCCAACGCACCTTCGAAAAATATTTTGCTGAAACGGACGCTACGAAGAAACAAGCGATGCTTGATGGATTCAAAGCATCTGCTGAAGCTTTCTATGTGGAATACAACATTCAAACCGACAAGGATGTGTTTGTTGCATTAACAAACTTGTATCGCACTCGCATTGCAGCAAACGCGCGTCCATCTTGGCACGCAGTGCTTGATGCGAAATACAAAGGAAACGTTCAGGCTTATGCTGACAAACTTTTCGCAACTTCTGTTATCGTTGACAAAACTAAATTGATGAACTTCTTGGCGAAGCCAAATCAAAAGGTTTTCGAAAAAGATCTTGCTGTTGCAACAGCGAAAAGCGCTGGTGAATTCGGTGATGCTTTAGGAAAACTAATTCCTCGCGAGAAGATGAGCAAAGGACAGCGTGAATTTGTAGCAGGACTTCGTGAAATGAATCCGGAAAAACAATACGCACCAGATGCGAACAGCACCATGCGTATCACATACGGACAAGTGAAAGACTACACTCCAGCAGATGCTGTTCATTATGATTTCTACACTACTGCCACAGGTATTATGGAGAAGCGTGACAACAGCAATCCAGAGTTCGTTGTTCCAGAAGCATTGGCACAAAAAATTCAGAACAAACAGTTCGGTCGTTATGCAAATGAGAAAGGTGAATTGCCTTCTTGTTTCATTGCAGACCTTGACATCACCGGTGGAAACAGCGGAAGCCCTGTATTGGATGCAAACGGAAACGTGATTGGTATTGCCTTCGACGGCAACTGGGAGGCTATGAGCGGAGACATTGCATACGAACCGGCCTTGCAGCGGACGATTGCAGTTGACATTCGTTATGTGTTGTTCATTGTTGAAGAGCTTATGGGCGGTAAGAATATTGTAGATGAAATGTTGTTTGTGAGAGGAGCCCGAAACTAATTGAAATTAGATATTTGAAAAAAGGGAGCGAATATTCGCTCCTTTTTTTTGCTTTCAACAATAAAACAGTAAATACATAAGTTTCTTATGTATATTTGTCCTATGTATTCATCAGAACTAATTAAAGGCACTCTTCGAACCATTGTTCTAAATCTGCTAAAAGAGAACGGACGTATGTATGGTTACGAAATAACACAACGGGTAAAGGAACTTACCGACGACAAAATACAAATCACGGAAGGAGCCTTGTACCCCCTGCTTCATGCTTTGGAAGCCAGTGAGGACTTGGAAACCGAAGTGGAATTCATTGGAAAGCGTCAGCGTAAATACTACCGCCTAACAAAACAAGGTAAGGCAACAAGTAAAAAGAAAATAGACGAACTCCGAGAGTTTATGGAGACACTTCATATTCTCTTGGATGCGAATAAAGGAACGAGCCATGGTCTCATTAACTGACGAACAAGTTGATTTCATTCGAAAAGAAATTGAATCACATGGAATTAGTTTGCCTGATCTGCAAGCTAATTTGATAGATCACATGTGTACAATTATTGAAAATGAAATGTCGGATAACGAGGACTTCCACTCGTTCTTTTATTCAATTCTTCCACGTTTTTTTCATGACAACTTACATGAAATTGAAATGGAAACCATTCAATTTATTCACCAACAAAAATTCAAACACATGAAAAAGTCATTGAACTACGTATTAGCATTTTCCAGTATACTATTGGTAACTGGATCAATCTTCAAAATATTCCATTTGGCCGGAGCAGCTATGCTCATTGTAAGCAGCTTGGCTCTTGTGCTCTTTGCTGCGGTTCCCTTAGCCCTCATTGGAATGCACAATCATCCCATTTCAAAAACGCAAAAATCACTCAGCGCCCTCATAAGTTTAATTGTGCTATTGTTCGCCTGTGGTGGAGTTTTCAAGGTGCAACATTGGCCCTTTGCTAACATACTTATGCTTTCATCTGTTGGCTTGCTTTGCCTTGTGTACGTTCCAGTTTACTTCGTTCAGCAGCGGAAAACATCTTCCGACACATGGACAGTTGGAATAAATAGCTTTTTATTTCTTCTAACCGGAATTACTATTTTTTTACTCTTCGATTTAAGAGCTCCTTTATTCAAATAAAAAAAGGGGCTACGGCCCCTTTTTCTTTCTCTGATTTGATGCATTTACAAATGCATGAACTCTTTCTTCTTCAACAAATATTCTTCAGTCTCTCTAAATTCGGGATCGTCTACGCAGCAATCAACCGGACAAACCGCGGCACATTGTGGTTCGTCGTGAAATCCAACACACTCCGTGCATTTGTCTGAAACGATATAGTACACATCCATGCTCTTTGCTTCTTGCAAACCATCTGCATCTAATTCACCTCCACCATTCAATGGATTCATGATTCCACGGAGACCTGTTCCTTCACTGTACTTCCACTCTGCTCCACCTTCGTAAATTGCGTGGTTCGGACACTCTGGTTCGCATGCACCGCAGTTGATGCATTCGTCTGTAATCATTATTGCCATATTCTGCTATTTATCTGAATTCAACCTTAATTTCGCATGCAAATTTAATACACCTACGATGAATTCAACATTAGAACAGCGAATTCAAACATTTGTTCAACTGGGACAGGCTCTGCAGCTGTTTTCGACCAAGCAAGATTGGCCTGGCTATGCTTGCGGATTAACCGAAGAGGAGTTCAACGGAGTGAATAACGTCATTGAATCAGCGTTTACATTTAACGGTTGGTTCACGGCTGCTAATGTTCGTCAAGCCCTTTCGGCTTGGGCGAATGAGCTAACCGCTGAAAAATTAACTGCCTGGACAAACGACCACTTCTATGCCACTTCACCTAAAACCATTGCTGTTATCTGCGCTGGAAATATTCCTGTTGTAGCATTTCACGATATTCTTTCTGTTCTTGTTTCAGGACATAAGCTTCTGATAAAACTTAGTTCCGACGACCCTATACTTATTCCTGCACTTTTAAAAATTGCAGGCAAGTTTGAAAACGATTTCGAATTGAACTATTCTTTTTCGAAAGGAAATTTAGAGAATTTCGATGCCGTTATTGCCACAGGTAGCAATTCGACTGCTGTTCACTTCCACAATTACTTTGGGAAATATCCGCATATCATTCGTCAAAATAGAAACAGTGTTGCTATTCTCGATGGAAATGAAACGGACGAGCAATTGGAGAAATTAGGAAACGATCTTTTCGATTACTTCGGATTGGGATGCCGCAATGTGACCAAACTATACATGCCCGCTGATTTCGATTTAGACAGAATCTTCAACGGCATTTTCAGCTTTCAAAGCATTGCCACTCACAACAAATACGCGAACAACTATGACTACAACAAAGCCGTGTGGTTATTGAACAACGAAGATCTTTTGGAAAACGGATTTGTTATTTTCAAGGAAGACATAAACATTGCATCGCCTGTTGCGTCTGTGTTCTATGAACGTTACGAAAACAAAGAAGCGCTGCTTCAACACCTGAAAAACCTCGAAAATCAAATTCAATGTATTGTTGGAAATGAGTTTATTCCTTTCGGAAACAGTCAATGCCCAACGTTATCTGATTATGCTGATAATGTTAATACCCTCAAGTTTTTAATGTCGCTGAACGCGTAAGAATTCCGAAGAATTGAATTTGTAGTCCTCAAACAAGACTTATATTTGAACCATGAATAAGATTATTTCATTGTCGGCAATTGCGGCAATTTCGTTATCCGTTTTTTCTTCTTGCGAAACAGATGTTGACCTTACCGCTCCATACGCGAGTACTACAATTGTTTTCGGATTGCTAGATCCACAGGCCGACACCCAATTTGTTAAAGTAAATAAGACCTTTCTTGGTGATGGCAATTTGAACGATTACGCCATGATTCGCGACAGTTCGGAATACAAGTGGGAAGAATTTACTTCTCTGCGCATTGACGAGTACGTTACAGGCAATCCTAATCCAATTGCAACACATAACCTTTCGCCAATTACCGTCAACAACAAAGACGTGAACGGAATGTTTTACGGGCCGGCTCAAACCGTTTATTACTTTGCGACTCCTTCCGGACTTAATCCCAACGCTACCTATAAACTCGTTGCCGATTTCGTTTCTCGTCCTGATGTATTCGCATGGACGAACGTTATTCCTTCAGCCAATGTCTTTTTCCAAAGTCCACAAACCAATTTAGGGATGTCGTTCGCCTCGATAAACACCGTAACAGGAGCAATCGATTATCGCGACAATGTTTCCATACGTTGGACTCCGATTGACAATGCTGAGATTTACGATTTGGCATTGCGCTTCTATTACACTGAAAACCTATATTCAGATAACGCATTAACTCAATTGGTCTCTTCAACTGACAAATTCATTGACTGGAAAATAGGAACCTTTAATGCAGACGACATTGATTTGAATTCAGGTTACTACAACCTCACGTTCAATGCTGAACCTTTCTTCTCGTATATAGGCACGAACCTCATAACAGACACGCACATTCGTCGCGAAGTGGGAACATACGACGGAAATAAAACCCGTGCTTTCGAATTGCGCATGGGATTAGCTAACGATGAGCTCAAGACATACATTAACGTGAACAACCCTGTGACCGGTATTATTCAAGAGCGTCCAAGTTATACGAATGTTGTAGGTGGATTAGGTCTATTCGCTTCACGTGCTAGTGCATATGTGTTGAACATTCCGTTGGAGGCTGGTAACGGAACCAGTAACATTAATGCGCTAATGAACGGCATCTACACATTTGATTTAAACTTCTGCGATCCGAATCCGAGTAATACGGAATTCACTTGCTATTAAGAATTTTCGAGTATTAAAAAAGGGAGCAGCCTGCTCCCTTTTTCATTTCAATAAACTTCTATTATTTCTTTAAGAAATAGGTTTCACTTGATGCTGTCTTCAAAAAATACAACCCGTTTGCAAGTGCGTTCACTTCAATTTGAGAATTGTCTGAAAGGCTTCCCTCTAAAACACGTTTCCCTTCCATATTGAAAATAGCATAAGCGACATTATTCGCGTTTTTCCATTGAACCGTTAGGTAATCTGTTGTTGGATTAGGAAAAACTGCCACTTGTGGCGCGCTAGACTCGATAACACCAATGGGTTGAGATGCCACCAACACACCTGAATTCGCTCCCGCGGTATAATTCACTTGAACCAGAGGAACCATAAACTCCTGTACTAAAAATTTATACTCAATCGTTTCGGGGCGATCGAACTGAAATCCAAAACCCAACAGATCTACATAAATCGAGTCTGCAGCATTGATTGTTGTTTTAACACGAATTACATCGTAAGAGGTTCCGAAGTAATTCACCGTACCCCAACCGTCTACTTCATTTACACGCGTCTGATTGGTCTTTCTATATCCCAATGTAGGAATTTGAATCACCTGCTCTGAAACGCTTGTATGCAAGTCTCCGAAAGCAACTGGATAATCGTAGACAACATCTACAGGACTCGCTTGTTGCGGAATTGGAATACCGCTTACCGTAGCGCCTACTCCCACAATAGCGTAACGGCTGTTGTTGTTTTGGTAATACGAGTAAATATCTTCCAACGTAACAGGAAGTCCTTGCGTGCTTCCACCTATTGAAGCCAGGCCTACGGCAAAATCTGAATTGTGTTCAGAATCAAAAGGGCTATTGAAAAATATTTGGTATGTGAAAGGTGTTGAGGAAATATCTATACACTCCGTTTGCTGAATATTCCCAGTTAACGTAAGATTCGTTTCGTCGAAATTCCAAACGTGATTCGGACCTGTATCTCCTTCATCGAATGTTCCGACATAAGTTGCATTCTCTTGAGCAAGAATATCTCCACCTAGTGGCAAATTATTTTTGGTTATAGTAATTTGTGCGCTCAAACATAAAGGCGCTACAATCAAAACGCTGAGTAACAGTTTTTTCATTTCATTAAGGTTGAATACGAAGGTATAAAATTTAGTTAATATGTTGTGAGCAAAAATTTCGACAAGCTTGTCACATGCCCAAGTTAGCAGAGTACATTCGTTGAGAAGCTTAAACAAAACTTTTGGAGATTTAAAACATGGATAAATACGATTTCGTAATCTTAGACATCATTCAGACTTTCCGTAAAAACAACAAAAGTCAATACATTAAACTCAATCAATTAGAGGCTAATTTCTGGACGCGTATTCAACGCGACGCTGCCCACCAAACTCATAGCACGCAACTCGGAGAGCGTGTAACGAAGTTGTACCTTGAAGGGTTTATTGTAAATAAAGGCGGTCTTGGTTACAACGTAACGAAGAAAGGGAAAGAACAAATTGTTGTTCTTTCCAATATTGAAGAGATTTCCTAAAGCATCTCATTCGCTAGGTTCGCTAGCTCGCTTCTTTCTCCTTTTTCGAGTGTAATGTGACAATATAAATCTTGTCCTTTCAATCTATCCATTACGTATGACAAACCGTTCGATTGCTCATCTAAATAAGGAGTGTCAATCTGACGAACATCTCCGGTTAAAATAACTTTCGTGTTTTCCCCCGCTCGCGTAATAATTGTCTTCACTTCGTGTGGAGTCAAGTTCTGGGCCTCATCTATAATAAACACACAATTGGAAAGACTTCTTCCGCGAATGAACGCTAACGGCGTAATCATAATTCTTCCATCGGCTTGCATTTCGTCGATTACTTTACGCTTTTTTTCATTCTCAGAATATTGTTTCTTAATAAAATTCAAATTATCGAATAAAGGTTGCATATAGGGGGAAACCTTTTCCTCGGCATCTCCTGGAAGGAAACCAATATCTCTGTTTGAAAGTGGAATAATCGGTCGCGCTAAAATCAATTGATCGAATCCATTTCTCATTTCCAAAGAACCCGCTAATGCAAGTAAGGTTTTTCCTGTTCCCGCAACACCCGAAATTGTGATTAATTTAATTTCAGGATTCATAATGGCATGAAGCGCGAAAGCTTGTTCCGCATTCTTGGGTTTAATGCCCATGGCATAAACTTTATCTATACGCTCAATTTTCTTTTCTATTCCACCGTGAAAAGCAAGTGCACTCGAAGTCCCTGACTTCAAAACATAAAAATGATTGTTATGCTTTTCTTTACCTAAGATCTTTGCGTCTTTCAATTCACCTGCTGTGTATAGCTTTCGAATGGCTTCAGCTGAAACATTCTCCAAAACACTATAACCTCGATAAGCCGTAACACTTTCTTTAACTTTTCCGGTTTTGTAATCTTCAGCAACTATATCTAACGCCTTCCCCTTGATACGAAGGTTAATGTCTTTCGTAACCAACACAACCTTGCTATTCTTTTCTTGCTTCTGAAGAACTATAGCCGCATTCAAGATTTTATGATCGTTTTTCTTTGATTGAAAGATCGCTTCAGCATCGTCGTTCGCTGAAAGGTCTATATCTAAAATAATTTTGAATTTCCCTCCGTGTCCGTTTCCTAAAGGAACCCAAGCATTCAGTGTGTGTGTTGAAGACAATCTGTCAATGATTCGAATGGTTTCACGTGCTTCGAAATTTTTATTTTCATTTCCAACTTTGAACTTATCTAACTCCTCTAAAACAGTTATGGGAATAGCAACATAGTTGTCTTCGAAACTGTTAATACTGTTGTGGTCGTGCAGAAGAACAGAAGTGTCTAGCACATAAATTTTTCTTTGTTTGCGAGGAGCCATGTTCGTTTGGTTTTAACGAATATATCTTCTTCAATGATTCAAGCTAAAAAATCGAACCGCGAGTTATTAACCGAATTAAATGAACTGATTTCGAAAAACCTTAACACTTCGGTAAAGGAACGACAACAACAACAACAGTATGAGCATGAAGCCTATACCTCCTTCGTCGAGTTGCTTCGAAAGACCCTTTCCAACAATATCTGGGCTGTTGAAAAGGAAAGGAATAGATGCGAAAAACAATACTACCCCGGCAGCTATTTTCCCTTTTTTATTCCATTTTGAAACCGTGATGAGTATCATAAGGAAGAACGGCATTGCCCACAAGAAATGTTCGGTGTCGGTGTGTGTTAAAACTGGAATTAATGCCAAAAGAATGAGCGCTTCGTTTGATTGAAAACCCTTTCCAATATTCTTCCAAATAAATTTCAAGTAAGTCAACCCTGCGATTGAAAGACCAATGAGCACAGCAGCAACAGATATTACCGCCATGTGCGCGGAAGAAAGTATTTTCTGAATGACGAAGTATATTGTATTCGGACTTTGGTCTAATTGCACATTGTGCGCTTGAACAGCTTTCAACCATTGTGAATGAAGTACCACAAATCTGCCCGGAACGCAGAGGAATAATATCAGCAACATACCTAATAATCCGACAACCGTATACAACAGGACCTTCCACTCTTTTTTCAAAATGAAATATGGAAGAAGAATTAGGAAGTGAATTTTAAAACACAGAACAACTGCATAAATAAGTCCAGCCTTTGCGCGTTGATTGTTCTCAATGGAACGCACAGACCAAAGCGTTAGCAAAAGCAACAGCGCATTGACGTTTCCTAAAAACAATTCGCGTTCGAGTTGATCTCCGAAAAAT
>CAIZGX010000057.1 GCA_903932685.1 uncultured Bacteroidota bacterium | reverse complement strand
CGTATATTTAAAGAAGGAATTAAAAATCCTAGCGAATTTGCGATGTATTTTTACAATTCCAACAAAAATAAAGGCCATTAGAAAACTAATTTCCATATTCATTTTAACAATTTGCCTAGGGACACTTCACGCCCAAAAGCCGATTGACGAAAAAACATTAGCCACCGAAGCGAATGTGTTTTTTGAGGAAGGAAATTACGTGCAAGCCTACGCCATGTATTCGCAATTGGTGTCGCTCTACGGAAGCAATCCCTTGTATGCCTTTCGTTTTGGTGCGGCGGGCATTTATGCCACGACAGATCGCGACAATTGTATTTTCTTCATGAAAGACGGGGTTCGCCGAGGCTATACCGAACCTGAAACTCACTATTACTTGGCGCGAGCTTACCACCTAAGTTACAATTTCAAAGAAGCCTTGGTTGAATATGAGAAATTCCAAACCTCGGCAGAAAAAAAACAACTCGCCAAATCTGATTGCAAAGCACAAAAGCTTTCTGCAGAGTCTGGATTGAACCTTATGAATAGCATTAAGGATGTTCAAGTACTTGAAAAAACAGAAGCGGAAAAATCAAGCTTCTATCGTTACATGAACATTGACCCCTCGATTGGGAAAATTATTGCCACACCAAATGAATTGTTGTCAAAGCTCGATTTGAAGTCGAAGGAAGAGCATGTCTTATTCCTTCCGAACAATGGCAAGAAAATTTTCTTTTCAAGCAAAGGGAAAGATGACACAACCGGAAAGGACATTTACATGACCTCACGTTTGAACGGCGCCTTCACTTTACCCGTTAAATTGAAAAGCACTGTTAATACTGAGTTCGATGAAGACTTCGCATTTATGCATCCCAATGGAAGTACACTCTATTTTGCTTCAAAAGGACATGGAAGTATGGGTGGCTACGATATTTTCCGTTGTGAATGGGATACAAGCATGAACGATTTCGGTCCGGCGATAAATATGGACTTCGCAATTAATACTCCCGATGACGATTTGTTCTTCATCACCGACTCATTAAATACAACAGCCTATTTCGCAAGTAGCCGTTTAACTTCTCCAGATAAACTTTTTGTCTATCGTGTTTTCGTAAATGGAATACCCATGAATATCACCTACCTCAAAGGCGAATTCATTTCTCGAGTAGATGTGAACCAAACAGAGGCGAAGATTCAAGTGTTCGAAGATTTAACGAATCGAAAAATCATGGATACTCAAGCCCGTGAGTTGAATGGACAATACTTACTTTTCATTCCAACAGCAGGCAACTATACCTACAAGATTCAACCTCCAGGAAGTCCTCAAGTGCACGAAGTACTCGTTAAAATTCCACCATCTGAAGGATCTCGGGTGTTCCGTCAGGAAATCGTTTACTCCAAAATAGAAGGTCGCGAGAAAGTTGAAGTAAAGAATTATTGGAACGATCCATTGAATGATAATGTTGAAGATCTTCAGCGTCAAATGCTTCTGGCCAAATCGCAACTCGACGTGAATGCCACTGCGGACCAAGCCAATTCCATTGCGTCCAATACAAGCAATTCGAATTCAACCGGAACTAACACTACTGAAATTGCTCCGGTTACACAGCTCATTGAAATAGATACGGTACTTTCCTCACAAGAAAAAACTATAGCGGTTTTGCAGCGTGAAATATTGTTAGCTGAACAAACTTCAAAATCGTTGCTTCAATATGTTCAGCAAACCTTATCGGAAACAGATGAGGCATACGAAGAATTTCAAACCTTTCGATTCGAGAAACCTGAATCAATCGCGGACAGTGCGAAATTGGTCGCAGCTAGAAACAATATGATTGCGACGCAAGACAAAAGTGCTGCAGCCATAGCCGCCTATGAAATTTCTAAAGGAAGAGAAAAAGAACTTCGCGAAAAACTAAACAGCGTTCAAATAACAAACACTCAAATCAAGGAATCTCTTGCGGAAAAAGATTCGCCAATAGCAGCAAACCTTGTCAATGACTATGTAGCCAAAAACCCAGCAAGCGCGCAAGGTTTGTCCACTGAAGCGAAAGCTCCTTGGAAATCGGAAATTGCAAAAACGGAGGTTAACGACAACAAAGCAAAGCGCGACGACACCCAACTTCGTTTGAACACGAAAACAAAGGAGCTAGCAGATTTAGAGAGTAAAGCAAATGATGTAGGCAAACAAATGTCGGCTACTAACAAGAAAAAAGACATTGAACGTTTAGGTAGTGAATTAAATGCAATTGAGGTTGAATACACTTCGATTCAAGAAGAAATTGAAATAGAAAAAGAAAACTTGCGCGTTCGTGAATTAGGACTTCAAGAGTCCATTGTTTTAATGAAACTCCTTCAAGATTTAGAGAGTGAAAAACAGCCTGAAGTAAAGCCTGAATTCAAAAACTTAACCAACACTGTAAATGTTGAGTCGCTGAAAATTGAAATTGCCGATTCGAAAAACCGTGTATCTGCCGCATTAGAAAATTCCCAATACGAAAATCCAACTTCCAACAACGATAGTTCAAACAACGCTATTTCTAACAACGCTAGTTCTAACAACGACAGTTCAAACAACGCTAGTTCAAACAACGTCAGTTCAAACAACGTCAGTTCAAACAACGCTAGTTCAAACAACGTCAGTTCCAACAACGTCAGTTCCAACAACGCTAGTTCCAATAACGCTAGTTCTAACAACGCAAGTTCTAACAACGCAAGTTCTAACAACGCAAGTTCTAACAACGCAAGTTCTAACAACGACAGTTCTAACAACGCTAGTTCTAACAACACTCGTTCTAACAACGCAAGTTCTAACAACGACAGTTCTAACAACGACAGTTCAAAAACATTCACTGCGGCAGAAACTGCTATTATCAATAGTCCTGGACAAACGAATTACCGGGAAGAAAAAATATTCGCAGAATTGACTGGTGCGAACATTGAAATTTCAAATCAAGCAGAAATAGAAAACATATACACTGAAATTGAAGCTATCAATCGACGTATAAAAGAAGAAACTTCCGCTGAAATAGTTGCCGATTTGACTAAACAAAGAAATCAATTGACGTTTCAAAAAATGCAAGAAGAGGATAAGAATGCGACGCTCATTGCTGAGCACAATTCGAATTCACTTATCGATCTTCAATCGGCTTGGAAAAAGAACACAAGCGCATCTTCAAGTATTGCGACATTAAGCGACAAGAAGGCATACGATACTGCAGTGGCCTATATGAAAGAGGCAAGCGCACTTCGAGCAGCGGCTAAAACAGAAACCGATTTCTTTGAGCGTTATGCAAAAAATGCACGTGCATTTGCTTTGGAACGAAATGCAAAAAACGAATTACAATTCTTGGTTGAAAAAACTACTCCATCGGCCAACAACGTTAGTTCTAACAACGCAAGTTCTAACAACGCAAGTTCTAACAACGCAAGTTCCAACAACGCCAGTTCAAACAACGCAAGTTCTAACAACGCAAGTTCAAACAACGCAAGTTCAAACAACGTTAGTTCCAACAACGCCAGTTCTAACAACGTTAGTTCAAACAACGCCAGTTCCAACACCGCAAGTTCAAACAACGCAAGTTCTAACAACGCAAGTTCTAACAACGTTAGTTCATTCACAAGTATTCCTGCGATCATACAACAAACCCTTTATCAAAAGCAAGCCAGTTCGGCCTATAGCGACGCGACGCCTATTCCAATTGGCTTGCCTCTGCCTGAAGGATCTTTCTACACCATTCAAGTTGGTGCCTTCCGAATACCTGTTGCTAACAATACGTTCAGTCAATTCGCTCCTGTTTATGCCGAGCGACAAACGAATGGTTTCATTCGATACAGTACCGGATTTTTCGTCTCTTATACTGAGGCCATTCAAGCGCGCAATGAAATTCGTCTAATGGGATATACCGACGCATTCATTGTAGCGTACAAAAATCGCGAGCGTGTTCGTTACAGTGAACTCATGACCGCTACAGAGCGCGCATCTAACAATGTTGATGCTACACCGCCAGCGAATACTGCAACTGCGCCAGCAGCAGATTTAACCTATTACTCAGATCCATTAGCGGTTCCTGCTAATCTGATTGAAAAAACCCAAGGTGTTTTCTTTACGGTGCAAGTTGGTGTTTACGCCAAGCCTTCAAGAAATCCCGTTCTTAACACCTATTCTGATTTGCATGTAGAAAAACTTGCTAATGGACAAGTTCGCTATACAAGTGGAAAATTCCAAACAATAGCTGAAGTCGTTAAGCAACGTGATTTTGTTCGGTCCAATGGAATTCCAGATGCATTTATTACGGCATACCAAAATGGAAAGAGAATTACAGTACCTGAGGCGAAAAAAGAATTAGGAATTCAATAAGTGGCTTTGAAATAATTTTCATTGAACTGAAATCAACACGATTCACTTAACTTTGGGGTAACATACTTATTGGAAAATGACAAAACCCCTGATATTTCTTTGTTTTCTATTCATATCATTCTTTGGAAATGCCCAGCTTCAATTAAATGAGTTGTTGGCATCGAATAACACCAATCAAATGGATGAGTTTTTCGAATTCGATGATTGGATTGAAATTTACAACTCAGGAGGAATTGTGAATCTTGCAGGGTATTATTTATCAGACGACCAACTCAATTTAACAAAGCATCAAATTCCTGCGACTGATCCTGGCGCAACAATAATGCTTCCTGGAAGTTTCAAGGTAGTCTTCGCCGACAATGACAATTTAACTCAAGGAGCGCTGCATTTAAACTTCACGCTTAGTGCGAATGGCGAAAATGTGTTTTTAACTGCGCCTGATGGGGTGACAATTATTGACAGCATTTCATACCCCCAAATGGCTTCGGATATTAGTTACGGACGTGCGTGTGAAGCATGTGCTTCATGGCAATATTTTAATAATGTTACCTACTCTGCACCTAATTTAGAACTTCCTCAAACTTCAGCCTTACTTTTCTTAAATGAAGTTCAACCCGAGAACACAGGAATCTATCATGATCCCGAATTTGAATATGACCCTTGGATTGAAGTCTATAATCCGAATACTAATCAAATTAACTTAGGCGGGTATTATTTGAGTGTAAACGGTAATCCGACGCAATGGCTTATTCCTGCCAACGAACCCTACAATACAGTAATTGCTCCAAATAGTTTCAAAGTTTTTTGGTGTGACAACGATCTAGCTTTTGGTGCAACACACGCACCTCTTGTTTTGAACTCCGCAGGAGGCACGGCTTCACTTACTGGTCCAGATGGAATAACTCCTGTAAGTTCACTCACCTGGGGCGCTCTTTCTGCAGGCCAAAGCGCTGGGTGTTCAACAGACGGCGCACCTACTATCACGACCTTTAATCCGGCTACTCCGATAAACACCAACACCTTAATTTTTATAACTCCAAAGCCTGTTGTTATCAATGAAGTTATGGCGGACAACATTGTAACATTCGCGGATAACTATGGACAATTCGATGATTGGGTTGAAATTTATAATCCATTGAACTACGATGTAAGTCTAGCCGGCTATTTCATGAGTGACGACAGCAATAATCCAAGAAGGTGGCAAATTCCAGCAACATTCGTAGATAGTGTCACGGTGCCTGCTCTCGGATGGCTCACTTTTTTTATTGACGACAGTGGTTCACAAGGGGTAAGACACGCAAGCTTTAATTTAAATAACAACAACGAGTTTGTTGGATTATACAGTCCGGACGGATTAACCCGTGTAGATGAAATCGCATGGGTGCACATGGATGCCGATACAAGTCTTGGTCGTCAAACAGATGGAAGTCCTGAATGGGTAAACTTCATTGTCACTACTCCTGATTTCTCAAATAATCAGGGTGTCATAAGCATTCAAGAAATGAATGCCTCTAAAGAAATATTTTCCGTTTATCCTAACCCAACCAGGGGCATTGTGCAATGCTCGAAGAAAAGCAACATTCGTGTTTATTCTATTCAGGGAAATTTAGTTGAAACCTTCTACGGCGCGTTGCAAATTAATTTTAGCAACTACGGAGCTGGGATATACATTGTCACAGATGAAGAAGGAAATAAGATTAGAATAATAAAAGAATAATTAATGGGCGTGAATGCTCATTCACCCCCATTAATTATTCCACCCCCATGTATTTATGAATTTGAAGACCCACACGCCAGTGTGGTTTTTTTAGTACCCAATCGAAAATAAGCAGAAGCATTGTTTCTCGCTTCTCCCACTCGGGTTGCATAAACCACTGGGCATTTTCATTCATGCGTGCAGATAATTCATGAGACCATTCAATGTCCGACTTGTGACTGATTACGACTTTCAATTCATTCGACAACTGAAAATACTCTGCCAACGGGGCCTTGAATTTTTTGGGTGAAAAAGTAATCCAATCGAATAATCCGGTAAGCTTTTGCGTGCCGCTTGTTTCCAAATGGATACGGAGGCCAACATTTCGAAGTGCTTCTGTCAGTGGCGCCAAATCATGCATGGTAGGTTCCCCTCCGGTGACAATAACTACCTTCACTCCACTTCCCACAGCTGCTTCGACAAGGGTCTCGAGAGAAACAAGCGGATGCTTTTCTTTATCCCAACTCTCCTTCACATCGCACCAAACACATCCTACATCGCAGCCCGCTAAACGAATAAAAAAACTTGGAACACCTGTGTGAACGCCTTCACCTTGAACACTGGTGAATGTCTCCATGACAGGGTATTTCACTTCGGAATTCACGCCTTAATCTTTCCAATTAAATCGTAGTGCTCTGCGTTAACTATTTCAATATCGGCAAAATCACCCACTCGCAAATACCCCTCAGACTTGGCAATAACTACTTCATTGTCTACTTCAGGTGAATCGAATTCGGTTCGACCGATGTAATAATCGCCTTCCATTTTATCTACTAATACTTTAAAGGTTTTTCCAATTTTAGCTTCGTTCAATTCCAACGAAATGTGCGATTGAACTTCCATAATTTCATCGGCACGTTTCTTCTTTGTCTTTGCAGAAACGTCGTCATTCAAAACGAACGCCGATGTATTCTCTTCATGGCTATATGTAAAGACACCCAATCGCTCGAAACGCGATTGCTCTATCCACTTCAACAATTCCTTGTGATCCGCTGGGGTTTCACCCGGGAATCCAGTGATCAACGTTGTGCGAATTGCAATGTCCGGAACTTTCATACGAATATCCTGAATAAGCGCATCGGTCTTCTCACGCGTAATACCGCGCTTCATGGCTTGCAACATTTTTGTTGTACCATGTTGAAGAGGCATGTCTAAATATTTACAAATGTTCTCACGCTCGTTCATCACGTCCAGCACATCCATCGGAAATCCACTTGGAAAGGCATACTGCAAACGAATCCAATCGATTCCTTCCACATCAGAAAGGCGTTTCAATAATTCTGAAAGCGAACGTTTCTTTTCAATGTCCAATCCGTAATAGGTTAAATCTTGAGCGATAAGCACCAACTCCTTGGTACCGTTAGCCGCCAAAGATTTCGCGTTTTTCACTAACTGCTCCATAGGCGTGCTCACGTGCTTTCCACGCATGAGCGGAATGGCGCAAAACGAACACGGACGATCACATCCTTCAGCGATTTTGAAATAGGCAAAGTGACTTGGTGTGGTTAACAAACGCTCTCCCACTAATTCCGTTTTGTAATCGGCCTTCAATGTTTTCAACAAACGTGGAAGGTCTCGCGTTCCGAAAAACGCATCTACTTCTGGAATATCTTTTTCCAATTCTGGCTTGTAGCGTTCGCTCAAACATCCCGTTACGTAGAGCTTCGAAACATTTCCTTTCTCCTTCTCTTTTGCCCACGCCAAAATTGTATTGATGCTTTCTTCTTTGGCGTTGTCTATGAATCCGCAGGTGTTGATGATTACAATTTCCGAATCGGTTTCTTCCGACTCGTGTTCAACATCAAACGCGTTGGCCTTCAATTGGGCCATCATGATTTCCGAATCGAAAATATTTTTCGCGCAACCCAAGGTTACTACGTTCACCTTGTTCTTCTTGAGAGTCTTCGTCTTCATTATTTTGTTTTTCCTGCGAATAAACTATCTACAAATTCAAATCTATTGAAGACTTGAAGGTCACCGGCCTGCTCTCCCACTCCTATGAAGCGGACAGGTATATTAAACTGGTCTGAAATTCCAATCACCACACCACCCTTAGCAGTTCCATCTATTTTGGTAATGGCCAACGAAGAAACTTCCGTAGCTGCTGTAAATTGCTTGGCTTGTTCGAATGCGTTCTGTCCGGTTGAACCATCTAAAACGAGCATCACATCGTGCGGTGCATTCGGCACAACCTTCTGCATCACTCGCTTAATTTTAGTCAACTCATTCATGAGCCCGACCTTATTGTGCAAACGACCCGCTGTGTCAATAATCACAACATCGGCCTTTTTAGAAACTGCAGATTGAAGTGTATCGAAAGCAACAGCAGCTGGATCAGCGTTCATGGCTTGCGCAACAATCTCTACCTTTGCACGCTCAGCCCAAATTTTTAATTGATCAATGGCTGCTGCGCGGAAAGTATCTGCTGCACCCAATACCACCTTCTTTCCTTGTTGTTGAAGTTGGTAGGCCATCTTTCCAATGGTGGTGGTCTTTCCCACTCCGTTTACTCCTACCACCATAATTACATAGGGCATTCCATCTGAAGCTGGAATGAAAATCTCTTCGCTTTCCTCACCCTCGTGACCCACAAGCATTTGTGCAATTTCATCTCGCAACACTTGATTCAGCTGATCTGAAGGCATTGAATTTTCTAGACGAACACGCTCTTGAATACGCTTAATAATCTTTTCGGTGGTGGCGGTTCCAACGTCCGATGTAATTAAAATTTCTTCCAACTCATCGAGCATCTCTTCATCTACGTGGGCCTTTCCCGTAATAATACGTGCCAATTTCCCGAAAAAACCTTCGCGGGTTCTTTCAAGACCAAGATCTAACTTATCTTTTTTTTCTTTCGAAAAGAGGCGTTTAAAGAAACTCATAGTATAGGTCTAAAATAAAAAAAAGGCCTTTCCAAAGGAAAAGCCTTTTAAAATATTTCTAACAGCGATTAGCCTTTAGCAAACCACTCGCCGATTTTGTCATTGTGTACAATTTCCTCTTTAAAGGAATACGAGCCTGTTTTGGCAGACTTGATCATTTTAATAACCTTGGTGTGGTTCTTACCACCACCAGTTTGAAGGGTCGCAACTACTTTCTTTGCCATGACTTAAGCTTATTTGATTTCTTTATGAACCGTCATTCTCTTCAAAATCGGGTTGAATTTTTTCTTCTCTAAGCGCTCAGGAGTGTTCTTCCTGTTCTTAGTAGTGATGTAACGGCTTGTGCCGGGCTTGCCAGACTCTTTATGTTCTGTGCACTCCATTATAACTTGTATTCTATTACCTTTCTTAGCCATTGTTGCAGAAATTGGACGGCAAATATACGTAGAATATTGAGAAATGCAACACTGCGTTTCATTTTTTTCGACTATTCTCAACGTTGAACAACCACATAGCCACAAATCTATGTTAATAAGACACTACAACCCTTGCTTTTTAAGTTGTTCTACTGAATAATTTCACACATCCATACATCCGTACATTTTGGCTAAAAAAAGAAAAGGCGAGGTCGATACTTCTGCCGAATTTGAAGATAGAAACGAACATTTGAATCGCGACGTCCGCACCATGCGCATTGCAGGACTTGCCGTTCTTTTGTTTTCGGCATTTACGGCATTAGCCTGTATTTCCTATTTATTCTCTGGCACTCACGACCAGCAACTTTTCGTTGGAAGTGGTGGTTTAAATGAGTCGTTTCACAATTGGATGGGCGGTCTCGGGGCACGTTGGGCGCATTCACTTATGTTTCACTTTGCAGGAATAGCGGCGCTTTGCATTCCTCTTCTTACCTTCTTAGTTGGCATGCGCATGCTTACTGGAAAACACTTGCTTCCTTTCCTAAAGACCATTCGCGTCTGTATTGGTGTTATGCTTTTTCTACCATTGGCTATTGGTTTCTTTGCGCATCGCACGAATCCGATTCCTTTCGATCATATTGAAATCCTCATTAACGGCTTGTTCGTCGGCGGGTATGGTGTTGTAGCCACACAATTCTGTGTTTCGCATTTTGGATGGATGGGCACTTTGCTCGGAATAACTTTTGTGTTGATCGTGTTTTTCGTTGTGAATTTCAATCACCATGTCGACGCCTTCATTGCTCGTCTCGGCGTTCTTTTCAGATCGAAACCGAAGGCCGACAAACCTCGAATTATTGAAGAGGAAGAAGAAGAATTTCAAACTGCAGTAAACAACCAAGAGACCACCATTGAGGTAAAGGCGGAAGCTATCCCCTCCTACATGCCTGAACCGGAGGCTGAACCAGAAATATTCGAAGTTATTCAAGAGGAAGAAACTCCCCTGAAAGCAGCTTCTTTTGACTTCAACAATCCCCTTGATCCACAACCGACGTTCGATTTAATTCCAGAAGAAGAAAAAGAATCAGATGAATTTGAATTAAGTCCGACCTCTTCAGGAAATTCAACCATTTTCGAAGATGATGATTTGGGCGATTTAGGCATTGAAATCGCACCTACCGTTAAAGCTGAAGAATTAAGCTCCGATGAAATTGAAAGTACCGAATTCGGTGAGTACGACCCGAAGCTTGACCTTTCCCGCTATCAGCTTCCTTCCATTGATTTGCTTCAGAATTACGGAGGCAATGGACCTCAGATTTCGAAAGAGGAACTTGAGGAAAATAAGAACAGAATTATTGAAACCCTCAATCATTACAAGATTGAGATTGCGAAGATTAAAGCAACCATAGGGCCTACGGTTACCCTCTATGAAATTGTCCCAGCTCCCGGAGTTCGTATTTCCAAAATCAAAAGTTTGGAAGACGACATTGCTCTTTCGCTTGCGGCATTGGGCATTCGCATCATAGCTCCAATTCCCGGAAAAGGAACTATAGGTATTGAAGTTCCGAATAGCAAACCCGACGTGGTTTCTATGCGCTCGTTAATTGCTAGCGATAAGTTTCAAAATGCCGACATGGAACTTCCGTTGGTATTGGGAAAAACTATTTCGAACGACATCTTCGTGACCGACTTAACGAAAATGCCTCACTTACTTATGGCTGGTGCCACTGGACAAGGTAAATCAGTTGGATTGAATGCGATATTGATTTCGTTGCTGTATCGCAAGCACCCTTCTCAAGTAAAGTTCGTCTTGGTTGACCCGAAAAAAGTAGAGCTTACCCTTTTCAACAAAATTGAAAGACACTTCTTAGCGAAACTTCCTGACGAAGCTGAAGCCATTATAACAGATACGAGCAAGGCTGTAAAAACCTTGAATTCGCTGTGTGTTGAAATGGATGAGCGATACGAACTTCTGAAAACAGCAGAGTGCCGAACCATTAAGGAATACAACGCGAAATTCATTTCAAGAAAATTAAATCCGAATAACGGGCACCGCTTCCTTCCATACATTGTATTGGTGGTGGATGAGTTCGCTGATTTGATCATGACCGCTGGTCGCGAGGTGGAAACACCTATCGCTCGCTTGGCGCAATTAGCACGTGCGATTGGCATTCACTTAATTATTGCCACACAACGACCTTCCGTGAACATTATTACCGGAACTATCAAAGCCAACTTCCCTGCGCGTATGGCGTTCCGTGTGACATCTAAGATCGATTCGCGCACCATTCTCGATGCTGGAGGTGCAGATCAATTGATTGGACGCGGAGATTTGTTACTCAGCACAGGCAATGAGCTTATTCGTTTACAATGCGGATTCGTTGATACGCCTGAGGTTCAAGCCATAACTGAATTCATTGGAAGTCAGCAAGGTTACGCTCATGCTTTCCATCTTCCTGAAGTTGCTGATGAAAATTCAATGGAAATTGGTAATTTTGACAACTCGGAACGCGATTCATTGTTTGAAGAAGCTGCGAAGGTCATTGTGTTAAGTCAACAAGGATCAGCCTCTCTTCTTCAACGCAAACTGAAATTGGGTTATAACAGAGCAGGCCGATTGATAGACCAATTGGAGGCTGCAGGACTTATTGGCCCCTTTGAAGGAAGCAAAGCTCGGAAGGTTTTAATACCTGATGAGATGGCTTTGGAACAGTTCTTGAAAAACCTGCGTGATTAATAAAAAATAAAATGAAAAATCTATTCCTAGCGTTCGCACTTCTTGCAACGTTTTCCGCTCAAGCACAAACGTCTAAAGAAATATTAGATAAAATTTCTACCAAGGCTAAAACGTGGACAACTACCTCTTCTGACTTCAGTTCAGAGCTAAGCAATCCTAAAACAGGAAAGGTGACCAAGCAAAACGGGGCCGTAAAAGTTAAAGGAAAAAAGTACCAATTGGCCCTTCCAGACTATTCTGTTTATTGCGACGGAGCCACAGTTTGGACCTACAACAAAAAATCTAATTCATGTTCCATAGACAATCTAGCCGATGTGAAAGACGGCGGATTCGATCCTTCTGAGATGTATACCATTTGGAACAAAGATTTCAAACACGAAATGAAAAACGCCAACGCTACCCTTGACGGTGTTGCTTGTTATGAAATTGCTTTGTATCCTCTCAACCCAAAATCAAAGTCATTTCATACCATTACGCTATTCGTAGATAAAGCGAAAATGGAATTGGTGAAAGTAAATGTTGTGACTCGCGAGAACGCAAACGTCACCTACAAGATTAAAAACTTCAAAGCGAATCCTGCAATTAACGAAGGTGACTTCAAATTCAATCAAGCGGGATTCCCTGGTGTGAAGATGGTCGACAACCGCTTGTAAGCGGATGACACAACACGTTGTGATGACAATCTTCGATTGATGACCGCAAGCGGATGACGCTACGCGATTGGAGAACGTAAGATGTTTAGCGTTTTTTCTTCAGGAGAATTGGGTTCGACTTGAAAGTCGTATTCCCAGGAGGCGAATTTCGGGAGGCTCATGAGAATGCTTTCTGTTCTGCCTCCGGTTTGAAGACCGAACAGGGTTCCTTTATCGCAAACCAAATTAAATTCAACATACCTGCCTCTGCGAAGCAATTGCCATTGCTTCTGCTGCTCGGTGAATTCCAATTGCATATTGGCTTCAACGACAGGCAAATAAGCCTTGTTAAAGGTGTGACCTACGGCATTGTTGAAGGCCCAAAGCTCTTCCATTGATTTCTGGTCGGAAGGCTTCTGATAATCGTAAAATATTCCACCTACTCCGCGCGTTTCATTTCTATGTGGAATGAAGAAATACTTGTCGGCCCACAACTTGAATTCTTCGTGATTCATTCCGTGCGTATCGCAAACGTTTTTCATTTCGGAATGAAAAAAATCACGTTGCCCTTCGTTGATGTAAATCGGCGTTAGATCTATTCCTCCGCCAATCCATTGGTCTCCGGCATCACTTTCGAAATACCGTACATTCATGTGAACAATAGGAATTTGAGGGGAGAACGGATGAATAACCAAGGATACACCAGTGGCGAAAAACGTTCTAGCATCAGGATGCATGCGGTCTTTCATCATGGGCGGAACAGGACCTGTAACTGCAGAAAAATTCACTCCACCTTTCTCTATTAAAGTGCCGTTCATCACGCGTGTTCTTCCACCGCCACCGTTTGCATGTTTCCAAATATCTTCACGAAAGTCTGAACCGTCGAAGGTTTCCAAAGCTGCACAAATACTGTCTTGAATTTCCAATAAATCGCTAACGACTTTCTTCTGAAACGGCGTTAAATTTATTTCAAGTTGTTCTTCAATCCCCATCTTCCATTCATTTTTTGAACCACGTTCACGTATGCATTTTCATACCCAGATTCTGGTCCTGTTTTGAAAAACTCAAAGCCCAAGGATATTAATCCGGTTTGATCAATTTCATTCAAATGTTTTCCAACATCACTTCCAAAAAGATGCAGCCCTGTTCCATAGTATAACACTATGTCATGCATAACAGCCGAGAACTCGTCGGGTTCCGATTGGAACTCTTTGCGGTAGGCAGCAATCCATTTGAGATTATCTAAGTTGTAATAATCGAGCATAATGCCGCGAGTACTTACGTTCTTGGTTCCTTCCGCAACTCTGCCCTCACTGACATTCGATTCACCGCCGACAAAATTTACGTTAAGTCCTGTAAGTGCTGTCGTGAGTGCAGTTCCCGTTTTCTCGTCTGTAGTCATGTCTAACACCACCACGTTTCGATTCGACTTTTTAATGAAGTTGTAAAGCGCTACGCAATTTTGTGAAATGTCAAACACCATCAATGAATCGCCACCTTGCGAAAGGAATCCACTCATAGCCGCTTCACTTGAAAAATCATCTTTTCCTTTTGCATAAGCACCTACAACAATTGAATTCGGAAACTCTTGCTGAGCGAAACCGGCCAGATAATACCATTGCGAGTTGTTTCCCGGGTATGCCTTGCTCATATTGTCGGTCAACAATAAAATCTTGTTGCTCATTTTAACTGGGACAACCAAATGCGAATTTCTGTTGGCTACCCACTTCGCTACTTCTTGAATTGGATCTTTAAATAACGGACCCACAACTACATCTGCATTCACTTCTTCACATCGTTCAACGGCACGTTTACCAGCATCAACGCTATTTCCAACATCGAATAAATAAACGGTTGCGTTTACATTTCGATCTTGTAATTCTTGCTGCGCCATCATTGCACCACGGTACATATTCACAGCAACATTTCTCAACTTCACAGAACGCTCATCCAACGAGTCATTGCTCATTTGATACGTTGAAAAAGGCAATAACAGGGCTATTGCATAAGAATCTTTCTTCGAAGAAATGGAAGTGCGAGAAGTATCTTTCTTGCTTTCAACAGCAATAACACCGTCATACTCCGGATAAGTCTCAGAAACCTCCGAACCAATTGGCTTCACATAATTTGGTAGACATATGCGCTCGCCTAATTTAACTGTTGTGACCAAACCTGGATTAAGTGCTTGAATCTCGGCAATTGTGATTCCGTAAATACGCGAAATACGATAAAGGGTCTCACCCGCAGCAACCACATGGTTGTTTTTGCAATTCTGCGCAAAAGCCGAAGTGCTTACCAATACCAAAAGAAAAATGTATCCAATTCTTTTCATTGAACTAAAGGTAACAAATTTTATTCCCACTCTATTGTTGCCGGTGGCTTGCTGCTGATGTCATACACCACGCGGTTCACTCCTTTCACTTTATTGATGATGTCGTTACTTACTTTCGCTAAGAACTCGTAAGGCAAATGCGCCCAGTCTGCGGTCATACCGTCGGTGCTCGTTACGGCGCGCAACGCAACTGCATTCTCATATGTGCGCTCATCGCCCATAACGCCTACACTCTGCACAGGAAGGAGGATTGCACCTGCCTGCCACACTTCGTCGTAGAGATTCGCTTCTTTCAATCCGTTGATCCAAACAGCATCTACTTCCTGAAGCACACGCACTTTTTCGCGGGTGATATCTCCTAAAATTCGAATACCTAGGCCTGGACCTGGGAACGGATGACGCGATAAAATTGCATTTGGAATTTCAAGCTCGCGCCCTACTCTTCTTACTTCGTCTTTGAACAACAAGCGAAGCGGTTCAACCAACGAAAGCTGCATGTAATCTGGAAGTCCGCCCACGTTGTGGTGACTCTTGATGGTTTGCGAAGGACCTCCTGAAACAGAAACGGATTCAATCACATCTGGATAGATGGTTCCTTGTCCGAGCCATTTCGCGCCTTCTACTAATTTGCTTTCCGCATCGAACACATCGATGAATGTTTTGCCAATTGCTTTTCTCTTTGCTTCAGGATCTGATAAACCTTCCAAAGCGTCGTAGAACAGTTCGCTCGCATCTACACCTTTTACGTTCAATCCTAAATGCATATAGCTGTCGAGAACGCTTTCGTATTCGTCTTTGCGAAGCAATCCGTTATTCACGAAAATGCAGTATAAATTCTTTCCAATGGCTTTGTGAATAAGCACTGCAGCTACGCTGCTGTCTACGCCGCCGCTTAGACCAAGGATTACTTTATCGTCACCTAACTTAACTTTCAAATCGGCAATGGTTTCGTCGGCGAAAGAAGCCGGCGTCCAGTCTTGTTTACATCCGCATACATCAACAACGAAGTTCTTCAACATGATTCCACCGTCTGTTGAGTGGAACACTTCCGGATGAAATTGCACTCCGAAAACCGGACGGTCTTTGAAGGCATATCCTGCTACTTTCACATTCTCTGTGCTGCAGATGATGTCCATGTTCTCACCTAGACCTGTAATGGTATCTCCGTGAGACATCCACACTTGTGAATTATCTGGAATGCCTTGAAACAAAATATGATTCGCTTGATGACTAATTAAGTTAGCGCGACCGTATTCGCGGTGCGTGCTGCGCTCAACCTTTCCTCCGTTCAGTTGCGCCATGAGTTGGGCTCCGTAACAAATTCCAAGCATTGGAAGGTTCGGATTAATATCGAAAACTGCTGGAAGTGGCGCGCCTTCTTGATGAACGCTGAATGGACTTCCAGAAAGAATTACACCAACACAATTTTCTGGAATTGAAGTAACCTTGTTCCAAGGTTTAATTTCACAGTAAACGTTGTTTTCGCGCAAGCGACGTGCAATAAGTTGGGTGACTTGCGAACCGAAGTCGAGGATAAGAACTAATTGATGCATGCGCGCAAATTTACGATGTAAATTTGTACTCATGGAAGAATTATTACCGTTGATGAACAACTTCAAGTTAGTCTTGGGATCAGGCTCTCCGAGAAGGAAGGAATTGTTGTCTGGCATGGGACTAACGTTCGAAGTTCGGGTTTCGGATGTAGACGAAAGCATTGATCCTTCTTGGCCTTTGACAGAAGTGGCACAGCGCTTAGCGGAAAGGAAAGCCGAGGCTTTGTTGGAAACGGCGTCAGCCAACGAGTTGGTGATAACCGCAGACACCGTAGTTCATGTTGAAGGGGCATTGTTAAATAAACCAGCAGACTTCGAGGAAGCATTGAGTATGCTGAAGCAATTAAGTGGAAGAAGTCATGAAGTATACACGGGCGTGTGCATTTCTACTTCCACCTGGAAACATTCGTTTACCGATTGCACGAAGGTGACCTTCGCAGAGATGAACGAATCTGAACTACGCTTTTACATTGAGCATTACAAACCTTTTGATAAAGCAGGAAGCTATGGCGCGCAGGATTTCATTGGTTTAGTTGGAATAGTGAATTTGGAAGGAAGTTATTTCAATGTCATGGGATTGCCGACGCACAGGGTCTATGCGGCGCTGAAGGAGCAGTTCGGGAAGGAATAGAAAAAAAATTTGAAATATAGGAATGTCGGTTTACATTTGCAATCCTCGTAAAAGAGGAACAGCCGTTAGGAAAGGTGGGTGAGTGGCTGAAACCAACAGTTTGCTAAACTGTCGTACGGGAAACTGTACCGGGGGTTCGAATCCCCCCTTTTCCGCGAAACTATGCCGACGTCATGTCGGCATTTTTTTATTACACTCATTCTCCTTCCGATTCTCATTCTCATTCTGTTTCTCTTTCTTGATTTTAGAATGAAAAAGAGAATGACAAACAGAATGAGTGTTCCCTAGATAGAATGAAATTCCTGTCTCACGAATAAACAGCATATAACCTGCACATAAAAGTTGGTATAGTTCCAAATTGCTTGACTGAATTTTGCTTGAACAAAAAACAACATTATAATAAAATGTTGCACTAAAGTGACACTTGATTAAATTTGTATGGAACAAAGTAAAAAATTCAGAAAAGTAATTTTCTATAAATCCTATTTCGATGACTTTTTAGTTGCTCAAAGCATCAAGGTTCAAAAGAAAATTATTTGGACCATAGAACTCATTGAAGACCTTGAAATGGCACCTGAGATTTATCTCAAGCACCTTGAAAATACTAAAGGATTGTATGAAATAAGGGTTCAACAAGGGAAGAACAACTATCGAATCTTTTGCTTCTTTGAAAAGGAAAAACTCATTGTAGCAACAACAGGATTCTACAAGAAAACCCAAAAAACTCCGATCAAAGAATTACAATTGGCATTAAGAATAAAGGAAGATTATGAAAAAGAAAAACACACAAACCCTCAGTGAAATCAAGGACAAACACTTTGGTAAAAAAGGAACAAAAAAACGTGATGACCTTGATGCTGGATATGAGTTATTCAAATCGGGTGTTCTGATTCAGCAAACAAGGCAACAATTAGGAATGACACAAGAAGAACTGGCCATTAAAGTTGGAACCACGAAATCTTACATCTCGAAAATTGAAAACAACCTCAAAGAAGCTCGAATTTCAACACTTCAAAAAATAGTTGAGCATGGCTTCGGCGCGAGATTAGAAGTTAATATCCTGTTCTAATTCCTCTCATTCTCATTGTCCTACTCATTTCTATTTTTAAGAAACAGAAACAAAATGAGAAACAGAATGAGTGTTCTCTTCCCCTCTCTTAATTTCTCTTATCTAGGGTCGAAAAATATTTCGATCCGTTTAACCTTACCCTCTCTTACCTCTTCTTAACCTCTCTTAACTTTTTTCTTAAAAAAGAACATCACAATCAACGGAGAAAACAACAGCTCCGCAAACAACGCTATGAAGAGCGTGAGACTCACTAACAAGCCGATGTAATGCGTTCCTAAGAAGTCGCTGAAGATTAAGGTGAGGAAACCGCCGCTGAGGATGAGCGTGGTGACAATCATGGCTTTTCCTGTTGTGAGGAAGGTGCGCTTAACGGCGTAGTGAACGCTGAGTCCTTCACCCAATAAACTGCGGACGCGAGCCAAGAAATGTATCGTATCATCAACCGCAATTCCGAAAGCGATGTTGAAAATAATGCTCGTACTCACCTTCAACGGAATGCCCGTGAAGCCCATGATTCCAGCGACAATCAACAACGGAAATAAATTCGGGAGAATGGTTAACGGGATCATGCGCCACGACTTGTAAACGATACCCATGATGATTCCAATAACTAAGACACTAATGAGCAAATCCCAAACGGTGTTCTCGATTAAGCTACGGTTGTTGACGTCGATCAAATGAGCTGTTCCGGTGATTTTTCGATTCGATAAATCGGGACAGTTCTGATCCATGAACACCAGTAACTTTTGATTGCACGAATCGAAATGCAATCTTCCAATATCTCCAACCTTTCCGCTAATGCGAAGCGTCCGCGTGCTATCGTTGTAGGCCATTCCTGTTGCGCGCGCTATTGGTCCTTGCTGCAACAATTCTTCAATGGCTCTAATCTCTTTCAGACTGTCTGGAATGACATAATACTCCTCCATTCCGAAATTCAATGTCTTGTTCGCTTCCTTTACCAACTGCGCATAGCCTAGCATGGCTCCTACTCCGTATTCATTGCGTAAATAAGACTCCAGCGTATCCAATTGCTTCAACACCTTCACCGATTGAATGGCAGAATCGTTCGGCATAACAATGCCCAATTCAAACGGACGACACCCCGCGAATTCCTTTTCCATGAAAGAAAATTCTTGCTTCAACACGTGGTCGTCTTTCAAGTCTTCCAACATCTTGTTGTCTACCACAATGGTGGAAACACCCCAAGCGCTTAATGCCAAAAGGACAACTCCTCCAATCCAAATCTTCTTGCGGTTTCGAAGTATCCAAATAAAACTGTTGTGCAATTTCGAAGTCCAGAAATCATCTGACATGGCGAAGTCGTTCATGCGCTTCGGCTTGCCCAAAATCAATATAGCTGGAAGTAGCGTGTACGTCAGCCCGTAGGCCAAGAGCACTCCAACGGCTGTGTAAATTCCAAAATCCGAAATGGGTTGAATGTTGGAAAACACCAAAGTGAAAAATCCAATAGCTGTCGTTAACGCCGTTAAAAAAGTAGCTAGGCGAATACTCTTAAATGCATAACGAATGGCTTCAATTTTCTCCTTCCCTTTTCGAAGTTCTTGCATGTATTTCGTAAGGACGTGCACCGAGTCGCTCATTCCAACTACAAAAAGAATCGTAGGCAAAACAGTAAGCATCAAATCTAAATCTTTGCCCATGATCTTCAAGAATCCGAGCGTCCAGATAATGCTCAACAGCACCACAGTTGTTGGAATAATGATTCCCCATCCGCTTCGGAAAGCGATGAATAAGAAGATGGTGGTTAAGACTAAACTGATTGAAATAAAGAGCGCCAACTCTTTAATCATGAGCTCTACATAGAGCGTCTGGCCTAGCGCGCGACCAATGACATGCGATTTTTTAAATTGAAATTTATTGACATCGTCTTGAATGTTCTTTGAAAGTTCGTCGCACTTTTCCTTGCTTAACATTTGCGTATGCTTCATGTTAATGGCTACCGACTTTCCGTTCGTTCCGAAGAAGACGCCTACGTATGACGGCGAATTCCAGATGGTCACGGAATCTTGTTTGAATGATTGAGAAGAATTTGCAGAAAGCAAGGGAGTCTCAAAAACGCCACCAAACAAAGGGTCCACGGCATAGGTCATGAGCGATGTTGGTCCAACGCATTCTTCCACATTTGGAATGGCTTGAAGTTTTTTCGTTAACGAATCGACGTGAGAAAGAAAAGTAGAATCGAAAATGCTCCCTTCGTTTTCAAGCGCTACTATGAAGAAGTCGTTGTCTGTTTCGAATGACTTTCGGAATTCTAAGAAATATTCGGTTTCAGGATCGTTCTTCGGAAAAAAGTCTTCGAAATCATAATCGAACTTCAACTGCGAAATCAAGTAAATGGAAGTCATGGTTCCAAGCGCAATGAATGCGATGGAAAGCCAGGAAATTCGAACATCAGACATTTTCATACTCTTCCAACAATCTTATTTCGAAAAGGTTTTCAATTCGCAACTATTTAATGAAGACATTGAGCCTTTTTCTTTCCTTTTGCAATAAATTCAAGGCACTCGGCTCTTCACCCTTCAACAAAAACTGAATGGCTTCTGCGGTTGGTAATTCTTCTTTCGAGTGAACCGGTTCTTCCAACAACTCCAAATCTGACTTCAACAAAAAATCTTCCCAAGTGGTCACGGCTCGCTCCAATCCTTCCAACGCATAATGCATCTCATACACCCCGCTCGCCTGAAAGACCTGTCTGAATCCAAGACTCATCGCTGCTTCTAAAGCTCGCAGATTTTCCAACCACGAATTTCCTTCAACCCACATCGCCTGAGAGAACTTAACCTCTTCCACATTCAATCCGAGCGTAATATCTGCAGACCATTCTTCAATTTTCTTCAAATGCTTTCTGCGCAGCAAACGCACGCCTATGCGTGAACGAAAGAGCTTAGCCTCTTCAAACGCAGCGTTGTAAAGGAACTCTTCCAGCTCCTCTTCTGAAGCCACATCGTACTTTAAAAGTATAGATTCTCGCATATCCGAACAAAGCTATTAAAGTTGGTGTTATTTTTGTTTTAGAAATTTCACGATGAGAAAAACACTATTCGCCTTTTCACTACTTCTATGCAGCGTTGCGGCTTTTGCCCAATCTCATGTCATTTCTGGAACTGCCACTTACCCTAATGGGACAGCGGTTCGCTTGTGGAAAACCACAGGAAGAACGCTCGATGTAGCCGATTCAACCACAATAACAAACAACAGTTTTCAATTTAAAGGTGCATACGGAGAAGGACTTTACGCACTCGGGCTAACCCCTTCAAACATGGCTATAATAACTATGGACAATGCCGAGCCAGAATCGAATTTCGCCATTCAGGGCGCGCGTTGGGACAATGGGATTTCTTGTACGAAAGGAAATAGAAACATTCTTTGGAATGAATACGTGAAGAAGGAAAACGAATTCAATCAGAAGAAAAAAGCGCTGAACATTCGTTGGAAAAAAGACAAAGACTCTACCGCTGAAAAAGAATTAACCGACTTAGAAGCTTCGTTCAATGCCTACCAACTGGAATGCATACAGCGCGACAAGCAGTCGATTAAAACTTCGTTCGTTTCTCAGTTGATCGACTGGAAACGTGAACCCTCGAAAGACAAAGCACACTATTGGGACAATGTTAATTTCAGCGATGCACGCTTGGTTCATTCAACCGTTTTGAATGATCGTATTCAAAATTTTATGCGTCAGTTTAGCAAAGGAACCGAAAGCGGATTCATTGATTGCATTGGACTTCTCACGGAAAAAGCGCACGCCAATGAACGCGTATATGAATTTGTGTTGAATGAAATGCTCACCGGATTTTATGAAAGTGGAATGGAAAACATTACGCTTTACCTCATGGATAATTTCATTAACGATGAATCGTGCGGCGACGATAATTTCTCGAACGTCATTAAGCGAAACGCTGAAAGCATTGAGCGCGTGAGCGTTGGAAAGACGCCTCCAAATATCACCGGTAACGACCTAAACAATGTTGCCTTCGATTTGAAAAAGACTTGTGCTGCCAGCCAATACACGCTTCTTGTTTTCTGGAGCAGCTGGTGCAGCCATTGCAAAACCGAAGCTCCGAAGATTGCGAAGTTGAGTAAAGACTATGCTGCAAAGAACATTGCGTTCGTGGGATACTCGGTAGACAACGATGCGAACGCATGGAAACAAGCGGTAACTGAAAGAGAATTCACCTTTACCAATTTATGCGGAATGAAAGGTTGGGATTCAAAAGGAGCAAAAGACTATCGCATTACGAAGACTCCGGCTTTTTTCATTCTAGACAAGAATATGCGCATTGCAGCGAAACCTAAATCGCCCGAAGAAATTGAAATGTTCTTCAAGCTTTCAAAATAAATTCCGCTCTTCTTCCACTATTAATTTTTCTTGAAATCCGACAAGATAGACTTCTTTCTGGGCGCGGGTTATAGCCGTATAAAACCAACGGTTCAATTCCAATCCTGCCATCTCATCGGTTAGATATCCTTGATCTACAAACACACACGGCCACTGCCCACCTTGCGCTTTGTGACACGTAATGGCATAAGCGAACTTCACATGAAGTGCATTGTAATACGGATCTTTTTGAAGAAGCTTTCGCAACTGCCCAACAGTGGATGCATCAGGATAATCAAGCGCACATACCTGCCACAGTTCTTGCATTTTCGCCTTTGACAATTGAGCAGATTCTTCCCAAATGGTGGTGCATAAAAGAATGACTTCCATCTCGGGCATTTCAGGATAGTCCGCCATTTTCACAATGGCTTTGCAAAAGCGAAAAGCTCCGCGTTCTTCAAACGATTTTATGCGAAGGATATTCAGAATATCTCCGTTCGCAATGAAGCCAATTTCCTTCGATTCTTTTTCATCGAGCCAGAAATAATTGTTCTTCAACACCATCATTCGGTCTCCCGAATTGATCTCTTCTTCGTTACCTAAAATTCGAGAACGCACTTGCTGGTTGAATAGATTCGCACGTTTGTTTGAACGCGTTATGATGACCAAATCTTCAATGCCATATTCTTGCAGCGCCTCCTCTACAACCGGCTGCATGTCGGTGTCTACCCGATGAATATCATTATAATTCAAGGTTGAAAATTGCGGTAATTCTTTTCCTTGACTCACAATTAATTCGCGCAAGGAAGTCGCATTGATTAAAATTCCAGAGCCTTCTTTTTGACGAATGACTTCGAGCAATTCAATGGCGGCAATATTCAGCGAGTAGTTGTCGCGTAAGCCTTCCATATTCAACGCAGGGCTTAACGGACAGCCGACAGGAGGAAGCTGCGCGGTGTCACCGATGATGACCAACCTGCATCGCTCGCCGCTATATACATGCGAGAGCAAATCATCTAATAAACTTCCCGCATCGAAACTATCTTCTGAAAACACAACGGTATCTTGTCCAATCATGGAAGCTTCATCGACGAAGTACACGGTATCAATGTTTTCGTTTTCCTTCAACTCGAACCAAACGCGTCCACTGCGATCCATGCGCTTTACATAGATTTCTTTGTGAATGGTACTTGCCTTCCGGTTTGAATAATTCCCCAAGACCTTCGCGGCTCTTCCTGTTGGCGCTAGGAGCAATGCGTTCACGCGATGTTCCGCAAGCGAATCAACCATGGCTTTCACGCAGGTGGTCTTACCCGTTCCCGCATAACCTTTGATCATAAGTGCTAACCGTGCCTTCTCGGAAAACATCATTCGCGCAAAGGCATGGAACAACTTCTTCTGCCCCGCTGTGGGAGCAAAAGAAAAATTCTCTAGTAGTAATTGTTCGAACGCAGTGTGACTCATGATTTTATTATCGCATGCAAAGAAAGACCAAGCGCAGCAATGATGTAAATTAGCTGAGAAATTAATTATGCGTATTTTTTCACGATGAACACTGAGACCTTTCAAATTCCGACAGCTGTGGTAGAAAACAGCGCGCGTCTGCATGCCTCTGTGCACCTGGAATCTTTCTTTGTTTCCATTGCCTTCGCTCAGCCGGAAGATGGCGTTGTCATATTTACGCATAACCTATCGTTTCCGATTGGAGAAAGTATTCCTTTCGCAGAAAGTGTTGCCTGGATTCAAAAACATTGGCCCAGCGCGGTTTTCAAGAAGACCATTCTATCTGTTGAGCCTCTTGCCTTCAATCTTATTCCGAAGGCTATGTTCCAAGAAAATGAGGTGGCGAATTACCTTCCTCAAATAACATCGAATGAATTCTTGGCGTATCGATTCAACACGCAACAAGATGTTGTAGTTGTTTTCGCAACGCATTCGTCTGTTGTGAATTTGGAAAGATTCATTGTGGGTGTTGAAATTCTTGCCCTTCCTTCCCTGCTCCTTCCCGGACAGCGCGCACATGCTAGTTTGGTGCAGTCGAAAGCAACGCTTTGGGTTGGTAAGGAAAAACATTATTTATGTCTTGAAAAAAACAACGCCTTGGTGTTGTTGAATGAATACGCCGGGAATACGGCCGAAGACATTTTGTACTTCTTGGCTAATGGATGTATTCAATATGGAATTGATTTAGCGGCATTGCCGGTATTCGTGCAGGGAACGCATTTCGATTCGAATTATGTTGAAGTTTTTGAATCGTACGTTCGTCAGGTTCAGTTCTCTGAAAACATGCAAGCGAATTCGTTGAATGATCTCTGGAAATTGCACATGCTATGCGCATAATTGGCGGCGAATGGAAAGGTCGCATCATTAAGGTGGAAAAATCATTCACAGGAAGACCTACGACCGATTTCGCAAAAGAAGCGTTGTTCAATGTGTTGCAACATTTGGTGGAATGGGATGACGTTTCGCTCATGTGGGATCTCTTTGCAGGAACCGGCGCTATTAGTCTAGAAGCCGCTTCACGCGGGGTTCAACGGGTCATTTCGGTGGAAAGCAGCCCGAAGCATTCAAGACATTTGCAACAAGTGAAGCGTGACTTTCAAGCCGATGGAATGGATATATTCACAGCGGATGTCCGAACTTTTTTAGGAAGACAAACCGACTTACCGCAAGTGGTATTCGCTGATCCGCCTTACGATTTACCTTGGCTGAAGGAATTGCCTGCATTGATTTTCGAAAAGAAAAGTGATCAACTTCAGTTGTTAATTATTGAGCACGGGAAAGACATAAAATTCGAAGACAGTCCGTATTTTTGGCAAGCACGAAGTTACGGACATGTGCATTTTTCATTTTTCAAAATCGAAAACAAATGAAACGCATAGCAGTATTTCCAGGATCGTTTGATCCGATTACAACCGGCCATGAAGACATTGTTCTTCGTGGAGCAGCGCTATTCGATGAAGTGGTCGTAGCCATTGGCGTGAACACCACGAAGAATTATTTATTTTCCTTGGAGCAACGAATGGCATTTGTGGAACAAACATTTGCAGGACATTCGAATATTCGTGTAGCGAAGTATGAAGGATTAACAGTTGAATTCTGTCAATCGATTGGAGCAAAGTATTTGCTTCGAGGATTGCGCAACAGCACCGACTTTGAATACGAGAGCACCATTGCGAACATGAACAAAGCCATTTCAGATGGCATTGAAACAATATTGCTTGTGACCGCTCCTGAGTTGTCGCATGTTCAAAGTACGGTTCTTCGTGAGATCTATAAAAATAACGGCGACATTTCTTCGTTCCTTCCAAAAGGAATTCAGTTATGATGAAGCACATTTCAATTGTATTTTTTCTTTTCAGCGCTCACTTTTTTTTTGGTCAAGATGTGACCATTAAAGGATCTGGCGCGGTGACTTCCAACAATAAAGTATACGCTTGTTTTACAACGGATGGGTTGACGCAAAATTTAAACATTGTAGCCCAAACTACAGCGAATGCAAAAGGAGAATTCGAATTAAAAATTCCAACCAAACAAAAAGAGAATTTGTATTTGTGTGCCAGCAATGCGCAGATATCCTTGTGGGTGAATCCGAAGCAAACGTATGTGGTTGAATTTCTTTCGGCGGACACAACGCTAACACAGAACGGGCTCATTCGCAGTTGGGAAGCGCGGATTGAAAACAACAGTGCTGATCGAACGAATGCCGTTATTGGAGAAATCAATACTGAAATAGCCAAATTCCTTTCTGAAAATTCTTTCAATTATTTACTCTCAAATTCTCATCAAAACGAAGCGGCTACTTCACGCATGCAAGAGAACAATCCGAAATCGGATTTGGTGAAATTCAAATCGAAGGAAGACTCTTCGAAATACGCATCGGCTCAAGTGAACTTCCTCAGACAAATTGAATCGCTTGAAAACAAAATGCAGTCGTTGTTTGAACCTGAATTCAAGAAAGACTCGTTTCTGCAAAATTACGCTGCATGTGAAATTTTTACTTTGCGTCTTTTAGCTAATTCCCCGGTAAATCTTGAGACGGCAAGTCAATACATTGATTTAAAAAACTCAGCCTTCATTAAATGGTTAGAGCTAGCCGCTTCCAACTATTTAGATCCTTCGTTGAATACCCGCGATGCGCAAGCGTTTACCGCGCTGATGGAAACAGCAAAGACTGCAGAGCCGATTATTCACTATTTAAATCCAGATAGCACACACTACGCGCAATTGGAAGAACTCATTCTCATTGCTGCGTTACGCAAAAATTATTACACGCGTGCCCAAAGTCCGGTACTGATAAAAAGAATTCTTTCCATGATTGAGAGCACCAGTAAATTCGAAACGAGTAAACAATTGGCGAAGGCTTGTGATATTGAGTTTTCAGGATTGAAAAGAAACAGTGTTTTGCCTGACTTCACTTTGATTAATTCGAATAACGATAAATGGAAATTCACGGAGCATTGCGATCGGAACATGTATTTGTATTTCTTTAATGAGGGCAAATCGTGTCAGCGTGATCTTGCGCTCTTGAACCACATGGCTTCAAAATACAAAAATGATTTTCGAATTGTGGTCATAGGCATGCACGAGACTTTCGAGTCTTTCGAGAAAACAATAGCACCACTGAAGCTTGAAAACATGGAAATATTGTATGGCGGAAATGACTTCAAACTGATGCAAGACCTTCGCATAGGCGCTGTGCCGTATGCCATACAGACAAATTTCAAAGGCTTGCTTCAATATGAATACACGCCCCTTCCTGCGGAAGGCATTCAACAGAAGTGGGAGGAGATTCTTCGCAAGAACAAGAAATAACAACAGTTATACTTATTGTAGAAATTACATTATTATATTGCAGTCTAAACCTTAAACCAAAACAACATGCAAAAAGCACCTAAAGGCGCATTGGCAACCTTAATCTCGATTTTCTTTTTCTGGGGATTCGTTGCAGCAAGTAACGACATCTTAATTCCAGTATTCAAGAAAGCGTTGAACCTTTCTCAAATGCAGTCGCAATTAATTTCTTTTGCTTTTTACGTTGCATACACGGTGGGTTCGCTTGTGTATTTCGCCGTTTCAGCATTCATGAAGCGAGACATTTTGAATTCGTTGGGGTATAGAAACGGATTAGCGCTTGGACTTTTAATTTCCGCATGCGGAACGTTGTTGTTCATTCCTGCTTCGAACACGGCATCTTTCGAGTTGCTTATTTCAGGACTCTTCATTGTTGGACTTGGATTTTCTCTTCAGCAAATTGCTGCGAATCCATTGGCCATTCAAATGGGAGATCCTGCAACAGGGAATCAGCGTTTAAGTTTAGCCGGTGGAATTAACAACGTTGGAACGACGATAGGACCTGTTATTGTTTCGTTTGCAATCTTTGGTGGAATAGGATCTGGTCCAACGACCTTAGACTTGAAAGCGGTTCAAATTCCGTATTTGGTTTTAGGAGCTGCATTTGTACTTGCTGCTGTTATGTTCAAGTTCTCTTCTGTTCCAGATAAAATTGAGACCGTAAAATCTGACAATGACAATGCAAGCTTGCTTTCTATTTTGAAGTACCCGCAGTTGTCTATGGGTATGCTTGCCATCTTCTTGTATGTGGGTGTTGAAGTTTCTACGGCGAGTAATCTTCCTGAATTCATGAAGCAAAAATTGGGAACCGAAGAGAGCGCTATTGCTCCGTTTGTTTCTTTGTTCTGGGCGAGTTTAATGATTGGGCGTTGGACCAGTGCTGCGGGATCATTCAACATTTCACAATCGTTGAAAAGCAAATTGAATATTATTCTACCTTTCGCGGCATTTGGAATTTTCATGACAGTGAATGCCATTGCTGGTCACGCGGTAAAAGACTTCTATCCGTATTTAGGTTTAGTGCTTGTACTAATTGCAGCAGATAAAATAAGTGAGGGGAATCCGATAAAGCAATTGTTGATGTATTCACTTTTGGGTATTGTTGCATTGTTGGTTGGAATTTTCGCATCTGGAATGATTAGCGTGTTTGCGTTTATGTCTGTTGGATTGTTCTGCAGCACCTTGTGGCCTTGTATTTTCACTTTGGGAATAGCAGGATTGGGAAGCAGAACAAATACAGGTTCAAGTCTTTTAATTATGATGATTATGGGCGGTGGATTTATTTCTGTGGCACAAGGAGCGTTGTCTGATGACGCTTATTTAGGTATTCAGTATTCTTACTTCGTAGGCGTTGCATGTTTTGCTTACTTGGCTTTCTACGCCTACCGCGTGAAAGGAATTTTGAAAAAGCAAAACATTCAAATTGGTGAAATGGCTGGAGGTCATTAATGGAAAAAGATTTGAATGCGCTACAAGCGCAAGTAGACGAATGGATTAAAACAGTTGGCGTTCGTTATTTCAGCGAGCTCACCAACATGGCAATGCTGTCTGAAGAAGTCGGTGAAGTCGCTCGCATCATTGCCCGCCGCTACGGCGAGCAAAGCGAAAAAGAAAGCGACAAAGCCAAAGACCTCGGCGATGAAATGGCCGATGTTCTTTTCGTTCTGATTTGCCTCGCAAATCAGACCGGAATCAATTTACAAGAAGCCTTCGAAAAAAACATGGCCAAGAAAACCGAGCGCGATGCCACGCGACATTTGAACAATGAGAAATTGAAGTAATTCAACTTCGTTGAAATAAATAAGGGCCTCCGAAGGAGGCCCTTATTCTTGCAGGTTACCCTGCTCTGCCGCAAAGCAGAGAGAGTGTCGTTACGCGTCGATCTTCGCGTATTTCGCATTCGCTTCAATGAACGCTCTACGAGGTGGAACCTCGTCGCCCATAAGCATAGAAAATATCTGGTCACACGCCGCTGCGTTGTCAATGGTCACTTGACGCAATGTTCTGGTTGTTGGATCCATAGTCGTTGTCCACAACTGTTCTGCGTTCATCTCTCCAAGACCCTTGTATCGTTGAACGTTCACACTTGTTTCAGATCCAGCTCCACGCATTTCCTTAACCAACGCATCGCGCTGCTCTTCAGTCCATGCGTATTCGCCTTTGTTTCCTTTCTTCACTTGGTACAATGGCGGAGTTGCAATGTAGATCATTCCTTGATCAATCAACTCTTTCATGTGACGGAAGAAGAACGTTAAAATAAGCGTCTCAATGTGAGATCCGTCTACGTCGGCATCACACATAATCACAATTTTGTGATAACGAAGCTTCGACACATTCAACGCCTTGCTGTCGTCCTCTGTTCCTATGTAAACCCCTAAAGCGGTATACATATTCTTGATCTCTTCGTTCTCAAGAATACGATGTTGCATCGCCTTCTCTACGTTCAAGATTTTTCCACGAAGTGGCAAAATTGCTTGGAACACACGATCGCGTCCCTGCTTAGCGGTTCCGCCCGCCGAATCACCCTCGACTAAGAACAATTCCGATTTCTTTGGATCTTTCTCAGAACAGTCAGACAGTTTACCCGGTAATCCACCGCCGAAACCTACTCCTTTTCTTTGAATAGTCTCACGAGCCTTCTTCGCGGCAATGCGCGCTTGAGCTGCAAGAATTACTTTTTGAACAATGGACTTTGCTTCTGCTGGATGTTCTTCCAAATACGCCTGAAGCATTTCACTTACCACTTGAGACACCGGAGCAACAGCTTCCTTATTTCCCAATTTGGTTTTGGTTTGTCCTTCGAACTGAGGCTCCTGAACCTTTACAGAAACAACAGCTGTCAATCCCTCGCGGAAGTCATCGCCAACAATCTCCACCTTCGCCTTTTCCAACAATCCACTCTTGTCTGCATAGTCCTTCAACGTAGAGGTTAATCCGCGCTTAAATCCTTGCAAGTGTGTTCCACCTTCGTGGGTATTGATGTTGTTTACATAAGAGAACACATTCTCGTTGTAGGAGTCGTTGTAGGTCATGGCCACTTCCACTGGAATAGCACCGTCTGTGCGCTCCATATGAATGATGGTTCCTATGATGGTTGGACGACTCTCATCTAAATACTTCACCATTTCAATTAATCCAGCTTCGCTGTAAAACTCTTCGGTTTTAAATGAACCGTCTTCGTTTACTACACGCTCATCTGTTAAGTGAAGACGAATGCCTTTGTTCAAGAAAGAAAGTTCACGAAGGCGATTCGCCAACGTGTCGAAATTGTACTCCGCTGTATCGAAAATAGTATTATCTGGAAGGAAGGTCACAGTGGTACCGCGAAGTTCTGTGGCACCTATTTCTTTTACCGGATACAACGCCTTTCCGCAGCTATATTCTTGCACATACATTTTACCTTCACGAAAAACTTCTGCCTTCAATGCGATAGAAAGTGCGTTCACGCAACTCACACCAACACCGTGAAGACCACCCGATACTTTGTAAGATCCTTTGTCGAACTTTCCTCCCGCACCAATCTTGGTCATTACCACTTGAAGTGCGCTTACGCCTTCCTTCTTGTGCATGTCAACAGGAATACCACGTCCATTATCTTTAACCGTAACACTGTTGTCTGGATTAATGAATACGTTAATGGTATCGCAATGTCCAGCTAAAGCCTCATCGATACTGTTATCCACTACCTCGTAAACCAAGTGGTGAAGGCCTCGAGTTCCAATATCTCCGATATACATTGCAGGGCGCATGCGCACGTGCTCCATTCCTTCTAACGACTGAATATTGTCAGCGGTATAACCGGGGGTTAGGGTATTTTCTATTTCTTCACTCATTCTCTCGTGGACTATTAATTATCTAACTTTTTTATTACAGATTGAAGATTGGGACAAGCCCATTTTTTCAAGGTGACCAAAGTTACGAAAGCCCCATTGCTGTAGCAAAAAACGGGGGCCGAAGCCCCCTTAGTTTTATGAACATTTCGTTAACAAATTGCTACTTTAGAACGAATAAGAAGCCCCCAAGGCAGCGAAGAAGCGCTGCGTTGGAATTCCGCTGTAAATAGCGTATTTCTGAGCCAAGATATTGTTGAACTGCAAATAAGCAGAAAAACGCTCATTATAGGTATACGAAGTGCGCAAATTCACGTCTACGAATCCTTTCATTTTGTAGACGTAAGAGCCGTCCAATTGCAATGCTGCATCTCTACCTGTAACAGGCAGCACTGACTTCGCCCAGCGCTCGCCGTAATACATACCTTGGAAATTAAACTTAAACTTCGAGTTCAAATTATACGACGCCTCTGCCGAGAACTGTAGATTCGGTAATTGCCACGCATATTGTTGGTCGGTTTCGAAATAAGAATAAGAACCTCCGATTTTCGCACTCCATTTCTTTCCACCTAAAACTTCAATTTCACCTTTTGCCTTCGCAACTCTCAAATTGTCGTACAAAACTCCTTGCATATTTCCCCTAGAAAACAAACTGTCATTCACGAAGAAAGCAAAATTTTCAATCTTGTTAAGTTCTGCACCAACGGTGTAATTCACACGTCGCGAAATTGAACCACTTACACCGCCATACAATTGCATCTTGTTATTCTGATTCAGCAATTGCGGTTGAACAACTACGAATGGATTCTGATTGTATAAACCGTAATACGTTGTCGGTGCCAAAGAGCCTTTAATTCCAGCATAAGGAACAAACATTCCATCGAGGATGCTGTAACTCACTTCAGCTTGCGGATAAAAGTGTCCGCGTTGCTCTCCGCGCGATTGCATGTAAAGGGCCATTCCGATCTTCACGCGAAGATCCTTGTAAACGGTATATGCCGTTGGAATGAAGCGAACAATTGCGTTATCAAAAGTTCGGATAGACCTCAACGAATCACCCTCACCCCAAGTATTCGCATAATCTGGAGACCAATCCAATCCGGTTGAATTAAACTGATTGTAAGTCATTCCGAATTCTCCACTAAACACTTCGGTCTTCACCAATTTACTTGCGCCGCCGCTCACGTCAACAAAGTGCTCGTTCGAATTGAATGCATCTGAAGCCAAGCGATACCCTGCCTTTCCCCACCAATTCAAATCGTTACTATCTCTGTCAAAGGTGTGAATACCTATATTACCGCTATACACATTCATCGTTTGTTTCAACTTCGCATAGTCCGAGAAATAACTTTGTTGCGAAGAATCTATTCCATACCAATTGGTCACATTTCTGTTCCAATTGAACTTCGCATCGGCCACTGTTTTCTTGTAAAAACGCTTGCCCCATAACGTTGCATGGTTATCACTGAACGTGGTTGGAAGATCGGCTCCAGAAAGCACCTCAAAATTCGTGTTCGAACTTTGGTGTCCGTAGAGAACACCCCAATCCCCTTTCTTCGATCTTCCATCGGTGTAATACGCATCTACCTTGGGTGTAACATAGCTTCCGAAAGAAACATCCACCCATCCGTTTTGAAGCTTCTTCAACTTCTTTTCCATCGGGAAATTCGAAGACAAAATAGTCGCCGGTTGTGTAAAAGAAATGAGTCGGGTGGGAAGCATGTTGTACTTCATTAATGAAGCATTGGTTTCCGTTTCAATGACGAAAGGCTGATTCGAGATTTTATTCGCATCGCGCAAAAAGATATTCAAATCCCCAACGAATTGCGCGCTCTGAATAAGCACACTGTCAACCTGCGCAAAAGCCGGTGTAGAAGCTGCAGCAAAACCCACAGCCAGTAGTATTGTTTTCAATTTATTCTTCATGGAACTCATCGTTTTGAATATTCTCATCTGTGTTGTCAATAGGAATCTCTACCGCCCTCGGCTTTGGGTTTTCCAAAAGTTCTAACGCGATTTTCTTTTGCTCTGCACGTGCTAAAATATCCGGGTTTTTTACTTTGGAAATAATGGCATCCAATGTCTTTCTTGCTTGATAATAATCTGGCTTCGCCACATATATGTCAGACAGCAGCAAGAACGACTCGTACTTCCACTTATCAAACGCAGTATACTTTTCAATCACCTTGAAAATTGACTTCTCGGCTTTTTCAATTTCATTCATCTTGAATTCGACGAATGCATTTTGATAGGCCGCTTCAGCCGCTCCTTCACCGCCGCGTTTCGCAACTTCAGTGTAATCTTCCAAAGCACTTGAGAACTCTTCTTCTTTCATCTTCATACGTGCTCTCCAGAGATAAGCCTTCGCGCGATTGTCGGCATTGGCCGCAGCGTCTGCAATAACCTTGTCTGCATATTCGCGTGCCAATCCCATTTCTTCAATGCTGTAATACGCAACTAGCAAAGCCATTTGTGCATCTTCCACACTCTTCTTCGAAACAGCAGCACTCTCAATTTTTAACAAATGTCCTATGGCATTCGCATATTCCCCTTGTTGAAGGCGAATGTCTGCGGCGTTGTTCAAGGCCTCTTCGGTGAAGTCGGAGAATGGTAAGGCAATCACACGCTCATAATAGACAATTGCTGACTCTTTATTTCCTTCGTTTTTGAAACAGTCGGCCAACAAAAAATTCGCTTCAGCGGCATGAATGGCATTTGGATATTGATTCAAATATGATTCAAGCTTTCCTTTTGCTTTTGCGCATTCTCCAGCATAAGCAGGAGCAGAAGCTTTGGTGAAGACGCCTTCTTCAATTTCTAAAGCACTCACATCTGCAACAGTTAAATGCGTAATCTGATTTTGGAATTCAATATCATCGATCAATACCGGCTTAACAATCTCCAAAGCATCGAGAATAATCTTATCGTTCCCGTAGTTAGCGTATAGCGTGTTCCACGTAGACTTCACCTTCGCGTCGTTCTCTTCATTGCGATAGATCAAGCACAAATTCACTAAAATTCTTCTGGTGTAGTTGGAAGTAGGCTCATCGGCCATCAACTGTAAGAATACTGTCTTAGCTTCAGCATTGCTTCCGGCGCTGAGGTAGGTAGTTCCTAATTCAAATGCTGCATCTACTTTAAACTTCGAATTGCTCTCAGAATCTACTAACGACTTCAATAAGTTAATTTTCGCAGAATTGTTTCCTTCATACCCTTCGCAAAGCGCCTTTTGATAAAGGATGTAATCTTTCTGCGCTGGTGTTCCTTTGGAATAACTTTCTATGGCTTGCTTGTAGCTTTTTGAAACGAAGAAGCAATCTCCTATGCGCAAGTATGCATCGCCTTTTTTCAAATCATTTGCTTCATTGGAATCGACATATTTTCTAAAAGCTGTATTGGCATTGGAGTAATAAGGCTTAGATGCATCGTAGTCTTTTTGCGCCACGCCCAATTTAAAATACGTGTATCCCAAACTGTAGTTTGCCAAGGCATAATACTCAGAATTGAACGCTGCTGGTTCAGCAATGCACGCTTGATAGTATTCCTTCGCCTTAGGATATTTATTCTGACGGTAGTTGATCTCTCCCATCCAATATTTCGCCTGTGCCATGAGGTATGTGCTCACAGGATATTCCAGCGATTTCGTAAAGAACTCTTCAGACTTCGCGAAGCTTTCAGCCTGGTACAATTCAACACCGCGGTTGAAGGCAACAATCTGATAAGACGTTTTTGCACGAATGTCTTTCACCTTCATTTTATCCAATGAAGTCAGCGCACGCTCGTAGTTTCTTGTTTTCAAATACACATTCAACAAGAACTCGTAAGCTTCGTCGTGACGCGCAGAATTTGGATACTTTTCCAGATATCCTTCAAAAGCTGAAATGGCTTCATGGAAGGGGTTGTACGAAAGTTCGAAAGCCAATTTCGCGTAGTTGAATAAAGCGTCTTCCTGCACATCGACGTTATGCGTTTGCTTGGAAGCCACCTCGAAAGCAGTACGCGCATATTCCTTTTGTTCTAACTTCAAATAACAATCACCTATGTTGTAGTTCGCCAATTGTGAAGTTGGAGAATCTTCTTTCGTGCAGTGAGAATAGGCATCAACAGCACGTTCGAAGTTGCTGTTGCGGTAATAACAAAATCCCAATTGATAGTAGTCTTCAACCGAAGGTTTAGCGGTTGGAGAATTGTGATATTTCTCTAAATACGGTAGGGCCTCTTGGTATTTTTCGAGAATGAAGTAGGCGTCACCAATCAAGTGTGCAATTTCTTCATTTGCATTCGGATAGTTGTTCTTTACGTTTTCTTCTGCGTTGATCAACGGTGGAGCATAGGCCAACAACTCATCGAATCGCTTCTGAACATAATAAATCTGCGAAATGAAATAAGGAACAACCGACTTGAAATCCTTGTCTTCCTTCAATTTAAAAAAAGACTCCAATGCTACTTGATAATCCTTGCTTGCGTAGGCCATGTAGGCATAATAGTAGGTCGCCGCGGCTTTGTATTCTGAATCACCGTCTTTCACTTTTGCAAAATCTACACGCGCATCGGAATATTTCTTTTGATCGAATTTCACGAATCCACGCTTGTAATAAAATGCGGGACGTTCTTCCGCCAACAATTGTTTTTCTTCAACCTTATCGAACCACTCGAGTGATTGTTTGTATGATTTACTCTTGTACTTGAAGTTCGCCAATTCCAAATACACACTCTGACACCAGTGTGAATCGGGATGATTACGAACGAAGTTGGTTAACAAGAACTCCGCATCGGGATGGAACAGATTCATGGCGCACAGCCCCTGATAGTATTCTGCATCGGCTCTATAGCTATCGTTTCCAGAAGTTAATGAAAGATATTTTTCAAACGACTCTTTCGCCGGAACGAACTTTTCGTTCTCAAAAAGATTCAAGGCTTCGCGATAGACACGCTCAGGCACAACCTTTTCGAACGATTTCTGAGCAAACACAGATGTGGCGCTCAAAATAAATAAAACAAAACCCAGTGCAATTTTTCTCATAGTCACAATTTGTCAATGTGAAATTACCAAGACCACCTTCGTGAGAATGTGCTAATTCTGAAACTTGCGAACGAGCAATTGTTTATGGATATTGTTCAGGGATTCCACTCCCCTGCACCCTGGCGAACCACGACCGGATTCAAACCAGAAAAATCTACGACCGTAGAGAGTAACATTTTCGAAGTGTCTTCAAAGAAAATTTCAGCAACGTCATTTGACCAATCTTCTTCCAAGTCAATGGCTTCCACAGGATATTCTGCTGTATTTTCTTTCCGATGGACCGAAGAAACTACGATGGTTTCACCCAAGTGCGTGAGCACTCGTTGAAGAAAATCGTGATCGGGAACACGAAGACCAATGGTGGTTCTGCGTGAAGTAAAAAGTTTTGGAACAAGGCTACTTGCTTCCAACAAAAAAGTAAACGTGCCAGGGGTATGCCTTTTCAATGCGCGATAATACGGTGTTGAAATGGGCTTCGTAAATGTGGCTAAGTGAGAAAGGTCGTTGCAAACAATAGAAAAGCGCGCGTTGTCTAAACGCACGCCTTTCAATTGGGCCATTTTCTCTATTGCTTTTTTGTCTGACAACGCACAAGCGAAAGCATAAACTGTATCTGTGGGAAGAATACAAATCCCTTGCTTGCGAATAATTTGTGCCGCAGTATAATCTGCGTTGTTGTCTGAACTAGCTATCAAAATTATTTCGCTTCAGCAGCTTTCTTGTGATCGGCAAGGAATTGAGCCAATCCAATATCTGTTAACGGGTGCTTCAACAATTGCAAGATCACGCTTAAAGGACCGGTCATAACATCTGCTCCAATTTCTGCGCAAGCAATTACATGCATTGGGTGACGAACAGAAGCTGCAAGGATTTCAGTATCGAATCCGTAGTTATCAAAGATGGTTCTGATTTGTTCAATCAAATCAATACCGTCTGTAGAAATATCGTCCAAACGTCCAACGAAAGGACTAACATATGACGCACCTGCTTTGGCAGCAAGAAGAGCTTGTCCGGCAGAGAAAATCAACGTACAGTTCGTACGGATTCCTTTGTCTGTGAAATAGCGAATCGCCTTCACTCCGTCTTTGGTCATTGGAACTTTCACCACGATATTCTCGTGCAATGCAGCCAATTCTTCTCCTTCTTTCACCATACCGTCGAAGTCAGTAGCAATGACTTCAGCACTTACATCGCCGTCTCCAACAATTTCGCAAATGTCAACATAGTGCTTCATTACGCGGTCTGTTCCAGAAATACCTTCCTTTGCCATTAAGCTAGGATTGGTTGTTACTCCGTCAAGAACGCCAAGGTCTTGTGCCTCTCTAATTTGATCAAGATTCGCTGTGTCGATGAAAAATTTCATGGTGTGGTTATTTTTTTACAAAGTTAGCCATTTGAATGAGGAAGGTCAAACCGACTTTTCAACCAAAAGCACACACAATTTTTTAGGCCTTGCGTTGTTCTTCGTCATGAGTATCTTTGAACCATGCGCAAATTAATTGTCATTTTGGCTTTGGCCCTTTTGGGAAACACCTCCTTTGCAGGCATGTTGCTTATTCCCATGGACGAGTCACAGCAGAACCACATTAAGTCTTACGGCATTGCCTACTGGGTTTTAGAGCAGAAACTCCCCATTGAATGGTTATTGAATTACCGTGGCGGAAGCTTTTTAATGGAGAACATCCCGACTATTCAGCGCAAATGCACCGAGCGTGGCGTGAGTTTTCAAGTCATTGCAGATGCGCAAGTTCAAGCCATTTATCAAGAGATTGCCGACCCTGAAGTAAATATGGAAAAGGTTAAATTGGAAGTCGCTCCGAAGATTGCAGTTTATACGCCGCAAGGCAAGCAGCCTTGGGACGATGCTGTAACCTTGGTTCTTACCTATGCGGAAATTCCTTACACGAGTATTTATGATGAAGAAATTATAACTGGAAAACTTCCTGAATACGATTGGCTTCACCTACACCACGAAGATTTCACGGGACAGTACGGCAAGTTCTACGGTGCCTATAAGGCGGCGCCCTGGTATAGAGACGAAGTACGAAATCAGGAGGCCACAGCAGCGAAATTGGGATTCAACAAAGTGTCTGAAATGAAGCGTGCCGTGGCAGTGAACATTAAGAACTTCGTTTTAGGCGGAGGGTTTCTGTTTACGATGTGCAGCGGAACCGACTCATACGACATTGCGCTTTCCGCGCAAGGAACAGATATGGTGGAAAGTGTGTTCGACGGTGACCCGAGTGATGCGAATGCTCAGAAGAAATTGGACTTCGCGCAGGGATTTGCATTCCAGAATTACAACATCATTAAAGACCCGATGGTCTATGAGTTTTCAAATATTGATGGGACTGAAGATCATTTGAAGGTAAAAGAGGAAAACGACTTCTTCACGCTCTTCGACTTTTCGGCGAAGTGGGATATTATTCCAACCATATTGACTCAAAACCACACGCAAGTGATTCATGGTTTCATGGGACAGACGACTTCTTTCCGTGAAGGTTATTTAAAGAGTGAAGTCACCGTTATGGGTGAATCGAAGAACATCAATTGCGCGAAATACGTTCACGGCGAAATGGGACAAGGACAATGGACTTACTACGGTGGTCACGATCCTGAAGACTACCAACACCGCGTTGGAGATCCACCAACAGACCTTTCATTGCACCCGAATTCTCCGGGCTACAGACTTATCTTGAACAACATTCTTTTCCCAGCTGCGAAGCGAGAAAAGCAGAAGACATAATTTTTTTTATAATAATTGAAACCTTTTTGAATCTCAAGCGTTATTAATACTATAACGATATTCTTTCGTTATAAGTTTTAGTTAAGGTTTAGGTTAAGGTATTGAAAAGCCCGGAAAACGTTCCGGGCTTTTTAATGCTCAATACTTTGGGAAATAAAAAAGAACAGCCGAAGCTGTTCTTTTCAATTCAACACATGTCCTTCATTACTTTTTATGAAGGTGCGAGTTCTTTCTTGAATAACCGAAGTAGATCAACAATCCAACTGCCATCCAAATAGCTGCAACCTTCAATGTTTGCTCATCTAAAGAAGCTATCATGGCGCCACAAACTAAAATACCAAGTATTGGAACCAACGGAACCAATGGGGTTTTGAATGGACGAACAAATTCAGGGTTCTTCACGCGCATGATCCAAACACCAGCACTCACCAGAATGAAGGCGAATAGTGTTCCGAACGAAGTCAAATCACCAGCTACACTTCCAGGTACGAAAGCGGCGAACAATCCAACGAATACGAATAGAATCCAGTTGGCTTTGTACGGGGTGTTGAAACGCGGGTGCAATTCTCCGAATGCCTTCGGCAATAATCCGTCGTTACTCATAGAGTAGAACACACGGCTTTGTCCCATTAACATAACTAAGATAACACTCGAGAATCCCGCTAGGATAGCCACATTCACTGTTGTGCCCAACCACTCGTATCCTTTCATGTAGGTGGAAATCGTGTACGTTACCGATGCTTCTTTTCCTAAAGCAGGATCACCGAAGTCAGACCAAGGTGCAACACCTGTCAGCACGTGTCCGAACAAAATGTACAAGATGGTACACACCACCAACGAACCTAAGATTCCGATTGGCATATCGCGCTTTGGATTTTTCGCTTCTTGCGCAGCAGTAGAAACAGCATCGAATCCGATGAAGGCGAAGAATACAATTCCTGCTCCACCTAAAACACCGCCCCATCCCCAATCGAAGAATCCTTCGTGTCCTTTCACCCCTTCTGGGATTAAGTAAGGTGAATAGTGATCTGGGTTGATGAACTGCCATCCGATAACAATGAACACCAATACAATAGCCACTTTCAAGAAAACGATAATTGCGTTAACGAAAGCAGATTCTTTGGTTCCTTTAATAAGAAGTAAAGTCAGCATGAAAAGGATAATCAAAGCCGGAGCATTGATAATTCCTGAAGAATTTTGAACAGCTCCTTGCAACGAAGGAAGTTTCTCTAACATCTCTCCAGATAAAATAAGTTTACCGTGGTGAACCGACTTAGACAAATCAGGAATCAAGGCAGTTGCTTGATTCATAGCTTCTCCCGTTAAGTACTGAATACTTTCAAACGGCGAATGACACCATTCGTAAGGTATGGTTCCTCCAAAGAGATTATTCAAGTATTCGCTCCATGCGATAGACACGGTAGCCGCGCCCAGTGCGTATTCCATAACCAACGCCCATCCGATAATCCAAGCAACCAACTCACCCATGGTAACGAATGAGTAAGCGTAAGCACTTCCTGAAATAGGAATCATTGCTGCGAATTCTGCGTAGCATAGACCTGCGAAAGCACATCCAATTGCAGCAACAATAAAGGAAAGGGTTACCCCATTTCCAGAAGCTTCTGCGGCAGCGGCAGCAGTTCTAACAAACAATCCAGCACCAATAATGGCGCCCACTCCAAGAGCAACCAACTGAAAGGCGCCCAACGTTCTCTTTAACGATTTCTCTCCGCCTTCTGCATCTGCGAGCATCGCGGCTAAATCTTTTTTCCTCCAAAGTGACATAATACTAGGTTTAGGTATTCCACAAATATAATGGATTCGAACAAAGTTCAGTTTAAGTGGTTTAAACTTTACAATAGAAAAAAATGATACACACGGAAAAAGAGCTGATTGCGATACAAATAGACGAAATGGGAGATCAACACGTGATGACCACGATTGAGACTCCTATGAGGGAAGACGCTTTCTTGCTCAGCGATGAAGAGAAAATTGAGCAGATTGAAGAGAAGTTTCGCGACATCATGAACATCATGGGACTTGATTTGACGGATGATTCGTTGCAGGGAACTCCACATCGCGTGGCGAAAATGTACATCAAGGAAATTTTCTCGGGATTGAATCCAGCGAATAAACCAGCGGTAAAGCTTTTCGAAAACAAATACCAATACAAGGAAATGTTGGTGGAGCGTAACATCACCTTCTATTCGAACTGCGAGCATCATTTCGTCCCCATCATTGGAAAAGCGCATGTGGCTTACATTTCAAACGGAAAAGTAATTGGACTTTCGAAATTGAATCGCATTGTGCAATTCTTCGCCAAGCGTCCGCAAGTGCAAGAGCGCTTGACCATTCAAATTGCTGAAGAATTAAAGCGTGTGATGGAAACGGAAGATGTGGCAGTGCTTATAGATGCTGTTCACTTGTGCGTGAGCAGTCGCGGCGTGCAAGACTTCAACAGCGCAACAGTTACATCATCCTATTCGGGTGCTTTCGTCAACGAAGCCACTCGCAACGAATTTTTGAAATACGTTAACCTGGACAAGTAATGAATTATTTAGTTATTGGTGGATCGAAGGGCATTGGCGCTGCGACAGTAGAATTGCTCGAAGCACAAGGACATTCGGTTTATTTCACTTCACGCGAAGCTTCTTCCCATGTGAACAGTTTGGTTTGGAACATTGAAGACGATTCGCTGAATCTTCCAGAAGGCTTAGTGCTAGACGGATTGGTGTATTGTCCGGGAACGATTAACTTACTTCCTGCCCATCGTATTTCTCACGAAGTGTTTCTTTCCGACATGAACATTAATGCCTACGGCGCGCTGAAGGCGACGCAGTTGGCACTTCCCTATTTGAAAAAATCAGAGTCGGCATCCATCGTATTCATTAGCACAGTAGCTGTGAAGTTGGGCATGCCCTTTCACGCGAGTGTGGCTATGGCGAAAGGCGCCTTGGAAGGATTGGGCAAAAGCCTAGCAGCTGAATTGGCTCCAAAGATTCGCGTGAACGTCGTTGCCCCATCGCTTACGCAAACGCAATTGGCCGACAAATTCATCAACACTCCCGAAAAACTCGAAGCCTCTAACAAGCGTCATCCGCTAGGCCGAATAGGCCAACCGAACGATCTTGCCGAAGCCATCACCTTCCTCTTAAGCAACAAAAGCAGTTGGATGACGGGGCAGGTTTTAGGATTAGATGGAGGGATGGGGGCGTTGAAGATGCTTTAATGCCCGAAGGGCGAATGTCCTATGGACGAATGCACTTCGTGCGAATGCTTCGCGAATGTCTTCGACGACTATAACAACGCAGTTCTCACAACTTAGTTCCAACAACGTAGTTCCAGCAACATAGTTCCAACAACGAAGTTATAACAACGTAGTTCTCACAACGAAGTTCCAACAACGAAGTTCCAAGCAAAAGCATCGGCTTCCTCCTCTTGGTTTTGCTGCTTATCTGAATACTCTACTTTTTCTAGGAAAATATCTTTTTTACCGTGAAGCAATATGTGTCCGACCTCATGAAAAAAGGTGAACCAAAAGGCATCTGTATTTTTGAATTTATCGCTCAATTGAATGAGCGGTGTATCCTTTATCCAGCGCGTTGAACCGCTAATGGGGACTTTATTTATTCCTGGGGTAATGACCACTTTCACTCCGATGGAAAGGCAAATCTTTTGCACCTGACTGAAAGAGTCCTTTCGTTGTTTCCGCATGATTTGCTGCAATTCGGGTAATGCTGCTTTGAAATCGATTAAAGAAAATGGCTCCGCCTGAAGCTCCTTTGCCTGCAGTTCTCCCTTTCGCAGCCATGCTGAAATAGCATATGGATCAACCGTTTTCTTCAATGAAATTCGGAAGGCAACCTTGAGCTGTTGTTTGAAATAATAATCTTCCCAACCGGTGTGATTCGAGAAACTAAAAAAGTTCAATAGCTCTGTTGTCTTTTCTTCCATTTTTGTTGTTGAAGGAATCCAGCCCTTCCGCATCATTTCAGCAAGGGGAAATTTCTTTGCCCAAGGTATTGCCGCTTTTATGGCCTTTTTGCGTTTCACTCGTGCGATGAACTCATCGTATCCGCGCTGATGGTTCATCCAGAAGTTAGCTGGAATCAGTGTCACTTGTTCAAACTGCACAGCCATATCTGGAGTAATGGCACTCTTACCATTCATTACTGCGATAATGGTTTTCTCTGGCTTCCCTGTTCTAAGTGCAAACTCTTTTGGACCCATTTTCATCTCTTCTAACTTCTCGTTTAAAGTTTCACCCGGATGAGGTCTTGTTTGCGGAAAGTACTCGTGTTTTGCTTCCATTGTATTTGTGATTAATGGTAATCTATAATTTCTAAAATCTCTACCCCGGTAATTTCAATCCAAATGAACTGTCCATTTTCATTGGCTGGAATTGGATCTTCCATTGGTGTAAAAACGAGTCGATATGGTTGATCTAAATCGCATGACCACTGCCCTTTTCTATTGTGTTGTAGTTCATGATAATTACCTGGAAGATATCTGACTTCTTCAAGGTTCATTGCATCTTCCAATTGCGTAAGTCGTAAGATGAGTTTTTTAGAGCGAACTAATCCAAACTCTTTCAGCAACTTCCGATTGTTTTCAATCAAACCTCTAAGCCTTTTATCTCTAAATGTAATTTTCACGACAAATATAAATATTTTTTGATTTACACTACATGTAAGTCGTAATATTTTAACACTTACAATGAATCAAACATAAACGCATTAAGGCAATCGCTTAACAAATGGTTATGCGCATAAATGTTGAAGAAACAAAGAAACCGATCGGGCTTTGCGAGGGCGATTTCATCGCGAGGGTCCTTCGGACGAGGGTTTGACAACGTAGTTCCAATTACGTAGTAGGCATAAAACCGAAGGTTTTCCCATTACGTAGTAGGCATAAAACCGAAGGTTTTCCAATTACGCAGTAGTAATAAAACCGAAGGTTTTCCAATTACGCAGTAGTAATAAAACCGAAGGTTTTCCAATTACGCAGTAGGAATAAATCCGAAGGATTTCCAATTACGCAGTAGGAATAAAATCTCCGATTTTCCAATAACGAAGTTCTCTACTCATTCCACCATAATCTTCGAACTATCTAACCACGCATTGTTGCTTAACCAATGAAGTGTGTACATTCCAGCGCTGAGCGAAGAAATATTTATTTCAATGGTATTGCTTGAAGAAGCGAAGAGAAAAATATTTTCTCTTAAGACTTCTCTACCTTGCATGTCTATGATTACAATTTCATTCTGATTGTTCGGAACGTAGTTTTCTGGAAAGTTGAAATTGAGTTTTACTTGATCACGCGCTGGATTCGGAAAAACAGAGATGGTGTTTTCTAAACCAACTACAATTTCCTCAACGTTCACGTATTGGCATCCTGGTTCTAGGCATCCCATGGAATCTACTTTGAAGATCCAGGGGGTTTGTAGGTGTGGATTGGGATCTTGAGGCTGTTGTTTTATATATCCGCAGCAAATGAAACCACCGTCAGGGGTTGGTTTAGAATCTAGTATATGGTGTTCCGCAAATCCAAAGGCTTCGGGATGAGTTGGTATGTTGTCGTAGTAACTATAGTTTCTGCACCAAACACTATCTCTCTGCTGATTAAGTTTAAGAATAAATCCATTCAGCTTTTCATAATTTGCGCTAAAATCAGTCCAATTAGATGGAACTACATTATCGCCTGTTAAAACGAAAGTCCCATCTATTTGAGGCATAAAATCTACAAAAGTCCCCCAGAAACTTGGTGAGTAATGCTTAACATCGGATAAAGTTGAAAGTTGATTGTTATTTAACTGTTCAATCAAAGCTGAAAAAAAATAACCTGTATATGGCGAGATACTAAAATCTTGCGATGTCATTCTACCAAATAGGATTACTTTATCTTCTTCGTATTCATAAACAGAAACCCTCTCTCCGCCGCATGATCCACCAAATACAATGCGACTTTGTTCGATTCCATTTTCATCGGTTTTAATCAAAACAAAATCAGTATTAGCAAAAAAACCATCTGAACATTCACCTACTGATGGTGTGTTTGCACACAACCAAAAGCCTCCATCAATAGCCTTAGAAACTGTATATGAGCCGAAAGTATTAATGTAGTCTCTTTGCCAAATACGACCACCTAAACTATCAATTTTCATTATAAAAGCATCAGGTTCTGTATTGGTTATAACATCTAAAGAATCCATATGCCAACCACACACCACATAAGAACTATCAGAAAAATCCTCAATGAGACAACTCATTGCGTGTATCTCTATGGATGAATCGAGTAGATACTGATTCAGAATCTGTCCTTGATAATCCATATTAATCAAATAATCATTAAAGTACTCTCCTATAACATACCGTGAAAAAATAGAAACAATGTGATTATTGTGATTCCTAATCATTCCACCAAAATTTCCATAAGCCCAATTGAACCATTGTTCATTTTCATCAATCTCTGTGTTATCATAACGCTTCCACCAAAGCAAATCACCATTACTATTGCACTTTGCTGAAAAGTTTCGGGAGTAGTTGATGCACGAGTCTGGGTGACACAAAATACCGCGTCCAAATAACAAGTATCCATCATAGAAGTTAGAAACAGTGTCAATTAAGAATACATTTTCAAAAAAGCCTTGTGAGTTATAGTTATAACTAGGCCACTGACAACTTACGGGATGCGCTTGATTAAATTCCGGCCATTGGGCGTGAACAATAAGGGCGTTACATATAATGACGAGTGAAAATAAAAGTTTCCTCATTGATTTAATTTGAATGAATAAATTAATACCTAGTAAATTTAATCTCTTCACTATTCGGAATTACACCAAACATTGCCAATTCTTACCGTTCTAAAAAACTGCGCAGTTTTTTCAACCTTTATTTTTATGTTTTTCCTTATTTAAAAGGGGTTTTAAGAGTTTTGAGGTTTAGAAAAATCCGCACTAATACCTAGGGAACTTTGTACCTTCAATCATTACCTTTCTAATCATCTTCGATGATCAATTGCGTTGCAATCAATTACTACGTGATCAATCGTTCCGATTTCACCGAAGGTTTGATCCGCAGGATTGATCTGAAAGATTGATTCGAAGAATTGATCACCGAAGGTGAATAAGAATTTCTTTAACAAGCCCATCCATTCTCGAAAAAGCAAACCATCGCTTTCCTAAATCTTTCAATGAAGCCCCAATATGATAAAGTTCTTTCTCATCAAGAATTAAAAATCTGTCGTGTGAACTTTTTAAAATTCGAATTTCAATTGGAGGATATTGCGAGTTATGCTTTTCAAGATCAAGTTTTAATTGCTCTGATATTCTTTCTGTGTATATAATGCAATTTACCTTTTGACTTCTTTTCGAAAGTTGCAACAATGTGTTTTCATCGATAAAATTATCGATAAGCACAATTGATTTTTTTGATCTGGAAATAAGTTCGCTTGAAAAGACATATGCGTCAAAAATTTGTCCGTCGAAGAATATGCCACTGCTTGGTGAATTATTTCCTTCAAGGGCATTTAGAACTTTATTCAGTTTTGATTCTGATATAACCTGCTTCGCCTCAAGACGGTCAATCCTACTATTTAAAAGATTTATATCTGCATTTGATTTGCAGAGGTCGACAAATGCCCGAATAATTTTAATGCTGATTTTGATTGCAATATTTGTGTTCAAAACAGCAGAGAGCATAGACACGCCTTGCTCAGTGAATACGAATGGCATATAACGGCGCCCTCCTCTTGAATTCTTTGAGGTTCCAAATTGGCACCTCAAACTTTCAAACTCATCTAGCGACAGTTGAAATGCGAAATCTGGTGGAAACCGATCTATATTTCTGCTGACCGCTCTGTTAATATACTTCGTTTCAGAACCATAAAAATTCGCCAAATCACTATCGAGCATCACTTGCCTCCCACGTATGGTAAATATTCGTGATTCTATTTCTGATTTAATTAGGTTTTGTTCCATAGAGCAAACCTATTTCGCCAATTTGAAAAACACCCTAACTTTTATGTGCAAGTTATATGCTGTTTATTCAACAATGTCGTTGCGAAGGCGATTGCATCGCGAAGGCAACAAGCGTTGCGAGGGCGATTGCATCGCGAGGGTCCTTCGGACGAGGGTTTGACAACGTAGTTCCAATTACGAAGTAGGAACAACGCAGTTCAAACAACATAGTTCTCACAACACAGTTCCAACAACGTAGTTCCAATTACGCAGTAGGAATTATGAAATAGGAATTACGAAGTAGGAATAAAATCTTCGATTTTCCAATTACGTAGTTCCTACTCCTTCACCACCACCTCCGTATAAACCTTCCCGCCATCATTCATAGCCTGAACGGTGTACAAACCAGATGTGAAATTTTGAAGATTCAAATGAAGGCGATTGTTACCGTTTATTTTTTCTATTGAAACCACTTGTCCATTCATGTTGTAAAGACGAACGGTCCAGTTGTCGTTTGTTGGAAGTTGAATGGTGAGGTTGGAAGAAGTTGGACTTGGAAATAATTGCATTGTGCTATTCATTCCTGCGGCCTCTTCAATGTTAACTGCATCGTCGAATATATGCATGAATATAGATTTACCAACATCGCTGTCTGGCGACGCAGGAGATAGTTCATTGGTGATTATCATATCATTTGAATAGGTCGAAGAAATTGCATAGAGCTTGTTGTTGAATATGCAAGAAGTGAGAGGTTCGTAGGTATCATTTCCTCCCAAATAACTGGCGAATGCAATGTTGTGCTCTGGCGTTAAGATTATGTAATATCCTTGGTTTGGTCCAGTCGCGTAACCCCAATTGTCTGCGGTTTGAGGGGAATCGGCAGAAGCGTTGATATAAGAATATAAAAGTAACTTCCCGTTATAATCCACCTCGAGCATTTCCACATAATACATGTCTGTTGGCAAGTAACTTGACCAAACGGGTGCTCCGTTTGGATCTAATTCGATAAGGAAATTGCCTGTTATTTCAGCACTTTGAATACCCCCTTGTCCATAAAGCGGGGTAAAATCAGAGGGGCTATCACTGATCAATATGTAAATCTTACCATTTGAATCCACGAAAATATCTTGTTCTAGGGTATTCACAGTTGGCTGATTCTTGGCATATGTCCACTCTACATTCTTTGTAGTTTGATTTATTTTGACAAATAGCACATTTGAATAGAACGTAGGAATAAAGCCAGGTGGATAGATACTTGACGTGTCGCTGAAAGCCCTCAATGAGCAATAGATGTAGTTGTCATCTACAAAAATATCTTGAAGAACATCGCCTTTATTTCCTCCCAAGAAACGATCGTAAATAAAATTCCCATATTCATCGAAAATTGCGAAGTAGCCATCCCCCAGCCCTGAAGTCATTTCACCGCTGAAATAAGTTGGGTAATGCCATTGATATCGAGCAGTGATATAGTAGTGCCCGTTTTTGAAAAAAAAACGATCCGTTATACTTAGGCATCTCAAGCTTTTTTGTAGATATGAAGAATAAATCAATTGACCTTCTGTGCTCCAGGTCGTAATAAACGGAAATACTGTTTGTGTTTCTGGGAGAGGTGGTGGTGAATTGGGATACAATGCGTTTTGAGTTACAATCCCATCTTGCGAGCCCGTGAACATGGTGAGATACAAGGTGTCATTTTCACACGTAATCGAATTAATTTCCTCCCAACCAGTATCGCCGAAGTAAGTGCACCAACCTATTTCATGATTGGGTTTAATTTGCATTAGAAATATATCTTGTCCTCCAAAAATAGTAGCTGAAACTGTGGTGTCGAATGAGTTTTCATTTGTAGGCAAACATGCACTGTAGATATGTCCCGCTACATATACATTTCCATGGCTATCTACACATGATATTTTGGAAATAATGGTCGAAGTGTCAGCAGTAACAAATGACGAATATGCCAAATGATGCGGTTGAGCATATGCGACCAGCGGAAATACGATGGTTAATAGAAGGAATATTCTTTTATTCATTTCGTTAAATTCATTTTCAATTTCATTATTCAACAACAAGCCTCTCACTCACCTCTTCCCCATTCTCAAATCTTGCTCTTATAGTATAAATGCCTTTCGCGTATTCGGAAACATTCACTTGCATTTGCATTCTACCTAAAACTTTTTCGGTGTGCATGAGCTGTCCGGTTGCGTTGAAGATTTGAATGGATTGCGGAATGTGAGCGGATTCGAATTGAAGGGAGGTTTGGTCAGTGGCTGGACTAGGGAAGAGTTTGAATGATGAGGTTGCGTTTTCTTCCACTGAAATCGGATTGCAACAACCTAGCATATTTGGAAAAAAATCATTTTGAATTATTTGCAAACCATTTTTGTCGAAAACACAAGACAAGAACTGTTGACTTTCTACTCCTTGATTTTCAATTCCAAGGATGTTCGTGCCTATGCCTTCTATAAAGGTGAATGTTAGACCATATTGTGATAAAGAATAACCTTCAATGCTTTCAAGGTGATATTGTCTTCTTGGAACTCCATCAGCAAAAATTAGGGTGTCTATACTGGATACCACGCAATCAATCAATAAGTTTCCCGGAAAATCTAATTGACAAAAATCTCCAACTTGATTGTCCCAATCGAACCACAGATAATCGCCTTTGAACCATTTATTCCCAACTTGAGACATACACAATTGAGCGTAGTTTGGATCACAATAGGACTCATTAAGTGGGCAATACATGCTATTGAATTGTTCCTCGTAATATGTTACACCGGGCAAACCCTGTTGTCCTGGGAATTCTACCAAATCCACGCCGTAATTGCAGTTCTGTCCATTCAAAGTAAGATAGACATAATGCATATCAATTGGCAACGGCAAAGCAATAGTCTGCGTATAGCCTAACAATGGAAAAGAGAGAGCAAAAAAGAATAAAAGTTTTTTCATGGTTTAAATCTGTTTCAGTTAAGGGGCTGTGTATTTTATTTGTCATTCTATCACTTCGAAATACCCATGCTTTTTTGCGTTACCGCATAATCCTGCATAAAAATAAATTCCACTTTCATTTGGCGTGTAGTATGGCAATTGAGGTGTAATATCTCCTACGTGGACTCCCCAACGGTTATAAATTTCTATGTCACAAGGCCAAGTCACATCTGTACTGTGAAATGAGCTATTTAGTGTGTCGGAATCAAGTGTTACGATATTTGGAAAAGCAGGAGCTTCGACACACGAAAATTCATCGAGATAAATATAGGATTGATTCAAACAAAGACAAGTATCGTAGCCTGGATATGCGGGCGATAATTCGTATTGCCCAGCAAATTCATTACAATGTTCTACCTCTCCATCGGGAACATTAATATAAAAATATCGCTCTCCTCCTCTAGCTTGAAAGAATAATTCACAATAGGCCCAATTGTTAAACGCAATATGCGGTTGCAACTGAGCCTTATATTTCTGATGCATATTCAATGAATTGAAAAAACTGACATCTTCAGTATTTCCAGGAGTAAATTGACAGCCCAAAATATCAGTTTGGGGCCCTAAGACCACATCGTTAGTTAAAACGATATTGAAATTATTCAATGACTCGACATTAAATCCAACATTAAACTTATACCAAAAAGACAATCTGTATTCTTTATTGTTTTTTAAAGGTTGGATAAACTCGCCTTGCAATAATTCAGAATAATAATTGTAAGACTGAAAATTTACTCTAGATGCTAGAACTATTCCTGCAAAATTATTCCCTACGTATGGCAAGTCAACATTATTCTCATACAAAGGTGGACAATAGGAATTAGTAATATCAGGGTAAATACGGTACAACATCTGAAAATCATACAGGATCGGATTCCCCTCCATTGAAGAGAAAAACTCGACTGAGTCGCAGTAATAATCGCATGAGCCAAGAACAGACTTCCAACCATCGGCTAAATAATAGGGCTGGCCTCCGTTGCTATCCCAAGCAGAAATTGAAAGACTCACTTCTTTCGGTTCTTCAAAACCGCCATTTAGAATGAAATTATTTTGGCCGTAAGAAATCAAACCCTCAGTAAGGAAAAACAATATAGCTATAGAATTTTTTTTGTCGCGAAGACTCATTTCTTCATTATCGTTTTTATTTTAACCACGCTCTAATTGTATGCTAAAAACTAACGCAGCAACTGAATTCTCTTTTATTCAACCACAAGCTTCTCACTCACCTCTTCCCCATTCTCAAATCTTGCTCTTACCGTATAAATACCATTCGCGTATTCCGAAACATTCACTTGCATTTGCATTCTACCCAAAACTTTTTCGGTATGCATAAGCTGTCCAGTTGCATTGAAGATTTGAATGGATTGCGGAATGTGAGCGGATTCGAATTGAAGGGAAGTTTGATTGGAGGCTGGGCTGGGGAATAGTTTGAAGGATTTAGACGTTGTTTCCTCTACTGAAACAATTGCACAACAACTATTCGGCACCCCGGAGAATGCACTAGACCAGTCGTTGTGATAAAGAAGTAATCCGTTTTTATCATAAAAACATTGAAAAAGAGGCTTGTTCTCTGAATCCCACATTTCAAGCCCCCATATACTTGAGCCAATTCCTTCAATATAATTCATTTCCATGTTGTACCAAACCATAGGGTTTCCGTCATAAGTCATGTGATATACCCTTCTCGGAACAAAATCGGCGTATTCAACAGTATCAATTGCTGAAACCGACATATAATCACCCCACCATTCTAACAGAATAGAATCTCCAACCATTAAATTCCAATCGAAAAACAAAGAACCATCTCGATACCATTTATTTTCATTTTCGACGAATTGGAAACTCGATGAGGCAGGAGCTTCAGGATTATCACAATTGGTAATCTGACAAACTGAATTTTCCCATGACAAATCGCCATCTGGCTCAATCGTTTGATTCAGTTTGTATGCCCAATTTGTGCTCCAAGGCGAATATAAATTATACGCAACCCAAACGCTTCCATCAGTCGGCAGCGGCAAAGCCGCAGTCTGCGAGTAGCCAAGCAATGGAAAAGAGAGAGCAAAAAAGAATAAAAGTTTTTTCATTGTTGTCTTTTTTATTTCAAAATCTATTTTCATTTTAACATTCTCCCCCAGCTGTCAGAGACCTCTGAAGAATGTACTTCGTACGAATGCCGTTGGCGAATGCTTCGCGAATGTCTTCGACGATCTTAATTACGAAGTTGGAATTATGAAATAGGAATTACGAAGTAGGAATAAAATCTTCGATTTTCCAATTACGCAGTTCCTTGTTCATTATTCAACAACAAGCTTCTCACTCACCTCTTCCCCATTCTCAAATCTTGCTCTTACCGTATAAATACCTTTCGCGTATTCCGAAACATTCACTTGCATTTGTACTCTACCTAAAACTTTTTCGATGTGCATAAGCTGTCCGGTTGCGTTGAAGATTTGAATGGTTTGTGGAATGTGTGCGGATTCGAATTGTAATGAGGTTTCATTGGTGGCGGGGCTGGGGAAGATTGAGAAAGAGCTAGTTGTAAAATCACTAACTGAATTAACATTACAACAACCAGGGTACATTGGAGAATACCATTCATTTTCCATCAATTGCAACCCGTTCTTATCGTATACGCACGATAAAAATTGCCTAGTCTCAACGTCCTGAAACTCCAACCCCATAAGATTCGTACCTATTCCTTCAATAAATGAAAATGGTACAAGTGAACCACCCATATATAATTCCGAACCATTTGTTGCCTCGACAATATGATATTGCCTTCTTGGAATACCATCGGCAAATATTAAGGTGTCTATATCTATTATGATACAATCAAACAAAGTTGTATGATCTAATTTACAAGAGTCCCCTACTTGATTGTCCCAATCGAACCAAAGGATATCGTTCCTATACCATTTATTTCCAACCTGACTAAACACAAATTCAGTCATCATGGAACCCGGACAAAAATCGGTGCTCAAAGGACAATACATAGGAGCGACGATTTCTTCTTGGTAATAAGTTACTCCCGGCTGGCCATATTGCCCTAGGTCAGCTTCAATCAGATTAATGCCGTAGTTGCAGCTTTGACCATAAAGATTTAAGTATACATAGTGCATGTCAATTGGCAACGGTAAAGCCGCAGTCTGCGAATAGCCAAGCAGTGGAAAAGAGAGAGCAAAAAAGAATAAAAGTTTTTTCATGGTTTAAATCTGTTTCAGTTAAGTGCTG
>CAIZGX010000056.1 GCA_903932685.1 uncultured Bacteroidota bacterium | reverse complement strand
CTCATTTCATTTGGATAAAATCCGGGGGTCACTGTGTACGAAACTTGCGTACAAGTGGTGTCTACTTGTGCCTTCGCCACGAAACCTGTGGTAAAGAGAAGGGCAACTAATAATAAACGTAAAGTTTGTTTCATAATAATAATTAATGTGACGAATATATATTGACTCACTGTAAAACAGACATTTAAATCAAGAAAAAAGTTGCTTACTGTTGGAATTGTGGAAAAAGCCCTATTCGAAAATGGCTCCACTGCCTATTAGCTCCTCACCAATATAGAAAGCCGCAAACTGTCCTTTCGCTACGCCGTATTGAGTTTCGTGAAAAATCACATACGTAAATTCACTTCCAACAGAAACATTCGCTTTGAATAAGGGTTGTCGATAACGTATGCGGCAGTCGATTTCTAAAACACTTCCGTTCAGCGGTTTCAAATGCTCTTGAATCCAATGCGCTTCTTCGTTTCGAATGGCTAGCCCTCTGCGAGCCAAGGCTGGATGCGTTTCTCCCTGTGCCGAGTAAACCAAGTTGTGATCGACATCAATAGACACTACAAATAAAGGAATGGCTTGTCCACCTATTCCCAAACCTCTTCTCTGACCTACGGTATAATAATGCGCGCCGTTGTGTTCTCCAACATCGTCGCACATAGCCGGAGAAAATATTTGTGGTCTTGAAAGAACCGCAGGATCCGAAGAAGTGTCATTTACCAATTCATTCAATCGCGGAATAAACTCGTCCTTTATTTTTAATACTCTCCCTTTTTTCGGAGCCAATTGTTGTTGAAGAAAAATAGGAAGCTTCACCTTCCCAATGAAACACAAGCCTTGAGAGTCTTTTTTATCTGCGTTTGGAAGTTGAAGCTCTGCGGCAATGACGCGCACTTCAGGCTTGGTCAGCTCTCCGATTGGAAAAAGAGCTTTGCTCAATTGCGCTTGATTCAGTTGACACAAAAAGTAACTTTGATCTTTGTTTCCGTCTGCACCTGAAAGCAAATGATATTGGGCAATGCCGTTCTCTGTTGTTTCTGTCTTGCGCACGTAATGTCCAGTTGCTACGAAGTCAGCCTTCAACTGCTGTGCGGCTTTCAAAAACACATCGAATTTTATTTCTCGGTTACAAAGCACATCTGGATTGGGTGTTCTTCCCAATTCGTATTCACGGAACATGTATTCCACTATTCTTTCGCGATATTCAACGCTAAGATCTAAAACATGAAAAGGAATTCCGAGGTGCTCTGCCACGAGCATGGCATCGTTGGAATCTGTAATCCACGGGCACTCATTATTAATCACCACAGACTCGTCGTGCCAATTCCGCATAAAAACAGCAATTACCTCATACCCTTGCTCAATGAGCAAATGAGCTGTAACTGCGGAATCTACTCCGCCCGACAAACCAACCACAACACGTTTCATTTTGTAAAATTAGTCGAGTCCATTCAAAAACAGACCATTCGAAGAGAAGAAAGAATTACATTTGAAGAAGCGTGCCCAAGGCAACCCTTCAAATTAATATCGTCTTAACACAAATTATTGGTGTCAACAGAACCCTCTCAACAAGAACTGATTGACGGCTGCCTCAAAGGAGACAGCCGGAGCCAAAATGCTATTTATAAGATGTATTATGGGAAGATGAAAGCGGTGTGCCTGCGTTATGCAAGCTCCACCGACGAGGCAAAAGACATGGTGCAAGACGGATTCATTAAAGTATTTTCCAGTTTGGAAAAATTCGAAGGAAACGGATCTTTAGAAGGATGGATAAGACGGATAATGGTAAACTTATCTATTGATCAATACCGGAAAAAGAAGCACACGGTAGACTTAGACTTAGAAAACTCAAAGCACTATGTGGAAGAAAGTGCAGAGGAGGAAGACGAGCAGGAGTCTGATATTTACGACTTTCAACCTCACCACATCGTTGAAGCCATGCAACAATTGACACCTGTCTATCGTACAGTTTTCAACTTGTATGTCTTTGAAAACTTTTCTCACCAAGAAATTAGTGAGAAACTAGGCATTAGTTTAGGCACTTCAAAAAGTAACTATTCGAAAGCCAAGAAGAATATGAAAAAGATATTAATAAAAAATAAAATTAACGAGTCGAATGAATCGTAACCCGTTGGATAAATTTGAACAAGGAATTCAGGAAGCTTATAAGAATTATGAGTTGCCTTACAGTTCTTCAGAGTTTGCACAAGTAAGCAGACGTCTGCTTCGCAAACGTCTATTAAGCGGTTTAGCTCTTTGGGGGGGTGTTGCTGCTATCACTGCCATTGTTGGAGTATCTGGATACCTTATTGTTTCGAGCAGCAACAACGTCGCTACTTCTGCTACTCCCAATGGACCTGATGTTTCAAACACCGTTTCAATTCCAAATTCAAACGCAGATGTTACTGATGAAGCCACTGAAGGACTAAATGAAATTATTTCGGGATTCAAAAAAGATGTGTTGAATAATTCTGGGAATTCCGATGATAGCCCTTCGTCTAATCCTATTGCCCTCGTTGTTGAAGATTCCTCAGAAGACGCTTTACTATTAGCGTCTGCAGTTAGCAATGACCCGAATGCTTTAGCGTCTGAAAGTCTTGACAACAAAAACAGGTCTTTGGCCATTGAACCTAGTGTGCGACAAGCTTGTGCTGGAACAGATGTTCACTTCACTGCCAAAAACAGTCCTAAGAACGGAAGTTATTTGTGGAACTTCGGAGATGGTAGCTTCTCGAATCAAGAGAATCCTTTCCATATCTATAAAAAATCTGGAACGTTCGACGTCTCTTTATCTGTAACCAATCCGAATGACGGACAGATTTCTACGATTGCGATGCGCGATTTGATTACCATCAATCCCAAACCTGAAGCTGATTTCGAGTGGTCTTACACGAACAATCCCGTTGGAGAGCCTACCGCGAAATTCGTAAACACAAGTGTGAATGCGAATAGTTTTGTTTGGAAGTTCTCTGGGAATAGGATTTCAAATGAAGTTTCTCCAAGTATAATTTACAATTCAAAAGGAAAGCAATCTGTGATTCTTGAAGTTCAAAACACCTATGGTTGTAGAGATGAACAGGTGAAAATTGTTCAGGTGAACGCCGACTTCAATCTTGGAGCTGAATTGAAAATGAGCGAGCAAAATATTGCTTTCATGCCAGAGGCTTTGAAAAAAGGTGGAAACAGATTCAAACTTTCAATTTACGACGGCGAAAACATTATCTTCGAAACAACAACTAAAACGAAAGTTTGGAAAGGTGAAGGGAAGGCCGGAAAAAAAGCATCTGCAGGTCAGCAATATCCTTGGATCGTTTTAATATATGGTGAAGAAGGAAACGACGCGCGCTACTACAGCGGAACACTTACAATTGTACCTTAACCAAAACCTCATATACCTAAAACTGAAGGGCCTTTTCGAAGGCTCTTTTGTTTGTTATATTTCTTATTAAATCAGGCGTTATTTTTCTTAATTTCGCGTGGACCTTTTTTGTGGCACTTTGATGCAACCCTTTGTTGCAGAAAAATGTCTTAAAACCAAATCAACTCCAAGAATGAATAAATTCTTATCTATTGTTTTTCTGAGTATACTGTCGTATTCAACTTACGCGCAGCAAGATTGTGGTGTCCCAGGAAACTACTGCATGAGCACCACTACTATTTCAACCTGCTCTGGATCACTCTTCGATTCGGGTGGTGGTGGGCCTTATACAGATAACACGAACTATACAATGACCATCTGTCCGGACATTCCCGGCGATGTAATCCAGTTAGACTTATCTGCATTTGCTTTGCAGACTTCTCCGAACGCAAACAACAGCGATTATTTTACCATTTTCGACGGTCCTACAACAGCGGCCGCTCAATTGGGAAGTTACACAGGGAATACACTTCAAGGACTTCAGGTTACTGGAACCGTTAACAACCCCTCAGGGTGTTTAACGATTGTATTCTCTGACAATGGAAATGCGAATACAGCATCGCCAGGTTTTGAAGCAGCTATTTCTTGTACAACGCCTTGTGCTCCTCCTACACAAAATTCTGTTATTGCTAACCCCGCTCCGTCGGGTCCTGAACAAACTGTTGCCATTTGTATTGGTGATGAAATTGACTTCAGTGGTGTTGGTTCATTTGCAGAACCTGGCTTCACGCTGGATCAATACATCTGGAATTTTGACGACGGAACCATTGACAGTTTGTCTGGACAATTGACCTCGCACACGTTTAACGAGCCTGGAGAATATGTCGTAACCCTTACAGTTGAAGACAACAACGGTTGTCAAAGTTTGAACACCACTCCCCTTCAAATTTTGGTTTCAACGATTCCGACGTTCCCTGAATTGAATAACATTACTGAAACGACTTGTTTCGGTGAACAAGTTATTCTACAAGGTTCTTCACAGAGCACGCAATGGACAGCCCTTCCTCCCCAGGTTGTAGCTGGTACAACCTATTTGGCCGACGGTGCTGGATTCTCTTATTCGACTTCTTTGAACTTCGACTTCTTCGATCCGGGTGCAACTCTATCTACATGTGCAGATTTGTACAGTGTTATGGTAAACATGGAGCACAGCTACATGGGTGATCTTGGCATTTCAATTACGTGTCCTAACGGAACTACTGTGGACCTTGTTACTTGGGGAACGAACGGTGGTGGTGGAACCTTCCTTGGGGAAGCCATTGATGATGGTTCAACTAATCCGGGTGTTGGTTCTGATTATTATTGGGCACCCACATCAACAACAGGCACATGGGGCCAAGGGGCTGCTGGTGGACTAACCACACCAACGGGTGGGCCTACACCAGGAACTTCTCTTACTCCAGGAACCTATTCAGCGGCCGGAAATATGTGCGACCTTGTTGGTTGCCCGCTTAACGGTGCTTGGACCTTCACGGTAACAGATAACCTTGCTATTGACAACGGATATATTTTCTATTGGGGAATCAATTTCAATCCCGCTTTATTTCCAGGTATTACAACCTTTACCCCCTCAATTGGTATCGATTCAGATTCTTCCTATTGGACGGGTCCGAACATCATCGTTATTGATGCAGATGCAGACATTGCGACCATTGATCCTCCTGGACCTGGAACATACGACTACACTTACCACGTTGTAAACAACTTCGGTTGTTCATTCGATTCTACCATTCAAATCACATTTACAGAACCGTTAACCATTACCGCAGGACCTGACCAAATCTACTCTTGCGGAGACCTTACTCTTCAAGGAGGATTCCAAGGAATTCCAACACCGAGTTGCTCGCAAGACGGAGGAGTCTTTAACTATTGCTACAACAATGGAGAAAATTTCACTTGGACGTTTTGTCCAGATGTCCAAAACGACGGCGTTTCCTTCATGACCTTTGATTTCATTGCAGGACAAATGGAAGGATTCTTTGAGACCTTTAACGTCTATGACGGACCAGACGCCACCTATCCGCAAATTGGAAACTGGAACACGGGTGATGCCACAGGACAGTCATGGACAGCAACGAATGCGACAGGTTGCATTACAGTTACATTTACTGCTGACGGATCGGTTTCATGTGCGAGCGGTAATTACCAACCTTGGACTTACGACGTGAATTGCACCAACGGCGGTCCTCAATACACTTGGGAATGGACGCCCTCTGCGAATTTAAACAACGCAGGGATTCCACAACCAACCATGAGTTCTTTGGATCAGCAAACGACCTACACACTTGTCGGATATCCAGTTGGACATCCCGATTGTGCAAGCACAGACCAGGCTATCGTGAGTATTGATCCTGTTGGAGATCCTGGTATTGACAATTCAATTAATATCTGTTCTACTGACCCTGCTTTCGCTATGCTACCGCAGCTTGGAGGTACTCCTGTAACAACGGGTGTATGGACAAACCCAAGTAATGCTGTTGTTCCTTTCGGTATCTTCGACCCATTGGCTATGCCTTCTGGAAATTACACCTACACGGTTACACTTGGAACATGCTCTTTATTCTCAACGTTGAACATTGCGTTTGCAGGACCCACGACCATGACCATTGCGAACGATACTGCAATTTGCTACATGGGCGATTTAAATTTAGATCAATTGACTCAAGCATCTGGACAAGCGCCATTCACTTATGAGTGGACGTACAACGGAAGCGTGGTTGCAAATACGCCTGATGCACAGATTAATCCAACGGTAAGCGGTCAAGCTTGCTTAACAGTTGTTGATGACTGCGGTTACACGATCACGCAATGCTTCAACGTAGCTGTTGCTCCTGATTTAACAGTAACCTTTACCTCTCCTGACCCTTCTAAATGTTGGCCCGAGACCTTAACATTGGTTAATACTACTGACCCTAGCTTATATCAGAATATGGCGTGGGAAATCAGCAACGGTGATTATGTTTTAAATCAAGATCAATTGGACTTGAATTTCGCAGCACCAGGCTCTTTCGATGTTACGCTGTCTGTTGTAACAAACATTGGTTGCACATACAGCACAACGATTTCGAATTTCTTAACTTCATTCGATCCGCCTGTGGCCGGATACACTGCTGATCCGCAGCCTACAGATGCGAATAACACTGTCATTAATTTCACCAATCAGTCTTTAGGAAATATTGTCACTTACGACTGGATTTTCAATATTGGCGCACCACTTGGAACTTCTTCTACTGAGAGTCCGACCTTCACTTTCCCGCAAGGAACGGGAGGTGAATATCCAATTCGCTTGACGGTTACAGATGCGAACGGATGCACTGATTTCGTTGAAGGCGAAATAATCATTCGCAACATTTTCCAATATTACATTCCGAATACCTTCACTCCGAACAACGACGGATTGAACGACGTGGTGATGATGGTAGGAAGCGACATTGATGAAACCAAATTCAAGCTTGATGTTTTCAATCGTTGGGGAGATATCGTTTTCAGCGCATCTAATCCAACTACTGCATGGACGGGTAATACTTACAACGGAGCATATTATTGTCCGGAAGGAGTTTACAACTGGACTGCTGTTGTAGTTTCGAAATCAACCGGTGAGCGTTATGAAATTCAAGGCCATCTGAATTTGATTCGATAAAAAAATCTTTTTATTGGAGCGCCCTCTAGGATTATCTTAGAGGGCGTTTTAATTTCTATATGGCAGGCAATACAGTATTCGGTTGGGTAATAAAAAAAAGGCTTCATCAGATGGAGCTCTTCAAACAGTACCCTATTGAAGTGCAAGAAGAAATTCGCCAGAAGTTAATCGATGAAGCTGCGCTTACCACTTTCGGAAAGGAGCATAACTTCGAGAACATTCACACGCTGCAAGACTTCCGCAAACACATTCCTCTTCGTTCTTACGAAGAACATTTTCCATATATAGAAAAAATGATTCAAGGGGAAGGAAATGTGCTGTGGCCGGGCAAAACAAAGTGGTTTGCGAAGAGTTCGGGTACTACGAATAGCCGAAGCAAGTTCATTCCCATTTCAAATGAGAATTTAGAAGAAGGACACTACAAAGGCGGAAAAGATTTACTAGCCATCTTTTATAATCTTCGTGAAAATGCCGATTTGTTTTCTGGAAAAACGTTGATCGTAGGTGGAAGCACGAAAATGAGCGAGGAAGAAGAAAACACCATTGGCGATTTAAGTGGAATTATTATATCGAATTTACCGTTTTGGGTGGAAATGAAACGCGTTCCGCAACGCGAGATTTCACTCATGGACAATTGGGAGGAAAAGCTAGATGCAATGGCGTTGAACACCATGAATGAAGACGTTCGGGTGCTATCAGGAGTGCCCAGCTGGACGCTACTCCTCTTGCGAAGAATTTTAGAGTTAAAAAAAGCCAAGCACATTCATGAGGTCTGGCCGAATCTTCAGATGTATATGCACGGAGGAATAAGCTTCGCGCCTTATCGCGAACAGTTCAATGCCATTCTTCCAAATGGAACAACGGACTATTTCGAAACCTACAATGCAAGTGAAGGCTTTTTCGGCATTCAAGATCAGATGAATTCAAATGAAATGTTGTTGATGTTGGATTACGGCGTCTATTACGAATTCATTCCGTTAGAGGAAATAGAAAAGGAAAATCCACGAGCGATGAGCCTTGAGGACGTTGAACTTAATCGCATTTACGCGCTTGTGATTACAACAAACACGGGTCTGTGGAGATACATCATTGGTGACACCATTCGCTTCACTCACCTTCATCCTTTTCGTTTTCGTATTGTTGGAAGGACGAAGCAGTTCATTAATTTAACCGGTGAAGAACTCATGGTGGAAAATGCCGAAAGCGCTTTGCGCAAGACCTGCACGCACATGAACATTCACGTGGTAGAATTTACCGTAGCTCCTTCCTTCCCAAATGAAGATGAAGCGGCAGCGCATGAATGGTTCATTGAATTTGAGAACAATGATTTTGATTTTGATCGTTTTTGCTTTTTGTTAGATGAAAATTTGCGTGATGAAAATTCGGATTACGACGCGAAGCGAAACACGAATTTGAATTTGGCATTTCCCATTGTACACAAAGGAAAGAAAGATGTGTTTTATGCTTGGTTGAAGCAAAGAAACAAGTTAGGCGGACAGCATAAAATACCGAGATTAGCAACGGATCGGGTGTGGTTGGAAGAATTAATTGAATTGAACAAATGAGAAAAAACATCGTTTTTGCATTGTGCCTATTTGCGCTTGTATTCCGCATACAAGCGCAACATCGCGTGCAGTGTGATGCGCTTGGAAATACCTACGAAATTTATTCAGATCACCTAACGAAGCACAGTTCCAACTTCAACCTGGATTTTAGACTGAGCACTTTACAATACGGGACTTCTGCTCAATTAGACTTAACAAATCCCTTAGTCCCCTTTCTGTTCTTTGAAGATCAAGGTTCGCTCGTGTTTATAGATAACACACTTAATGTGCTGGAAGAACCTGTGTTTTTGAACGAACGCTTTCAAGGGCAAATCACTTGTGTTGGCGGATCGAAAGGAGACGCTTTGTGGATGTATGATGCGAACTCGAGCACACTTATACGAACGAATAGACAGTTCGAAGTGCTCAGCAAATCTGCGAACCTATCTTATTTAATGAAATCTATTGTACAACCTTTACAAATTATTGAAAATGGGCAGCGTGTTTATTTGATTACGAAGGAAAAAGGAATTGTACTGTTTTCTTTGTTTGGTACACTTGAATCAGGAACAACCTATTCCACCTCTGACCCCGTTTATCAGTGGAACAATTTTATTTATTTCCGAATGGGAAACATGCTTTTCTCATGGGATAACAATCAACCTAAGCCAGAGGTTATTCGGTATTTCGATACACATGAATTGATGCGTGGAATTCAATGGATGATGTGCGAAGACAAACCCTTCTATTTCGAGCCAAATACGGGCATTATGCAAGAAATACCCATTATTGAAAACTTAGAGAAATAAGCCTTCGAAAATCCATAAATTTTCTCTACTTTCGAACCTGATTATTACCTAAACGAATTATGCATATAGCTATTGCCGGAAACATCGGTTCAGGAAAGACTACGCTTACAACTTTGATTGCTAAGCACTACAAATACACGGCTCATTTTGAAGAAGTAGATAACAATCCGTATTTAAGTGACTTCTACAAAGACATGCAACGTTGGTCTTTCAACCTACAAGTTTTTTTCTTGAGAAGTCGTTTCAGACAATTGATTGACATTAAAAAGAAATCGAAGAAAATTGTGCAGGATCGCACCATTTATGAAGATGCCTACATCTTCGCTCCGAACTTGCATGCGATGGGCTTAATGACCACGCGTGATTTCGAAAACTATTCTGATTTGTTTGGTGTAATGGATGAGTTCATTACTCCTCCAGACTTGCTTATCTATTTGCGTGCTTCAGTTCCATCGTTGGTAACTAACATTCAAAAACGCGGACGCGAATATGAGGAAGCCATTCGCTTAGATTATTTGACTCGTTTGAATGAGCGTTACGAAGCTTGGGCTACAACATACACAAAGGGTAAGTTGTTAATTATTGACATTGACAACAATCGCTTCCATGAGAATCCTGAAGACCTAGGCACCATCATTAGCGGCATTGAAGCGCAATTGAACGGATTGTTCTGATTAACGCACGAACACTAACGTATTCGCGTCGCTTAATTTTTCATTGATGGAATAACCTTCCTCCTTGAATTTCTGAAGATCAGCAATAGATTTAGCATTGGTTTCAATTACGAAACGCGCCATGCTTCCTCTAGCTTGTTTCGAAAAAGTTGGAACGCTTTTCAAATCTTTTCCTTTCGTTTGAAAGAACTTAAAATGAAGAATTTCCCGCTGGAAGTTTTTCGAATCAATAAGTTTGAAATACTCGTCTGAAGCCAAATTCAACAAATATCCATTTGGAGAAATTTCACTTTCAAGATATTTTGTTACTGTGTCGCTCCAATAGGAATAAAGCGTTTTACCCTTCTGTGTTTTGTAGGGTGTGCCAACCATGAGTCGGTAAGGAAGAACAGTATCTGCTGGCTTCAAAACGCCATAAAAACCGCTGAGTATACGAAGTGAGGATTGTGCTTGTTTCCAATTCGACTTGGAAAAAGATTTGGCATTGAGCGATTTGAAAGCTTCGCCGCTAAACAACATTGCTGCCGGAATACCTTTCGATAAATCTTTTCGATTCCAGTTTTGAAAACGCTGTTGAGTATTTAACGCGAGCTCATCTGTGATCTTCATTTTCTGTTTCCATTCTGCAACAGTCACTTTTTTCAATTCAGAACACAGGGCTTCTGTTTCATCAATAAATTGAGGTGATGATGCCTCACCAGCAAACTCTTGAAACGATTCGTTCATGAGCTTCGACGGAGAAAGTATGGCTAGAAAAAAAGAAGACATTAGAAGTTTGGTTTTAACAAATATTGAGAATAGAATTTATCAATCTCTTCCACGGCCTCTTCTGCTGTATCTACCAAAGAAAAAAGCATCATGTCTTCTTCGTTAATGTTGTTCTCTGTTTCTAGAATTACTTTTTTTATCCAATCGACCAATCCTTCCCAGAATGATTTTCCAACTAGAATAATTGGGAAGCGACCAATCTTATAAGTTTGAATAAGCGTTAACGCTTCGAAGAACTCATCGAGGGTTCCGAACCCACCTGGCATGACTATAAAGCCTTGGCTGTATTTCACGAACATAACTTTTCGCACGAAGAAATAATCAAAGTTGATGCTCTTGTCGTAATCTATATAAGGGTTCGGGTATTGCTCGAAGGGAAGTTTAATATTTAGCCCGACGCTTGCACCTTGTCCGTCTTTAGCTCCAATGTTACCGGCTTCCATGATACCTGGGCCGCCGCCTGTGATTACACCGTAGCCCTTTTGGGTAAGCAAGAAGGCAATTTCTTTTGCTATTGAATAGTATTTGTTATCGGGCAATGTTCGGGCAGAACCGAAAATAGAAACACACGGTCCAATAGCCGCCATGCGCTCGTATCTTTCAACAAATTCAGAGAGAATTTTGAAGATACTCCAGCTGTCGTTCGACTTTAACTCGTTCCAAGAGCGCGGAGTGAACTTCCTCCGTATGCGATCATCTTTTTCCATATAACTATTATTAAGACCTATTCCTCTACAACGAATTGAAATCCTACTCCGTGTAAGTTTATGATTTGTATGCGACTGTCTTCTGAGAACAATTTACGAAGTTTCGCTATGTACACGTCCATAGTTCTAGCTACGAAATACGATTCTTCTCCCCACACCAAGTTAGCGAGATTTTCACGCGTCATCACATTCCCTTTTCCCTCACAAAACGCTTTAAGCAAACTCGCCTCTTTGTTGGTCAAATGCTGACGCATACCGCTGGGCCAAATTAGGTAGTTATTGATGTTGTCGAAGGAATAATTTCCAATCGTGTATAATTCCTGAATGGGTTTTTCTTCTGTTACACCCGATCGGCGAAGAATGTTTTGAATTCGAAGATTCAATTCTTGAATAACGAAAGGCTTGGTTATGTAGTCGTCTGCACCTATTGACAGACCTTTCAAACGATCTGACAATTGTTGTTTCGCTGTGAGAAAAATAAACGGCACGTTTGGAAATAACTTTTTAATGTCTTCCGCCATATCAAAACCACTTCTCACTGGCATCATAACATCCAGTAAGCAGATCTCAATAACTTCCTTTCCAAGTGCAAGTAATCCTTCTCTAGCCGATCTACAACGAATAACTTCATGACCTAATTCGGTCAATTGGTCTTGGATTACAAAACCCAAGTTCTCATCGTCTTCAACCAAAAGAATTTTACTCATTTTTACTTTCGACTAAGGGGATTTTAAGTGTTACTGTTGTCCCCTCGTTTTCTATGCTTGCTACGAAGATAGCAGAATTGTGAACATCCATCAACTGCTTTACTAGGTACAATCCTAGCCCAAAACCCTTGATGTGATGGGTCTCTCCCAAAGGTACGCGAAAAAATCTATGAAAGAGTTCATTGTGATATTGGTCATTGATACCTATTCCGTTGTCTTGTATCTGTATTATCAAATTCGTATCAACAACTTTACCTTGAATAACAATATGCGGCTCGTTTATGTTGTACTTCAAGGCATTGTCGATAATATTTATGAAAATCAATTCTAAAGATTTTCTATCAAAAAGAATTTGATCTGAATCCGCCTCCCAATTCACAATTACATCTCCACCGCAATTCGAAATCTGAAGTTGCATTCGCTGTATGGTCAGCAGCAAAAACTCTTTCGCCGAAATAACATCCTTGTTCAAATGCACTCCAACTTTAGTCATTCGCGCAACATCCAATACCCGGTCGAGTTCTTCTCTCAACCGCTCTCCTTCATTTCGAATAATAGAAATGTATTGATCTCTTCGGAATGGGTTTGTGTGAATATTTTCTTCCACCAAAACCTCTGCTGCCATAAGCATGGTGGAAAGCGGTGTTTTAATTTCATGCGTTACGTTATTCACGAAATCTTGTTGCATGAGGGTCATTCGACGTTCATTGTAAAATGTATTTAATATTACGAATACGACAGTGGCGTATATGAACAACTGAATAATGAAGAAAAACCAAAAAGCCCTTGCTTGCACAACTTCAGAAACAGCTTCGGCATAAGGAATATTGGGAAAGACGTATGTCATAACAAACCAAGCTCCTGAAAACAAATAGGCTAAAAAGAGCAACACAAACGCAAAAGAAAGCAAGCACATCACTTTAACTTTATGGTAGGTGTATAACGATTTATCCATAGTAATTTGGGTATAATTGCCCTGCTTTTCGATTTAGGACGAATGGGATTTCCCTACTTTCGTATCAAATTTACTACAATAATGAAAGCATACGTTTTTCCTGGACAAGGATCTCAATTTCCCGGCATGGGCAAAGACCTTTATGAAAATTCTGCAGTAGCCAAAGAGTTAATGGATTCTGCAAACGACATTTTAGGATTCCGATTAACCGATGTGATGTTCAACGGAACGGAAGAAGAATTGAAGCAAACGAACATTACACAACCGGCTATTTTCTTGCACAGTGTTGCAATGGCCAAGGCCATGGGAGATTCGTTTCAACCATCTATGGTTGCAGGACACAGCTTGGGTGAATTCAGCGCGTTGGTAGCAAACGGTACACTTGAATTTGCAGACGCTATTAAGTTGGTATACGCGCGTGCAATGGCTATGCAAAAGGCCTGTACCGCAAACCCTTCAACCATGGCGGCTATCTTAAATTTGGAAGATGATGTGGTTGAAAAAGTTTGTGCCGAGACTCCAGGAGTTGTGGTTGCAGCGAATTACAACTGTCCAGGCCAATTGGTTATATCCGGAGAAAACGAAGCCATAGATAAAGCTTGCGAAGCATTGCTGGCTGCTGGAGCGAAGCGAGCGTTGAAACTTCCTGTTGGCGGTGCATTCCACAGTCCACTTATGGAACCTGCTCGCGTTGAATTGGAAGCTGCTATTGCTGCAACTCCTTTCCACACGCCTGTTTGTCCGGTTTATCAGAACGTAACAGCTTCAGCCGTTTCAGACCCGGAAGAAATTAAAAAGAATTTGATAGTTCAATTGACCGCACCCGTGCGTTGGACGCAAACCATGAATGCAATGATAGCAGATGGATGCAGCGAAGTTGTTGAAGTGGGTCCTGGCAAAGTATTGCAAGGTTTGTTCAGAAAAGTAAGTCGCGATTTGCCTTTGAGCAGCGGCGCTATTTCAGAATAGAAGAAGTTATTTCTTCCAACCAAAATGTTCTTCGGCCATTTGTAGAATATCTCCACCAATAGCCAAACATGCGGTTGCCGCAGGAGAAGGGGCATTCAGCACATGAATGCTCCTTTTTGTATATTCTATTCTGAAGTCATCGCGGGTGTCTCCGTCTTCACGTAGCAACAATGCGCGCACACCAGCTCTTCCCGGTTCAATGTCTTCCATGGTTAATGATGGAAGTAAACGTTGAAGGGTTTTCAAGAATAATTTCTTACTGAAAGCTCTTCTGTATTCATCGATTCCAAATTTCATGTTGGAAAAGAATAGCTTCCATGTCCCCATGTATGTCAGGGCATCCCACGTATCGCGAAAACTGAAATCAGTTTTTCCGTATCCTTCACGCTTGAACGTGAATACCGCATTGGGTCCGCATTCCACAGACCCGTCTACCATGCGTGTGAAGTGCACTCCTAAGAATGGAAAATCCGGATTCGGAACAGGGTATATCAGATTTTTGACTTTGTGCTTAGCCTTTTCCGTCAGCTCATAATAATCGCCTCGGAAACCAACGACTTGTTCTTTCAAATCAATTCCGTCCTTTCGCGCCAAACGATCGGCTTGCAGTCCACCACAGACAATTAAATTCGCTGCTTCGTACTGACCTTTATTCGTTATGACAACGGTGATATTTTCTTTATGCTCAAATTTCAATGCTTCTTCGGAAGTGTGAACTTCAGAAAGGTTGTTTGCCTTCAATGACAATTCTGCGAGTTTATTTGTTGTGCCGCGAAAGTCTATGATGCCCGTGCATCCGATGAATAGACCGTCTATTCCTGTGCAGTGTGGTTCTATTTGTCGAATTTCCTCGGGAGTAACTCGGCGTACATCTTCAATACCGTTTTGAATGCCGTGTTGCTCAATTTTATTGAGAAAAGGAAGTTCTGATTCATCTACTGCAACAATCAGCTTTCCACAGACGTCGTGCTGAATGTTGTGCTCTTTAGCGAAAGCCACAAGCTCTCTTCTTCCGTTCACACAGTTGATGGCTTTCTTTGAACCGGGCTTGTAATAAATACCCGAATGAATAACACCGCTATTGTTTCCTGTTTGGTGATCGGCAAGTCCACTCTCCTTCTCCAATAACAATATTTTCTTACTCGGATAAGCCATTTGTATTTTATACATGGTGGCTGCACCAACAATTCCTCCCCCAACTATAATCACATCGAATGAATTCTCCACGGCTCTTTATTTTGGTTACAAAAATAAACCTCGGAACTAGCCGAGGTTTAATACTTTATCTATAAACAAGAAATTATTTATCTCCTGCTTTTTTGCAGCAGTCTTTCTTTTCACCTTCTTTGCATCCCTCTTTCTGCTCACCTTTTGTAGCAGCATCTTTAGAGCAACACTCTTTTCCTTTGTTCTTTCCTTTTTTAGCATCAGCTGCTGCGCTCTTGCTGCAACACTCTGATTTACCTTCCGCTTTGGTAGCAGAACACTCTTTCTTTTCTGCACTTTGTGTAGCGGCAGACTTGCTGCAACACTCTTTTGACTTGGTGCACTCTGTTTTCTTTTCAGAAGTAGTGCTGGTATTTTGAACTTGAGCAGATGCAACTCCTACGAAGAAGATAGACAATGCCACGAATGCAATTAGTTTTTTCATTTTGCTTGTAATTTGACCCAAATATAGTGAACCAAGGAATTAACGCAATAGAAAATAATAAAAGTCTTATTTTCGTTGCTGAAACATGATAAAGCTTCACCCCAAACAATCGAACACCTGGACCTCGTCCATCGTCATAGGCATTTTAGGCTATGCCTTCGTGATGTTGTTTGGATATTTCATTAGTTCCACACCAGACAAACTTATTGTAAAGCCCATTGTTCCTGTGGTTCAGGAGATGGAAGTTGAGTTGGAAGAAGCTCCGGCAGAACAAGGCAGAAACGATGAAGCAGGAAATTCCATGATGAGTGAAGCCGTTCGGAACCTTATTGCTTCTACAGAATCTGCTCGAGTAAATGAAGAGGTGAATTATACCGGGAATGAAACCCGAACAGGCAATGCGGGTTCACAAGGCGCTCAGAACGCGACGAATTATGAGAAGCAGATGCGTGAGCAGCTTATGACCAATCACACCGATCATTCTGCCGGAGCTGCCAATCCTTCCGACCGCGCTTCTTCCAACAATAACAGCAAAGCAACCGAACAAGGCGGAAACACCAGTTATTCAGGTCCAGTTACTGCAACATTTACATTAAGTGGAAGAAGTATTAAGCAAGCGCCGAAGCCCACTTACAAATGCAAAGGGGCAGGAACGGTTGTTATAAACATCACCGTTGATGAATGGGGAAAAGTGGTGAGTGCGAAGATGGACGAAGCGCGTTCTTCGAAAGACGCCTGTTTGTCATCTGAATCTGTGGCTTATGCCCAGCGTTGGCTGTTTAGTGGATCTTCAAGTAAGGCGCAATCGGGAACCATCTCATTCACATTTAGCGCGCAGTAGCCACATAGTCCGCGAGGTATTCGAAATGAGGAGTTAACGTTCCTTCAAAAGTCGTTTCGGTTCCCTTCCACACAATTCCATCTGCATCGTTGTTCAACAAAGCAGGTATTATGCTCTTTACAATTTCGTTTCCGAAATCTTCACTTGCGTCTTTTGGAAGTTCACACGGAAGATTGTCAATAGACATTACGGCTACTGCATTTTCATTTCGAAAATCAACTTCAGTGCCCGTTGTTGGATCGTAACCGAAAACAGAATCGCTCACTTTGCTCGCTTTGATGGTGCAGGCAATGGGCCCGTTCAAATCGCACGATACATCGGCAACTACTTTGCATCGCGTGTTTAGTTGGAAAAAAGACTGGTCGAGTAATATTGGATTCTTCGCGTTCCATAAGTGACAGGCAAAGTAAATGTCTGCGTGCATCACGTATTCGCCAAGAGCGCTTGTATACAAATTCGGATTTGCGTAGAAATCTGATTTGTTGAAAGGGATTCCATCTATTCGCGCATACATCTCGGGAGTGTCTATGTGCGTGTAGACTCCATTCTCATTTGGGTTCTGAAGGAACTCTTCAGGAGAAACTCTTTTCAGATCAAGGAGCTCCATCATTTCTTGCGCGCCATTCCCTACTCTACCCCAACCCGTAACCACTGCGCGGATGTTTCCAAGATCGGCACTTTTCAAAATAGTATCGAACTCTTCCCTTCCACTTAAAGTGATTGGTGAAGGAATGTTGAAGCGGTTGTGTTTCAATCCGAATGTTCTCACTCCTTCATACACACCAACAATTCCTGCGTACCTGCCGAAACCAATGATTCGTTTTCCGTCGGCACCTTTAAGTGCTTCGTAATCGACTAATGAAATTTTCTTTTCGAGAATGGCAGCAAGAAGCTTTGCGTTGTAGGGTTGTTTCTTCAGTGTATGTGAAAAGAAGAAATATTTTTTATTTGGAATTAATGCATCTGCAGGCACTTCCTTCACCCCGAATAAAAATTCGCAATCAGATACATTGTCTGAAACTGTAATTCCATGTTGAATATAATCTGAATCTGCAAAGCAACGGTGTGGGCTTGATTCCACGGTTATTTTAATTTGCGGAAAATGTTCCATGACTTGTTTGCATTGCGCTGGGGTCAATGGCACTCTGAAATCGGGTGGTGATTTCCGCTCTTGAATAATACCGATTTTAATTTTCGTCATTGAATTGAAAATGGGATTGCGAAGATAAGTTGCAACTTACTTGCTATCGCCTTTCAAATAGACTAATTTTGCAATGCAATTCATTGCAACTGTTTAGGGCCCGACCTTGGATTTGACAGCAAGAAGAAGCAATTTGTAAGCATGCAGAGCGCTTGGTATTCTCGCTCTTAAATCTCGGGGTATCAGTCATAACTGACAACAATTCATACGCACTTGCTGCCTAATCACTGTATGTGATTGCGCTTAATCTAGCTCAAGGAGTTAGACAAGTAAGTCTCGCCAACGACCCCGCTCCTGGTAGTTGGTAATGAGGCTTCGCCGAAGGGAGATCGCCAAAGACAAATTCTGTAGTCGGAGGTTAAAAACACAGGATAAGCAAGATTTTGGATGTTATTAAACTGCGTCTTGTCGAAAACCACTAAATAACTAAGCATGTAGAAACCCTTTTGATTCCTTGTTTGGACGCGGGTTCGAACCCCGCCGGGTCCACAAAGAAAAGCCTCGAGAGATCGAGGCTTTTTCTTTTCGTTACTTCCGAAGTAATTCAAAAAGTTCTGTGTTTACATAGAGTGTTTCTTTCCAAGCTTTCTGAGATTTGAGCACCTTAATTTTTTCAAGCTCCTTCAAATACTTTGCAGCGGTAATCCTTGAAATAGAAAGTCGTTTTTCTAAAAATTCACTTTTACAATAAGGCTGCTCAAACAATAATTCAACCAGCTCTATGCTATATATCTTTGGCAGCCGCTTTTGAACTTTTTCTTTCGTTTTCTCTAGTAATTTGTTTATCGATATTACTTGTCTTAACGCAATCCTCGAGGCAAACTCCACCCCTTTCAGGACATACAGCACCCATCCTTCCCAATTATTCTTTGTCCTAACTTCTTGAAGAAGCTTGTAATATTCGGTCTTGTTCTCAATTACATAACCACTTAAATACACTACAGGCTTTTCAATAAGTCCTGACATAATAAGATAGAGAATATTTATTATTCTGCCGGTTCTTCCGTTTCCGTCATAAAAAGGATGAATACTCTCAAATTGATAATGCTGCACAGCCATTTTTATCAGGTAGGGAACTTCATCTCTTTCGTTTATATACTTTTCGAAATTCCCAAGCAAACGACGAATATCATCTATGTTATCTGGGGGCGTGTAAACCACTTTTCCTGTTTTTGAACTTCTCAATGCGGTGCCAGGCAGCTTTCTTAATCCGGCGCTATTGTCTTCAAGCCTTCTCTGAATTTCAATAATTGCATTAGTTGTCAAAAATCCATTTTTCTTAATAAACGTCATTCCGTAAAGCAATGCTTCTCTGTAACGAAGTACTTCTTTTGTAGCACTATCGATTTGAACCCCATTCGCCGACAATGCGGTATATAATTTATCTTGAGTAGTTATTACATTCTCGATTTCAGAGCTTGCACTTGCCTCCTTCAGTATTGCCGCGTTGAGTAAAATATTTGGATTAGGAAGAATATTCACCATCCCTTTCAATTCGGCCAAAACAACTGAGGAAGTAACCAATTGCTTTAAAATCTTATTCGACTCCAAAATCGTAATCGCAGGCGGCAACAATGGTAAATTGTTATAGGCTACGCTGTGATCAATATTATCAACGCCACACTTTTTCATTATTTTCCTCCAATCAAATTTGAATTATCATGTAAAAATAATACTATTTTCTTTACTTGATAAGATTGTCATGTATATTTTTTTTACATGAAGAATTTTCAAATAGAAAGAAGAAATAACTACTCGGGAAATAAACAATATTAATGTTTCACTAAGAAGCTAATGCTTCCTAATTTTCCAGCCTTTTCAGATTTCAAGCGGCTTTTCAAGAAATGTGATAAACAGCAGTTTGGCAAAACGAAATCTCTTTTCCTCTTATTTAATTATTTTCCTTGAGTAGAACGTTCCTCTATCATCTATTAACGTAATGACATATGTTCCATTTGCAAGAAAGTCTGAGTCTAAATTAAAGTTGCTGCTATTGTAATTCGACTGGTACACACAAGATCCGTCTACAGCGTAAATTCTCACTACTCCTGAAGGAGATGGTGTGTTGATATTGATCACGCCGTTAACTGGATTTGGCCAAACATCAACATCGTGTATCAATTCATTTACAGAGGTAGCACATTCAATTGTAACGGTTGTAGTTCTTGGCTCGGCTGGGCAGCCATTTCCTCCTTGCGCAAGGGATTGATTATTTAATCTAACAACACTGATTGTATAGACACCCGGCTCATTCCATTGATTCCAATAGATATCTAGTGTTGGTGATTGTGTTGTATTGCCTGCAACTGTCCATTCATTAGTCCCTTGGAAGCTCGCAGCAACTCCGTATACTCTGTGTACTGAATCTCCTTCGCACACTTCAAGCGTTTCACCGTTCGGCAGGTATGATTGTGTCAAATTCTGAACAACGATATTACTAATTTCTTGAAAT
>CAIZGX010000055.1 GCA_903932685.1 uncultured Bacteroidota bacterium | reverse complement strand
AGGCACTTATGGAAAACCTTATTTTGCAAGAAATGGTGGGCGTTTCTACTATGGAGCAACAGGGAATAGCCAAGTAGGAATAAGTGTTGGCTCACAAGATTCAGTTACGGACTAAATAATGGAATAATTAAACCCTTAATTACCGTTGGTCCCGATAGTGAAATGGACCCGTTATACAAGTATACCAACCTATAAAGGATAACGATTTAGCGGAACCATTTTCAGATTTGAAATCTGATTTTCTTTCATTAAATAATGTGCTGCAACGCCAATCATTGCCGCATTATCTGTGCAATACTTGAAAGGAGGAATAAAAACTTCAACGCCATTCTTTTGTCCATATTGAATAAGCTGCTTACGCAACTCGGTATTCGCTGAAACTCCGCCACAAATAGCTATTTGGTTGGTTTTTGTTGAAATCAAACCTCTTTGAATTTGCCGAAGTAAATACGTGACTACTGTATGTTGAAAGGACGCGCACAAATTAGCTCTCTCCTCCTCAATGAAATTCTGATTCAACTTCTGGCTATCGCGCAAATAATAGAGCAAAGAAGTTTTCAATCCTGAAAAACTAAAATTCAAACCTTCTACTTTTGGAATGGGAAAGTTGAATTTTTTGGCATCACCCGATTGAGCCATTTTATCTAGCAAAGGTCCTCCCGGATAATCTAACCCCAATACTTTCGCGGCCTTATCAAACGCCTCACCTGCTGCGTCATCTATAGTCTCTCCAACCACTTCCATTTGAACCGGCGAATGAACCACCACCAATTGCGTATGTCCGCCACTCACGGTCAAATTCAAAAATGGAAATACCGGTTTGTTCTCACAATCATCCGCAAAATGTGCAAGGATGTGTGCTTGCATGTGGTTCACTCCGACTAACGGAATATTCAAGGCCAAGCTCAAACTCTTGGCGAATGAAATCCCAACCAACAATGACCCCATTAAACCAGGACCCTGTGTAACGGCTATGGCCTGTATATCTCTCAATTCTTTAGTCGCAGATTTCAATGCCGCATGCACAACGGCCGTAATCATCGTTTGATGGGCTCGACTCGCTATCTCAGGAACAACACCGCCGTATTGCGCATGTTGCAATTGTGTAACGACTTCATTCGATAAAACTTTAGTACCCAGTAACACAGCTGCCGAGGTTTCGTCGCAGCTGCTTTCAATGGCTAAAATTAATTTGTCTTCCATCTTATTGTTTCGAAGGAGCCACCATCATCTTATTGAAATTCTCGGTAGATGCTGAGGCGCGCTCAGAATCTGACTTCATGAAATAAACCAACGACTGAATGTCGCTATCTGCATTCGCTTCATAAAAAGCGCCAATTCCTTCCACACCCATGACCATGAATGCTTCAGCAAAAACATAGGATTCAACAATCGTTTTAGCAGAAACATAACTCTGATACATTTCATTCTGAACCGGTGAAAGCGTTTTCGGGTCGAGTAGCGATAATTTATTTCTCGCGTCGTATGTCGCGTAAGCTCGATTTACCACCCGCAAAAGATTTCCTGTCTCTTGTCCAGAGGATT
>CAIZGX010000054.1 GCA_903932685.1 uncultured Bacteroidota bacterium | reverse complement strand
TGCCGCTAGCGTTCATCCTGAGCCAGGATCAAACTCTCCATTGTAAATTGTTCAATCTTGTGGCTCAATAATTTAACCTGTTATCTGCTGCATTATATCAAAGAACTTTTTCTATTTTATTTAATCCCGTTTTCAACCTTCGTTGATTCGATTACTAAACTTTCTCTTAACTTTAAAGCCACATTGTTTCTTTAAAGCGGATGCAAAAGTACTCATAATATTCATCCGTGCAAGTGTTTCAGTAAAATATTTTTTATTTATTTTCTCGACTTCTACGCAACACGCTCAAACATAACGTCCTATAGGAAAAACTTTTTACGTTTTATTTTATGACAATCGCTTCCCACCGCGAAATACAACACCGCTTATGATGGTTTGATCCACTTTCGCACGCAACATTTCTTTCTCCGAGGCTTTCAAAATATCTAAATTCAACACGGTGAAATCTGCCAATTTTCCAACTTCAATTGACCCCTTTTCTGCTTCTTCAAAATTCGATACTGCCGCCCAAACGGTCATTCCATAAAGCGCTTCCAAAGCACTTAACGATTCATTCGCTGCGAATGTTTCACTTCCTTCTTTAAACTCCTTTCGGAAAACCGCTGTGTGAAACGTACGCAACGGATCCATGACTTCAACTGGAAAGTCTGTTCCCAAGGCCAACATATTTGAATAACCTAACAATCTTTTGTAATTGTATGCATATCTCAAACGCGATATTCCCAAACGAGACATGGCCCAGGGAGCATCGCTAATGGCATGCGTGGGCTGAACACTTGGAATGACACTGTATTGCTGGAACAACGTAAAATCAGCCGAGTCTACCACCTGAGCGTGTTCAATTCTCCACCGCTTGTCGTTTACCCCTTCTAATAATTCGCCGTACCACTTCAACACAACCGCATTTGCACTGTCGCCAATGGCGTGCGTGCATACTTGAAATCCTCTTGCATAAGCCGTTGCGAATCTGAATCGGAAATAACCTGGATCATTTAATAAGGCGCCCTTCGTCGTTAGAACATCGGCATAAGCTTTTTTCAAGCAGGCTCCACGACTGCCCAACGCGCCATCGGCCATGAACTTTATACTTCGTATTTTCAACATGGAAGAAGCTGTGTCTGGACCTCTTTCCATCCAGTATTGAAAGTCTTTGTCGGAAGCATTCAACATTGCATAAACTCTCAAATAAAAGTCTCCACTTTTTTGAAGTGAATCAATAATTTTCAAATCGTCTGTATCTATTCCGGCTTCATCGATAGTTGTTAATCCTGCAGCTATACAGTCGCTTTGACCTTCAATTAATAACGCTGCCTTTTCTTTATTCGAAGCAAGTGGAATTGCATTCAAGACCTTCGTCATGTCGTTGTCTAACAGCACCCCATTTTCTACCTGAACCCCTGCCCTTCGCATGGCTTCGTCGTTCGCTATAGCGGCATGTCCGTCTATGCGAATAAGCACAACTGGTGTTTGTGGAAATAAACTATTCAATGCTGAATTCGTTGGAATACCATCTGGGCGGACATTTCCTTCCGATTGAGAGGTCCAATCGTTCTGATCCCATCCTCTTCCAACAATCCAACCGCTGGATCGCTTGCTCTGAAAGCCTTTCAGCTTTTCAATGATTTCATTCCATGAATTTGTTGCAACTAAATCGAGATCGTTTTTCATTAGTGAATATCCTAACAAATGGGCATGAGCATCTATGAATCCGGGGTAAACATGCTTCTTTTCCATATCATAAATGGAAGGAGATTTGTACCCGTTGAGAATTTCGTTTTCAGGACCAACAGCCACTATTTTTCCATCGCGAATTGCAACAGCTTCGTATGTGTCGTTGTTGGCATTTAAGCTGTGAAAAGTTCCGTTGTGAAGAATAAGATCTACTTGTTCTTTCGGTGAGCAGCTCGCGAATACGATGCTTACAAGTGCTATTAAAAAATATCGCATTTTATTTTCTATAAACCACATTCGCATTTGGTTGTGCCGTTGGCATAATCACCAATTCTTGAATGCAGACGTGTTCTGGTAAATTCGATAAAAACCAAACGGTATTTGCTATGTCTTGTCCGTTCAACGGCTTGAATCCTTTATATACAGCATCTGACGTTTCTTTATTCTGATCGAAACGCACCATGCTGAATTCTGTTTCTGCAGCGCCGGGAGCAATCTCTCCAACACGCACCCCATAAGCAGCGGCTTCCAAACGCATACTCTCCGAAAGCATTTTTACGGCCGCTTTAGTTGCGCCGTATACATTTCCACCTACATACGAATTTCTTCCGGCTACAGAACCTGTGTTGATAATGTAACCACTGCCCTGCTCTTTCATGATAGGCAATACCGCTTTCGCGACATACAAGAAACCTTTGATATTGGTATCGATCATTTCTTCCCAATGATCTAAATTGGCATGAATCAATTCGTCTTTCCCACGCGACAATCCAGCGTTGTTGAAAAGCACATCTATTTGTTTGAATGAAGATGGAAGAGATTGAAAAAACGCCGTGACTTCCTTTTCATTTTGAACGTCTAAAGAATGGACAAGTATCTGACTCTCGCTTAATGCAAGCGATTTCAATTCATTCAAAGGTTCTATTCTTCTTGCGAGGGCGATGACCTTCCAGTTGTTTTTCAAAAATAATTCAGCGGTGCATTTTCCAAATCCGGAACTTGCTCCCGTAATGCAAACTGTCTTTTGCATGGCCTAGTTGAATTTCACCAAAACAGATTCAATAATACTTGCGGCTTCTTCGCAACGCTTTTCAGCGCGTGCCATGAGTCCGAAAACTTCTTGTTGTTTAATTAGCTCAATGGGATCGGCTCCATCGCTGAATAGCTTCGCGATAGAAGTCTCCTGAAGCTCGTCCATTTTACGCTCTAGTTCGCGGATTGCAGCAATTCTCTTTCTCGCTGACTCTGAATATCTGAATTTCTTCAGGTTTTCCATTAACTCTTCCAAGACTTTCGTGCTGTCCCAAATCACTTGTGCCATTTCACCAAAAACAGCGGGTATGTTATGAATTTTGTACAATTCAATGCGCTTGGAAACTCCGTACATATCGTCTACGATGTCATCAATTACAATAGCCAATTGATACACTTCCTCTCTGTCGAAAGGAACATTGAAATTGGCCTCAACTTCTAACTTTAGAGCATCTGTCAAATCATCGCCCACGTGCTCTAAATCATAAATTTCACTATGCAACTGCATGCGCTTTACACTGTCAACTTCAAATGATTCCTTCAGTATTTTCGCAGTGCGAACTGCATTTGTAACAGCAGCTTGAAAAAGCGGGAAACACTTCTTGTCTTTAGGCACTAAGGCTTGAAGAATCGAATTCAGGTTAATGGACATTTCACATAAATTTTAGAGCACGAATGTAAGGTCAAAAATTTATTTCAATGTGACCAAATTGTTTTGATTCGTATTAAAGTTGAATTACCTATTTTTGCAACCTAATCTAATTTCAAAAGAATGAGTTGGTTCACTAGAAAAAACAAAGGTATTACCACCCAGAATCAAGAGAAGAAGGAAATTCCAGAGGGTTTGTGGTACCAATGTCCCGAGTGCAAGCACGTCGTTACAAGTGAGCAGCACGCTGAGCACGATTGGGTTTGCGAAGCTTGCGAGTATCACGAGAAAATTGGATCGCTTCAGTATTTTTCAATATTTTTCGACGAGCACGAATGGATTGAAGTGGCTGAACACATGAAAAGTGCCGATCCACTAACGTTTACAGACACGAAAAATTACAAGGATCGTATTAAAACCACTATTGCAAAAACCGGATTGAAAGATGCGTTGCGTGTCGGATTTGGTAAGATTGAACATGAGAATGCTGTGGTTGCCTGTATGGACTTCGCATTTATTGGCGGATCCATGGGATCGGTTGTTGGAGAAAAGTTTGCGATGGGCGTAGATAAGGCTATTGAGGCTCACTGTCCTTTTATCTGTATTTCGAAATCGGGCGGAGCTCGCATGATGGAAGCAGGCTTCTCTTTGATGCAAATGGCGAAGACCTCTGCGAAGTTGACCCAGTTGGCTGCGGCTGGACTTCCATATATATCTATCTTAACTGACCCGACGACTGGCGGAGTTACAGCATCTTTCGCGATGTTGGGAGATTTAAATATTGCTGAACCAAAGGCCTTGATAGGATTTGCGGGACCACGTGTGGTGAAGGAAACCATTAAGAAAGACTTACCGGCAGGATTCCAAAGTTCTGAGTTCGTTTTGGAACACGGATTCCTTGACTACATTGTTAAGCGGACTGAAATGAAGAAGCGTTTGGCGCTTACCTTAAGTCACTTAAAATAAATCTTGCATTCACGAAAAGAAATTTCGTATCTTTGCACCCCACTTTCAAGAAAAGTAACATTTACTTGGAGGCTCACATAATAATCACTAAAAAAGTATTGGCATGTACCTTACAACAGAAAAAAAACAAGAGATTTTCGCTAAACACGGTAAATCTGCAACAGACACAGGTAGTTCAGAAGGACAAATTGCTTTGTTCACCTACCGAATTGCTCACTTAACTGAGCACTTGAAAAAGAATAAAAAAGATTACGGCACACAACGTTCGTTGATTGCATTGGTTGGTAAGCGTAGAAGCTTATTGGATTATTTGCAAAAAGTTGACATCGCTCGTTACCGTGCAATCGTAAAAGAACTTGAATTACGTAAGTAATATACAGGCATAAATCAAAGAAAAGGCAATCTAACAATTGCCTTTTCGCGTTTTTTCTTAGAACTATATATCCGAAAATAAAAGAATGAAAATCGAAGCAATCACAACGACCATTGACATGGGTTCTTCTGCTCCAATTACCATTGAAACTGGTAAGTTAGCGAAGCAAGCACATGGCTCTGTAGTCGTTCGTCAAGGAGATACGATGCTCCTTGCAACCGTTGTAGCCAACGAAGAAGCAAAAGAAGGGTTAGACTTCCTTCCTCTAACGGTAGAGTACCGCGAAAAATATGCCGCTGTGGGTCGTTTCCCGGGTGGTTATTTCAAACGTGAAGCACGTCCATACGACGACGAGATTTTAGTTTCTCGCTTGATCGACCGCGCTTTGCGCCCTATGTTCCCTGAAGATTTCCACAGTGATACACAAGTTGTGGTGTCTTTGATTTCTGCAGATACAGAGCACATGCCTGATAGTTTAGCTGGTCTTGCAGCATCTGCTGCAATTGCAGTTTCAGATATTCCATTCAACGGACCAATTTCAGAAGTTCGTGTTGCACGCATCAACGGTGAATTCGTTGTTAACCCTACTCGCTCTCAATTGGCACTTGCCGATTTAGATATGATGATTGCAGGAAGTGCAGACAGTATTGTAATGGTTGAAGGTGAAATGAAAGAAGTGTCTGAGGAAGTTATGGTTGAAGCCATTGCTATTGCTCACACTGCTATTCAAGCACAAGTAAAAGCTCAATTGGAATTGGCATCGAAGGTTGAAAAAGCGACTGTAAAGCGTTCATACAACCACGAACCAAAAGACGAAGAGTTGAAGAAGAAAGTATGGGACGAGTGTTACAACAAGTTCTATGTTGCGGTAAAGACTCCATCCGGAAAGAAAGAAAGAAGCGCAGCGTTTCACCAAATTGAAGAAGAGTTTTTCGCTCAATTCACTGCGGAAGAGAAATCTGCAAATGCTTTCTTGTTGAAGAAATATACCCACGATTGTTTGAAAGACGCTATGCGTCGCATGATTCTAGACGATGGTATTCGTTTGGATGGCCGCGATACTCGTACCATTCGTCCAATCTGGTGTGAAGTAGATTATTTGCCAGGTGCTCACGGATCAAGTGTCTTCACTCGTGGAGAAACACAATCTTTGACCACGCTTACTTTGGGAACTAAACTCGACGAGCAATTCGTTGACGGTGTTGTAAATGCACGTAACGATAAGTTTTTGTTGCACTACAACTTCCCACCATTCAGCACAGGTGAAGCACGTCCGATTCGTTCAACGGGTCGTCGTGAAATTGGACACGGTAACCTTGCACTTCGTGCATTGAAGCCTGTTCTTCCAGAAACTGAAAAATGTCCTTACACGATGCGAATTGTGTCTGACATTTTAGAGTCGAACGGGTCTTCATCTATGGCTACTGTTTGCGCAGGTACACTTGCGTTAATGGACGGTGGTGTTCCTATTACTTCTCCAGTATCTGGAATTGCAATGGGATTGATCACAGATGAAAACGGAAAATATTCAATCTTATCAGATATCCTAGGAGACGAGGATCACTTGGGCGATATGGACTTTAAAGTAACTGGAACTTCGAAAGGAATTACAGCTTGCCAAATGGACATTAAGATCAAGGGTCTTTCAATGCAATTGTTAACCGACGCTTTGGATCAAGCCAAGCAAGGTCGTTTGCACATCTTGGGTGAAATGATGAAAACCATTTCTGAACCACGCGAAGATTACAAACCTCACGCACCACGTATCATTAGCTTCGAAATTCCAACCGAAGAAATCGGAAAAGTAATTGGTCCTGGAGGAAAAGTAATTCAAGAAATTCAGAAAACAACTGGCGCAACAATCTCTATCGAAGAGCGCGACAACAAAGGATTTGTAGAAATTGCGTCTGCGGACAAGACAAGCCTTGATGCTGCTGTGAATCGTGTGAAGTCTATTGTTTGGCCTCCACAAGTTGAAATTGGAGCTACGTATGAAGGTCCAGTTAAAACCATTCAACCGTTCGGAGCATTCGTTGAAATTATTCCAGGTCAAGATGGCCTTATTCACATCAGTGAATTAGAATGGAGACGTGTAGACGATGTTAACGAGGTATTGAAAGTTGGCGATTTGGTTAAATTTAAAGTTTTAGGAAAAGATCCTAAGACCGGTAAATTGAAGCTTTCTAGAAAAGCTTTGCTTCCAAAGCCAGAAGAACAAAACTAAATTCCTGTTTTCTGCGTATAATAGAAACAGTGAATTAAACGAACGTTAAGCAAACATGAGACAGTTAAAAATTACAAAACAGGTAACCAACCGCGAGACCGCTTCCCTTGACAAGTATTTGCAAGAGATTGGTCGTGTGGATTTGATTACTGCCGAAGAAGAAGTTGAGTTGGCTCGTCGCATTAAACAAGGTGATCAGATTGCCTTGGAGAAATTGACTAAAGCGAATTTGCGTTTCGTTGTATCTGTGTCGAAACAGTATCAAAACCAAGGTTTATCTCTTCCCGATTTGATTAACGAAGGAAACCTTGGCTTGATTAAAGCGGCTCAGCGTTTCGATGAAACCCGTGGATTTAAATTCATTTCTTACGCTGTATGGTGGATTCGTCAATCTATTCTTCAAGCGTTGGCAGAGCAATCGCGTATTGTTCGTCTTCCTTTGAATAAGATTGGTTCGATTAACAAAATCAACAAGGCATTCGCTAAGTTGGAACAAGAATTCGAACGTCCTCCTACTCCAGCTGAATTGGCTGAAGTGTTAGAAATGACTTTGGATGAAGTGAAGCAATCGTTGCGCAACAGCGGACGTCACGTATCTATGGATGCTCCTTTGAAAGACGGAGATGACAGCAGCTCTACGATGTACGATGTATTGCAAACGAACGACACTCCTTCTCCGGATACAGATTTATTGCATGAGAGTTTGCGTCGCGAGATTGAACGCTCACTTCGCACGCTTACAGCGCGTGAGGGCGACGTGGTTCGATTGTATTTCGGTTTGAATGGTGAACATCCACTTACGTTGGAAGAAATCGGAGAGCGCTTCGATTTAACACGTGAACGTGTTCGTCAGATTAAAGAGAAAGCGATTCGACGCTTAAAGCACACAAGCAGAAGTAAGATCTTAAAATCTTACTTAGGATAATATCTGAAAGGCTCCGAAAGGAGCCTTTCTTTTTTACCTTCGTTTTATGAAACAAAAATTCAAACATTGGCTTAAACGAGTTGGCTGGATTGGCTTTTTGTTTTTTCTGATTAAAGGTTTGTTTTGGCTTGGCCTTTTTCTTTGGGCTGCTATTTAGCTAATTGCTTCGCGAGGGCAACAGGCGTTGCGAGGGTCCTATGGACGAGGGTTGCAAGCAACGAGGGTCGATGACGAATGTCCTGAGGACGATGGCAAGAATGTTGCGAAAATTCAGTTGGTTTGAATCGTATATTCGTTAAACCATTTAAGTGAAATATTTTCAAACGAACATGAAATACACTTTACTTCTTCTTTTGATTCTCACGAATCTTGTTGCCAAAGCGCAAATATATTTTCCTCCTAACACAGGTAACACATGGGCCACTATTACTCCAGCGGAATTGGGGTGGTGTGAAGATCAGATACCTGAGTTGTTAACCTTTCTGGAAAGCAACAACACGAAAGCATTTATTGTGCTGAAGAATGGCAAGATTGTCATTGAGAATTACTTCGGGACATTCACGCAGGATAGCCTGTGGTATTGGGCTTCTGCGGGGAAGACACTTACCTCCTATCTGGTTGGAATTGCGCAACAAAACGGACAGCTTTCGATTAATGATTTAAGTTCAAGTTATTTGGGAACTGGATGGACCAGTTGCACTGCCGCTCAAGAAAATAACATTACCGTTCGAAACCAATTAACCATGACATCGGGGTTAGATGATGGAGTGGCAGATGAATATTGTACACTCCCTTCATGCCTGCAATATCTGGCTCCCGCGGGCACGCGCTGGGCGTATCACAATGGTCCGTATACGTTGCTCGATGGTGTGTTGGAAGGAGCGACTGGACAAACGTTGAACGGACTTGTCTTTTCAGCCTTGAAACAACCGACTGGAATGGACGGGTTCTTTTTCCAGAGTGGTTACAACAATGTGTATTTGAGCACTGCACGAAGCATGGCTCGTTTTGGAATCTTAATGCAGAACGGCGGTAATTGGAATGGGAATCAGTTGATGACCGATGCGAATTATTATCAGGAAATGATCTCGCCCTCTCAGAACCTGAACAACTCCTACGGGTATTTGTGGTGGTTGAATGGACAAAGCTCATATATGATTCCTCAAGCACAAATAGTAATACCGGGGATGATGTTTCCAAATGCACCTTCAGATGTATACGCCGCAATAGGCAGAGATGGGCAGTTCTTGAATGTGAGTCCGAGTGAGGGATTGGTGTTCATTCGCATGGGCAATGCGCCCGACAATTCTTTGGTTCCGTTTTTATTGAACGATCAGATTTGGGAGAAGTTGAATTACGTCATGTGCACGCCGGTTGCTGAAGAATCTGATGAAAATTTCTGGTTGAATCAGACTGCTACTTCGGTTCGAATTAACTGGCCTGGGAAGGCGTTTGTGTGTGAAATACTTGGTGCAGAAGGAAAACGTATTGAGACATTTTCCTCCAAAGAAACGGCTGACGTTTCAACATCGCTATGGGCAAAGGGAGTATACTTTGTCAAGTGTTCCAACGGACATGAAATCGTTGTGAAAAAAGTTTTTGTTCGATAGAAAATGAAGAATGTACTTCATACGAATGCCTATCTAAAGGTAAGAGAGGGGAAGAAAAGGTAAGAGAAGGGAAGAATGTCTTTCAGACGAATGCCCGCTGGGCGAATGCTTCGCGAATGTCTTCGACTGTTTTTCTAATAACACCTTTCAAATTATGAAATAGGAATTACGAAGTAGGAATAAATCCGAAGGATTTCCAATTACGAAGTAGGAATAACGTAGTTTCAATTACGAAGTTCCATGGTTTTTAGAAAGGAAAAATTTGAGGGGATTTGGGGTAGACGAAAGGAGTCTTTGATTACTTTTAAATGATTAGAAAAAAATCAACATTCGAATAAAATGAAACCAAGCTCAACAATATTAATCTCCTTGATATTAGGATTAGTGCTTGTTGGCTGCGGAAGAAGGTCCGTCAACACTTCTGGCAATAGCGCCTCTGATAGCATGACTTCGATTCCAAGCAAAATAGTATCATTCCATACAGTCGGGTTTTCTGATACAACATTAGCATTCATTCAAGGAATAACTTTCGGGAAAGCACATCTTGGCTCCAAAATAATCATTGATACACTCATTGCCACCGCAATCGAATTTATTGATTTAGAAAATCGAGATACTATTTTAGTCTCATCCGATGTTCAAGGGAAGTATCAGAAATACCTACGACCTAGTACCTATGATATTATTATAAGTTATGTAGGCTTTAATGTGCTGAGAATCGAGAATGTTTCTTTCAAATTATCAGAGATAAAAGAGCTCGATGTTCTACTTGGACAAGGACCATATAATATTGATGTTTTAGATTTGAATAGAACAAAATGAAAAAATTCCTGGTAGTAATAATTCTGCTCATTGCTGCTTGTGGCATTTACTCTATCTATAATTCTGAAAGTAGTTTACCCAAAGAAGTTATTACGCTTGACCATTCAACTGAGGATAAACTCGCCACTCATGTAAAAGAAGTTCAATTGTTTATCTCTAAAAACCCGAAATACAACGATGCAATTGCATTCTTTATTGATATGAAGATACACTCTGGTAAAAACAGATTTTTCATTTATGATTTAAAGAAAAACGAAGTGATTGATCAAGGCCTGGTAGCACATGGATCAGGCTCTGAAACAGGAATTGTAGGCGAACTAAAATTCAGTAACGCCAATAACTCATTAAGCACATCTTTAGGCAAATATTGCATTGGCGCAAGTTATAACGGACGATTCGGTAAAGCCTATAAGCTATATGGCCTTGACACAACAAATAGCAATGCATTCGAAAGAAATGTTGTTCTTCATAAATATTCGAAAGTCCCATACGAAGAGCAAGAGGATGCAATCTGTAATAGTCTCGGTTGTCCAATGGTTCATGAGAAATTCTTTGAACGAATAGAAAATATCTTGGACAATTCTGAAAAGAGCATTATTCTCGAGATTTATTATTGAAAGTCTAAATGAATGTCTTCGACTTTCTAATCTTGAAGATGAGTGAGTATTTGAGACACCAGTCCATCCATTTTAGAGCCCTGTTTCAAGAATGAAGTCGCAATTTGCGACATCCAATTTCAAGGTTGCAATTTGTGAGCTTGAACGTTATCCCCCAGCTTCACTGGGGGCATTTCGGATGCCGCTCGCAGAGCGAGCTCGGATGAAGTGCTTCCAATAACACCGTTCAAATTATGAAATAGGAATTACGCAGTAGGAATAAAACCAACGGTTTTCCAATTACGAAGTAGGAATAACGTAGTTCCTTGACTATCTTTGTCAAGAATGAAATTGTCAAAATTAGATATTAGCAAGTATTTGCAAGACCTTCGAAAAGAGAATGGTAAAACCTTACGCGAGGTAGCGGCTTATTTGGAAATTGACCAGGCGATACTGAGTAAGATGGAAAACGGAAAGCGTCCGGTAACGCAGGATGTGCTGACGCAATTGGCGAAACTTTATAAGAAAGATATTCAGGAGCTTCACAAGGTATTCCTGGCTGAAAAGCTATACAAGCAATTGGAACACGAAGACGATGCGTTGTCTATTCTGAAATTGTTGGAAAAGCAAGTGGTTTATAAAACCAAACACGATTCAGAAAAAGAGCATATTAAAAAGACGGTTCAGGCTTATTTCGCAGAGCTTGATGTTGTTCAAGAAGTGAGTTTGTTTGGATCATTTGTAAGGAAGGAAGAAACAGCGAAAAGCGATATTGATCTTTTGATTCAGTTCGTGGCGAAGAAGAAAATATCCATGTTCGACATTCTTAGAATGCAGCACGATCTTGAAGAATTGTTGAATCGGAAAGTCGATTTAATTGAAGAAGGCCAGTTGAAACCAACGGCTGCCATTGATGTGGTTCGTGAAAAAGAAGTTGTGTATGTCAAAGCCAAGAGACAAACAAAGGGTTGAAGATTGAATACCACAATGTAAAATTAGAGCGTATCTATCACACCGCTTTTGAATTGAATGAATTAAAGGATGTCTGCGAATTGATATTGGAGAGCGAATTCAAATGAATTTCCCAAAAACTAAGTTCCCATTACCACTTAGGAATTACGGAGTAGGACCAATCTTCATCGAAGATCAATTGCAAGCAATCAATCAACTGCGTTGATTAATCCTTCGGATTGACGAATAAACAGCATATAAACTGCATATAAAAATTGGTGTTTATGCCAACTAGCCAATTCAACTTTGTGGCTAAAAAAAATGGCAAAAATTAAAGTTCAAACAACGGAAATTTCAATAATTCAATTCAACGAAAATGATTTTATTTCACTAACCGATATTTCTTCGGGATTCAAAGAAGGAAGTGGCCTTATTAGCAAATGGATAACTAACAAGAACACTATTGAGTATTTATCGATATGGGAAAGAATTCATAATGTTAATTTTAATTACCCCGAATTCGGTGTAATTGAAAAAGATTCCGGCGTAAACAGATTTACAATGTCCGCTGGTCAATGGATAAGTCGCACAGCAGCAAAAGGATTGACTGTAAAATCTGATCGCTATGGCGGGACATATGCTCACAAAGAAAGGCTTGTTAAACTAAACCAATTGGCTATTCAGCAAATGACTGTATTGCAAAATTTGAAATCTCGGGATTTGCTGAGATAAGGTAACAGCACTGAATTTGCAATTACAACTTAGGACTTTCTAATCCACTTCGTGGACAAATCCCTTCGGGACAAATCCTTTCAGGACCAATCCCGAAGGGACTTATCCGCTATGCGGACTGATCCACGTTGTGGATGTATCCCGAAGGGAACTTCGTTTCTACGTCTTTCGACGTATTTTTCAACCCCACCGCTCCTACTCTAATTCTGGCAAATGCTACCAATTGCCCTATAACACTAGCGATTAGACTACAACGGTCTTTGGGAAGGAGAGAATTGTAAAACGTTTGCGTTGAATGAATGGGGAAATTAATTACTTTTAATAAGCGCAATTAAACTTCGCCAATCAGACTATGATGGAATGTATTGGAAAGGTTTGTACCAGGAATGAACTAATTGGCACTCATTTTATGATGACAAAAACGACATATACGTTGACCATTTTTATTTTGACCTGTGGACTGTTGGCTTTCGGACAGGACAATGCAGCTAAAAGACCTAAAGAGTCGAAATCAAAATTTTCACTTTCAATCAGCACATATAATCATGCAGAACAAATGTTTAATGGTGTAACGACATACAATCTTACCGACAGTCTTCTAACAGTTCGAGAATCTAGTATGTGGTCAGAATTGGACACATTGTTGTTTTCAAAAAAACTCGACGATAATTCAATTTACCAAATAGAAAGCATACAACTTGACAGTTTAAAGGACTTCTATTTTAACTATTGCATAATGGCGACAAGCGGAAATGAGTATTTTATTTCCAAGACAGTTGATACAATCACTCAGAAAATATCATTGCATCATTATTATGAACCACAAATAGAAAAAATATTTGAGCAAATAAACAAGCACGTTCCCGACAAATTAAAACACGACTACTTAGCTAAGGACACGCAACAGGACTGTAAACCTTGACAAAAAAATGAAGATGGAAGCCTGAGAGATTCTATTGGCCCAACTAATTGAAATACACTAATAAATGTGAAGGCAATCAAAAGAACATTTTTAGATATTGATGAAATTTTAAGATTTAACGCTTCAAATAATTTTGAAATCGAACGACATTTCAGTGCGTTAAACATGAATTTCGAAAATAACACGCTAAACTTGTGTTTTGACCATTCATATGCAGTGATACCCGACTCGATTACCGTTGAAGCAGTCTATCTTGATTCGTCAAAGAAAATTGAGAAATATGAAGCGGTTGAATTTATAGAATCGTTTGATATTCATTTACCGAAAGAAGGTATTCTGAAACACAATGAGTTTTCAATTCCAATTTTACTTCAAGAAAACTCAAAGTATTTATGGAAAATATTTTTTAAAATAAGACCGAAAATAGTTTGTGATTTACACATATCGGTATCTTAAAAAAACACAAAAAGACAGGGACGAGTTAAGGGTTTTTCCACTTCGTGGACAAATCCCGAAGGGACAAATCCTTTCAGGACCAATCCCGAAGGGATGTATCCGCTAGCGGACTGATCCACAGAGTGGATATATCCCGAAGGGAACTTCTCCTTCTCTCCTACTCTCTCCTTATTTTTACTAGAATGAGAATCAGAAAGACAAACAGAAAGAGTGGAGTTGCGTGAGGGATAGAAGTGGAAAGCCCGGAGCGGTTGGAAACCGCGAGGACTTGGAACGGATAGCCCGACCCGAAGGGGCACGCCCAAAAAGTCCTGCGGACGAATGTGCTTTGCACGAATGCTTCGCGAATGTCTGCGACGTAAACATATCAATTACCCTTTTCTTTGCATAAATTATCTGAATTAACAAAACATGCTTAGAATCTACCTCCCCATTGCATTTGCAGCACTTTTCATTCTTTGGATTCTTTTTCGATTGATCGTTAAACGTGATTTGAAGAAGCATCTGAATACCGTTTATCTCGGATTGTTTTTCGGAGTGGTGTGGGCGGTGATTTACTTTTTTGTCTTCACTCCTGCTCCTGTTGAAGCTGCGGAGAAGGTAGATCGGACAAAGGAATTGAAAAAGCAGATTGAACTAATCTTGGCCGATAAAAAAGCGGTGGTGGGAATTTCTATTTCAGGAGAAAATGGAAACGATACCCTTTCGATCAATGGGAATATGCACTGCCCTACTCAGAGCGCTTACAAAATGCACATTGGTCTGGCCATGCTTGACAAAATTGATCGCGGCGAATTCAGTCTCAATCAGAAAATAAAAATTTCAAAAGAAGACTTGCCTGTTGATGCGTATTGGAATCCGCTTGGAAAAGATTTTCCTGATGGAGGAGATCTCACTGTTGCGCAACTGATTCAGTACTGTATTTCGCACAGTGATAATACCGCTTGCGATACTTTAATTGGAATGGTAGGGTCTCCCAAAGATGTGGAATCTTACTTCAAAAAGAACAATATTCAAGACCTTCAATTTGCATACAACGAACGCACCATGCAGTCGAAATGGGAGAACATGTTTCAGAATTGGATTACTCCGAACGCCGCTGTTCAGACGCTTCGCTGGTTCTATGAAAATAAAAACGTTTTGCTCGCTCCTTCGAGCTACAACTTCTTCTGGCAAACCATGAAAGAAACCTCCACCGGCGTGAAGCGTCTGAAAGGACTCTTGCCCGAAGGAACAGTTGTGGCGCACAAAACGGGAACATCGGGAACGACGGATGCTGGATTAACTTCAGCGACAAACGATTGGGGAGTTGTGTTCCTTCCGAATGGACATTATTTCATCATTAGCGTTTTGGTTACCAACTCATACGAAAGCGATGAAACGAATGAAAGGATTATAGCGGAGGTTTGTAAAGCGGCGTATGACTTCTTTCTTGGCTAGAAGGACAATCAATTCTTCATATTAAACGGAGCGATTTCAAATCTGAGATATTTAGTTTGCGGGGTTCTTCACTAATTTCGAAAAAAAACATTTGAAACAGCGTCTCTCTTTACTTGCTTTTATCTTTTTAAACAGCTCGCTTGTTTTTGCACAAACGCTGAATGACTTGTCGTTCGGGACAGACACTACCCTGGAACTTGTTACTTGGAATATTGAACACTTCCCGAAAAACGGAGACATTACCGTGAATTACGTCCAGCAAATTATCGAAAACATTGACGCTGACATCTACGCTTTTCAAGAGATCGATGACACGGTATCCTTTAAATACATGTTAGCCGATTTACCTCAATATCACTACTACTTCATGACTTCATATTATGCTGGATTGGCGTTCATTTATAAACATGAGGTTATTCAGATTAACGATATTTATGAAATCTATACCTCTTACCCCTATTGGAATCCTTTTCCTCGTTCGCCAAAAATCATGGACTTCAATTTCGACAATCAAAATTTCTTCGCTATAAATAACCATTTCAAATGTTGTGGAGATGGCTACCTGAACCCGGCTGATTCAGATGATGAGGAAGCAAGAAGGTATTTGGCATCGAACCTTTTAAAAACCTACATCGATACGAATATGCCCAATAAGAGTGTTTTTCTTTTGGGTGACCTCAACGATAGACTTACCGACCCCGCGCCCAACAATGTATTTATAAACTTCCTGAATGATACTGAGAACTACTTGTTCGCAGATATGGGTATTGCAACAGGAACCAGCACCGGTTGGTCATACCCTTCTTGGCCCTCGCATCTTGATCATATTCTCATTACGAACGAATTGTTCGACGAGGTTCAGAACAGTTCGTATGAAATAAAAACGCTGAAAATTGAACAATACCTGCCAAATGGTTGGAGTGAATACGATGCCAATGTCTCTGATCACAGACCCGTTGTCATAAAGATTCTTCCCAATAATTCTGTGCATCTTAACGAAATTGCAGATTCTAAATTTTCATTCTCAAACTATCCGAATCCTTGCTCGAATAGCACCACTTTTTCCTTCAATGAAATAAAAGAAACGAGCTCAATCGATATTTACGATTGTGCCGGATCATTTGTGAGAAGCGTGAACTTAAACATTGGAGAAAAGTCGAGGGTACTTGATTTAGCCGATCGCGGCCTAGGAGTATACTATGCAAAGCTTGTAAGCAATGGAACAACCCGAGGGGTAAGAAAAGTTGTGGTTATGCGTGAGGGATAACTTTCAATCCTTGCAGGATTGATCACAAAGTGATTGAAATCGGCATATTAGCCGATTTTTTTTGTATATTCGCGTCCCTTTTTGGGCGGTGATAAGACGCTGAGTCACTGAACAATAACTAACTCTTTCATTCCACATGCGTGCGAAGGCGAATGAAATACAAATTAACAATGCCCCATGGCAGAAGAATTAAATCCAGCTGAAGAAGCTGAAAACATTGTTCCAACCAACGAAGGAACTGAAAACACTGAAGCTACGGCTTCTGAATCTGTAGAAGAAGTTTCTGCTCCGGCAGAAGAAGTTTCTGCTCCGGTAGAAGAAGATTCTGCTCCGGTAGAAGAAGAAGTTTCTGCAGAAGAACCCTTAGAGTTGTACAGCACTGCTGACGACGCTGCTTTCATGAATGAAAATGGCGAATTCAGTTGGGAAGCTTACGAATCTGCAGGAGGTTACAGTGATTCGGAGCGTGATCGTTACGATTCATTATACGAAAACACGTTGTCTACAATTGCTGAAAAAACAGTTATTGAAGGAACCGTTGTTTCTGTTGGAAAGAAAGAAGTTGTAATCAACATCGGATACAAGTCTGAAGGTGTGGTTGCAGTAACTGAATTCCGTTACAACCCAGATCTTAAAGCGGGTGACCGCGTTACTGTTTATGTTGAATTACAAGAAGACAAAAACGGACAGTTAATCGTTTCTCACAAGACTGCTCGTTTGTTCAGCGCTTGGGGTAATGTTAACGCAGCTCTTGAGTCTGGCGAAATCATTAAAGGTGAAGTTAAGTGTCGCACGAAAGGCGGACTTATCGTTGACGTATTCGGTATCGAAGCGTTCTTACCTGGTTCTCAAATCGACGTTAAGCCAATTCGTGATTACGACGTTTACGTTGGAAAAATCATGGAATTGAAAGTTGTTAAGATTAACAACGAATTCAAAAACGTTGTTGTTTCTCACAAAGCGCTTATCGAAGCTGAGTTGGAAGAACAGAAGAAGCAAATCATGTCTGGCCTTGAAAAAGGACAAGTATTGGAAGGTGTGGTTAAAAACATCACAAGCTACGGTGTATTCGTTGACCTTGGCGGCGTAGATGGATTGATTCACATTACTGACCTTTCTTGGGGACGTATTGTTCATCCTGAAGAGATTGTTCAATTGGATACTAAGATCAACGTTGTTATTCTTGACTTCGATGATGACAAGAAGAGAATTGCTCTTGGTTTGAAACAATTGTCTGCTCACCCATGGGATGCTATTCAAGATACTTTGGAAGTTGGACAAAAGATTACAGGAAAAGTGGTTGTTCTTGCTGACTACGGTGCATTCGTTGAGATTGCTCCTGGTGTAGAAGGATTGATTCACGTTTCTGAAATGTCTTGGAGTTCACACTTACGTTCTGCTCAAGACTTCTTGAAAGTAGGACAGGAAGTTGAAGCTGTAATCCTTAGCATGGAAAAAGACGAGCGTAAATTAAGTCTTGGATTGAAGCAATTGACTTCTGATCCATGGGACGGAATTGAGTCTCGTTTCCCTGTTGGAGCCAAGCACACTGCGAAAGTTCGTGCATTCACTACATTCGGTATCTTCTGCGAATTAGCAGACGGAATCGATGGCCTTGTTCACATCTCTGACCTTTCTTGGTCTAAGAAGATCAAGCATCCAAGTGAGTTCTGCGCTATCGGAGATGATCTAGCTGTAGTTGTATTGGAATTGGATCGTGAAGGACGTAAGATCAGCTTAGGACACAAACAAGTGGAAGAAAATCCATGGGATGTGTTCGAAACTGTTTTCGTTGAAGGAACCAAGCACCAAGGTACTATCGTGAAGAAAGAAGGTAACCATTGTGTTGTTGCTCTTCCTTACGGTTTAGAAGGATTCTGCTTGAACAAAAACATGAAGAAAGAAGACGGTGCTACTGCGAAAGTGGAAGAAACCCTTGACTTCATTGTTCTTGAGTTCAACAAGAACCAACGTAAGATTGCTGTGTCTCACACACAAACTTGGAAGCCAGAAGAAATCACTTCTACTCCATCTTCAGATGCTAAGCCTAAGCGCGCAGGTGCTGGTTCAGGATCAGGTGCTAAGAAAGAAGATAACAATTCAGCTGTGAAGCAAGTTAACTCTCAAGTTGAGAAATCAACTCTTGGTGACTTAGGTGCATTGGCTGCATTGAAAGAGAAAATGGACGGCGAAGAAGGAGCATAATTCTTCTTCCCTCTAACATATTAAAACCTCCTTCGGGAGGTTTTTTTATTTTACCTTGCATTCATGATCAAAATACTTTTCCTAGTCGCAAGTATTCTCACCTCTTCACTCATGATTGGTCAAAGAAATATTGGAGACGTGGTAGACGAATTCAATGGAGTAAAGGTGTATTACAATGGAAGTGTATCGCATGTGAGCACGCGCAATGTAAGCAGCGATGGGTACAATATCGGATTGAAATACCAATGCGTAGAATTCGTAAAGCGATACTATTACGAATACTTCAAACACAAAATGCCGAATTCGTATGGACACGCTAAAGACTTCTACAATTCAAAATTCAAAGACGGACAACTGAACACAGAGCGAAATCTGATTCAATATAAAAACGGAGGAAAAGGTATTCCTCAAACTCATGATCTAATTGTGTGGAAGGGTAACGAATGGAATCCATACGGACACGTTGCTATTGTGGTGAAAAACAACGACAACAAAAGCATTGAAATCATTCAGCAAAATCCCGGACCGAATGCTCCGAGCAGAATAACCTTGAACCTCATTTATTCCGGCAGCGGATACACCATTGATGACGATGAAATACTTGGCTGGCTTCATAAAAATTAGTGTGCTGTCTGTCCTGATTGCATTTCAATGCAATTCAGTATACGGACAATTTTCGAAACTAAAAGTTTTGTCATTCAACATTCGTTACAACAATCCGAATGATGGCGACAACAGTTGGCCGAACAGAAGCGAACGTGTAAAGAATTTTCTTTGGAGCGAAAGTCCTGATATTATTGGATTTCAGGAAGTCTTACACAACGAAGTTCTTGAACTCGATCGCGCGTTATTCAATTACAATTTTAGCGAACGTCAATACACTCGCATTGGTGTTGGAAGAGAAGATGGAAAAACCAAAGGCGAGTACTCCCCTATTTACTTCCGATCGAATCGCTTTCAACTCATCTCTTCGAAAACCGTTTGGCTTTCACAAACTCCTGATAAACCCAGCAAAGGATGGGACGCTGCCTGCGAGCGTATAGCCACGTTTGCATTGTTGTTCGATGAAGAACTAAAAGACACTTTGTTGGTGGTGAATGCGCATTGGGATCATGTGGGTGTTTTGGCTCGACAAGAAAGCGCGAAAATCATTCTGAAAGAAATTGAGGCATTCACTTCCATTCAAAATATCATTTTCATGGGCGATTTGAACTGCACACCGGAAGATGCTGCTTTGAAAAAACTTCGTGCAGAATTCTCCGATGCGGGAATAGGCATTTCTTCAAAAGTTGGAACGTTTAACAATTTCGAACGCGCTGCGAATCCAAAGGCTCCGCGCATAGACTACGTTTTTTACAAATTGAAAAACCTCGGTTTTCATTCTTACAAAGTTGGAAATACCGATGTTGCCGAACCGCTCCTCTCCGATCACTTTCCGGTTGTTGTTGAATTCGAAAAGATGTATTCGAAAATGGATGGAAGTTTTCAATTCAACTTGAAAAATATTCCACTTCAATTCGTCGATTCTTTGCTTCATGTTGAAACATTGAAGTGCTATGTCGGGCATATCGAGTTGCTCGATATGAATAAACAAATCATTGGAAGGGATTCTGTTTCCTACCGACTGATTGATTTCAAAAATTCGAACTCATTGAATTTCTCGATCAACTCCAATTTGAGTTACGCGAGTTACATACGTCTAACTCTTGGCGTAGATTCTACAACAAACGCCGCTGGTGTTCATTGTTGCGCGTTGGATCCCGCGAACGGCATGTATTGGAGCTGGCAAAGCGGATACATTCAGTTTAAGCTGGAAGGAAAAGAAAAAGACGGTCCAACATTAAACCTTCACCTTGGTGGATTCTCCAATGCACACATGAGTTCAATAACAGATGAAATACCTATTCATAGAATGGTCTCGAATGGGCCTGTTTTGCCACCGAATAGAAGATCACAGCATTTGTTCATTTCTTTGAGCCTTGATTCTTTCCTTGAGCTTGTTAAAACCCACAAAGAATATTCAATCATGAGTCCGAATAGTCACGTTCAAGAGTACATGCGAAAATTGTGCTCTTCCTTTTCAGCTTCAATCAAATGATTCGAAAAAGTTATTCCTTCTTCCTTTTCATTTTGCTCTTTGTCATCGCGCTTGGCTTTACCCTTCTACCTAAACGAAAAATTGTTTGGCCGAAAAAGGTTTACGACGAAAAGAACAATCCCACTTCCAACGAAAAAAAAGAATTGGGACGTATGCTTTTTTACGATCCGATTTTGTCTTCCGACAATACTATCTCTTGCTCTTCGTGTCACCTATCCTACACCGCCTTCGCGCACACCGATCATTCGTTGAGTCATGGCGTATCTGACCGAATAGGCACACGCAACGCCCCGGCGCTCTTCAATTTAGCATGGAAGAAGAATTTCATGTGGGACGGCGCAGTGCACAACCTCGATGCACAAGCCATGGCTCCTATTGAAAATAAATTGGAGATGAATGAAACATTGGTTCACGTTGTTTCGAAATTGAACGAGCGGAAATTCTACCGCGAGCAATTCTTCAAAGCATGGGGAGACAGTTTGGTTACTGGTGAGCGTGTGCTGAAATCGATTTCACAATTCATGCTTTCGTTGGAAAGTAAGAATAGCAAATACGACCAGGTGCTGAAGGGCGAAATGAAATTCACTGAGCAAGAAAAGAATGGCTATGTCTTGTTTCAAAAAAACTGCAACGCTTGTCACACCGAGCCGCTATTCACTAACGACGAATTCAAATGCAACGGCATTCCGCTCGACGATTCGCTGAATGATTTTGGAAGAGGTGCTGTTACAACCTTTAGACAAGACCGACTGACCTTCAAAGTTCCGTCGTTGCGAAATGTTGAAATGAGCTTTCCGTATATGCACGACGGAAGGTTCAAGACCTTGCAGCAAGTCTTGAATCATTACACTTCATTATCTGGAAACGAAGAAAATATTTCTCCTCCATTAAACCATTCGGTAAATCTTTCTTCCAATGAAAAGCAGGACCTTATTGCGTTTCTGCTGACCTTAACTGATCATGAATTTTTAACTCGAAAAGACTATCAATTTCCTCAAACCCTTCATCATGAAATTACGAAACGTTCTCATCGTTAGTTTATTTCTTTCTGCAAGCCAGCTGCTTGCGCAAGGACCAACCATTACCTCATGGCTTCAGAACACCACCGGTATTACTGGAAGACATTATGTAAGTGGAAATCCGACTCCAATCAATGACAACACCGCTGCGAATGTGCAAAGCGTACAGTATTCCGCGAACTGGGTATATGTTTCAACGAATGGAATTCCGGCATACATCACAGGTCCGTTTTTAGATGGCAATCCGTCATTGGCTACCGCACAAAATGCAATCTTTAAATTCCCATTGGTGCCTGCACAAAACACAGGAACTCCTACGCCAACAAATGGAGGAAACATTGGCGTTTTCATTAACGGTGTTGCGCTGTTCGATTACAGAGACGGCGTTTCTTGGAACAACAACACGCAAGCTGAAGGCGGTGGGCCAATAATGGGTCCTCCGGGACAAGGTGTTTGGAATCGCGATGCTGTTCCTGCAGAACGCCTAGGTTTCGATTGTTCGAAAGGTCATCCTGCAAATGGAAATTATCACACACACCAAAATCCGAGTGCTTTCAATTTAGACTTGGTTGTTATTTCGACTGTTTGCGACATCTATGCTGCTGATGCGCTATATGTAATTAATTCAACAGAGCATTCACCGCTTGTTGGATATGCCTATGATGGATTTCCAATCTATGGCGCTTATGGATTTGCTAACGCTGATGGAACAGGCGGAGTGGTTAGAATAAAAAGTGGATACCAATTGAGAAATATTAGTACACGCGCGCAATACGCCGATGGAACCACAGTCACTGCTGGTCCTCCGGTTAGCGCTACTTATCCCCTTGGCAGATACCGCGAAGACTATGAGTTCATTGCTCATCCGGGAATGGACGATTATTTGGACGCACACAACGGACGTTTTTGTGTGACTCCGGAATATCCGAATGGAACCTACGCCTACTTCTGCACGGTAGATGAAAATCACAATTCGGCTTATCCGTATGCTGTTGGACCAACGTTTTACGGGACGAAAGTCGCATCGCGTGTGCCATCAATAACTGAAGCCGTTACCACGTACACACCAAACGCGATTGCTGAAGTTCAATTGGAAAATGTAAACGTGAATACGTATCCGAATCCGGTTCGAGATGTTCTGGCGGTTCAAGTGAATACCGTGAACAGATCGAATGTTCAAGTTGAACTATTGAGTGCTGAAGGGAAATTAATTTCGAGCACTGTTCTTTATCAAGGCAGCACGCTAGCTCATTTCGACACACGCACGTTATACAACGGAACGTATTTCGTTCGTGTTGGAAGTGGGACAAACAGTGTGACAAAGAAGGTTGTGGTTTCGCACTAAGAAAGAGAATGAGAAACAGAGAGGGAATGAGATAATAAGAAAGGAGCCTTAACGGCTCCTTCTTTGTTTCTTGTCGCGTTCTTGTTTGAACTTCAATTTCGCTTGCAGCGTTTTCTTTTCATGGAAGGCGCCTTTGAAATCGGGATCGTCTAATCTTTTCTGGCGATCTATTTCGCGCGCATGATCTTGTTTTTCTTCGGGATCTGTCTTTTCAATTTTCACCACTTCTGGAATTTCGAAAACCGGAATGGTTTGACGAATAATTTTCTGAATGTTGGTCAAGTGATATTCTTCAGACTGGTCTACGAAACTAATGGCAACACCTGTTTTGAATGCGCGACCTGTTCTTCCGATGCGGTGAACGTAGTCTTCGTAGTGTCCGGGTACTTGAAAATTTACTACGTGAGAAACCTCGAACACGTCTATGCCTCGCGCTGTAACGTCGGTGCTAACGAGAATACGAACATTTCCGTCTTTGAAATCCTTAATCGCGTTCATGCGCGAGTTCTGTCCAATGTTGCTGTGAAGGAATCTGATTTCCCCCACATTGCTTCGCTCCATGAATTTCCCCATGCTTGTCGCATCGGCTTTCGTGCGAACAAATACCATCACACGCTTCATCTCATCTCCTTCCAAGAGGTGCATGAGCAAGTTCAATTTCGTCTTGAAGTTTGGAACCATGTAGACTCTCTGTTCCACTGTGGTAGCCGGAGTCGCCTGAGGCGTTACTTCAACACGTGAAGGGAACAATAGGAAGTTGTCTGCAATGCGTTCCACTCGCTCTGGGAACGTTGCAGAGAATAGCAATTGCTGTTTCTTTTGAGGAAGCTTTTCTTGTATTTCACGAAGCTGTGGCCAGAAACCCATGTCCATCATGCGGTCACATTCATCGAGCACCACGTGCTTTATTTTCTTCGGAATAATTACGCGTTTCGCGTAGATTTCTAGGAATCTTCCTGGAGTAGCCACGATAATGTCTACTCCCTTTTTAATAATTTCAATTTGTGTCTTCGGACCAACGCCGCCGTACAAGGCCACGTAGCGAAGCTCTGTGTATTTGCAAAGACTTTGAATTTGTTCTTCCACCTGAACCACCAATTCTTTGGTTGGAACAAGGATAAGCGCACGTGGCTCATCTCCTTGTGGATACTTCAACAACTGCAACAAAGGAAGCACATAAGCCGCCGTTTTACCCGTGCCGGTTTGCGCAATTCCAATGACGTCTTGTCCGCCCAAAACTCGAGGAATAACTTTCTCTTGAATCTCGGAAGGAGACTCATACCCCAACTCTTTCACAGCATCTAAAAACTGTCTCGTTAACTTTAGTTCTTCGAACGTCATTCCACAAAGGTAACCTTCTTATCTTCGTGTCCGAAAATCATTTTCAATGAAAAAAATATTCATCGCCTTTATTGCGCTCGGGCTTACTTCTTGGTGCTACTTCCAATTCAAAGATCAGGTTGCTCAGCTTCCAAAATCTGAAACTGAAAACGGACCGTTCGAATACGAAGTGGATCGCTTTGCCGACATTCGAATTCTTCGCTACAAGCTAGACGGATTCGATAAGTTAACCACGAAGCAAAAAGAATTCGTTTATTATTTAACTCAGGCAGGCCTTGCTGGACGAGACATTATGTGGGATCAGAACTGCAAGTACAACTTGGAAGTTCGTAGCATTTGCGAGAAGATTTATTCGAATTACAACGGCGATAAAACGTCTGAAGAATGGATGAATTTGGAAACTTACTTGAAGCAATTGTGGATGAGCAACGGTATTCACCACCACTACAGCAACATTAAGCACACTCCGAAATTCAGCAAAGAATATTTCACTACACTTTGCAGTGCTACTAGCACACAGGTTTCAGAAGAGATTATGGAAGTTATTTTCAATCCGAATGTTGCTAACCTAAAAGTAGAAAGCGATGCTTCAAAAGGATTGGTAGAAAATTCTGCTGTTAACTTCTACGAAGGCGTTACTACAAAAGAAGCATTTGATTTTTATGCATCGAAGGAAGTTGCAGGCGATCGCGCACCATTGTCTTACGGCATTAACGCAAACCTTCGCAAAGAAAACGGAGTTATTGTTGAAGATGTATATCGCATAGGAGGTAAATACAGCGCGGCATTGGAGCAAGTTGTATTCTGGTTGAATAAAGCAGAAAAGGTTGCTGAAAACGACAAGCAAGCGGTTTCACTTCGCAAGCTGATTGAGTTTTATACAACAGGAGATTTGCGCACATGGGACGATTTCAATATTCAGTGGGTGAAAGCGACTGAAGGTGACATTGACTTCATTCATGGTTTTGTGGAAGTGTATAACGACCCGCTTGGAAAGCGTGGTTCATACGAATCGGTTGTTGAAATTAATGACTTTGAAGCGAGTGATCGCATGAAGGTTATGATGCAGAATGCGCAATGGTTCGAGGACAACTCGCCTATTCTTGCTGAACACAAGAAGAAAGAAGTAAAAGGAATTACTTACAAAGTGGTGAACGTAGCCGGAGAATCTGGCGATGCGAATCCTTCGACTCCAATTGGAGTGAATCTTCCGAATGCCCAGTGGATTCGAGCTATGCACGGTTCGAAGAGTGTCAGTTTAGGAAACATTGAAGACGCTGCAAACAATGCCGGTGGATCAGGCATGTTGAAAGAATTCGCGAATGACGAAGAAGAAATTGCTCGCGCTGAAAAGCATAGCGCCACTGCGGGAAAAATGCACACTGCTATGCACGAGGTTATTGGTCACGCAAGTGGACAATTGGAACCGAACGTATCAGCTAGTTCACAAACATTGAAAGAGTTCGCTTCTACCATTGAAGAAGGAAGAGCTGACTTGGTTGCCCTTTATTATGTAATGGATCCGAAGTTGGTTGAAATGGGATTGATGGAAAGTTTGGAAGTGGGTAAAGCGGAATACGACGGATACATTCGCAATGCGATGATGGTTCAAATGAGAAGATTGAAAATAGGCGAAGACATTGCTGAAGCGCACATGCGCAATCGCGCTTGGATTAGCAATTGGATCATTGAAAAAGGAGCATCTGCGAATGTGATTTCAAGAGAAGTTCGCGATGGCAAAACGTATTTTAACATTAACGATTACGACAAGATGCGCGACTTAGCGGGTGAATTGTTGCGTGAAGTTCAACGCATCACTTCGCAAGGAGATTACAACGCGGCTAAAGCTTTGGCAGACGGATACGGAAAGAAAGTAGATCCAACCTTGCACGCTGAAGTGCTTGCTAGATCAGAGAAATTAAACATTCCTCCATACAACGGATTCGTAAATCCGATTCTAACTCCGGTGTTGGATTCAAACGGAAAAATGATTGACGTAACCGTGAGTTACACCAAGACCTTCGCAGAACAAATGTTAAACTACAGCAAGAACTACGGTTTCCTTGCTCCAAAAAAATAAGATATGTCGAAAGGAGTATTTCAAGTCCCACTTCCCATTAACGAACCCGTAAAAGGATATGCACCCGGAAGTGCAGAGCGCGCATCGCTTTCAGCCATGTACAAAAAAATGTACAATCAAGAGCCTATTGATGTTCCAATGTACATTGGATCAGAATTGATTCGCACCGAAGAAAAACTTCCGCTTACTTCTCCGCAGGAACATGCGAAAGTATTGGGGTATTTGAATCGTGGGACGAAAGACCACGTGATTGAAGCCATTGATACAGCATTAGCTGCACGCGAACGTTGGTCGCAATTGCCGTGGGAACATCGCGCAGCAATCTTCCTTCGTGCAGCTGATTTGCTTGCGGGTCCATACAGAGACCGCATGAATGCTGCAACTATGTTGGGTCAAGGAAAAAATGCGCATCAAGCTGAAATTGATGCGGCATGTGAGTTCATCGATTTCCTTCGTTTCAATGTGTTGTACATGCAGCAGATTTACAACGAGCAACCGGGATCACAGCCAGGCATGTGGAACCGTTTAGAATATCGTCCGCTAGAAGGATTCGTATTCGCAATTACTCCATTCAACTTCACTGCTATAGCTGGAAACTTACCTGCAAGTGCAGCCATGATGGGAAACGTGTGTGTGTGGAAACCTGCAGATACGCAAGTTTACAGCGCGCATGTAATTATGGAATTGTTCCGCGAAGCTGGATTACCAGATGGCGTAATTAATATGATTACGGTTGATGGACCTGTTGCTGGAGACGTTGTGTTCTCTCACAGAGATTTCACTGGACTTCACTTTACTGGATCTACCGCTGTGTTCAAGCACTTGTGGAAAGAGATTGGAAGCAACCTAGACAAATACAGAACGTATCCACGCATTGTTGGAGAAACTGGAGGAAAAGATTTCATTGTTGTTCATCCTTCTGCGAATGCAGAAGAAGTGGCAACTGCTATTGTTCGTGGAGCATTTGAATATCAAGGACAGAAATGTTCTGCTGCAAGTAGAAGCTACATCCCTCGCTCGTTGTGGCCTGCAGTGAAAGCGAAAATTGTAAGTGATTTAAAAGTTATTAAAGTTGGAAGTCCGGAAGACTTCACCAACTTCGTTAACGCTGTTATTGATCGCAGATCATTTGATAAAATCAAAGGATACATAGAATACATCAAGACACAAAACGACGCGGAAATTATCGCAGGTGGAACCTACGACGATTCTATTGGATTCTTCGTTGATCCAACAGTTGTTGTGACCACCAATCCGAAATTCAGAACCATGGAAGAGGAGATCTTCGGTCCTGTTGTAACGCTTTATGTGTATGAAGATGAGTTGTGGGCAGACACGTTGCATTTGGTGAATGAGACAAGTGATTACGCATTAACAGGAGCGGTTATCTCGAAGGATCGTTATGCTATTGATCAGTCAATGCGCGTATTGGAGAACGCAGCGGGTAATTTCTACATTAACGACAAACCAACCGGGGCGGTTGTAGGACAGCAGCCGTTTGGTGGTGCTCGTGGAAGTGGAACCAACGACAAAGCCGGATCTTACTTGAACTTGTTGCGTTGGGTTTCTCCTCGTACTATTAAAGAAACTTTCGTCACTCCAGCGCATTACACCTACCCTTGGAATGCCTAAGCAATAAGGCTTGTGAACGCGTTAGAAATTTTAAAAGAGACCCTTGTAGACAATCGATCAGTTATTTTTTCGATTGGAAGCAAGGGCTTTTTTCGTTTGAAGGTTTCGCTTGTTGCTCGTTTTTTATATTCGGAAGCGAGCCGCAACAAGGGCGTGTTTATAGATTCAAAAAACGAAGGAATCATCTGCTTCTTCGAAGCAAAGGACAAGCGCTCGGCTGCCTTTATCATTGAACTTCCGCTTATTTTATTTGGAATAGGACCGCTGCGTATTTTGCGCGTATGGCTTCGAAAGCGAGAAGTTCATCGCTTTCATTCGCAATGGGAGAACTACATTCATTGCAGTTACTTAGCCGTTCGAAAATCGGCACGCGGACACGGAGCAATCTACGATTTGCGCGATGCCTTGTTTCAATTTCAACAAGAAAAACAATTACCCATTTTGATTGAAACGACTATTGAGAAAAACAAACGCGTCTACGAACGCATCGGATTTCGTGTTCACGAAGAACGCGTGGTGAGTGGGTTTAAGACGTTTTGTATGGTTAGAGAACATTCTGTGAATTAATTTGATTAACTTAGATCATCAAACTTTGAGATTATGACAACAACAGCATTAAGAACTAAAGTCCATGAATATATAGACGAAGCCGACAACAAGGTGCTTGAAGTTATATTCAAGTTACTTGAGGTCTACCGCGAGAATAATTCTAGTATGCTTTCACAAAAGGATCAAGAAGAAATGATTAAACGGTCAGTACATTATCAAACTGGCGTGGAATCGGGCCTTTCATTAGCTGAAGCAAAGAAAAAACTAGGCAATATTTAATTTTTTCAATGGGTAAATTTCAAATTGTAATACTAGATAGAGCATTTCAAGAAATTGAAAACGCCCGAGATTACTATGAAAACAACCAAATAAATTTAGGAACTTCATTCACTAAAGAAGTCTTTTCAATTCTAGAGATACTCGAAAGTAATCCACTTCTATTCCCTGTTAAATTCAATACCGTAAGAGAAGCCCTCTTAAACAAATTTCCTTTTGTAGTTGTTTTTGAGATTCTACCCAATAATGAAATAATCATATTATCCGTTTTTCATTTCAGCAGGAATCCGGAAGATAAATTATAAGTAAACCGCCATTTCCTCCTGCATTTTCTTCGCTTCTGCAGCAGCAGCACTCGCGTAATCTCCGCCAGATGAGGCATACAAGATAGAACGACTCGCATTCACTAACAATCCGACTTCGTTGTTCATTCCGTATTTCACAACGTCTTGAAGACTTCCGCCTTGAGCGCCAACGCCAGGAACAAGTAAGAAGTGGTTTGGAATAATTTGACGAATCTGGGCAAGGCTTTCCGCTTTGGTTGCGCCAACTACGAACATGGTGTTTTCGTCGGTTCCCCAAGAAGCAACATCGCGCAATACTTTTTCAAAAAGATACTCCTCACCTATTTTCTGTGTTTGAAAATCTTTCGATCCTTCATTTGAAGTGAGCGCCAAAACGATTGCCCACTTATCTTGAAACTGCAAGAAAGGCGAAACGCTGTCTTTGCCCATATAAGGAGCAACGGTAATGCTGTCGAATCCGTAGGTTTCAAAAAATGCTTTCGCGTAATAGCTCGAAGTGTTTCCGATATCTCCGCGCTTCGCATCTGCAATCGTGAAATGTTCGTTTCCGATATATGCAACGGTTTCCTCAAGAATGTCCCATCCTTCTCTTCCCATGGCTTCATAAAAAGCCAAATTCGGCTTATACGCCACTGCAAACTCCCGAGTGGCATCAATGATTGCCTTATTGAATTCAAGCGCTCCAACGCCTATTGGAAGCTTTGTAGGGTCTGTATCCAATCCAACGCACAAGAAACTTTTTCTTGAACGAATGAGCTCTAACAATTTTGCTTTATTCATCTTATGAATTTCCTTCCTTAAGTTTTTCTGTGTTCTCTGCTAATTTCAATGCTTCAATGACTTCGGATATTTCGCCATTCATTGCTGCATCTAAATTATACAAGGTTAGGTTAATGCGGTGATCGGTCACACGTCCTTGCGGATAATTGTACGTCCGAATCTTCGCGCTTCTATCTCCTGTGCTCACCAACGACTTGCGCATTCTTGAACGCTCTTCATGTCTGCGATTCACTTCTGCTTCGAAGATTCGTGAACGAAGCATGGTCATGGCTTTGTCTAAGTTTTCGTGCTGACTTCTACCCTCCTGACAAGCTACAACAACTCCGGTTGGAAGGTGGGTCAAACGAACGGCAGATTCAGTTTTGTTTACGTGCTGTCCACCTGCACCACTTGCGCGGTAGGTATCTCTGCGAATATCTGACATATTTACGACTACGTCGAATTCCTCTGCCTCAGGCATAACAGCAACGGTGGCCGCCGATGTATGAACACGTCCTTGCGTTTCTGTTGCTGGAACACGCTGCACCCGATGCACACCGCTTTCAAACTTCATGGTGCCATAAACTTCATCTCCTTCCACCTTGAACGAAACCTCTTTGAATCCGCCCATGGTTCCTTCACTCAAATTCAACACTTCAATTTTCCAACCTTGGTCTTGAATGTATCTCGTATACATTTTGTAAAGGTCTCCGGCAAAGATAGAAGCTTCGTCTCCACCTGTTCCAGCTCGGATTTCGACAATAACGTTCTTGGTATCTTCTGGGTCTTTTGGAATAAGAATAAACTTAATAGCATCTTCCATTTCAACAATCTTCGGAGACAATTCGTTGTACTCTTCTTGCGCCATCTCTTTCAAGTCGGCACTTTCATTGCTGTATAGAATTTCCTTTGCTCCCTTTAAATCATCGAGTGCCTTTTTGTATTCGAGATATACGTCGTTAATCTTTTCCAACTCACGATACTCGCGCATGAGTGTCGGATATTTTTTCATGTCGGCGATAACCGTAGGGTCGGTGATGCTCTTTCCCACTTCTCTGTATCTGTCTGAAATAGCCGACAAACGATCGATTAACTCCATGCTTTCGATTTAGTATTGAAATGTTCCGTGTTCGGAACGAATTTCTAATGTGTTACCTTCTCCTGCTTCAACGCGGCCTATGATTTGCGCTGCGCATCCCATTTGATCTGCGTAATTGATAATTTCCAAAGCCGTTTCTTCGTCTGTATAAAACTCCATGCGGTGTCCCATGTTGAAGACTTTGTACATTTCCTGCCACGGTGTTTTCGATTCTTCTTGAATCATTTTAAACAGTGGTGGTATTGCGAACAAGTTGTCTTTCACAATGTGAACATTGTTGGTGAAGTGAAGAACCTTCGTTTGTCCACCTCCGCTGCAATGCACCATACCTTTGATTTTGCTACGACGATTTGCGAGAATTCGCTTCACAATTGGAGCGTAAGTTCTAGTTGGTGAAAGAACCAATTTCCCTGCATTCAATTCCGCATCGTGAACATAATCTGTTAAAGTGTAAGATCCTGAATAAACCAACTCCTTTGGAATTGCGCTATCGAATGACTCAGGATACTTCGCAATCAAATCGTTATAGAATACATCGTGTCGTGCAGAAGTAAGACCGTTACTTCCCATTCCTCCGTTGTATTCAGATTCGTAGGTTGTTTGTCCGTATGATGCCAAACCAACAATAACTTGTCCTGGAGCAATGTTCGCATTGTCAATGACCTCGTCTCTGCGCATGCGGCAAACGACAGTTGAGTCAACTATAATGGTTCGGACCAAATCACCCACATCGGCTGTTTCTCCGCCTGTTGTATGAATCTTTACTCCGTGCTTTTCAAGCTCGTTGCACAGTTCCTCTGTTCCAGAGATAATTGCTGAAATCACCTCTCCTGGTATTAGATTCTTGTTTCTTCCAATTGTGCTGCTGAGAAGAATGTTGTCAATGGCTCCCACACAAAGTAGGTCATCAATGTTCATGACAATGGCGTCTTGTGCAATTCCCTTCCAAACAGAAAGATCTCCTGTTTCTTTCCAATAGACATAAGCTAAGGAAGACTTCGTTCCTGCGCCGTCGGCATGCATAACAATGCAATGCTCTTCGCTTCCGGTAAGGTAGTCGGGGACAATTTTACAAAAAGCCTTAGGAAAAAGACCTTTGTCAATGTTTTTAATGGCAGCATGAACGTCTTCCTTGGAAGCACTTACCCCTCTGCTGTTGTATCTGTTTTCGGCTTGACTCATATATAAATAAAAAGGGCTGACAACGAGTGTCAGCCCTTTCTTTAGTTTTTTGCTATTTCTTTGGAACGTAGTCCGTTCTTAGGATTCTGAATGTTGTACGACGATTCAATTGGTGAGCACGCTCACGAGAATCATTGTTATCAATTGTGCTGATGAAAACTTCATCTAACAAAGTACCAATTGGGAATTCAGCGAAAGTCTCTGCAGACAAACGGTCTCCTTCCTTGATGGTACGAGGCTCGCTCTCACCCTTTCCTTTTGCTACTAAACGTTCAACTGCAATTCCTTTTGACGTTAAGTAGGTAACACAAGTTTCTGCACGACCTTGAGAAAGTCTGTCATTACTTGGCACATCGCCACGAGCATCTGTGTGGGATTCAAGCTGAACAACAAATGTTGGATTTTCGGTTAAGATATTCAACAAGTAATTCAAGGAATCGGCACTGTTTACATCATCTGTGATTAATAATTCTGTCTTGTTGAAAGGATACAATACCGTTGGCATTGGGTATTCCTTTCCAATTTCAACAGGAATTAAGAAATAATCTTGTTGGTAGTTCGTAGACTCTTTTGCTCCTTTGGTAGAGAATTTATCTGCAGTTCCTATGAAATTTTCCTTTTGAATATCAACAGTGTATTTAGTTTCGAATTTAACCTTTGTTTTATCTAAAAAGAAACTTCCGTTAGCATCTGTAACTACGTTGTATGTAGATCCGTCTGATCCAACAATGGTCACTTTGCATCCTGAAAGCGTACTTCCTGTTTTTTTGTTGTAAGCAGTACCTGTCATGGTGAATTCCAAAGGACGCTCGTACGCACGCCAGATATCATCTTTTCCTTTACCTCCTGGACGGTTTGATGAGAAATAACATGCGAATACGCCTTCCATTAATACGTTATCTAAAACAGGCTTTTTGTCTAGTATGAATGCGAAGTCATCAGAAGCAGAGTTAATTGGAGCTGGCATTGCAGTTACATCTGCATACGTCATTTCTCCTGTTTTCTTTGCTTTGAAGATATCTAATCCTCCCAATCCTGGGTAACCATTTGAAGCGAAGTATAAAGTTCCGTCTTCTGTCATGTAAGGATAGTATTCGTCACCTGCGGTGTTGATTGAAGCAAGATTAGTCAGGTTTGCCCATTTCTTCGCTTTCTTGTCGAAAGTCATATACCACAAATCTCTTCCGCCCTTGCCGCCTGGCATGTTTGAAGCAAATATTAAATACTGCTCGTCTGCGGAAAGACATGGTTGTCCAACACGAGACGAGTCATCAGACTCTCTGCTGATAATATCAATGATTGAAGCTGCTGCGAAGTTGTCTCCTTGCTTATTTGCCGTATAGATATCGCAACCCATTCTTCCTTTTTTGTCGAAACCGCAGCGCGTGAAAAACATTGTTTTGTAGTCTTTGTCGAAAGCTCCGGCAGCTTCGTGAGACTCTGTATTTACAGTAATGCTCGCAGGCATAGGTGCGCCTTGAAACTTAAACTTCTTGTCCAACTTTGCAACAAAAACATCTTTAAACTCATCACCGTTGATTGGACTTAATCCACTTCCTACAGACTCTTTACGAGCAGAGGTAAATACGAACTCATCCCATTTCTTTGAAGCATAAGCCAATCCAAAATCTTCCTCTGAGGAATTCAGGAATTCAACATTCTCAGCAACGTAAGGTGATTTAGCGCTTGTCTTTTTAGCAGTTGCTGCATTCGTGCATGTTTGAATACGCATATCGGCTAAAGCAGCGTTTCCGCCTCGCTCCTTGTATTTGTTGTATTGAACGATTGCATCTTCTATACGATCCATTTCTTGAAGAGCCACACCGTAGTTCAGATAAACATCTGCGGTTTTCTTATCGTACTTAGCGTTAATGGCCTTGTCATAATAATCCAAGCTCATTCCATAACGCTTGGTATTTCTATAACATTCCGCGATATTGTATAAAACACGAGCTTTCTCGTCGATATTTTTAATTTTAGTAACCTCTCCGATATAAATTTTTGCGGCTTGGTTGTAGCCCTGCCCGGCAAACTCGATGTCGGCTTGTTGAATCTTTTTATTTTGAGCATTCATCAACGATACCGATGACAAACAAACAAACAAAACCAAGATAGATTTGAAAAATCTCATACGTTATGTTTTAGTCCAGTTAAAAGTTAGTAATTGCGAAAATAAACAAAAAAGTGACTTTTCCGCACAAAATCGAAATTATCTAAACGCTCTTATTAGCAAGTGAACAAAAGCTCACGCATCTTTGGTATTGGCCAAGTATTGTCATCTATGATTTGCTCTAAGGCATCAGCAGCATCTCTTGCCGAATCCATTAAAGGCTTAATCTTGTGACAATATATTTCCGCCATCTTCTCTGTATTACTGTGATTTACCTTGCCTTGCTCTACCACAATACCCTCCGTACAAGCCTTCAGTCCGTTGACATGCTGCGAGATTTCCATAATAAGTCCCAGTTGAGTCTTAGACATCTCTTTGTATTCCTTTGCTCCTAAAACAGCTTTTAAACCTTGAACGTTATTAATCAACTCACTTTGGTATCTTAAGGCAGCTGGGATAATCTGATTCACAGCCATGTCTACCACAATTTCCGCTTCAATTTCACGACGACGTCCGTAGTTCTCTACTTCAATTTCATAGCGGGCATGAATTTCTTCGCCGGTTAATACATTCAACTTTTCGAACATAGCTATTACCTTCCTGTCTTTCCACACTTTCAGAGCTGCCGGAGTATCTTTTAAGTTAGACAGTCCTCTCTTTGCAGCTTCTTTCACCCACTCGTCTCCATATCCGTTTCCTTCAAAGCGAATAGCCTTGCTTTGTTTAATTAAACGTTGAAGCTCTTTCAAGATTGCCTCATCCTTGTCATCTCCTTTTGCTATGCGTGCGTCAACATCCTTCTTGAATTGAATCAAGCGATTCGCAACAATGGTGTTCAAGGTAATCATGGCATTTGCGCAGTTAGCGCTTGAACCTACGGCACGGAATTCGAATTTGTTTCCAGTAAAAGCAAACGGAGACGTTCTATTTCTATCTGTGTTGTCTAGGAGTACTTGTGGCAACTTTCCAATATTCAATTTCAACTCAGTTTTATCTTCTGGAGTCATTTTTCCAGCCTTGATATTCTTTTCAAGATTATCAAGCATTGCATTCAGCTGCTCACCTAAGAAACAACTCATAATTGCAGGAGGGGCTTCGTTAGCACCCAAGCGGTGGTCGTTTCCAACGGTTGCAATAGAAGCACGAAGAACGTCTGCATTTTCGTGAATAGCAGCGACTGTATTCACCATGAAGGTTAAGAACTGAAGGTTAGACTTTGGGTTTTTACCAGGACGAAGAAGGTTCACGCCTGTGTTCGTAGCCAATGCCCAGTTGTTATGCTTCCCGCTTCCATTCACGCCTTCGAAAGGCTTTTCATGGAGAAGCACATTGAAGTTATGCTTCTGAGCAATCTTCTTCAACAAGTCCATTAATAACTGATTGTGATCGTTGGCCAGATTTGCTTCTTCGAACATTGGAGCAACTTCATACTGATTTGGAGCCACCTCGTTGTGACGCGTGGTTACAGGAATGCCTAATAAATGTGCTTCGTATTCGAAGTCTTTCATATAAGCCAACACTCTTTCCGGAATACTTCCGAAATAGTGATCTTCCAATTGTTGTCCTTTTGCAGGCTTATGTCCAAATAACACTCGACCTGTCATAGCCAAGTCAGGACGGGCCTTGTGTAAGGCTGAATCCACCAAGAAAAACTCTTGCTCCCATCCTAAGGTTGTGTTAACTTTATTTACATCTTTGTCGAAATATTGACAAACCGCAGTAGCTGCAGTATCCACAACTTGAAGAGCTTTAATCAAAGGCATCTTGTAATCAAGAGCATGTCCTGTGTATGAAATGAAAATGGTAGGGATGCACAACGTGTTGCCTACAATGAATGCCGGTGAAGACGGATCCCATAAGGTATATCCGCGAGCTTCAAAGGTATTTCGAATTCCTCCATTTGGAAATGACGAAGCATCTGGCTCTTGTTGAACCAACATGGTTCCCTCAAACTTCTCAATAGCTCTTCCATCGCCTAATGGCTTGAAGAAACTATCGTGTTTTTCAGCAGTTGCGCCTGTCAGAGGTTGAAACCAGTGGGTAAAGTGTGTGGCACCTTTGCTGATAGCCCATTCCTTCATGCCGGCAGCAATATGATCTGCAACGTTTCTATCGATACGTGTTCCTTGATTGATACAAGACATTAAATTATCATACAAATCTTCAGGAAGATATTCACGCATTTTATGCGGGTTAAATACATTATCACCGAAGTACTCACTTATTCTTTGACCACTTGTAACCCCTGGCAATGGAACTCTACTGTTAATTTCCTGTTGCGCGTTTTTTCTTAAACTCATATTTTTTTTCATTGTACCCCCTAAATTATGGGGGTGGTTAGCAAATTTTTCTAATTTTTAGCAAATATACCCCCTCAATTGAAAACAAGCAACCTCAATTTGGCATGAATTATAAAAAATCAACTGCTTTTGTTGTGAATAACTTCATTCTCCCCAACCTTCACTAAATTTGAAACATGAAAAAGACACTTTCCGTTATTCTATTCGCGCTTGGGTTTTTCACCCATAACAATTCATTCAGCCAAGCTTTACAAGTCAATCCTCCTTCTGCGAATACCAATAAAGTAGTTGCTATTCCTCATCCGCTATACCCTTCACATTTCTTACTATCCGAGCCTCAGATTCTTTCCATTGACTTGAACGAAACGGGAGATAAGATTTTAAAGATTGAGCAGACGGGTGGTGTGAATACCATATCAATCACTGAAATTCAATCTGAAAAAAGCATCCAGATAAAATCAGCAAACACAGCCAATGCTGCTCGAGCCTATTTTCTAAACGATAAATTTATTGCGATTGCTATTCAAAACGAATCGAATTTGTTTGAAGTGGTTGAAATCGCCTCAGGCCAAGTAGTAGCAAGTGCGGAGTCGAATACCTTCATTGGGGCTACTCTATCGACGGCTTATTTCTGCAATCAAATAGGGAATAATTCAATAATTGAGAAATTCGACTTTGAATCGAAAAAATTTACCCAATTCCCAATATTCGGAGAAGCGTTCGGCTGGTATTTTTCGACCACCAAAGGACTTTTAGGTGTGGCAATTCACAGCAACATGCTCTCCCGCATTTATTCCATCGAAAATGATAAATTAGGAAAAAGTCTTTTCGAATTTTCTTCTGGATATTATTTCGAAACAAAAGGTTGCAATGCAGCTGGAGATGTGTTTTATGGCATCACTAACTTTCAAAGTTTAACAACCTACGCTTGCGCTATTTCGAAAACAGGCCTAAAACCTATAACCAACAAAACAGAAGAAAGTTGCACCGATATTTTCGTTTGGAAAAACGAAGTTGCAATGACAACAAATAACATAAATGCTGCCGAATATCAAGAGTCTCAAAACCCAACAATACAGAAAATTCTAGCTTTCGCGCAAGATGGATTCAAAGGCTCTTCCGCAAACATCATTAAATGCTCCAGCAAAAACAACAACATCTTATTCTGCCTACAAGGCGAAACCATCAAACCAAAGTATTTCGTTTGGGAAGGGAATGCCGCGAAGCCTGTTTCCTTCGATAAATTCGATGCGAAAAATTTAAAATTTATTGCTAGTGAAGTTGCCCAAATTCAAACAGGTGAAGTTGCTTCTCAGACTGGCCGCATGTATCTTCCAACAAAAACAGACAAGGCAACTTATCCCCTAGTTATTTATATTCCGAAAAACATATTTATTCCATACTCCAATCAGTTCAATCCAGTTGTCCAACACCTTTGTCAAAGTGGATATGCCGTATTCGTGTGGAACACTCGATATTCCTTCCGCCCGAAAATTGGATTTGCTTATTCCGATTTAATCGGATCATTCCCTGAAGACATCGAATTGCTGCTAGCTTCTATAAACAAAGAGTACTCCATTATTCCCGAAAACACGTTTATTGTAGGTGATGGGCTTGGCGCATACCTCGCCCTGAATGGAAGTGCATCATTTACTGGAGTTGTAATCAACAGACTTGATTTTCCCGGAAAAACCTTTGGGCAAGATTTAATGGCAGCGAGAATGTTTGGTGAAGACGCACAGTCTAAATGGAAAACATTGGAGCAAATGGAATTGCCTAAAAAAGTAAACTATTTATGTTATCAATCCGCAAAGTCTAACCCCGAAGTTCGATTAACAAATTCGATAAAGCAGAATCAAATTAGGTGGACAGAGCACATTGCGGTAAGAAATAGCTCCATAAATATCACCTCAAACGAGCTCAAAGAAATTGCATTGTGGATCCAACATCTGTCTCAAATTGAGCCGGGTGTAATTGATGACAAACCGAAAGTTGAAGTGAAAAAGAAATGAAGTATTCTATAGAGGCAAAGGACGCGTTATCGAAAGCAAGAGCAGGAGTTCTAGAGACTCCACATGGCAAAATACAAACTCCCATTTTCATGCCTGTTGGCACCATTGGTTCCGTGAAGGCAGTAACGCAGCAGGACCTTAAGGCAGATGTAAATGCTCAAATTATTTTAGGAAATACCTATCATCTTTATTTACGTCCAGGCACACAAATTTTGGAGGAAGCAGGCGGGCTTCACTCGTTTATGAATTGGGATAGACCTATTCTTACCGATAGTGGCGGATATCAAGTATATAGCCTTTCAAAAAACAGAAAGATAAATCCTGAAGGGGTTGTTTTCAAATCACACATCGACGGTTCAAAGCACACGTTCACGCCTGAAAATGTGATGGATATTCAGCGCAGTATTGGTGCCGATATTATTATGGCATTCGATGAATGTCCTCCCTATCCATGTGACAAAACTTACGCCCGTGAATCGCTTCACATTACCAATCAATGGTTAGATCGTTGTTTTAAAAGACTTGATGAAACAACGCCGTTGTATGGACACGAGCAAGCACTGTTTCCGATTGTTCAAGGAAGTGTATTTCCAGACTTAAGAAAAGAAAGTGCTGAATACATTGCGAACAAAGGGGCTTTTGGAAACGCCATTGGCGGATTAAGTGTGGGTGAGCCTCACGAAATGATGTATGAAATGACGGATCTTGTTTGCTCCATTCTTCCTGCAGACAAACCAAGATACCTAATGGGTGTTGGAACCCCTGCTAATATTCTAGAATGCATTGCTCTTGGTGTAGATATGTTCGACTGTGTGATGCCTACGCGAAATGCGCGCAACGGAATGCTGTTCACTTGGAACGGCACCATGAATATGAAGAACAGAAAATGGGAAAACGATTTCTCTCCCTTGGACGAATCTGGCGAGAGTTATGTAGACTCGTACTACACGAAAGCCTATGTCCGTCACCTGTTTGCGGCCAATGAAATACTTGCTCTTCAAATTGCCTCGGTGCATAATCTAAATTTTTATTTACGTCTAGTTGAAAAAGCGAGAGAGAAAATTATTGAAGGTACCTTCGCAACATGGAAAGATGAAACTGTGAAAAGACTATCTGTTCGCTTGTGATAAAAAAACTCGACAATTACATCATTAAAAAATTCATTGGAACCTTTCTCTTCATGATTGGTGCCTTTGTGATTATTGCTGTTGTTTTTGATATTAGCGAGAACATTGATGACTTGCTCCAATCGCAAGCACCTATTTGGGAAATAGTTGTGGAGTATTATTTCAACTTCTGTCTATACTATGGAAATCTGCTGAGCTCGTTTATTATATTTCTAACAGTTATTTGGTTCACCAGTAAGCTTGCTCAGCGTTCCGAGATCATTGCCATGCTATCTTCGGGAATTAGCTATAACCGCATTCTCCGCCCCTATTTCATTGTCGCCTTTTCACTCATTATCGTTTCTCTTGCCTTCGGTCACTACGTGGTTCCTCTGGCGAATAAGCGCAAGTTTGAATTTGAAGTGAAGTATCTAAAGGAACAACTCACCATTCAAGACAAAAACATTCACCGTGAAATTGAGCCAGGACTTATTGCCTATTTTCAGCGCTACAATCCTGGTAATTTAGGTGGAAGTAACTTTTCCTTGGAACACTGGAAGGATGGGAAACTTACTTTTAAACTTATTTCATCCTCGGCGAATTTCAAGCCAGAAACTCAATCTTGGAGTATCACTAACGCACAAGTAAGAATTTTCAAAGACAGTTCCGAACACGTTTATTTCAAACAGAAATTAGATACCATTTTAGAAGTTCGTCCGGAAGATTTCGGATTGCGTTCTGAAATTGTAGCAACCATGAATTGGTCTGAATTGAATTCATTTATTGAAGATCAAAAGTTAAGCGGTTCCGGTAATGTCGCTCAATTTGAACTGGAAAGAGAAAACAGAACAGCGACACCCTTTTCGATTTTAGTCCTTACCGTTATTGGTGTTTCAATAGCGTCTCGAAAATCGCGCGGAGGAATTGGCTTTCACCTCGCTTTGGCAATCATCATTGGCTTCATCTTTATTTTCATTTCTCGCATTACAGCGGTAAGCGCAATGAACTTAGGTGTGCCAAGTGAATTAGCTGTGTGGCTGCCTAATTTACTTTTCGGAATACTCGCATTTATACTTTACAAAAAAGCTCAGAAATAATGATAAAAAAAAGAATCTTAATTACAGGTGCAACCAGTGGAATTGGTGCCGCAACGTATGAATTGGCGATTAAAAATGGACACACTGTTTTTATTGCAGGAAGGAATGAAAAGATCTTGGCCGAAATGGCGTCAAGGAATGCGAATACCTTTTTTCTTAAAACCGATGTGACAAATGTTGAAGAAGTAAAGGCCATGACCAGCGCTGCGGTTCTAAAGATGGGCGGAATTGATGTCTTATTGAATAACGCCGGATTAGGAATTTTCGATTTGCTAGAAGATGCTAAACTCGAAGATTGGCACACCATGGTAGATGTAAATATTAAAGGCGTTTTAAATGTGTTACACACTTCTCTTCCGCATTTGATCGCATCAACAGGACATATAATCAATCTTGGGTCGTTGGCTTCTCACTTTGTATTTCCAAATTCAGGAGTTTATAGCGCAACGAAACATGCTGTTTTCGCAATTAGCGAAAGCATTCGAACTGAACTTGCTAAAAAAGTTCGTGTAACAACGATTAGCCCTGGAGCAGTTAACACCCCTTTTGTTGAACAGACGAAAAACGAAGCGTTACTAGCGCAATTCCGCCCAAGCTTCGCGGCTGGAATGCCGGTCGAATGGGTTGCTCAACAAATCCTGAATGCCATTGAAGTTCCCGACGGGGTGAATGTGAGCGAAATAATCATGCGTCCTTTTCTTCCAGAAAATAAATAAACAATTTGTGAGGTATTCTTAATAAGTTCTTTATCGCAAAGGCCTTAAAAAGTCCTATTTTTGCACGTTGCCCAAAAAAGCAACGTGCGCATGTATGGGTGAAGAACTAGTTGAGAGAAAAAAACTTTACGATTATCAAGAAAAAGCTCTTGAGCGAATCTTCGCGCGTATTCATGAATTTCCTACCAATTATAACCTGTGTTTTCAACTTCCCACAGGCGGAGGTAAAACAGTTATTTTTTCTGAAATAGCTCGTCGATATATTCAGGAGACAGGAAAAAAAGTTCTCATTCTCACTCATCGAATCGAATTACTAAGTCAGACGAGTAACGTGTTGAATAATTTTTCGGTGAAGAATAAAATCATTGTAAGCAAGGTTAAGCAGCTTCCCGATGAATCGGATTACGAGTGCTTTGTGGCTATGGTGGAAACGCTTCACAATCGTTTGCGTGACGAGAAAATGGAGTTTGCAAATTTGGGGTTAGTTATCATTGACGAAGCGCACTACAATTCATTTCGAAAACTATTCGGATGGTTTGAGGAGCAAGTGATTCTCGGCGTAACGGCAACTCCTTTAAGCAGCAACATTAAGCTCCCTCTAAAAGACAACTACCACGATTTAATCATTGGGGAAAGCATTGGCAATCTTGTAGGAAGAGGATACCTTGCGAGAGCTACGACATACAGTTACGATGTCAGCTTGCATTCTTTGAAAGTTGGAATAACTGGAGACTATACTGTTAGCAGTTCCGAGAAGCTCTATGGAAATATGTACATGCAAGAAAAGTTGCTTTACGCCTATGAACAAAAAGCAAAGGGAACAAAGACTTTAATCTTCAACAACGGTATTAACACATCGAAGCAGGTGTTCCATTTGTTTCGTGAGCAAGGATATGAAATTCGACATTTAGATAACACACACAACGAACAAGAGCGCCGAGAAATTCTCGATTGGTTTAAAAACAAACCCGACGCTGTATTGTCATCTGTTTCTATTTTAACCACTGGTTTCGATGAGCCTTCGGTTGAAACAATCATCATTAACCGAGCAACGAAATCACTTACGCTCTATCATCAAATGATTGGCCGTGGCTCTCGAATATTCAATGAGAAAAAAGAATTTACAGTTATAGACTTAGGAAATAACGCCAAACGATTTGGTTTATGGGAGCAGTTCATTGATTGGTTCGACATATTCGCACATCCTCACAATTACCTAGAGAGCATCGTGAGCGACGAACAGATGTCGCGTGAAATGAAATACGAAATGTCGCCAGAGATTCGCGATATGTTCGCACTATCTCCGGTGATCGACTTCGACATAAAGGAAGAGTATTTGCGCATTACGCGTTTTGGAGGAAAAGGAAAAAGTGTGCTCGACAAGAGCATGCAACAGCACGCTACCATTATTCAAGAGAACGCACCAACCTTGGAAAGAGCATTCGAACTTTTAAAAATTCTTGATCAAGACATTAAGAGTCGAATGAAACAATACAGCTATTGTATTTCCAAAAGCACCGATAGTTATTTAGATTGGTTGAAGGAAGAATATATTCGTAAACTTCGCTTAGACCTCGGAAATTTATACAACTCAGTAGTAAATGAAGATTAAGCAATACTTTTTTTCTATATTTAAAATATCATGAAATTTACGCTTCCGCATAAAAACGATTTCTCTGCTTCGCTTGTGGTTTTTCTTGTTGCGCTTCCATTGTGCCTAGGAATCGCTTTTGCTTCAGGGCTTCCTGCTATAACAGGAGTTATCTCAGGAATATGCGGTGGTCTACTGGTTGGTGCAATTAGCGGTTCACAGCAAAGTGTTAGCGGACCAGCCGCCGGTTTATTGGTCGTTGTCACTACCGCTATATCAAGTTTAAATAATGACTTTTCGTTATTCTTCACAGCTGTTTTACTTGCGGGGCTTATTCAAGTTGTTTTAGGAATATTGAAAACTGGTTTTTTGGGGGGATTTATTCCCACTTCAGTAATCAAAGGAATGATGGCAGCCATTGGCTTCATTTTAATTTTTAAGCAAATCCCTCACCTTGTTGGATTCGACGGGGACTTTGAAGGGGACGAAGATTTCTTTCAACGCGATGGGAACAATACAATCACAGAACTTTTTCATGCGACCATTCACAGCGAAGCAGTTCTCATTGGACTAAGCTGTTTAATCTTATTAATTCTTCTCGATACACCTCAGATAAAGAAATCCGTTGTTTTAAAAATAGCACCTCCATTCCTCGTTGTTGTTGTACTAGGCATATTTCTAAATCTGTACTCCTCATTTTTTGGTGTCACTGAGCAACTCGGCAATGAACACCTGATCCAGCTTCCTCCATTAAGCACAGCTGCCGATTTATTCCTCTGGAACAAATTCAGTTTGGATAGTTTGTTTAACTCTGCAGTTTGGATGCAGGCTTTCATTATTGCTATTGTGGCTAGTTTAGAAACTATTTTAAATATTGAAGCCACTGACAAATTCGACGAAGAGAAACGAATTACGCCACCTAATCGAGAACTTGTTGCTCAAGGTATTGGGAATATATTCAGCGGCTTATTTGGTGGTCTACCTGTAACATCTGTAGTTGTCCGCAGTTCTTCGAATAGACTAGCGGGTGCTAAAACAAAATGGTCGGCAATCCTTCATGGATTTTGGTTGCTTTGCGCCATTCTTTTTTTAGGACAATACCTTAACCTCGTTCCGCTTTCGGCATTGGCTGCGATTCTGATCTTTGTTGGATTTAAATTAACCAAGCCATCTATTTTTCGTGATCTTTGGTCTGAGGGCATTTCTCAATTCCTTCCTTTTATTGCAACATTCCTTGCCATCTATTTTAGCGATATGCTGAAAGGCGTGTTGATTGGGATAGCCTTCGGAATGTTTTTTATTATTCGAACAAATTTCAAAAGTGCAATTCGAATTACAAAAGGCGACAATAACGACAATTTGCTTCGTTTCCGCAAAGAAGTTTCCTTCTTAAACAAGCCCGCTTTGAAAAAGATACTTATGGTTATTCCCGAAAATAGTGACCTATTCATAGATGCTCGTAAATGTGAATTTATGGATCCCGATATTTTGGAAATTATTCAAGATTTTATCATAAGTTCGAAATCGAAAAACATACGAATTGAACTCAACAAAAACAACTGGGGAGAATTACCCGAGGTACTAAAATCCATAAAACTTTAAGTTATGTCAGTCATTGAAAATCTCTTATTAAACAACAAAGCTTGGGCTGAGGATCGAATTGAAGAGAATCCTGATTATTTCAAAAAGCTCGCGGCGCTTCAGACTCCTGAATACTTATGGATTGGATGTTCAGATAGCCGCGTACCAGCAAACGAGGTTACAGGTACAGCTCCAGGTGAAATATTCGTACATAGAAACATTGCGAACATGGTGGTTCACACCGACATAAACTTACTAAGCGTTTTGACCTATGCTGTTGATGTCTTAGAAGTAAAGCACATCATCGTTTGCGGACACTACGGATGCGGCGGTGTGAAAGCGGCTATGGGCAACGACTATTTACCATTGATCAACAACTGGCTTCGTAACATTAAAGATGTTTACAAAACCAATCGAGCAGAGTTGCATGCAATTGATGATAAGGAAAAGCAATTCGACCGATTGGTTGAATTGAATGTCTTGGAGCAAGTCCATCACTTAGCTGAAACCAACATTGTTCAAGGAGATCGG
>CAIZGX010000053.1 GCA_903932685.1 uncultured Bacteroidota bacterium | reverse complement strand
GTTTTAGCGTTAGTTTTTCTTGCTCACTCAATTGCCAGTCAATTGAACTGCGGCGCAAGTTAGTGGTCAAGTGTTGCAACGCAATACTCGTAGCAGCAGAGACATTGAGACTTTCTGTAAATCCTTGCATGGGTATGTGCACGAGGACATCTGCTTGCTCAACCATATATTCGCTTGCGCCGGAAAGTTCTGTTCCCATGACCAGCGCAGTCTTCTGTGAAAGATCCAATTCAGCAAGAGGAATGGAGTTGCCGTGCAAATGTGTTACAGCCAAGCGATAGCCTTTGCTTTTTAAATCACGAACACATTCAACGGTGTTGTTTCGGGTTGAATTGTAACGGTGAAGGGTTAGCCATTTGCCAGCGCCTTTTGAGATGCGTTGTAAATGTTGAAATGGATTTGTGTTTTCAATTAAATATCCGTCTTGAACTCCAAAAGACTCCATGCTGCGCAGAATAGCGCTTGTGTTGTGCGATTGGTAGAGATCTTCAAGAACTATAGTTAAATAGCGTGTTCGCAAATTAACGACCTCGTCGAAACGGTTTTGTTTGAACGGAGTGAGTGCTTCGCAGAAGAGGTCGTATAATTCTTGACTCATGGTTTGCAAAAATAAAAAGGGCTGCCGAAGCAGCCCTCATATTTTTCGAAACTGAAAATTACTTCACTTTAGAAGATAACTCAGTACCAGCTTTGAACTTAACTACTTTCTTAGCTTTGATAGTGATCTCTTTTCCAGTTTGTGGGTTACGTCCTTTACGAGCCGCACGCTTTGAAGTAGAGAAAGAACCGAAACCAACTAGGGCAACACGGTCGTCTTTTTTCAATGCTTTTGTAGTCACTTCGATGAATGCATCTAATGCACGCTTCGAATCAGCTTTTGTAAGCTTAGAAGATGCTGCGATAGCATCAATCAATTCTGCTTTGTTCATTTTGTTTTGGTTTTTATAAATTAAACATTTGTTTGTTATCCCAAATGTAAAAGAAGCATTTTCTAATTAGCAAGTAAACACTGAGAATAATTGTCATTTTGTTGAAAAAAGCGCGTAGTTGTTCATAACCACGAGGTTTTCATTCTGAAACGCCTTGATTTACTAGCGTGTAGCGCATGAAAAAGCCCACCGAAGTGGGCTTTTAGTCTCTATTTGAGGAGTGTTATTTTGATTTTGTCTTTCCGTAAACGTAATAAACAACTGCTCCAACTGGAATAACCATAAGTCCGAAGTACGCAGCAGGATCATCGCTCAACGCATTTTTTACAATGAACCAAGCAACTACTGCAATGAACAATACCGGTAAAACAGGATAAAGTGGCGATTTGAAAATGCCATCTGTTTGTCCCATTTTTTTCATTCTGAAAACAAATATTCCGGAACAAGCCATTGCCAAGAAAAACCACTCTGTAATTGTCACATAAGTGTATAGTGCTTCGAATTTTCCCCAAACGAAGATGAGTACAATGGCCCAAGCAGACTGCAATAGGATTGCATTTACAGGCACACCGAATTTTGGATGTGATTTTCCGAACGCTTCGAAGAATAGGCCTTCATTCGACATCTGCTGCACAATGCGCGGAGTTGCAAGAACGTAAAGACCTGCACATCCAAATACAGAAAGAGCAATTAATATTGATACTGCAAGTGAACCGCCTGGAATAATTTTTTCCATAGCATCCGCTGCGAGTGTTTTGCTGTTTTGAATTTCCTCGATACTTAATACGTTCATGTATCCAATACTCACGAGCACGTAAGAAAGAGTAACGACCAATGTTCCTAAGATAAGTGCTAACGGCACATTGCGCTTCGGGTTCTCGGCTTCGTTCGTTACGAAGCTTGCGTAGTGCCAGCCAGTGTATGACCAAAGAACTCCAACAAAGGCTTTCGCCCAGCCGAATCCTTGAGCTTTTTCACTCGTGAAGATTTCAGAAACTGAAATGCTATTGTCGAAGATGTTGTTCGTTCCTAAAAACAGAAGCAAAATAAGAAGACCGTAGATGCCAATGATCTTCAAAACAGTTGACACATTCGCAAACCACTTCGAACTGTCCAGGCTGAACATGTTGAACAGCGTGAGGATGACGATGGAAGAAGCGGCAACGACTGGAATGAGTTGGTCTGAAAATCCAACAATCTTTTGCGAGTAATCCGCGAAGACAACAATAAGTGCTGCAATCGTTCCAGAAGAAACAACCGTAAGCAAGCACCAACCATATAGAAATGCTGGCAGTGGACCGAAGGCTTCCTTCAAATAGGTATATATTCCGCCTCCTTTGGGAAAGCGTCCGCCCATTTCCGCGTAAACTAAGGCGCCAATCATTGAAACGACACCACCAGCAATCCAAAGCACGGTCATCCACATGGGGTCAGGCACTGCCTGAGCAATACTGGTAGGGGTTTTAAATATTCCGGAACCAATGGTGCTGCCTATGGCAATCATGGTTAGTGCGAAAAGCGAGAGTCCTTTTTTATTCATAATTCATGTTGAATGGTTCCAAATATATTTCGCTTTTGAGCAACGACGTTCGAAATATAGAAAAGTGTTCGTAAATTTGTAAGAATGAAGTTTGTCGAAAAAATTAAATTGTCTGCCGGCCGTCGTGCATTGGGTAAGTTACCTGATGCTAAGCGAATTCGTTCAGGCTCGAATTTTCACGATGCACAGTCTATTGGTATTTTGTATGTCGATAACGATGAACGCTACTTCAACAAGATTAAAGCATTTGCCAAATACCTGAAGGATAAGTTTGGCGTAAGACACATTCGATGCGTAGGTTTTGTCAATGATTCCGTTAAGAATCTATCCATTTGGCAATCGCAAAAATTAGAGTTTGAATACTTCACTAAAGATGATTTGAATTGGTATTTACGACCGGTTCAAAACGTTTCGAAATTCGTTAAAGAAGATTTTGATATTCTTATAGATCTGACCAACGGTGATCAAATTCCATTGAACTTTATTTTCAAAGAAAGTAGAGCAAAGATGAAAGTTGGTCTTAAAGATTCACTTGCAGCTCGTCAGTGCGATTTAATGATTGACTTGGGAGAAAACCCTACAATCGATAAGTATCTGCAGAATCTCGACGTGTATTTAAGTAATCCGCAAATAAAATAACAATGAGAGAGAAGTTGAAAGGATTAGGTGTAGCAATGGTTACGCCTTTTCGCAAGGATGGTTCGGTGGATTTCGCTGGACTAAAGAAGTTAACGGCACATTTGATAGAAGGTGGAGCCGATTATTTGGTGGTTCAAGGAACAACTGGTGAGTCGGTTACTTTGACGAAGGAAGAAAAGCAAGAAGTGTTAGATGCGGTTCTTGAGGCGAACAATGGCTCCAAGCCAATCGTTTTGGGTCTAGGTGGAAACAACACCTACGAGCTCGTTCAGCAATTAAGCAGATTAGATACGGACGGAATAGATGCTATTCTTTCGGTTACCCCATATTACAACAAGCCAACACAAAACGGATTGGTTGAACATTACAAAGCGCTCAGCGAAGCAAGTAAAATTCCGATTGTATTGTACAATGTTCCAGGAAGAACAGCTGTAAACATGTTGCCAGATACAGTGGCTCGTATTGCATTTGAATGCAAGAACATCATTGGTATCAAAGAGGCGAGTGGAAGCGTTGAGCAAATCATGAATGTGATTAACGTAACACCGAAAGAGTTCATGGTTATCAGTGGCGACGATGCACTGACGTTACCTCTTTTGGCTGCTGGTTGCGACGGTGTGATCTCTGTTGTTGGAAATGCTTTTCCGAAGGAATTCTCTCAAATGATTAACGCAGCTTTGAATAACAATTTCGAAGAGGCAAGAGCCATACACTATAAGCTTTTAGATTTAATTCATTTGTTATTTGCCGAAGGAAATCCAGCGGGAATCAAAGAAGTTTTGGCTCACCTTGACATTTGCGAAAATTACTTGCGTCTGCCGCTTGTTCCTGTTTCTGAAAAATTGAGTGATAAGATTCGGAAGTACCTTGTAGAGGAAGATTTTATGTCCTAAAGGACGAATGTGGCAGAGCCACTCATGTTGCGAAGCAACGAATGCCGGAGGCGAATGTGCTAAAGCACGAAAGCAGCAGAGCTGCGAATGCCGTTGGCGAATGTCTTCGACGCTTGAGTTAATTACTTTGAATTCTTTTCGTTTTGTAGTTTTTTCCGCATGGCAGTTGATAGTGCGTAGAGAGTTGCACCAATGGCGCGGATTTGCTTGTTTAATTCATTGAACTCTTCCGTAGGAATGTACTCTGTTTCATGCAAGAGGTTGATCCAGTATTTTGTTTCGCTGGCTTCTTTGAATGCAATAAAAACCTTGTGGGTATAATCTTTAAGTGATTCTGCACTTCTAGCCTCATGAAGATTCGCACTTATTGAAGTGGCACTTCGAATAAGTTGGTTGGAAATGTTGAACTCTCTTTCTTGTGTTTGCAGTCGCTTACCTAATTTAACTGCTGTTACCGCAAAGTCTTTTGCTGTTTGGTGAATTGGAATCATAGTTTTAATTTTTCGACAAAGATGTTGTGTCACTTCACGAAAAAAAAGAAACCCATATTCTAATAACAATTTTCACGAAACGCTGAAACGCAATGTATTCAAGGCTTTTTGCATATTTTTTCGCAGCATAACTTACGTGTTTACACATTAGCCGCAGGCATTCGTTCGAAGAACATTCGCCTCCGGCATTCGTTGCTTCGCAACATTAGTGGCTCTGCCACATCAGTTGCCCTCGCAACGCTACTTAACCAACAACACCCCTTCACCTACAGAACTGCCTTCAGAACTAGAAGGGGCAAATGGGTAATTGTATTCATAAATGACCAAGCGAAATTGCTTCCCATCTTCAAACCAGTCGTAGGTAAATGCAGGTTGATTTGCTGCTTGACGATCAAGGGCTTTGCAAAAAGAGTAAAACTCGTTTTTGAATTCCCGAATAATCTCCTTCCCATTGTTTTTGTAGGTAATGGTGAAGTCTGAAATTTTCGCCTTGGAGCCGAAAGTCAAAAAGTGCAATTCATTGAACCCTTGAACAAAGATTTCATTTAAATTAACATTTACATACTTGATACCGCTCTCTACGGCTTTTTCATCGGCGGATGATGACTGGATTAACTTATTTCTGAATCGGTCGGAATCAATTAAGTCCGATACTAAATCGTAGCTACCAAGACCGCCACGAACCTTTACCGGTAACTGATTCGATTCGAACCAATCGGTATGTTCCGATTGATAGTAATACATGTAATACAACTGACTTCTCAATTCTTCTTGATCAATTTTATCGCGACTCATGATTTCTTCAGTGCGTGAAGATTGACTTTTAAAACTGATTGAGTGAGCGCTCAACGGTACGCCCCATTGGTATAAGAAGGCGATAATGAAAAGTGAAATAGGAAATGCCAACAACGATTTCTTTTTATAAAACCCGTTGTACAATGAAATAAACGTTAGCCAAATGGCCAGATACAAAACCAACGCACGTGACTCCGTTAAACCATAAGCGAGAACGCGCGTGCAAATGGCAATCCACAGCATCACAAGTAAAGGCAACATGAGCCAATAAAATATTTTAGCCAACTTTCCTACCCAATTCGATTCCATATTTCGGAAGGGCTCAGCAAGGAGAATAGTCAGTATTCCTAACGTACAAAATACCAATATCCAAATACTCACATTTCCCTTTGGCAAATCAAACGTGAATAAAATTTTAGCGAGGTAGATATAAAGTATAGACAGGTATAAGACAATAAGCGGAACAAGAATATACTGAACTAAAATTCTAAATGTCTTGGGAGGTTCCACAATCCAATTCCCCTTATTCAATTCCGTTGGTGTTCCCGCGAAAAAGAAAAATACATGAAATGAAGATGTAACCAAGAATATTATTTGGCTTATAAAAGTTTCATCTGTTTCACCAAACAAAAGTTGAATAGCACCAAAAGCCAATCCCAAACCACTTGAAATTACAAATCCAAACACCGAGCTTAATACAAAGCGCGAAAACATCCATTGGTTAAAATTCCAGAAATATTCCCTTTTCATTCCAACCAAAAAAGGCAGAAATGAACTCAATAAATGGCAACTAATAAAATAGAATACAAATACACCCACTTTTTTAAAGGAATTTAAATCTCCTTGAACGACAATTAAATTTGTAATAAGAAGTGCATGCGCAACTACAAAAGCAAGAAGAGTTGCCAATCGTTTATTTCCAGATAAACCCTTTGCTTCTGCAGATAGCACAGCAGAAAAATGAAGCGGTATTCCGAGATAAAGACCGAATGCCCAGGTCATCAATAAAGTTTCATCAAAATCATTACCGTTGCGCTTCATGATATAAAGTATGCATCCAATCGCAGCAAACGCCGAAACAAAAACCAATGGAAATCGAACGATCACACGCTTTGCTTCGCTTTTCAATTCATTCAGTTTAAACATGTTCTGGGTATTAAAAATTATAACAATTTGTTAAATATAGATATACAAAACGAAGCCAACGAGTCTGCTATAATTTATTCGTCAAAAGACGTATAGTCTGATCGACACCCCTGCTCTCAGATTCGCCCAACGGGCATTCGCAGCTCCGCTGCATTCGTGCTTCAGCACATTCGCCCTTTGGGCATTCGTGGCTATGCCACATTCGTCCTTCGGACATTCGTGCTTCAGCACATCAGTACCCCTCGTCGAAGTACCTCCTCACCCCTCTCTTTCCTTCATTCAGAAATAACTCTTTCTGCTCTTGCGAAAGCTTCTTCACCTTCGGGCCAATACCGGCATCGCTGATGCTGATGGTTCGCTCCCAGTCGAGTTCAGTTAACATGAAGCGATTGAGGTTTTCCTTCATGATGTAATACACACTTCCAACTAAATCTTTTGTACTGTGTATAGGATAATAGGGATCTGTTTTGGTCTTGGTGCGATCTACGGTTATCTGATATTCACTGTCTATACGGAAGCCTAGGGTAATCATTGGATCTTGCACATAAGGTGCTTGATCGAACACCCAGATCGGATAGTTGGAAAGGAATCCACCGTCTAAACACACATGATCGCTGTCTGCATAATGACGAACATCTACGCGATGACCTTCATCGTTCATTACAAAAGGTTCGTAGTACAACGGCACCGCCATGCTTGCGCGAACGCCGTCTACAATGCGCATATTCGGATAACGATAATAATCGAAATACTCTGCCTTTTGATGATTCATGCAGGTAGCCGTAACCACTAATTCACGGTAGGTTGAATCTTTATCGGCGAGTTTCTTCAACTCCATAAATGTCATGTCCTTGTCTCCTGTTTTTGCAGCGACTAGCTCTTCCATCCATCTCAAAAAACGCTCTCCGCGGTAGTACCCCATGCGCTTGCGCAATCGGTGAATTCCGCCAATAAACAATCCGCCACCGTCGTTCAACTTAGCGAAATTCATTCCGCCAATAATCACTGAAATTTCTGTTGGAGTATAACCCACCGCTAGCAGACATGAAGTAATCGCTCCTGAAGACGCTCCGGCCACGCGACGAATGTCTTTCAAGTAACCGCGTGTGTCCATTTCCATAAGTGCACCGCAATAAGCCACGCCACGAATACCGCCGCCTTCGAAAACAAGATTTTCGAAATGCGCATGAGCGAGTCTATACTGACGCTCCATCTGTGCCATGACGTGAGGCGGTTCAGCTTGTGCACTTAAAAATTTCGAACTGAAAAAAAGTACGAAGAGTATAAAGACATGTTTACTTTTATGCATAATTCAAAAATACATAGAATGTCAAAAATTCATTTGGAAATAATAGCAACTAATCCTGAGTCGTGTCTTATTGCGAACGAAAACGGTGCAACGCGATTGGAAGTATGTTCGGCTTTGCAAGTTGGTGGATTAACTCCTGCACTGTCCTTAATTGAATTTGCCGTTGAACGAACATCTTGCGATATAGCTGCTCTTATTCGCCTGCGTGAAGGATCATTCGTTTATTCTGAAGAGGAAATTAAAATAATGTGCAACGACATTCGTCGTTCAAAGGACAAAGGAATTAAAGCCGTTGTGGTGGGTGCTTTGAATGCCGATGGAACAATAGATTTTAGAGCATTGGAGCGATTTGTAAAAGCTGCAAATGGCATAGACGTCGCTTTTCAACGCGCATTCGACGTATGCACCAATGGCGATGAAGTCATTGCTCAATTGGAGAGTGCTGGATGCAAGCGATTGCTTTCTTCCGGAAAAAAAATGACGTGTGTTGAAGGAATTGATAATTTGAAACGCTACGCTTCACTGGCGAACACCATGGAGATTATGCCAGGTTCGGGACTTCGCAGTTCGAACATTGCGCAAGTGTATGATGAATGTTTTTCAAGCTATCACACAAGCGCTTCTGAGATTGTCCATGCAGGCGAATTAGGCGTTATGCCGAAGGAATACCTTCGTGCAAACGCCGAAGAAGTTCGCGCAATCGCACAATTTCTTTCCGATAAATAAGCCGTTCAATCTCTTTCCTCTCTTTCCGTTGTAAATTCGCGGCATGGCAGTGGAGATAAAAAATAGAAAAGCGCTCTTTCAATATTTCATATTGGAAGAGTTCACTGCTGGTATTGTTTTAACTGGAAGTGAAATCAAAAGCATTCGCGCGGGTAAAGCAAACATTGCTGAGGCCTATTGCAAGTTGAATGGGAATTCTCTGATTATTCTGAACATGAACATTGCTCATTACGGCAATGCTGGCTACGCCCAACACGAAGAGCGCCGAGTAAAAACATTACTCATTCAACAAACCGAAATTGATCGATTGAAGCGAAAGCTGAAAGACACAGGCGTAACAATTATACCGATGCGCTTATTCATCTCAGAAAAAGGCTGGGCTAAATTGGATATCGCTTTAGCAAAAGGTAAAAACGTTGGAGACAAGCGCGCCGACGTTAAAGATAAAGACTTGAAACGCGAAGCGGATCGAGCTAAACTCCGCTAGTCTCTCGCCAACGGCATTCGTGCTTGCACATTCGCCCAAAGGGCATTCGTCCTCAGGACATTCGTTGCTTCGCAACATTCGTGGCTCTGCCACATTCGTCCTTCGGACATTAGTGGCTCTGCCACATTCGCCTCTGGCATTCGTTGCTTCGCAACATGAGTGGCTACGCCACATTCTTGCGTTCCGCAAAGTATTTCTGCAACTCCCTCTTCACCTCATCCTTCAACACCCACAATCCAATGAGGTTCGGGAAGGCCATGCCTAAGATCATCATGTCGGAAAAGTCTACGACTGCGCCGAAGCTGCTAACCGTTCCGAGAACGGTGCAGAACAAGAACAGGAGGTTGAACGATTGCTTGATCCACCATTTGTCGCCGAAGAGATATGCCCAACTTTTCATGCCATAGTAAGACCAAGAGATCATGGTAGCATAGGCGAAGAGTACAATACAAATCAAAAGAATCCAATCGGTCCAAGGGAAGACAGAACGGAACGCGGCTGCTGTTAACGCGCTTCCGTTTAAGCCTTGAGGGTCTGTTGCGAATCCGGTGAATACCAATACCAACGCGGTCATGGTGCAGACAACAACTGTATCAATGAAGGGTTCCAACAACGAAACCATTCCTTCGGTAACAGGTTTGTTTGTTTTCGAAGTAGAGTGTGCAATACTTGCAGATCCAATTCCAGCTTCGTTGCTGAATGCCGCTCTGCGAAAGCCCATCATCATAACGACAATGAATCCACCTTTCATACCATCTGGAGAAAAGGCCCCGTTGAAAATCAAGGAAAAGGCTTCCCCAATGTGCGAAATATTCATTCCAATTATTACCAATGCAAATCCGCAGTAGACAACAACCAATGCGGGAATCATCTTGTCTGTTACTCGGGCAATGCTTTTTATTCCACCAACAATAACAAATCCTACTGAAATTGCGAATGCAACTCCAATCCAAAGTGCATATTCTTCAGAGCCAGGAATAGTGGTTTTTACCATATCAAACGCCTGATTCGCTTGAACCATGTTTCCTCCGCCAAGCGTTCCGCCAACACACATGATTGCAAAAATGACTGCGAGAACTTTTCCGCTGCGCTGCCATCCTTTTTTCGCAAGGCCAGCACTTAAATAGTACATAGGTCCGCCGCTGACTTCACCTGTTGCAGAGATTTTTCTGTATTTCACACCCAGTGTACATTCAACGAACTTGGTCGTCATTCCAAATATTCCAGCAACAATAATCCAGAACGTAGCTCCCGGACCACCAACCGCTATAGCCACCGCTACCAATGAAATGTTTCCAAGTCCGAGTGTTCCGCTTAGCGCAGCCGATAAGGCCTGGAAGGGTGTAACCTCTCCCTCATCGGTCTTCTTGGTGAACTGTCCGAATGTGATTTTCCAAGCGTGACCGAAGGCACGGACGTTTATAAATCGGAAGTAGAAGGTGAAGTAAACCGCGCTTCCAATTAACAATACCACCACTAACCATATTTCAGATTTTACAGGATCTCCATTCGGATGTTTAATTTGCTTCCCAGTGTTGTCATATAAATGCTGGTCATATAAATTAAAGGCTGCAAAAGGATCGAAGAAGAGAACAACTCCAAAAGCGTCTACAATAGGCACGAAAAACGAGTTCATTTTTTCCTCGCTAGAAACTGCCGGAATAACAAACGTCTGTTCTTGAACATTCCCATTAGCGTAGGTTACGGAAACGCTATACTTTATTCCTTCTTTCAGTCCTGAAGCTGCCATAGAATCAACACTTTGAAGATTCGACCAATGGGCAGATGCCACGCTGTCTTGGCTAATTACGCTTGCTGTACCGTCGCCAATGTTGTGCGAGTTCGGATTAAGTTGCAACTGGAAATTCTGCGCTTGAAGCGTTGTCAAAGTCAGAGCAAATATTAGAATACTCAGTAATTTCATGAATGGGGTAATCAATCTCATGGGCTAAAAATAGGCTATTTCAGTAAGTTAGTTCAAGATGTGAATAGGTTGTGAATATTTGAATTCGACGAACCACGATTTTTTATTCATCTTTGTAACAGAATGGCAGAAAATTTCATCGTTTCAGCAAGGAAGTATCGCCCAGATAATTGGGATTCAGTGGTTGGACAAAAGTCTATCACAACCACCTTGCGTAACGCTATTGAAACCAGTCAAATTGCACAAGCTTATCTCTTTACCGGCTCTCGCGGAGTAGGTAAGACCTCTTGTGCAAGAATCTTCGCCAAGGCCATTAACAACATGCTAGATGCCACTCCTGAAGAGTTGGCGTTCACCATTTTTGAATTGGATGCGGCCTCGAACAACAGTGTAGAAGATATTCGTAGCATTGTCGATACCGTGCGTATTCCTCCGCAAGTGGGGAAGTATAAAGTTTATGTGATAGATGAGGTTCACATGCTTTCTTCTAACGCGTTCAATGCGTTTTTGAAAACATTGGAAGAACCACCCGCGCATGCGATTTTTATCCTAGCAACTACAGAGAAGCACAAGATTATTCCAACCATTTTAAGTCGTTGTCAAATCTTTGATTTCAATCGAATCAAAGTGAAAGACATGACCGAGCACTTGCAGCATATTTGTAAGGAAGAAGGAATAGAGGCAGAAGAAGATGCATTGCACATTATTGCAACCAAGGCAGACGGAGCCATGCGCGATGCGTTGTCTATCTTCGATCAGGTTGTAGCTTTTTGTGGAAGGAAATTAACCTACGATTTAGTCATTCAAAATTTGAATGTGCTCGATTACGAGTATTACTTCAAATTAACCGATTTGTTTTTCAAAGAAGATATTCCAAGTGCTTTAATGGTCTTGAATGAAGTGGTTGAAAAGGGATTTGATGTTCATCATTTCGTGACCGGTTTAGGAGCACACTTCAGAAATCTTTTGGTTTGTCGCGATGCTCAAACACTTTCTTTGATGGAAGTGAGTGAAGGCGTTGCCGCGAAATACAAAGACCAAGCTGCTGCTAGTGACTTGCGCTTCTTGATTCAAGGAATTGATTTAGTGAACGACACCGACTATCACTACAAGTCTTCGCGTCACCCGCGTTTGTTGGTTGAACTTCTGCTCATGAAATTGTGTAGCGTTCCGCAAAATTTGCGCGAGGGTGAAAAAAAAAAGTGAAGATCCTAGCGTTTCGCGGAGCTGAAAAGTTCATCGGCGCTCCTCAAGCAAAGTCTTCCAACTCAACCCCATCCCAACCAGCAGAAAAAAAAGCAGACAACGAACTCGTTGTAGAAAATGATGAGTCAGTTGTTATTGGTTTCAATAATGACAAACCGCTTCCGAATAAAACTACGTTAGATCCGGAAAAACGGAAATTAGCTGGATTATCTCCCGACAATATTTCCATTCGATACAATCCGCAAATTCAAATTGAAACAGAGCCCGATGAACCGGAAGAAGAGTTGAAGGCCGAGCGGATTTATACGGAGGAAGAAATTCAATTGGCTTGGATGGGTTATGCCGAAGAGCTCATGGATTTCAATTCGCAAGCCGCATCAGCGTTGAAAGTGACGAAACTTGTTGTTCTTCCTGATAATGAACTTCATGTTATTTTTCCAGGAACCACTCAATCGGAATATTTCAATGAAGAGCGCTCGCCTTTAATGGGCTTCTTGCGTAAGAAGGGAATTGTCGGATTGAAGTTGAAATTAGAAATTGCACAAAACAATTCAGTGGCTCGAGAAATTGTAACCGATCGCGCGCGTTTCGAAAAGATGATGGAAAAAAATCCGGCTGTGAAAACATTGTGGGAACGGTTCAAATTGGTAATCGACTAATTCATGCGCGTGGATAAATACCTCTGGTGTATCCGTGTTTTTAAAACGCGTTCAATCTCTACTGCGGCATGCAAAGCAGAAAAGGTATGGGTGAACGGCGAGTTCGTAAAAGCTTCGCGCGAACTGAAATTGAAAGACGTTGTTCGCGTTCGTAAAGGTCCCATTCATTTTCAATTTGAAGTTATCGATTTTCCGAAAAGTAGATTGGGAGCGAAGTTGGTTGCAACAGTAACTAAAGACGTTACCGAACCCGATGAATTAGCAAAGTTGGAACGCATTCAACTTCAAATGAAAGCCACGCCATACTTCGGCGTGGGAAGACCTACGAAGAAAGATCGTCGCCAGCTCGATGACTTTATGTATTACGAAGATCTAGATCAAGATGTCAGCGAATAACGGTCAAGCACAAATACTTCAACCCGAAGAAATTCAGCAACTGCGGAATGAAGTGCTTTGGCCGCATAAGACTTTCGAGAATTGTATTTTAGAAACCGACCGACTTTCAACAACGTTTCATTTCGGAATTCAAGAAGATGGACTTACCGTTGCGACGGTCACATTTCAAAAAGAGAACACGGATAAGCTGAAGCAAGATTCTACGAAAGGTGCTTCTCAAGGTGCGTTGCAAGAAAAAGAGTACCGGTTGCGCGCGATGGCAGTGCGTGAAGGATACAGAGGGCAAGGGTTTGGCGAGGCTATTGTTGAAGCGGGATTAAATCATTTAAGAGAATTAGGTGTTGAAGTGGTGTGGTGCGATGCTCGGGTTGCAGCCTTGAATTTTTATCGAAGACTTCAATTCGAAGAGTTGGAGGAAGAATACGATATTCCAATTATTGGCTTACATAGGTTTATGTGGAAAGTCTTAAGTTCGCAAGTATGAACGGAGGTATAAATTCGATGCGATTGCACAGTTCAGCTTGGATAACGGCGTTGCTAGCGTTCGCTTTATTCGCTGTTGTGTCTTTCACCAATCATATTTTATTTCGAACCTATGCGTTAGATCTGGGTCTATACACGAATGCGTTGTATGACTACGCACATTTTAGATTTGCAGATACGTCACTCTTCCTTCCTGAAAGTAAAAATCTACTCGCCGATCACTTCGACTTATATCTCATGCTATTCTCTCCACTTTCGTGGATATTCAAGTCGTATACGTTGCTCGTTGTTCAAAGTGTGGCTGTTATAATTGGTGGTTTCGGAATTTATTTTTTATTGAATGAGAATGAAGGAACGCGACCATACAGAATTTGGGGAATGGCCATGTTCTATTTGTTTTTCGGAACACTCGCAGCGTTGGCGTACGACTATCACAGCAATGTGATTTCGGCAATGACTCTTCCTTTTTTCTTTCTCATGGTGAATCGAAAAGCATGGCTCAAAGCCTTTGCCTTGCTGGTGTTTATGTGTTTAGGGAAGGAAAATGTTTCGCTTTTTTTATTCTTCGTTTCATTGGGTTTGTTCTGGAAATATTTCAAGGCGAAAGAGAGTCGGAAATACATTCTGCTTTTCGCTGGATTCAGTTTCGTGTATTTCTTGTTTATGGTGAAGTGGGTCATGCCTGCCATTGCTGGAGAAAAAGATTTTATTCACTTCGGAAAGTATCCAGTTTTAGGCGGGGACATGTCTGCGGCAATAAAATTCATGATCATGTATCCGCTCGAATTCATTCGTTTGCTGTTTGTGAATCACATGCCTGAAGACCCAACCTACAACAATGAAAAAGTGTTTTTCTATCTGGTATTATTCGTTGCGGGTGGTTGGGCCCTTTTCGTTCGCCCTTGGTATTTCGTGATGATACTTCCAATTATTATTCAAAAGGAATTGACGAATCAGCCGAGCACCTGGGGATGTGTTTATCAGTATTCTATTGAGTTCGCTCCTGTTGTAATCATAGCCTTAATTGAAGTGGTTTCAAGGTTGAAATTCAATGCGAATCGGATAGGAGCAGTGCTTTTGTTTTTTATACTTTCGAGCACTGTTTACGGATTGGTTGAACGTTCAAAAGCTTGGGAAAAAGAACGTTTTATCTTTTGGCAGAAGCCTCATTTCAAACCGCATTATGATTTAACGGATGTGAAGGTACTCTTGGAAAAGATTCCCGCCGATGCTGCGGTTATGGCTAATTCAGCGTATGTCGGGCAATTGGCTTATCGCGATAAATGCTACACGCTTCCATTCGTGAAAGACGCTGAGTTCATACTTATCAGTTCAACGGAATCTACTTATCCGTTAAGTGTTGATCAGACCAATGAATTTATTCAAGCGCTGCAAGTGGACAGCACGTGGAATCTAATAGAACAGCGCGGACACGTTTATTTGTTTCAACGTAAGCCGTAATTCCAATATAGCGGGGTAGTGGGTGTCTCAGGAGATTGAATCGTCTTTTCCATCCACAACACGTCGTGCCATTGATTCAATTTGAATCCTACATTTTTATAAGTAGCAAATTTTTCGAAGCCTTTTTTTGTAACAAAGTTCACACTCGCATCGTTCGGAAGTGCTATCACGGCAAAGGCTTTGCAAATATGAATGCGCTTGAGTTCGGAAATTAATTCCTCATATAGTGCTGATGCCACACCAGAATGTTTCTTATGATCTTCCACATAAGCTGAAATCTCTACGTTCCATTGGTAGGCCAGTCTATCGCGATAGGCCGAGGCATAAACGTATCCAACGAAGACGCCATTTTCTTCAGCAATTAGGAACGGGAATCTCTTCGCAATAACATCTATTCGCAACTCGAATTCTTCGAGGGAAGGTGACTCAAGTTCAAAAGAGACCGCTGAGTTCACAATGTACTTTGAATACAAATTCAAGCACGCAGGAGCGTCTGAAATTTTAACCGGGCGAATACTCAGGCTCATCTGCGAATTACACGTTCAAGGGTTCTTCCTTTCGAAGAATTTATTTCAATGAAATAAGTGCCGCGTGTTTCTGGCAATTGAATACGAGCAACAACGCTTCCAATTTTTCTTCGCTCTATGAATCTTCCATCTAAAGAATAGATTGCAATTTCATCTACAATTGATCCATTAGATGTGAGATTCACCCATCCGTCTGTTGTGGGGTTCGGGAACAACAAGAATGTAGGAATTCGTATTTCTTCAACGCCAATAATGGTGCTCATGAGTGTCTGAGCTCCCACTTGAATAGCGTCTGCACCTTCCGCATCATACATGCTGCGGAAATCGTTAATAGTAGGATTATCGAAAGCAAACATTTCATCTAAATATCTTGGAGGAACGGTCTGATACATCAAGCGTGCTGTTACGTGAAGGTTTCCAGAGAACCCGTTTAATGGAATGTGCACGCGAATTTCATCTGTACCACTTCCTTCGTTTCCGTTAGGAAAGTGATTGAAGTTAGGGTCGTATAGTGCTTCTCCAACAATTTTGGTTGTGTCGTAGGCAGAGTGATTGACAGAAAATCCATGTGGTGTTAAACGATTGTCTTTGATCATGATGTCTGCACGCTCTAACACTTGCGTTCTGTTTCCGTTCACATCACCCATAACCATTTCATAAATCTGAACTTGGTCTTCAGCAGTGATTATGTCGTAGTGAGGTTCCCACGTGTCGTCTTCTCCAACAATGCGATATTGGTTATCCATTTTTCCTGAATGGAAAACTTCATTGCCAGCGTCGTCTACCGCAATAATTTCAACATAAGCTCTTCTGGAAGGATATCCGCTCGGGAATTTATGTCCGGCAAGATTCGTTAATTTCAAATTGTATTTTGCTGTGTCATTTTCAATACCCGTTTCCGTAAGCACTACAGTCGCTGTTTCTTGTTCAATCTGATGAGTGCTGCGTTCGATGACAGTATTGAAGTGCTCCTCTGTGGCTGTAACGCCTAAAGCAGCGGCGTTATTTTTCATTAGGTTCAGCATGAAGGTATTTCCGCCCACTAACCAATGTTGTCCATAAGGTTGACGTTGTGGAAGGAAGAGGTATCCAGACGCAATGACAACTCCTTCACCCACATCAGGCATGTGACATCCTTGACATTCTTGTTGAAACCCGGGAGTGTCGTTGTACGAAGAATTCAACCATTCGTGATAGGTCGCTTGTTCAATGAAATCGTTACCCGTGTAGTTACCCTCAAGATCGGCAGTATGTGTTGAAAGGGAGTGACATCCTGCGCACATTTCGGATTGACGCACTTTAGCATGTCCAAGGGGACGGTAACCAACAAAACTCTGCATCATGGCTTCGAAAATGGGAACCGTTTGTTCTTCGGTAATATACGGGCCGTAGATGGTGTCTTTGTGGAAGAACAGTTCTCCACTGAAGTGCTTTCCAACACCTTGAGGACCGTCCATTTTTTGTTGGTGACAAGCGCCGCAGTTTACACCATCGCGCGCCAAAGAATCCATTGCTAATTCCTCGAGTGTGTAGTTCGGATTATTTTCTTGTAAGAGGTTTGTGAATCGTCCAACGGGCGCGTGGCAAGAAGTACATTTGTTTATCAGTTCTTGAGCATGTGCGGGGTTCACTAAAATTTCATGATTAACCTTTGCCTTCCAAAACGGGTCCTTTGCAGAGTTGGCCATCATGGATCCGCGCCAGTTCGTTGCTGGGCTTATATCTGCGCCTTCGCTGTTTATGTTGGCGAAGTCAACAGGATCATCTCCATGGCAACCGCCGCATCTTCCTGATCCCGTGAAGAATCCATTGTCGCCAACAGGTAAGTTCGTTTGAGTAAGAAGTTTAACCATGTCCATGCTTCCATGATGGCCTTTTTTAGGCTTTTCGTCGGACCAGGATATGTTGAACAACGAAACAACAGTTAACAGCACTAGCAGTGCTGTTATGGATTTATTTTTCGCGAAGAGCGTTGGGATTCTCGACATACTTTTTTTTCTGTAGGCGAAAGATACATTTCAATACCGTTAAGCAAAAAAAAAATATTCGCGAAAAATTGGAAAACCTGTGATTAATCAGGAAAATACAATCTCATTTATCGGAGGTTCTCTGAAATTGTCGTTGATGGCCTTCAATAAATCCGTGCGCGATTGGAACAACTCGGCTCGCAAAGGAGCAGATTCAAAATGCAAATGAAGTTGGTTTCCCTTAATGGTAATTTGCTTCGTTTTCTTATATAGAATGGGTCCCACAGCCTTTTCATACGCTTCAATAATTTGAAGCTCGTTTAATTTGCGTTGAAGTGGCGACCGCTTCACCCACTCGCCAATTGCGTCTTTTAAGGAAAATTCATTGCGAGTGCTCATGGTTGTTGTGCTTCTTCAGGTAAAATAAAGTTGTTTTGAAGGGAAATAGGTTGAAATTCCATTCCAACTTCTGCTAACATACGCGGAGTTTTTTCAATATCAGTGTCCGAAAGAAAGATTTGAGAGTTTGTGTTTTCGTGAAGCCATTGCAACAGCGATCGAAGTCTGTTATCGTCGAGCTTTTCAGAAATGTCGTCTAGAATAAGCAAAGGCGATTTGTTCAAGATTCCTTTGGTGTATTCCAATTGTGCCAATTTTAGCGCCAAGAGAAATGTTTTCTGCTGTCCCTGCGATGCGAATTTCTTCAACATTTTACCTTGAAGCTCAAAAATAATATCGTCTTTCTGTATTCCCTTTGTGGTGCGTTCGGCGTATTTGTCTTTTTCTATACTGGCTTCCAACAAGGATAAATAATTTTCTTCGTTTACCTCCGATTCATAGCGCAGGACGGGAAGTTCTTCAGCTCGAGATATGTCGTTGTAGATCGATTCGAATACGGGAGAAAAACTCTCGAAAAAGCTTTTCCTAGCGAGGAAAATCTGAGTTCCAGTAAAGTTAATTTGCTCGTTGTATATTGAAATTATTTCAGCCAACACCGCAGTGCTGTAATTGTTGTTTTTCAAAACAGCATTGCGTTGATCAAGGATGTGATTGAACAGAATAAGCAATCGCAAATATTCGGAAGATGTTTGAGATAACGTTTGATCGAGCCATCGGCGACGAACATCGCTTGCCTCTCGAATTAAATCGATATCATTGGGCGTTACCATAACTAAAGGAAGAACACCAATATGCTCAGACAACCGCTCATATGCTTTTCCATTTTTACTCACCTGCTTCTTTTTATCGCGAAACAAAGCATAGGAAATTTTGGTCGGTTCGTCGTCCAATGCATACTCACCGTTGACAGCGCCTTGCTCTTTTCCGTCTTGAATGGAGAAGCTGTCGGTGTGTGAAAAGTAACTTTTGCAAAAACTCATGCTGTAAATAGCATCGAGAATATTGGTCTTTCCAATGCCATTTTTCCCCAATAAACAATTCACTCTCGGGCCGAAATGGGCCTCGTAGGCGTCGTAGTTCTTGAACTGGAACAACTGAAGTTTATGGAGTGATATTCTTGACATGTAATTAGAAGTGTCAAAATTATTCGGAATTTAGTATATTCGCACCTCAATTTACGCACATGTCAAAGAAAAATATCTCAAACCAAGAAGTGAGCAACAAAGAAGTTAATGTTTCTAACACCACTTCAAATTTTTTCGAAAACTATAGAAAGCCACTTATGGCCGTAGGAATTGCATTGGTTGTAGGTGTAGGCGGATACTTCGCATACGATACAGCTGTTGCCCAACCACGCGAGCAAGAAGCGGCAAATGCTTTATGGAAAGCGCAGTACTATTTGTCAATCGATAGCATTGATTGGGCGTTGAACGGTCACGAAGATGCAGCTGGATTCCAAAGTGTTATTGATAACTACGAAGGAACGGATGCCGCTGAATTAGCGCATTACGGTGCTGCCATCTGCTTTCGCTCGAAAGGAGATTTCGGAAACGCATTGGCTCATTTCAAAGAAGTAAATGTAGAGGACCAAGCGGTTTCAGTTTATGTTCTTGGTAACATAGGTGATATGAATGTTGAATTGGGTCAGTTAGACGAGGCAGTTAAATACTTCGAAAAGGCTGCTGCTCAATCGAAATCAAACGGCACTCGTGATGCACTAGCTGGAGATTATTTGTTGAAGGCAGCTCGTGTCTACATTGAGCAAGGTAACAAAGACAAAGCAAAAGAAACTCTTGAGAAAGCGATGGAAGGAATCGACAATCGTTCTGCTACTTATGTAGAAGCAGACAAAATGTTGAACTTCTTGAAAGCGCAAGGATAATGGCAACCGTTAATCTTTCTGAAGAAAGAGCAATTGTTCTGCCTGAAATTCAAAATCACCGCGTGGTTATTTTGGTTTCTCGTTGGAACGAAGAGGTAACAGAGAATTTATACAACGGAGCAATGGAAACATTGCTCCGTCTTGGTTTTCAAGAGTCTCAGATTGAAAAGGAATATGTTCCTGGAAGTTTTGAATTACCTCTTGGTGCGAAATGGGCTACCGAAAAGCCAGGTGTGACCGGTGTTATAGCATTAGGCTGCATTATTCGCGGAGAAACTCCACATTTTGAATACGTGTCAATGGCCACCGCCCAAGGCATTCAAGACATTGGACTGCATTCAGGTAAGCCTGTGGTGTTCGGTGTTCTTACCGATGATCACATTGAACAAAGCCGCGCTCGCAGCGGAGGAGTTCTTGGAAACAAAGGTGTCGACTGCGCGCAAGCATTGGTTGAAATGCTTGCACTGCAATCGAAGCTGAAGTCGTAATTTTTTCTTCAATTAAACCTTTTGTGGTTTTTCATTTCATAGATTGAAACAATCAACCTTGAAAAACCTTTTTCTAACTTTTTCTTTTTGCTTATCAGCGTATTTTACTCAGGCCCAATCCAATCACCAAACCATTCGCGGAACGGTTGTAGATAAGTTTTCACGCTTTCCAATTACAGGTGTTTTGGTTCAACTTGATTCTTCTACTTTCTATCATGTGTCGGACTCTCTTGGGAGTTTTTCCATAGGGAATGTTGCTCCAGGTCGTTATAATTTGAAATGTTCATTTATAGGATATGGCGATCTTGTAATGCCTAACATAGTTGTAAATTCTGGAAAGGAAGTTGTTTTAGATATAGAAATGACTGAAGTCTACAATCCAATTGGAGAAGTTGTAATTCAGTCAAACAACAAAAGTGGCACGCTTAATAATTTGTCATCTGTTAGCGCTCGAACATTTTCAATGGAGGAGGTAAATCGATTCGCAGGCGGAAGAAGCGATGTAGCTCGGTTGGTAGCAAACTTGGCCGGTGTAAGCACGCCAGACGATAGTCGCAATGATATCGTGATTCGAGGAAATTCTCCTGTGGGAGTGCTTTGGCGAATAGACGGAATGAACGTAACCAACCCAAATCATTTCGCTTCTGTTGGAACAACAGGAGGTGCAGTGAGCGCTCTAAATACAAACCTTCTAAAGAATTCAGATTTTTTCACTTCTGCTTTTCCAGCAGAATACGGAAACGCCACTTCAGGAGTATTTGACATTGGATTTCGAAATGGAAATAACAAGAAAAGAGAAACTACTTTTCAAGTAGGCGTTGTTACTGGAATTGAAGCAACTACGGAAGGACCATTCAGTAAGAATAGCAATGCCTCTTATCTAATAGGTTACCGCTACTCTCTGGCGGGTATGGCTCAAAACCTTGGCGTGAATATCGGCACTTCCGCTACTCCGACCTATCAAGATTTGTCGTTCAAAATAAATGGGTCAACAACGAAGGTGGGTAAATTTTCATTGTTCGGTATTCTTGCAAAAAGCACAATTGAAATTGGTGGAGGAAGTCAAAACACATTGTATGGTAACGGGAATCAGGTTGATTTTGGAAGTGAGATTGGTATACTGGGAATCAGTCACTTCAAACAACTAAATAGAAAATCATATATAACATCGCTCGTAGGTTTGAACTACGGGAGTACCGATCAAACAGGATATGATTTCAACTTTCCAACGAATGAAACTTTTATTAAGGAGGTAAACAATGTTGCGAAGAAGTCACTGAATTTTAGTTCAGCTTATCACTTAAAAGTGAATTCTAAAGTGTTCTTGAAAGTTGGAGTTCAACAGGAATTTATTTCGCTAGATCTCTTTTATAAAACAAAAAACCGAATAGAAGATAGTTTCGATCAGATTTGGGATTATAACAGCAATACGAGCCTTACTCAAGCTTTCGCACATTTGAAGTTCAATCCAACAGAGAAAATAACGATTAACGCTGGAGTACACGCTCAAATGTTCTTTCTGAATAGTTCGAGATCTGTTGAACCTCGACTAGGCATGGTCTTCAATATTTCGAAGAAGAGTTCCTTGAATTTGGGTTATGGGCTGCACGCCCAGATGCAGCCGATCAATGTTTATTTTCTTCAGTCGACAGATGCCTTGGGGAATGTCAACTATTCGAATAAAGATTTAGATTTCACGAAGAGTCATCATTTTGTAGTTGGATACAATATTCAGCCCTTAACGAATTGGCGTGTGAAGGCAGAAGCCTATTACCAGTCAATTTTCAATGTTCCAGTGAATACATACAGTAGCAGTTATGCTATGTTGAATACAGGGTCTACGTTTAAGGCTGATTTACAAGATAGTCTTGTAAATGCGGGTACAGGGGAAAATTACGGTGTGGAATTGACTGTGGAGAAATTTTTCAGCAAGGGATTTTATGCATTATGTACTTCTTCGATTTATAAGTCTGTTTATGCTGGCAGTGATGGTGTTCAGAGAAACACTGCTTTCAATGGTCGCTATGTTTTTAATTTTTTAGCAGGAAAGGAATGGACGGTTGGAAAGAATCGACACAATAAGTTTGCGGTGGATTGTAAATTCACAAACGCGGGGGGACGAGCTTTTACATCAATAGATTTGGATGCTTCGAATTTGTTGAATAGAGAGGTTTTGTCTGGTGAAGCCTATGATAGTTATTATTCAAATTATTATCGACTCGATTTTAAAATGGGATTTACAATGAACAGCAATACCAGAAAACAGTCACAATCGATTTCTCTGGATTTACAGAATGTGACAAATCATAAAAACGTTTTTTCGCAGAGTTATGATAACCGCACGCAAAGTATAAGCACAACTAATCAGCTTGGTTTTTTTCCGAATGTTGTTTACAAGGTTCAGTTCTGATTTTAGATTAGCAATAGGCCTGTAATGTTTTGTTTTTTTTTCTATTTGGAAATTGTGAGTAGAATGTCTGCGAATTCCTTAAATTCGTTCAATGCGCAAAATTGTACTCATTGGATGTTTAAGCCTGTTGGTTCAACTCGGGCTTGCTCAGGTGGTGCATTTCATTGAGAACAAAGGTCAATGGCCTTCGCAAGTGAAATTCAGTGCAGCAACGGAAAACGGAAGAACGTTTTTTGAAAACAACGCCTTCACCCATCATTTCTTCGATTTATCTGAAATAGCGAAAGCACATGCTGGAAAGGAGTTTGAGCCGATTATGCGTGGACATGTGTTTCGTCAAGTATTTCGAAATGCCCATCCAGAGCGAGTTGTAGTCGATGCTTTTCAACAAACACGATACAATTATTTTTTAGGAAACGACCCGTTGAAGTGGGGAAGGGACTGTCGCGAGGCGAAAGGTTTCCGCTATCAAAATTTTTATTCAGGAATAGACCTGCACGTTTATCAGAACGAGTTCTTCATGAAGTACGACTGGGAAGTTCAACGTGGTGCCTCACCAGCGCAAATTCAATGGTCGTATGAAGGAACCGATGATGTTCGTGTGGAAGATGGAAGACTTGTTGTTCGGACAGCATTAGGTGAAATAGTTGAACAAATACCCATTGCCTATCAAATGATTCCGATGGAAGGCGAGGCCGCGGGAAACAATCCGCCATGGAAGACACGCGTTGATTGCGCATTCGTTAAAAACGGAAGTACAATTTCTTTTCGAATTGGAAAATACAATCCGAGATATGCTTTAATCATTGATCCCGAGCTCATCTTTTCTTCCTACAGCGGAAGCTTCGACGATAACTTCGGGTATACCGCAACCTATGACAGTCAAGGAAATTTAATTTCCGGAAGCAGTGCTTTCGGACAAGGTTATCCGACCACCCTCGGCGCATACCAAACTACGTGGGGCGGAGGAGATGGGCAAGGATCTTTGGCTGGAACGGATATGGCCATTTCGAAATACGATGTGTCAGGAACCTTCATGCAATGGAGTACTTTTTTGGGTGGCGCGCATGATGATCTTCCACACAGTCTCATCTGCAATAGCAACGACGAATTGATTGTTTTAGGAACAACATCAAGTGGAAATTTTCCTGTAACATCAAATGCATTTGATAATTCATTCAATGGCGGTGCGAACTTCGCTCCATTCGGCGTAGGTGTGCAATATGTAAACGGTAGCGATATCATAGTTGCGAAATTGAATGTGAATGGAAATACGCTTGAAGCTTCAACCTTCGTTGGAGGAACAGGCAATGATGGTGTGAACACCGCTGCTGGATTGAAGTTCAATTATGCCGATGAGTTCCGTGGTGAGGTGGATCTTGATGCGAATGACAACGTGTATATTGCTAGTTCAACTTACTCCATTAATTTTCCTACTGTCAACGCATTTCAATCGAGCATTGGTGGTTTGCAAGATGCATGTGTCTTTCAACTTTCAAGTGATTTGTCGCAAATGAATTGGAGTACTTATCTGGGCGGAAGTGATGACGATAGCGGATTCAGTTTGGCGGAAGACAACGCTGGGAATGTCTTCGTCTGTGGCGGAACTCAATCCGTTGATTTTCCTCTTGCTGGAAATGGATACGGACAAATTTTTAATGGTGGAAATAGCGACGGATGGATAGCAAAATTGAATCCTTCAGGGACTTCGCTGCTAACTTCAACTTATTTCGGAAGCAACGTGTTTGATCAATTGTATTTTATTGAAACGGATAATGCAGATGAGGTTTTTGTTTACGGACAAACGCGTGCTGCGAATTCTACGTTTGTTGTGAATGCCTCGTTCAGTCAGCCCAACAGCGGCATGCTCGTCACGAAATTCCCCAATGATTTATCATCTATTGTTTGGAGCACCGTATTCGGAACGGGTGGCGGAGAGCCCAATCTTTCACCAACAGCATTTCTGGTCGATGTATGTGGAAAGATTTACTTAAGCGGATGGGGAGGTGCAGTGAACGAATACTCCACCACAGAAGCAGGATATACCACAGGATTGCTCACAACAGCCGACGCATTTCAAACTACGACAGATGGAAGTGATTTCTATTTACTTGTTTTGGAAGCAGACGCAAGTGCTGTCACGTATGCCTCATTTTTCGGAGGAAACATAAGCTCCGAACACGTGGACGGAGGTACGAGTCGCTTCGATCGAAAAGGAATCATTTACCAAAGTGTTTGCGCGGGTTGTGGCGGAAATAGCGACTTTCCAATATTTCCTCCGAATGCAGTTTCAGCCGTCAACAACAACAGTTGCAACAACGGTGTTTTCAAATACGATTTTCAGCTGCCGCTGACTGTTGCGAATTTCAATGCTCCGCCATTGCTGTGCGAAGGATCTACCATTCAATTGGTAAGTACTTCGTCGTTGGCTGCTTCAGTTCAATGGCATTTCAGCGATGATAACTCTACCGTATTTGGAAACAGTGTGGTTCATACGTTCAATGCGCCGGGAACCTATACGATAACTTTAACAGCTCAGAATCCTGTAACGTGTAATGCTGTAGATACGATTTCAAGAACTATTACTGTCGTTGCTCCAATTGTTGAAACGCTCAGCGATGTTACCGTTTGCAATGGCGTTCCTGTTCAGTTGGGACAGGTGAGTGCCGATCCGAATGCGGTTTATACTTGGACTCCGAACGACGGAAATTTGAGCGATGTAAATGGACCACTTCCAATATTTACAGGAAGTTCAAGTGCGTCTTATCAATTATTAATTCAACACGATGTGTGCACAGATACGCTTACTCAAAATGTTATTGTTCCTCAGTTGGAATTAACTCTTCCAAATGACACTTCACTTTGTGTACCCGATAATATCGATCTTGATGCACTAGTAAGTCCTTTATCTGGAAGCTTGATCTGGAGCGCTTCTCCTGATTTTTCGAATCCATTAAACAGCAACACGCAAGACTTGTCAATCAATGTTTTCGTAAACGGAATGCAAACGTATTTCGCGCAATTGACCAGTGAAGGTTGCACCGTTGAGGACAGTGTTTCCGTTTTCATGGTGGGTGATCAGGCAACTATTCAAGGCGATTTTACAGCGTGCTACGGTGACACGGTGTCATTGTCGGTGTTGAATCCAAATCCGACATTTAATTACCAGTGGCAATCGAATGCGCAGTTGTTAAGCGGACAAGGAACTTCTGCTGTAGAATTTATTATTACCACAGGAACAACAGTGTCTGTTTCTGCGGCAACACCAAGCGGATGCTTTGCTCAAGATACTGTTCAAGTTGCAGTGAGTGCATTGAATGCTTCGACGATTAATGCGACAGCCACACCTACTGTTGTTTTGGTAGGGACAAATGTCCAGTTGAATGCGAGTCCGGTGAATGCTGGATATACTTATGCATGGACACCTTCATTCGGATTGAACAATTCGAATATTTACAATCCAACTGCATTTATTGAAGCAACAATAACATACGAGGTCTCAGTTGCAGACGGCGACTGCGTTCAGCAAGACAGCGTTACGGTGCGAGTGGTAGATTTTATATGTGGAAGGCCAACCGTGTACGTTCCGAATGCATTCACTCCGAATCTCGATCAAGCGAACGAATGGCTTTACGTGAGAGGGAATTTCATCACAGAATTGAACTTCAAGGTCTTCGATCGCTGGGGCGAATTGGTTTTCGAAACTCAAGATCAGAGTGTTGGTTGGAATGGCTATTACAAAGGGAAGAAAGTAGATCCGGCTGTTTTTGTGTACTACCTCCGCACTGAGTGTGAGGGTGGAGAAATATATTTCGAAGAAGGAAATATTACGGTGCTAGAATAATTTCAGAATGAGAAACGAGAACAGAATGAAAAACGGAATGAGAATGAGAATGCTAGCATTCTTTTTTGCATTGACGTATTGTTCTTTCGCTCAGGATATTCACTTCAGTCAGTTCGATCAGGCGATGCTTTGGCAGAACAGCGCTCAGGTTGGCTCATTCAACGGGCAGTTTCGTTTTGCAGCCAATCAGCGAAATCAATGGCGAAGTGTGACAACACCTTATCAGACCTTCGGGTTTTCCGCAGAAGCGAAAGAGTTCAATGCAAAGCTTTGGTCTTTCGGATTGAATGCAGGAAGTGATGTTGCAGGAGATTCGCGATTCAGAACTTCGCAAGTGCAGCTGCACGCTGCCCATACGTTGTATAAGCCGAACGACAGTTTAGAGATTCGAGGTGGAGGTTCATTTGGAATTACGTCTCGTGGATTTGATCCGAGTGCATTGGTTTATGATTCGCAGTGGAACGGATTGAGCTTCGATCCAACACTTTCGAATAACGAAACATATTCTACCACATCGCGAATCTATCCTTCGGTTGGATTGGCTGTTTTCATTCAGAAACTAGAAAATAAATTTCGCTGGAATGCGGGGTATTCGTTGAATAACATTACACGCCCGAAGCAAAGTTTCAAGGATAACAACGCAATTGTGTTAGACATGAGGCACACGTTGCAAGCAAGTGCGCGAGTAGCAATCAATGAATTGTATTTAGTTGAGGCCTTGTCGTTGTTTCAGCTTCAAGGTAAAATGAAAGAATTGGTTTTAGGGTCTCGAGTATACTACAAACTCCCTTCAGAGAAGTGGGAGAACCAGCGTCTGTTCGCCGGAATGCACGGTCGTTTTCGCGATGCGGCATGGATTGAAATGGGGGTGGAATACAACGAGTGGCGAGTGGGAATGTCCTACGATTTAAACACTTCAACCTTACGTCCAGCAAGCACAGGAAGAGGTGGTTTGGAATTTTCCATTGTTTATATTGTTCCCCCAAAGTTGAAGCACGGCACCTTAAAAAAGGTGTGTGTTCCGTATTACTAAAAACAATTGTATTTTTGTAGGTATAGATTTTACCTATGAACTTTCAGCAACTCGAGTACATTGTCGCTTTAGAAAAACACAAGAATTTTGTTGCAGCCGCAACGGCTTGTTTTGTCAGTCAGCCAACTCTTTCCATGATGGTCAAGAAGTTGGAAGAAGAATTAGGAATTGTCATTGTTCGAAGAGGTGCGCAACCTTTGGAATTTACCGAGGAAGGAATGGTCTTGTTGAATCAGGCCAAGCGAATTTTAGCCGAACAGCAGATGATGCGAGAAATTTCGAAAGAGATTTCGAAAGGACTCGAAGGCGAAATTCGAATTTCTGTAATTCCGTCTTTGGCTTCAACAGTAGTTCCGAATTTCATTAAGAATATTGAAAGAGGTGAGCACGACTTGAAAGTTGTGATTCAGGAATTGCCAACAGAGAAGGCTTTGGTAGCCTTAGCACAAGGAGAGATTGATTTGGCGATTCTTGCAACTGATAGTGATGCTTCCGTCTATACTTCTCATCCCATTTACGAAGAAGAGTTTGTAGCCTATGTTTCTCCTTTGGAAAAAATGCCGGTTAGGAAATTCATTCAACCCAAACACATCGCCTCCGAGAAATTGTGGTTCCTGTCGGAAGAGCATTGCTTTCGAGAGCAGGCTTTAGAAGTATGCAGTTTCAAAAAGAAAAAGAGATCGAAGATCAGTTATGATGCTGGAAGTATTCAAACGCTCATTCGATTGGTCGATGAAAATGGTGGAATGACTTTGGTTCTAGCAGCATCCATACAATTCTTGTCTGCAAAGCAACGCGCCAATGTGCGCGAGTTTGCGCCGCCTGTGCCTATGCGCTTGGTGCAATTGACAAGTTTGAAAGACTATCCTCGAAAGCGCGTGGTGTCCTTTGTAGTAGAGGCCTTAAATCCTTCTGTGAAATGAAATTGAACTATTCGCAATTGCCTTCTGATTTCTATGCGGAAGTTTCACCGTTGACATTTGAAAAGGCTAACCTTGTTTTTTGGAACGAAGGGTTTGCTTCTGAATTTCAAAATGGATTTTCATCGAACGAATTTCTATCCATGGCTCGTGGAGAAAAATCTTGGTTGAAGGAAACTTTGGCGATGGCATACGCCGGACATCAGTTTGGACACTTTAATATTCTAGGAGATGGAAGAGCAGCGTTGGTAGATGAATGGAAGAAAGAAGAAGGGAATCTTTTCGATGTTCATTTGAAGGGAAGTGGCGAAACAATCTATTCGCGCCGAGGAGATGGAAGAGCAACGCTGAAGGCTATGCTGCGTGAGGCCATAATGAGCGAAGCCTTTCACGCATTGGGTATTCGAACAACAAGAACTTTAGCCGTTGTGGATTCGGGAGATTCCATTCATCGCAATGGAATGGAGAAAGGCGGAATGCTAGCGCGCATGGCCTCGAGTCACCTGCGTGTCGGCACGTTTGAGTATGCGCTTGCTCAAGACGATGTAAATAAGTTGAAGGCTCTGGCTGATTATACAATTGCTCGTCATTATCCGCATTGTGCGAGTACGGAAAATCCTTATTTAAACTTATTGAAGGAATTAGTTCATGCGCAAATTGAATTGATTGTTGAATGGATGCGTGTTGGATTTATTCACGGAGTCATGAATACCGACAATATGAGTATTGCAGGAGAGACCATTGATTATGGTCCGTGCGCTTTTATGAATGTATACAAAGCCAACACATGCTTCAGTTCTATTGATACGCAAAGAAGATATGCTTTTGTTAATCAGCCCGGCATAGCGCAATGGAATTTGTGGGTATTCGCGAACAGTCTAATGCCATTGATTCATGAAAATGCGTTGGTCTCGAAGGAAATGGCCATTGAAGTAATCGATGCTTTTCCAACACAGTTTGGAAATTCATATTATTCAATGATGGGAAGAAAGTTAGGTGTTGAAATTTCAACGCAAGAGGGAAGAGAGTGGGTGGAAGAATTATTGGAAATCATGGAAGAAACGCAATCGGATTACACCAATTCATTTTTGTTTTTGGAAGGGAAGGAGGTGAGAGAAGTTCATTTGTCTGAAAGCGCGCGCTTTGAAAATTGGCTTTCACGAAAAGAGAATTTTCCTCAAGTTGAAATTGGAAATTCAAATCCAATAGTCATTCCTCGAAACGAATGGGTGGAGCGTGTATTGAATGAAGCGGTTGAAAACGATAATTGGAAATTGTTCAACGAATACCAAGAAAGACTTCAGCGTCCGTATGAATCATCATCGGAAGAAGATAATTTTTCAACCTTCAATCCGGAAAATGATTTGAGTTTTAAAACGTTTTGCGGAACTTAGAATCATACGTATGATTATTGAAAATAAATACGTATATTTGTTTTATGAAAAAGCAAAGCAAAACAGAATCAGTTCGTCCGAAACTTACGCTTTCTATTGATTCAATCATAGTAGAAAAGGCGAAGGAATATGCGGAGTATAAGGGAAAAAGTTTGTCTTATTTAGTTGAAGAATTTTTTCAGGAATTAGTCAAAGAGCGTGAAGCGGGTTATAATCAGCCTATTTCAGAATTAGACGAAATTAGATCTTTAGTTAATGGTATAATACCTAAGGGCCTTGATTATAAGGAAGAGATAAAGAAGATAAAATTACAGAAACTTGAGAGTGCAAAATAAATTATGAGTAGTATGATTTATTTGTTTCTAGATTCAGATGTGCTCATTGACTTTTACGCAGAGCGAGATGATTTCTCAGCTTATGCGAGAAAAATATTCGAGCACGCTGAATTACATAAAAGGGATATGCGCTTGATTACCACTCCAGTTGCAATAAGTAATGTTCATTATTTGCTAAAGAAATATTTGGAAAAGGAATTATTGTCGCGATGTTTTGATCATTTGATTTCTAACGTCCTGGTCATACCAATGTCGGGTGAAATAGTTCAGCAGGCTTTCGAATTAGGTTGGAGCGATTTTGAAGACGCAATGCAACATCAAGCTTGTGTTGATTATAAAAAGGACGCGATAATTATAACGCGTAACGTTAAAGATTACAAGAAGTCATTGTTAAAGGTGATGTCACCGAAAACATTCGTTCGTGATTATTTGAACTAACTACCCTCCAAAAACCTTCTTCAATAATTCTGAAGTTCGTGCAATCGGATCTTTGCGAATGAGAAGCTCTTCTTCCGCAACTTTAACGAACGAACCGTCAATGGCGCGTTCGGTAGCGAATTGAACCAAGTCTGGATTTACTTTTTCAATCAACGGAATTTTGTTGTAACGCGTAATCACGAATTCCCAATTCTTAGTAGCTCCTACTTTGTCGAGTGAAGTTTTAATGATGGGTTTGAAGGCTTCAACCAATGCAGCGCGTGTTTTCGATTTCAAATATTCTGTCCCAGCGTTTTCTCCACCTTTAACAATGTTTATCGCATCGGTAATGGTCATTTCTGAAATAGCTCGAATGAAAATATCTTTCGCTGCGCTTCCTGCATCTTCCGCTGCGCGATTAAGTGAAAGAATTACGTCGTCACATTCTTTGTTCAATCCAAGGCTACGCAATTTGTCTTCAACCTTTTTAGCGTCTGGAGGAAAGGGAATTTTAATTTTCGGATTCCCGAAATAGCCATCTGCTTTTGAAACCAATTCGGTTCCTTTAGTAGCTCCTTTGCTCAACGCTTCTTTCAGTGCTTTGCCAGCTTCTTCCTCTGTAAATCCAGATGTGGTGGCCGTTTGCTGAATCTTTTGTTCTGCTTGCTTCTTCAGGTCTTTCAAACTCTGAGCACAAGAACTCATGCTCAAGAATACCCCCACCACAAAAATCGAAAATGCTTTTTTCATATGTGTTTTATAAATTATTATATCTTCCCCTCTCTTACCTTCTCTTACCTTTTCTTATCTTTTTTATACTTCCCCTCTCTTACCTTTTTTCAAATCTTCCCCAAAACCTTGCCACGTAATTCTGCATCTTTCGCATCGGTCAATTGCTCCAACTCCGCGGCTTCGTTCATCAACTTTTCAGTGAATACTATGTCTGAAATTCCTCCAGCATTAACGCGCACGTTATAGCAAGCGCCAAGCACAGCAGTGCGAATGGCCAATGCACCAACGCCAGCGTCGGTCACAGAATTCGGATTGCCGATTTCAATCATGGCTTCACAAACGTCAAAGGCTTTGAATGCAACACGTGCAGTGCGCAATGGAATTTCCATCGCGTATTTCGATGCGCTTTGAATGGCTTCAGTGCGCGCTGCTTTTTCTTCTTCAGAATTTTTCGGTAATCCGAAGGCTTCCATAATCTTATTGAAAGACTGTGTGTCTTCGTCTACCAACCAATTCAATTCATCTTGAATTTCTTTTGCCTTTACAGCCCAATTCGAGAACTCTTCCCAGCGGGCATCCCATCCGCGTTTGTGTGCGGAAAGGTTAGCTACCATTCCGGCTAATGCCGCTCCCATAGCGCCGCAGTATGCGCTAACGGATCCTCCGCCCGGTGCAGGAGATTCGCTTAACGTTTCATTGGCGAAAGCAGTTAGGCTCATGTCAACCAATTTCTTTCCGCCTCCTAAATTCTTCTCAATGATGAATTCAATAATTTTTTCTTCCGGATGGAAAGGAGCGAGGTCATCGAGTCCCAAAGACTTAACAGCGATCTTAATTTTCTCGTTGTCTGAAATTCCCAATGAACGCTCTTGCTTTTTCAAGAAATAATCTGCTGCATCCAATAAACTTTTCTTAGGTATTAATCCAACCAATTCACTTCCTGTAACACGAACGCCGCGCTCGGCAGCCTTGTTACATGATTCTTCAAAGGCTATGTGAACAGGAGTGATATTGATGTTAGTGAGGTTCAATGATAATTGAGCTACGCCATATTCTTCAATGTACCAACCAATTCCTTTAACAGATTTCAAGGTGCCTGGAATGCGCTTAGGTTCTCCGTTTTCATCCAAAACAGGCTTTCCACCTTCATTCAAAACACGTCCAGCTTCGCGAATGTCGAAAGCAATAGCGTTTGCACGACGGGTTGAAGTAGTGTTCAAATTCACGTTATAAGCAACAAGAAAATCGCGCGCCCCAATAGTTGTGATTCCAGACTTGCGAACGCTTTCGTTTACTTCTTTCGGACCGAAATCGGGTGTCCATTCAGCAGTAGATATTTTCTCAAGCGCTTCGTATTCTCCTTTTCTGCAATTCGCCAAATTCGCACGAACCTCTTGCTTCGCAGCGGCTTCATAGAAATATCCTGGTATGCCTAATTCTCTTCCAATGCGCTCACCCAATTGATGGGCATAAGCTGCACATTCTTCAATTGTAACTCCAGCAATGGGAACAAGCGGACAAACATCGGTTGCACCTTGGCGTGGGTGTTCACCTTTGTGTGAACGCATGTCAATAAGCTCTTGCGCTTTCTTCATCAATTGAAATGCGCCTTCGAGCACAGCTTCAGGTTCACCCGCAATAGTAATCACGGTTCTGTTCGTTGAAGCTCCAGGATCTACATCGAGCAACATCACGCCTGGCACAGCAGCAGCGGCTTGTGCTATGGTGTTGATTTTCTCTTTGTCTCTTCCTTCAGAAATGTTCGGTACGCACTCAATAATCTTTTTCATAATGTTGAAGTATGGTTGCAAAGGTAGTTAAGACAGATAATTTCTTTGGTCTGAAAGTATACGTATATTAAATATGAAAAGTATACGTATATTAGCGGAGTGAAAAAGGCTAAAGCAAAATCGGATTATCGTCCGAAACTCACGCTCAGCGTGAGCGAAGAGGTTATTGAAAAGGCGAAGAAGTACGCCGCCGAGCACAACCAATCTATTTCATCTTTGGTGGAAAATTACTTGGCGTCCTTGGTGAACGAGGACGCGGGAAATTATACTCCTGTAAGTTCTGAGTTGCAAGCCCTTCATTCACTCTTGAAGAAATCGAAGGCCAAGCGAAAACTCAATATAGAAGAAGAGCGTTTGAACTATTTGTTGAATAAGAATGAATAAGCCGCGACTCTTTGTTGATTCAGACGTTATTCTGGATTTGGTTTTACAGCGTGACGATCATTTCGAATTTGCTCAGAATTTGTTTGGTCAATATCAGCAAGGAAAGTGTGCGCTCTTTACTTCTTCAATTGTATTGGCGAACATGCATTTCATTATTCGTAAGCTTCATGATATTAATTTTGCGAATAGTTCCGTGTTATTCGTCAACAAACATTTTAAAATTATTGATGCGAACAACGACGATATAGAAAATTCCATTCAATCGAAATTCTCTGATTTCGAGGATGGGGTTCAGTATTTTGCTGCTCTTCGCTCGAAAAAAATTGATGCGCTGGTAACGAGAAATGTGAAAGATTACAAGCATGCGCTTTTACCCGTCTTCACACCGAAACAATGGTGCAAGCGTTAGTTAGGTGCTCTGCCGATATGGACTTATCTTCACCACGAAATTTCATATTATGAAAGGAGTTGTTTTAAATGTATTGGTGTTTGTCGCTTGCGTATTTGCAGGCGGAATAGCAAACGGATTAATCATTAGCTACAGCGATTCGATTATTCCAGCACCTGCTGGTTCGAACTTAAAAACGGAAGAAGGGTTGAAGGCAGCAATGTCCATTATGGAGCCCAGACATTTCATTATGCCTTTTCTAGCACACGCTATTGGAACATTGGTGGGAGCTTTCTTCGTTACGTTATTCATAAAAGACCGAAAGTTATTCCGAGCATTGTTGGTTGGATTTTTATTTTTTCTTGCAGGAACATACATGGTGTTTGTTTTGCCATCTCCCTTGTGGTTTGATGCGGTAGATTTGGGATTGGCCTATATTCCGATGGCTTGGATTGGATATAAACTGGCGCTTCGTTTTTCGAAATAAATGAAAAGATATTCTCTCATATTATTTTTAGTTGGAAGCTTTATTGCATTCTCATTTAATTCTTGCGTGCGTTCTGTAGAAAAAGTTCATTCAACTGAATTGAGAGATTTGGATCCCGCACTTCAAGGGGTGAGGAAGTCATTTGGAGACCGACAGATTAATGACGTTTCTACATGGGAGAATGTCCGTAAACCTGAATTAATAAATTACTACGAGACCTACATCTTCGGGAAGCGCCCGTCTTTCAAACCAACTGTCGCGTATTCAGTCTTAAGTGTGGACACCATTTCTATTGGAGGTGTGGCTATGGAGCATACCGAGATTCAAGCGGATTTCAAATACAGAGGTAGAAAGATGAAGTCGTACTATGCGAAGTTTCTTCCATTGAATATTAAGGATCCCATTGTTTTTGTCGGATTGAATTTTTTTGGAAATAGCACGCTTGATACGCTTTCAACTTTAACACAATCGAATCATTATGTAATGAAGAATGCAGGAGTGAAAACGAAAGGTCATCGCGTTACGGATGAATCACGCGGAACGAAAGCCTATCGCTGGCCACTCGATGTTATAGTTGGAAATGGATGCGGATTAATTACTGCGCACTACGCCGATTTTGATCCGGATGTCAACAACGGTTTTTTAGACGGGGTTCATGGGTTGGCGGAAGGCAGAGTTCATATTCGAAAAAGAAATGAGTGGGGAAGTATTTCTGCTTGGGCTTGGGGACTTTCCCAAATGCAATCGTATTTAGAACTTCAACCTGAAACGAAGAATTCCAAGACCGCAGTAATTGGACATTCGCGACTAGGGAAGGCTGCGCTTTGGGCTGGTGTGTTAGATGAGCGATTTGATATGGTTGTTTCGAACAATTCCGGATGTGCAGGTGCAGCGCAGTTCAGAACCATGCGTGGTGAAGACATTGAGAAAATAACCAATCGTTTTCCGTATTGGTTCGCCCGAAATTTTCAAAGTTTTCGAGGGAACGATTCTTTGCTTTTAGTTGATCAAGAAATGTTGCTTTCACTTGTCGCTCCACGTGCTCTTTATGTTGCCAGCGCGAGTAAAGATTCGTGGGCCGATGCAGAAGGAGAGTATTTGTCGTTCTACAAATCTCAAGCCGTCTACGGTATGTATGATACGCTGCTGGATATCCAATACAAATACACCGCTCCAAGCGAGCAAGTGTCGCGAGGTAAGTTGGCGTATCATCTTCGAGCAGGAGAACATGAGATTTTGCGGTGGGATTGGGAGCGGTACATTCTTTTTGCTTTGGATCAATTGAAATAATTTTTACATACGGTCTTATCTTTATATGATGAAGAAGTGTTTTCTAATTTTTCTTGTTTTATTTTCTTTGGTTGAAGTCAATGCTCAATGCTGCAATTATACCCTTTTAACTTATGACAGTTATGGCGATGGTTGGAATGGAGGGTATTTGACAATTACCGTGAATGGCATTGATGCTGGTGTATTCTTCGCTGCTGGATATGGAAGTCAAGATACTCTTGCAATCTGCGATGGTGATTCTTTGCAGTTGAATTATACTGCCGCCGATTATGAAAATGAGAATTCATATAGTTTGTATGACGCTTCGTGGAATTTGGTTTTTACAAACGGTCCATACCCCATTGTTGGAAATGTTTATTCAGGAACGGGAAACTGCAGTTCATTGACACTGCCTGGAAACCATCCGTGCAATGCCATTCCGATGGAATTGGGTACATGTATAACAGGAACAAATGTGAATGCAAGTAACTCAGGATTTAATCCGGGATGCGCAAGTTTTTCAGGAGCAGATCAATGGTACTCGGTTGTTGTGCCTCCTTCAGGAAATATTTATTTTAACACGGCCAACGGTAGTTTGAACGATACTGGATTGGGTGTGTGGCGAGGTTTAGATTGCACCAACGTTTGGGCAGTTGCTTGCGATGATGATGGCGGTGACGGTTATTATTCAATTGCAACGTTGTTCGATATGATACCTGGCGAAACGCTATATGTGCAGGTCTTCGGATATGGAGGTGCGACAGGAACTTTTGATTTGTGCGTGACTGATTTGGGAGTTGTAAATTTCGATAGTTCGGAAATCCCCATTGTGTTAATCAACACGCAAGGACAAACCATTGTGCAAGACACGAAGATCAATTGCACCATGGAGATTAAGTACAATGGATATGGCAATCTGACTTATGTGAACGACAGCGCGAATGTGTACAATGGAAATATTGGAATTGAAATACGCGGAGCTTCTTCGGCGGGTTATCCGCAAACACCTTATGGATTTGAAACGAGGTTAGCTGATGGTACGAATAACAATGTTTCATTGTTGGGTATGCCAGCTGAGAACGATTGGGTGTTGATTTCCAATTACAATGACCGATCTATGCTAAGGAATGCACTGGCGTTTCAAATGTTCGGAGGAATGGGGAACTACAGCGTGCGTTCACGTTTAGTAGAAGTTCGAATAGACAGCTCGTACAAGGGAATTTATTTGTTGGCTGAAAAAATAAAACGAGATTCTTCGCGTGTTGATATTGCAAATTTGACACCACTCGATTTAGGCGGAGATTCAATCACAGGCGGATACATTCTTCAACAAAATCTTTGGAATTGGAACAACAGTTTTCAATCGAATTATTCTCCCATTGATCACCCCGGTTTTGATATTCATTTCATTTATCAATCTCCGAACGAACTTGAATTGCTTCAACCTCAGAAAGACTACATTGCTTCTTTCATAGATTCATTGGAAACGGCATTGTATAGCGCTGATTTTGCTGATCCGGAATTGGGCTATCGCAAATACTTAGATACAAAATCATTCATCGATTATTTGTTGGTGAACGAAGTTTCACGAAATGCAGATGGATTTAAGAAGAGTGTTTTCTTCAACAAGGATAAAAATTCGAATGGTGGAAAATTGAAAGCCGGACCGGTTTGGGATTTCGATTGGGCGTGGAAGAATTTATACGGTTGTTCGTTGTACGAAAACTTAGACGGTTCGGGATGGGCACATTTGAATAACGATTGTGGAACCGATAATTACGGCACCGGTTATTATGTGAGACTTCTTCAAGATACAGCTTTTCAAAACGAATTACGCTGCGATTATGAATACTACAGAACGAATGTTTTAGATACTGCCATCATTTTTGCAAGTATTGAATTCAGTCGAGGGCTTCTTCAAAATGCGCAAGCAAGACACTTCCAACGCTGGCCAATACTTGGCGTAAGCGGACCCGCTCCTGAGATAGGAGCCATGCCCGCTACGTTCAATGCTGAATTGGATACGTTGAAAGGTTGGATTGCACAACGCATTGCATGGTTAGACCAGAATATTCCGGGTCATTGTTTTACATCTAATGTTGAAGTTGAACTGCAGCTTTCAACCTTCAGTGTGTTTCCGAATCCAGCTTCAACTTCTTTTAAAATTCAGGTGAGCCCGAACAGCATGGGAAGTGCTTATGGAATCTACGACATGACCGGAAAAAGCTTGGAAAGGGGAGTCGTGCTGAATGAAACGATGAGCTTCAACTCAACACACTGGCCGTCAGGAATGTACATCGTGAGAATAGGCGATCACGTGGCGAAGGTTTCAATAGTTTCGGAAAACTAGTTTTTTGCTCTAGATTAAGGAAAATCTCGTATATTTGCCGTCCAATTAAAAATTGTTAATCGGGTTTCGTACCCACAAAACAAAAAATTATGTCAGTAAAAATCAGATTACAGCGCCACGGTAAGAAGGGTAAGCCTTTCTTTCACATTGTTGCCGCTGATGCGCGTTCACCGCGTGATGGTAAATTCATCGAGCGTATTGGAAGCTACAATCCAAACACCAATCCTGCTACAATTGTGTTAGACACAGACAAAGCAGTTACCTGGTTAAATAACGGAGCGCAGCCAACAGACACGGCTCGTGCAATTCTTTCTTACAAAGGTGTTTTATACAAAACACACTTGAACAAAGGTGTTAAGAAAGGTGCATTAACCCAAGAACAAGCCGATGAGAAATTCAACGCTTGGTTAGATTCTAAAGATGCTAAGATTCAAGCGAAGCGCGAGGGCCTGTCTTCTGTAAAGGAGCAAGCATTGGCTGAGCAATTGAAGGCTGAGCGTGCAGTTAACGAGGCGCGTATCGCTGCTCGTGCTGCTGCAGATGCTGCTGCTCACGCAGAAGCAAATCCAGTTGTAGAAGAAGAAGTTGTTGCTGAAGAAGTTGTAGTTGCTGAAGAAGCTCCTGCTGCTGAGGTTGTAGTTGCTGAAGAAGCTCCTGCTGCTGAAGAGGTTGTAGTTGCTGAAGAAGCTCCTGCTGCTGAAGAGGCTCCAGTTGCTGAGGCACCTGCTGCTGACGAAGCACCTGCTGCTGAATAATCAGTCTATACGTTTTGTAAAAGGGGAAGCAACAGCTTCCCTTTTTTTTTAACTTGCTCTTGAAGAATGGATAATCTATTACTCTTTTTTATTCTTGCACTCATTGCCGAAATAATTGGAACTGTCTCGGGGTTCGGATCTTCGATTTTGTTTATTCCGATGGCGGCAATGTTTTTCGATTTCAAAATTGTATTGGGAATCACTGCCGTTTTTCATGTGTTCAGTAATGTCTTCAAGATATTTCTCTTTAGGAAAGGAGTAGATCGGTATGTGCTGCTATATCTGGGTATCCCCGCGGTAATAAGCGTAGTTATTGGCGCGTTGCTCACAGTTTATATTCCCGTTAAAATAATTGAAATGGCCATGACTGTTGTTGTCCTAGCGATTTCCATTTACATGATTTTCAATCAAAGAATGGCATTCCGTAAGAGCAACACGAATCTAATAGTGGGAGGAACCGTTTCAGGGTTTTTAGCCGGATTAGTAGGAACAGGTGGTGCCATTCGCGGACTTACCTTAGCTGCCTTTGAGCTAGAAAAAAATGCTTTCGTGGCAACTTCAGCTGTTATAGATTTGGGAGTAGATGCTAGCAGATCTGGGATTTATATTTGGAACGGCTATTTTCAATCGGAGCACATTAGATTAATTCCGATGTTGATTGTCATAGCGTTTGTAGGTTCGTACATCGGAAAATTAATTTTAGCTAAAACATCGAATGTGTTTTTTCGATATACCGTTTTACTCGTTATTGTTGCAACAAGTATTTGGCAAATTTTTAAAATGATTTGATATGTCTTCTCCTGTAATTACAGCAAAATCTTTCTTCGCGAATTCGGTAATGATGGTGCGTCCTGCTGCATTCGGATTTAATGAAGAGACAGCTGCAAGCAATTCATTTCAGCGAGAAACATTTTTGTCGAACAACGAGATTTTAGAAGAAGCTCTGCATGAGTTTGACCGTGCTGCAAATGAATTGCGCTCTCACGGCATAAACGTGCATGTCGTCGAAGACACGCTCATTCCTCGAAAGCCGGATGCGGTTTTTCCGAACAATTGGATTTCCTTCCACCCAGATGGCACGCTCATTTTATATCCCATGGAAGCCTTTAATCGACGTTGCGAAAGACGATTGGAAGTTGTGTTGGAACTTCAACAAAAATTCAATTTTGAAAAAGTTATAGACTTAACCCATTTTGAATCGGAAAATTTATTTTTGGAAGGAACAGGAAGTGTGGTTTTTGATCATGAGAACAAAGTCGCTTTTGCTGCGCGCTCATCGCGCACGAGTGAAATTGTTTTTGGAAAGCTCTGCGAGCAAATTCAATACACCCCTTTCATGTTTGCTGCTTTTGATGAAAACGGTCAGCCTATTTACCACACGAATGTTGTCATGTGCATGGGAGACGATTTTGGTGTGGTTTGTTTGGAATGCTTGCCAGATGAGGAAAGTAGGGAGCTATTTGTGAATGAAGTTAGTCGTTTGGGAAAAAGTGTTCTTGAAATTTCAGTGGCGCAAATGAATGCCTTTGCGGGAAATATGCTCTTGCTTGGAGATGGGCGAAATAACAATAAATTGGTGCTTTCTGAAACGGCCTATCAAAGTTTAACGAGTGCTCAAATTGATTTTCTGAAACAGCGTGTAGGGTTCATTCGTTTCAATATTCCTGTTATTGAAACCATTGGCGGCGGAAGCGCGCGATGCATGCTCGCAGAAGTTTTTTTATAGCCTCATTCAGGGCTAGATTTGTTGAATGAATATTACTCGAGCGACATTCTTTTTTCTTTTCACTTCATTGCTATCATTTGCTGCTTGCAAAAAAGATTGTCCTCCTGATACAGTCATTGAAAATCCTGCCGTTCTTGTCGGATATCAGCAATACGGCGTTCCATTCGATAGCGTTCCGGAAACAAAAAATATTATCATGTATGAAGTGAATCTTCGTGCATTCAGTTCAAGTGGTGATCTTCAAGGCGTAATCAATAGACTCGATCAGCTGAAAGCCTTGAATGTTAACGTCATTTGGCTCATGCCGATTTATCCGATTGGACAAATCAACTCGGTAAATTCTCCCTACTGCGTCAAGAATTATTATGAAGTTGGAAGTGAATTTGGAACGCTTGCGGATATACGCACACTAACTACCGAAGCACATAACCGCAACATGGCTGTGGTTGTCGATTGGGTGGCCAATCACACTGCTTGGGACAATCCTTGGATTACACAACATCCGGAGTGGTATTCGCAAGACGGCGCGGGAAACATCATTATTCCTCCAGGAACCAATTGGAACGATGTTGCAGATCTGAATTTCAGTAACGCGACTATGCGGGTGAACATGATTGACGCCATGATGTATTGGACGTTGGAAGCGAACATCGACGGATTTCGTTGCGACTATGCAGACGGCGTTCCTTATAGCTTTTGGAAGCAGGCCATCGACTCACTCAATACGATTCCAAATAGAAATTTAATTTTTCTTGCTGAAGGAACACGCGCCGATCATTACGATGCAGGCTTTGAAATGACCTACGCTTGGGATTTTTATACTTCCATAAAAAATGTTTTTGCGGGAAGTGCACCTTCAACCATTTACACAACGAACACTTCGGAGTATGCGGGTGTTCCTGCAGGAAAGCGCAAACTTCGTTTTACCACGAATCACGATCAGAGCGCGTGGGAAGCAACGCCCATGACTTTGTTCAACGGAAAGGCAGGCGCTACTTGCGCTTCGGTAATTACGACTTATTACAACGGTGTGCCATTGATCTACACTGGACAAGAAGTTGGAAGAGTGAGCACGGTTCCGTTTTTTTCAAACTCTCCGATAAACTGGACCGTGAATTTGGACATGCAACAAAACTACCGCGATATGCTTTCGTTTTATTCAGAGTCTGCTGTTTCTCGCTATGGCACTGCTGTTCCTTATACAGCAAGCGATGTGGTGTGTTTCAAGAAGGTGTTGAATGCCGATCAAGTTTTAGTAATTGCCAATGTTAGAAATACCACAACGAATTACTCCATTCCAACGGCTTTGTTGAATTCAACATGGACGAACGCATTAACGGGTGCCTCGGTCACCTTGGGGAGTTCACTTTCGCTAACGGCTTATCAGTATTTAATCTTGAAGAATTAATTCAATTTTCGAATTGAAATTAAGGGGCTCATTGAGCCCCTTTTTATTTTCTAACAATTTCATTTTCAGAATTGAATTCAATTACTTTTAATTCACTATTCCCAACACAATGAAAAGAAAATTAATTTTCGTCGCACTGGCTGCCCTGGCAGTTATTGTTTGTTGGAGAATTCTTTCGTGTAATTCCAGTAAACCGGTTATTTCATTTTATTATTGGAAGACAGTCTTTGAATTGACCGAGAAAGAACATCAGTTGCTGGCTGATTTAGAAGTGAAGCGATTGTACATCCGCTATTTCGATGTGATTTCAAGTGAACAAGGATTGAAGCCCGATGCCATTGTGCAATTCAAGGAAAAGCCAACTTGCGAAGTTGTTCCTGTAGTGTACATTACAACTGACGCCATGATTGCGAAAGGCGGCTATGCATCCAACTTTGCTTTGGCCGACAGCGTTTTGCTTTTAATCAATAACATTTCGAAGGCACAAGGAATTGAATACAAAGAAGTGCAATTCGATTGCGACTGGAATGAAAGCACAGAAGAAGAGTATTTTGCTTTCATAGATTTAATTCAAGAGCGCAGTCCCGATTTATTGGTCACCTCAACCATTCGATTGCATCAGGTGAAATACCAAGAACGAACCGGTATACCGAACGTTCATTCTGGGACGTTGATGTATTACAACATGGGCCGTATTGCAGCAGACTCGCTGAATTCTATTTATGATCGAGACATAGCACGACAATACATTGCTGGCCTCGACGATTACAATTTGCCTTTGAACATTGCCATACCTGTTTTTTCATGGGGAGTGCAATCGCGTGGAAATGCGGTGGTAGATCTTTTGAATAAAATAGATTTCAATCAATTGAAGTCAGATACCTTATTCAATCAAGTATCTGATAGAGTATTTGAAGCCAAACACAATGGGATTTTCGATGATGTGTATTTTGCACAAGGCGATCGATTGAAACTGGAATACGCTTCTCCTGAAGATATTCGCACCGCCATCCAAGACATTTCAGAATACCTTCAGGAGACTCCGAAGGAGATAATACTTTACGATTTAGACGAACTTAATTTTGAAAATCAAATTTATGAAAAGGAATTTTTTCATAGTCTTTGCACTTCTTTCTAGTGCAGTTGCAGTAGTTAGTTATAAATCTATTCAAGCCTGCGCCGATGGTTGGTTTGGAATGAATAATGAATGGCAAGCGATTTTCACCCCTGAGGTTGCTGAGTTAGACTCTACGCTTTCTCCAATGTTTTATGTAACGCAAGCGCAATGGTATTCCAGTTATTCCGATTGGAATTGGAAGGAAGACCAAGCCATGATTGAATGGAAGGAATTCTTCAAAGGCGAGATTTCGGAGGAAGCTATTCGTTTTTATCTCTTTACGAATGAGGGAGAACAGGAATTTGCTTCGATAATTAAAGGTGCTAATTCCAGTAAGTCTTATCCAGATTTGAATTGGAATACTCCGAAGATGAAAGAGTTCAAGTCGTTTTTGCAATTAGCGTTGGAGGTAGATAATGCCGCAGACGGTAGGTATTATTCTTGGGATTATGATGTGAAGAAAGAGGTTTTTGTCGGAGAACTGCTCATTCAAGAACTGCAATTGAAGTACAAGTCGGCAACCAATGAAATAATGAAAGTGAAGTGGTGGTTTCAAGTTGTGAAAGCCATGTATTACAGTAACAATCAAAAAGCCTTAATCGGATTTCTTGAAGAAACGAAAGGAGCAGTTCCTCATGGCACCTATTACTATCGAGCATTGGATTATTTAGGCGGTGTATATCATGCCTTACAGAATTTTCCAATGGCAAATGCCATGTACAGCAAGGTCATGGCGCATTGTGCGCCGTTGCGTTTCGACGCCATTTTCTCATATCATGCCATGAATCAGAGCGACTTTAATTTCACCCTGAATTTAATTTCAGATCCTGAAGAAAAGGCTGCCATGTGGGTGTTGCAGGGTTATTACACCGATGAGATGGAGGCCATGAAGGCGATATATGCCCTAAAGCCGAACAGCGTAATGTTGGATCTTCTCTTAACACGAAGCATGAACAAAATGGAAGCCGCTTTGGCGAATTCCAATCGCGATAATTACCGCGAGTACATTGCTGATGTACAGCTTTCCATTGATAAGAAATTGATTGAATTTGTGAATCAAGTCAACAACGAAGGGAAGACAAGAGACAAGCATACCTGGAACTTAGCTGCGGCTTATTTGAATGCATTAACTGGAGAGAATAAGCGGGCAGAGGAAGAGTTGAATAAAGTTTTTGCAAGTGGAAGTGAAATTGAAAAAGATCAAGCGCGCACGCTTTCAATTGTCAATGAAATTATGCGTGTGGGTTTTGAGAATAAAAATCTTTGGAGTCTATATGATGGCGAAGAAGCTCGTGCTTTCGAATCGCGCATTTATCCGCATTTGAAATGGCTTGTCTCTCAAGGCGAAACGCAGACCTATGATAGTTACAGCTATTGGGACGTTTCTTCAAAGAAAACCAAGGTGCGAGTTGAATTGGTTTTTTCTTGGACCAAGCGAATGCTCGGTATGCTCTACGCTTATCAAATACAAAGTGAATTGGCCAGCCCGAATGGAGCATATTACCATGATAAATACAATATCTCAGAAGTGAAGAAATTCATGCAAGGAGAGCGAAGCGATTTCGAAAAACTTCTTCTTCAGATTTATCCAATTAAATTGGAAGACATCGAGTTGTACGAAGGTTTGGTATTGGCGTACGCCGGACAATTGGAAAAAGCCAAAGAACATTTTTTGAAATCGAAGTTGTCTAATGAAGTGCTTCTTTCTGATCCGTTTGTTGCAGGTATTCAAGACTGTCACGATTGCGATCACGAGAATTACCGCGGTCGCAAATGGACGCGCATGACCACGCTCAATCGTATGATTCAACTTCAACAGAATCTTCTTCGAAATACAGATATGTATTATTCGGCTCTGACCTTGGGCAATGCGTATTACAACTTGTCGTATTACGGAAATTCGCGCGTGTTTTATCAATCGAAATTGATGTACAGTTGGGGAAATTCAATCGATGATTTTCATTCGAAGTTTCTGAATTCTTCCAATCGAGCGAAAGACTATTATCGCACGGCCTTGCAATATGCCCAGTCAGATGAGCAACGTGCGAAGTGCGAATATTTCATTGCGAAATGTGATCGAAACGCGTTCTACAATTTCGGTTGGGTGAACAATGAAATTGATTTCCTTGCTTGGGACGGATTCGTAAATCTGAAATCGAAATATTCAAACACGAAATTCTACAACGAGGTTATTCGGGAATGCGGGTATTTCCGGACGTATTTGAGTAAAGCGAATTAGCAAGGTCCTGCGGAAGGTCCTACGGAAGGTCCTGCGGAAGGGTTATTCCAAATGTCCGAATTCTCCCCGCTCAAACTGATGGAAGGCATCCATTAGTTCTTGCTTGGTATTCATTACGAAAGGACCGTAAGCAGCAATAGGTTCCATGATAGGCTCTCCGGAAAGGATGAGCACCACTGCATCTTCCTCGCATGAAATGCTAAACGATTCTCCATCATTACTGAATAGTCCGAATTCGCTAGTCGCTAACTTTTGTTCTTCATTCACGGTAATGCTTCCTGAAATTATGAGAATTCCTGTGTTGTTTCTCTCGCTGAATGAAAAATTCGCTGTTCCTCCAGCTTTTAATTTCACATTGAAAGCATGTACTTCAGTGAAGGTTGAAGCTGCGCCCTTAGCGCCTTCATAATTTCCGGCAATGACTTCAACAATTCCAGAATCGTTTGGTAATTGCACCTTCGGAATATTCGTATTTAAAATTTCTTGGTACTTTGGTTTTGAAAGTTTGTCTGCTGCAGGAAGATTAACCCAAAGTTGAACCATGGAAAAAATTCCACCTGCTTTTGAAAATTCTTGTTCATGATATTCTTTGTGAAGAATGCCTGAAGCGGCGGTCATCCATTGCACATCACCTTCACCAATGATTCCGCTGTTTCCAGCACTGTCGTGATGCGCAACCTTTCCTTTGTAGGCAATAGTAACGGTTTCAAAACCTTTGTGCGGATGAACCCCAACACCTTTTTGCACATCTGTCGGAGGGAAATAATGCGGCGCAGCATAATCGAGCATAATGAACGGATTCATTCGTTCCATGCTCAAATAATAATCGGGAATGAAGTGATGAACCTTGAAGCCATCTCCAACGAAATTGGTTGGCGGCGGCGGTATAATGGATTGAAGTGATCTTTTCATAAGTGCTGCAAAATTACATCATTATCTTCGCGTCATGAACAAAGACGAAATGCACTGCCTGGGGAAAATTACCAGGCTACATGGATACAAAGGAGAGTTAACGGTTTTTCTTGATACCGCGAAGGTGGCTGATTACAAGGAATTGAAATTTCTTTTTTTGGAAATCAAGGGAAGTCTAGTTCCCTATAAGATTGAATTATTCGAACCGAAAACGAACGATTCTGTCAAGGTGCGTTTAGCGGGTGTAAACGATGAAGCTACTGCGAAGTCATTGCTGAAATCCATGGTTTACGTGCGTTTGACAGAACTCTCTGTGAAAGATGAGGACCGCAGGGATATGGTGAATTGGGTCGGATACGAGGTCTTCGATCAAACACATGGAAACATTGGTGTGGTAGAAGAAGTAGTAGAGAACAGAAAAAATCCGCAACTTGAAATTCGTCACAATACGGGCAAATTGATCCTACTTCCCCTTCAACCTGAGTTCGTATTAGAAATAGATGATGAGAGCAAAACTATCTCTACGTCAGCGCCTGAAGGACTCATTGAGTTGTACTTAGAATAATTAATGAACATTTCAAACCGATAATGGTTGAGAAAGGGATGAGTTTCAAAGATTCTCAGCCCTTTTTTTATTAGTACATTTGTCGAACGATTCAATGATAGTCGAACCAAATTTTTATTCATGACAAACATCGGTACACGTCCCGAAGGCGCAACATTGGCCTACCTCGGACTTAAACATGTTTCCACTGCATATTGGAACATGACCCCTGCAGAATTGGTTGAAGAAACCATCTTGCTTTCTCAGGGAACACTCACGAATACTGGCGCTTTAGCCATTGACACCGGAGAATTCACCGGAAGATCTCCAAAAGATAAGTTTATTGTAAAAGACGCTTCTACCGAAAACAGCGTATGGTGGAGCCAATTCAACATTCCATTCGATTCAGATAAATTCACACGTTTGTACGAGCGCATGTGTGCTTACCTGAATGGAAGAGAGGTATACGTTCGCGACGCTTATGTATGCGCAGATCCTCGCTACCGCATGAATGTGCGTGTAGTGACAGAATTTCCCTGGAGCAACATGTTCGCAAGCAATATGTTCTTACGTCCAACTGCTGAAGAATTAACAACCATGACTCCTGAGTGGCATGTCATCTGTGCGCCAGAATTCATGGCAGATCCGGAAATCGATGGGACGCGTCAACACAACTTCGCAATCATCGACTTCACAAAGAAGATGGCAATTATTGGCGGAACCGGTTACACCGGTGAAATCAAAAAAGGAATTTTCACGGTGTTGAATTACGTTCTTCCACACGAGAAGAATGTATTGTCTATGCACTGTTCAGCGAACGTTGGTAAGGACGGAGACACAGCAGTGTTCTTCGGACTTTCTGGAACGGGTAAGACAACGTTGTCTTCCGATCCGAACAGAAGATTGATTGGAGATGACGAGCACGGCTGGACCGACAGCACAGTCTTCAATTTTGAAGGTGGATGTTACGCGAAGACGATTGATTTGTCTCGCGAAAAGGAACCTCAGATTTATGACGCCATTAAGTTCGGTGCGTTGCTAGAGAACATTGGTTTTGAAGATGACGGAGTGACTCCTGATTACGCTGATAGTGCGAAGACAGAGAACACACGTGTGAGCTATCCGTTGGAGCACATCGACAATACCATGAATCCAAGTGTTGGTGGTATACCGAAAAATATTTTCTTCTTGACTTGCGATGCCTTCGGTGTATTGCCTCCGATTAGCAAGCTTACCAAGGAGCAGGCGATGTATCAGTTCATTAGTGGATATACCGCGAAAGTTGCTGGAACAGAAGCTGGAATTACCGAGCCAACCACCACATTCAGTGCGTGCTTTGGTGCGCCATTTTTGCCGTTGCATCCGACAGCTTATGCAGAGATGTTAGGTAAGAAGATCGACGAGAGCGGAGCACAAGTTTGGTTAATCAACACAGGTTGGTCTGGAGGTTCTTACGGGGTAGGAAGTCGCATGAAGTTGAGTTTCACTCGCGCCATGATTACTGCAGCGTTGGAAGGCAAGTTGAACAATGTTGAATTCGCTACGCATGAAGTGTTCGGATTGGCGATGCCAGTGGCATGTCCAGAAGTTCCTGCTGAAATGTTGAATCCGCGTAACACTTGGTCAGACAAAGATGCATACGATGCAAAGGCGAATGAGTTGGCTGAAAAGTTTGTCACCAACTTCGAGAAATTTAAAGACTACGCAAGTGAAGCGCTTCTTTCGGCATCTCCGAAGGTGAAAGCTTAATTTTTATATTGAAATGAAACAGGCCTGTTGCATTGGATTAGTTCTTCTGTTACAGGCCTGTTCTAGTTCTGAGTCGGAAAATTCTTTTTCGGCATCGAAGCCGAATGATCATTCGGTTTATTCGAAGAAGGAAGAGAATATTCTAACTTTTTTGAATTCGGATTATGAGATGTCGGTTTGGGCGAGCTTGGTTGAATTAAGCACTTGGTCAGACTCGCTGAAGAAAAACGAATACACGTTGTTAGTCCCTTCTGACGCGGTTCTTCGAGTGAAGGGACTCGATAAATATCAAGCCTTAGTGCCTTCAAAGAATAGAGCGGCATTGAATAAAGAAATCGGACATCATTTAATTCCAGGTCGCATTTCATTTGCGAATCTTCCCGATACGGTTTTGAAAAATGTAAATGGTGAAAGTTTAATCTACGTTTCTTCCACAAAAAAACTTTCGGAGTTTGAGATTACTGCGGTGGAGAGGGACTTAAAGTCAGGGCGAGTAATTAGAATAAGATAAGAAAAGGTAAGAGAGGGTAAGAGAGGGTAAGAGAGGGTAAGAGAGGGTAAGAACTTCATTTTTACTTCACCGAAGGTTTGATCGCGCAGTGATTTATCACCGAAGGTGATTCAGAACTTCATGCACCAATCCGTCTAACTTAGAAAACGCAAACCACCTTTTCCCGAGGTCTTTCAATGAAGCACCGAGGTGATAGAGTTCGTTTTCATCGAGAATTAGAAATCGGTCGTGTGCATTTTTCAGAATTCGGATTTCAATGGGATCGTATTGCGCATTGTGTTTTTCAAGATCAAGTTTTAACTGGGCGGTTATTTTTTCAGTGTAAATAACACAGTGGACTTTTTTGTTTCTTTTTGAAAGTTGAAGCAGTGTTGTTTCATCGATGTAGTTGTCGATGAGCATGATTGATTTTTTTGCTTTGGAAATAAGCTCGCTTGAAAAGACATAGGCGTCTAAGATTTGGTCGTTGAAGAAAATTCCAGAAGAAGGAAATTCATTTTTAGACAATGCCTTGAATAGAGCTTCAAGTTTTAGTTCAGTATCCTCTTTCCATCGATCAATTTCCTTAAATTTCTTGAAAATGATACTTAGCGAGTGATTTCTTTTTCTCAATTCAATGAAGGAACGAATGATTTCAACGCTAATTCGAATTGCAACAGGAGTGCTCAGCACAGCTGAGAGCATGGCAATACCTTGCTCTGTAAAAGCTATCGGGGGGTATTTTCTATGTTTACCTCTAGATACAGTTTCGTTTAAGGTTCCATTTTGGAACCTTAAAGCAGACCATTCTTCATCATTTAACCGAAAGGCAAAATCCGTTGGAAACCTATCCTGGTTCCTTGAAACCGCCCTATTGATGAATTTTGTTTCCGTACCATATAGTTTCGCAAGATCGCTGTCTAGCATCACCTGCATGCCTCGAATGGTAAAAATTCGCGATTCTATTTCTGATTTAATTAGGTTTTGTTCCATGCAGCAAACCTATTTCTGTAAGAGCGGAATGTCAAGAAATGGTTATGCGGGTTTATGTGAACTACGTTATTGGAAAACCAACGGTTTTATTCCTACAGCGTAATTAATTTCGTGCGAAGCACAATCGCGAAGCATTTTGCCTTCGCGAAGCCTCCTCCGCTATTTACCAAAATATTTCTTAATTGCTTCTAGTGTTGGAAGCTGAGCGCTAAACTCCTCAGGCAATTCTTTTGATGTGGAATAACTTGAGACGCCAATCGGATAGCTACTCTTTTTTAATGAATACTCAACAACAGTTATATTCTTCGATTTACAAATAATAATTCCTACCGAATCATTCTCATGAGGTAATCTTACTTTATCATTCAACAAAGCCAGATAAAATTCCATTTTTCCTTTGTATTCAGGAATAAACTCTCCAACCTTAAGCTCAATTGCTACGAGACATTGAAGAGTTCTGTGAAAGAGAAGAAGATCAATGAAATAATCGTTTCCTTCCAATTGAATTTTAAATTGACTTCCAATAAATGAAAACTGATTTCCTATTTCAAGAAGAAATTTCTGAACATTATTGAGCAGTCCCCTTTCCAAATCCCTTTCAGAGTGATTAACATCCAACTCTAGAAAATCAAATAGATATTTATCCTTTAACGTTATTGATTTCTCTTTTGAATGATCAAGAAAACTATTTTGTGAATTCAGAATCTTCAGATGCGTTTTATTCTCAATTTCCCGGAATAGCTGAGCTTTGGTCCATCGCTCATACAAACATTTAGTTATATAGAATGATCTGTCAGCCATACTTTTAACTCGTTTCAGAATTACAACGTTGTGTGTCCAAGGAATTTCTCGTACCAATGGTACGAGATTTTCATTTTGGTAATAGTTGTTGTAGAATTGAGCCATAAGCCAAAGATTTGCTGCGGATAATCCAGATGATTTTGGAAATTCAAGCAGAAGCTCATCTGATAGTTTTTGCACAACACTTCTGCCCCAACCCAATTTTTGTTTTTCGGATATTGACCGTCCAATTTCCCAATAAAGTTGAATTAACTGAATATTCACCTCTCGCATTGCTGCATATTGGGCAGAGCGAATTTTGTTTTTTATTTCATCAAAAAACGGAGTGTAGATTTTTGCATTCATGCAGCAAACCTATTTCTGCAAGAGCGGAATGTCAAGAAATGGTTATGCGGGTTTATGTGAACTTCGTAATTGGAAAATCGAAGATTTTATTCCTACTGTGTAATTGGAACTTCGTTATTGGAAAACCTTTGGTTTTATTCCTACTGCGTAATTCCTATTTTATAATTGGAACTTTGTAATTAAAAACAGTCGAAGACATTCGCCGAAGGCATTCGTTGAAGACATTCGCCCGTAGGGCATTCTTCCCCTCTCTTACCTTTTCTTAACCTTTCTTACCTTTTAAAAAGACATTCACCAGAGGCATTCGTGCTTGCATATCCGTTGCATCGCAACATTCAAGAAGATTCTATTTACTTTCCAAGTTCAATCGCTTGAAATAAATTAATGCTGGAATGTCATATCCTAACCAAACGAGATGACGCAGTATTATCTCCTCAAATTTTCGAATTGAATCGGTACTGAACTCTTTTTTCTTATTGAAGCAAATGGATTCATGATGTGCAATTCTATTTCGAAAATTTAAGATGAATAACAGATCATTAAATAGTTCTCTGGGAGAAACTCCTTTCGGTCTGTATAAATAGATTTGGTGAAGGCATTGGCCACCTTCTCGAAATTGCTTTGGTGCGAAAAGATGGACCCAAAAACCAAGGTTCATTTTTTCAATTTCTTTATCGCTTGAACTTCTTATCATTTCTTTTGGAAAGAGGCTAATCCAATTTGTCTTTTGAAATTTCTCTATATAGAATCTGTCAATTTCATTTCGGAGAGTAACCTCGAATATGGCAATGTATCTCAAGCAATTACTCGAGAGCGTAATATTCTTCTGATATAATTTTATTCCACTAAAAATATCGTGTTCGGCCGCGTCTATATAGGTTTTCAGCCTTTTGGAGGAAACAGAATTGACATAATTTTTCTCTAAAATATTTTTCAAATCTTTCATTTTATTTTAAATTTGCTTCAGTATGCCGCCGGTCCCTGATTATCACACCGGCGGTTTTGTTATTTATAGGCAAACCTATTTCCGCAAGAGCGAAATGTCAAGAAGCAGTTATGCGGGTTTATGCGCAGGAACTACGTTATGGGAAAATCGAAGATTTTATTGGAAAACCTCTGGTTTTATTCCTACTTCGTAATTCCTATTTCATAATTGGAACTTTGTAATTAAAAACGTCGAAGACATTCGCCGCAGGCATTCGTGCTTGCACATTCGTCGCAGACATTCTTGGCTTCCACATTTATCTTCATTTAGCGATTTATTTAAGCCAACAGCACATTATATTTGAACAACCTTACATTTTAACTGAATTTCAGCCAAACTGAATTTAACCTTTGCTATGAAAAACCGCATCACCTCTTTCTTACCTTCTCTTCCCTTTTCTTCCCCTCTCTTAACTTCTTTATTTCCCCTTCTCTTAACTTTTCTTACCCTTTTCGCAGTAAGTGTTGCATCAGCCCAGATCCCCTCTACTGGCTTAGTCGGTTACTGGCCATTCAACGGAAATGCGAACGATGAAAGCGGGAATGGAAATAACGGAATTATTTATGCCAATTTAACAAGTGACAGATTTGGAAACCCAAACAGCGCGTATAACTTTAACCAAGGGAGTAAGATAGAGGTTCCTATGACCCAGCAATTATTTGAATTACCTGTCCGATCGTTTTCGTGTTGGTTTCGATTAAGCGCAAACCAAACAGGCGGTAGAATCTATGAGACAACTTTCCAAAATGGAGGAATTGCATTTTATGCGGGTTCAATGTTTGATACTTGGTATGGATATTCTCAGCATTGCTGCAATATAGTCGGTTTGAGCGCTGGGCCAATTGGGGTATGGCATCATTTAGTGGTAAACTCCAATGATAATACAGGCTTTACTCAAGTTTATTTGGACGGAGTTGAAATTTCAACATCAAACGGATATCCTGCTGGAAATGGGTGCTTTAGCAATACGGCATGGCAATGGCAAGGTGCATTCATGCGTTTTGGCCAAGGTGCAAGTGGTGAAGCATATTTTGGTGATATAGATGATATCGCCATATACAACCGCGCATTAACTCCAACTGAAGTCGCGCAATTGTACACAACAACTTCGAGTACCTTACCTCCGCCATGTACAGCCTTCTTGGGTGAAGACCAAACCGTTTGTGCGGGGACGAGTGTGACATTAGAAGCTGGTCAATCGAGCTACAGTATCGGACAAACAGGTCCTGCCGGTGGTATTATTTTTCATACTCAACAAAATCCAAATGGCGTGACTCAAGTTTTTGAGGCTGCTCCTTCCGATATTGGTAATGTTATGTGGGGATGTGCTGGTTTTGTCATGAATCAGACATCGGCTGCAATAGGATCCGGGCAACAAAATACAAATGCAATTATCAGTGCTTGTGGAAATAGCACGGCGGCGGCCTTGTGCGCGAATTATACTTTGAATGGCGCAGATGATTGGTATTTACCATCCATTAATGAACTTACACTTATGTTCCAAAATTTATGGGCAAATGGTATGGGCAATTTTAATGCTTTGAATGGACAATATTGGAGTTCAACCGAGAATTCGTCTGCAGGTTCGATGATAGTTTCAATTGCCGGCGCCTTACCGCCTAACTATGCTGTTACTGAAGATAACAAGAGTTTTCCTGATTACATAAGACCCTGTCGTTCATTCACTGTCGCTAACAATACCTATTTATGGTCAACGGGTGCGACAACAGCAACAATAAACGTTACACCAACGAATACCACAACATACACTTGCACGGTAACCGATGCGAATGGAAATGTGTGCACCGATAGCATAACCGTTTTCGTTCCGCAAATTGAAGCAACCGATTTAACCATCTGTGCGGGAGAGACAACCACGCTTTCTGTTTCAGGAATTAATTCAACCGCTACTCCTTCGGCATGTCCAACCCTTCCAACAAACCTTCAAACCGGTCTCGTGGGTTACTGGCCCTTCTGCGGAAATGCGAATGACGCAAGTGGGAATGGGAATAACGGAACTGTGAATGGCGCAACGTTAACAACGGATAGATTTGGGAATGCAAGCAGTGCGTATAGTTTTGATGGGGTTGATGATGGTGTGCAAGTGGCTATTTCTTCAATCCCTGTCGGCTCTTCCCCTAGAAGTCTGTCTACCTGGATTTACACATCTTTAAGTGGGAATAATTTTAATTACAGTCACCCACATTTGAGCACTGTGGCGGCATATGGCAATCCTGCCGGAGGTCCAGTAATTTTTCCGCAATTTATTAAAAACTTAACTGGGAATTTGTATGTAGAAACAGGCTCATCTCAAAATGAGATTTATTCTACACAAGCTATAAATAATGCGCAATGGCATAATGTAATTACTACATATGATGGCAGCTTTGTAAAAATGTATGTCGATGGAGTTTTAAATGCTACTTCCAATAGTGTTTCATTGGCTAGTGCCTTTAGTAATTTAGGAATCGGTGTATGCCCATGGGCTCCTATTCATTTTGAAGGTAAAATTGATGATGTGATGTTATTCAATAGAGCATTATCAGATACTGAAATTCAGAATTATTATCAGAATTATCAGAATTTTGTTTCACATGTTTGGTCCAACGGAGCAACAACGCCAACCATTAACGTTTCTCCAACTTCAACCACAACTTATACCTGCACGGTAATGACTAACGGTGTTTCGTGTACAGATTCGGTTACAGTGGTAGTGAGCAATCCGGTTATTGATTTAGGCGCAGACGTTACCGTATGCGGAACGTCAACAACATTAACAGCACCTTCGGGATACGATTCGTATTTGTGGAGCAACGGTGGAACAACGAACACAACAACAGTTAGTGCGAATGGAACGTATTCGTGCACGGTAACACAAGGTGGATGCAGTGCAACAGATGCTGTTGATGTAACGCTTGTGAATGCTACTGTTAGCGCAAGTGACTCTACTATTTGTGCAGGACAATCAGTAACCTTGTCCGTTCCTCAGGGTGGGTCAACTAGCACAGCCTGCGAGGCTCTTCCAACCAATCTTCAAACTGGTCTTGTTGGCTACTGGCCTTTCTGCGGTAACGCGAATGATGCAAGTGGGAACGGGAACAACGGAACTGTGAATGGCGCAACGTTGACGACCGATCGTTTTGGTATTGTCAATAGCGCTTATTATTTCAATGGAAGTTCCGGCTCAATAACTATTAATAGTAATTTTTATGACAATGGGTGGAATGAAAATTCAATTGGCCTATGGTTTAAGCCAAATAGTAACAATATCAATGGTTGCTTATTAAATACTATTCCGCATGACGGCACTGCAATTTCATTCGGAAATTATGGAACAAATCAAAAATTGTATTTTGCTAAAAATTCAGATCCGAATCAACATTTATGGAATATTATAGGAGGTAATCTTGGAAATCATGAATTTAGTTATCCAATTTTTAATTACAACGAGTGGTATTTTATTACAATTACAAAAAATGGAAATACATATGATTTCTATATAAATGGCGTATTCGATCACTCGACAGTTTCAACAGTTTCACCAATAAGTTATTATTGTGCTATCATTCTTGGCAATCTTTCACCGAATCAAGGATATGCCTCAGAATTTTATAAAGGGGATCTCGACGACTTTTCTGTTTGGAACCGTGCTCTTTCAGCCGCAGAAATCCAACAAATCTATAACCTCGGACCAACCACCTACCTCTGGTCAACCGGCGCAACAACGCCAACCATTAACGTTTCTCCAACTTCAACCACAACATACACCTGCACAGTAACAACAAACGGAGTTACTTGTACAGACAGTCTTACGGTTTTAGTGAATAATCCAACACTGAATTTAGGAAGTGATGTTACTGCTTGCGGAACGTCAACAACATTAACAGCACCTTCAGGATTCGATTCGTATTTGTGGAGCAACGGTGGAACTACTAACACAACAACAGTTAGCGCGAATGGAACGTATTCGTGCATTGGACTGCTCAACGGTTGTTCTGCGACTGATTCAGTCGATGTCGTTTTAGTTTCCTTAGATGCGCAAGTAAACGTAAGTAGCATATGCGCAGGTGAGGCAATAGAATTAATAGCAACTTCAAATTTGAGTGTAAATCAGAATTCAAACTGCATTGGAAATACAGGCAGTCCAAACCCTTGGCCTTACCCTTCAGCTTACAACGCGGGAATTATTGATTTAGGAAATATTGGTGCCCAAAGTGTATTTAGTATTTCTACATGGGTGAATGCAGGAGCTACTCAAAATGGGATATCTATATTATTAGATGCCTCACACGGAGGGTCCGCTAACTGGGTAGTTCAAGCTTTTGGTAATAACACCTATACATGGGGAAGTTTGAGTTTTACGCTTACACCTAACGTGTGGCAGCATGTATTACTTACCTATGTCAACGGTAGTAAAAAGTGTTTTATAGATGGACAATTAGTTGCAAGTGTTTACAATCCAATTTCTTATTCAGGAAGTCCTCAACTTTATTTAGGAAACTGGCCAGAGGGAGGTCGACGATTTAACGGTTTGGTAGATGAGCTTTACATTACCTACAGTGAACTACAATCCTCGAATTTTGTCCCATCACAAGTAATCAATGCACCTTCAGCAAACAGCTTTGGGTTGTGGCATTTCGATGAAGGTGCCAATGGGACTACGCTGAATTCGGTGAATGGCACTGTAGCACAAATAGGTAGTTGGTTTTGGGCATCTCGTCCCATTGTAGGCAACGCAACAATAAGTTGGAATGGTGTGGCAGGTTCTTCAACGCAAACACTTTCTCCTGTTGTAACAACTACCTATGTTTCTTCGGTTTTAATCAATGGATTAACTTGCAGCGATTCGGTTACAGTTGCCGTGAATAATCCGGTTATTGATTTAGGCGCAGACGTTACCGTTTGTGGAACTTCAACAACATTAACAGCACCTTCAGGATACGATTCGTATTTATGGAGTAACGGCGGAGCAACGAATACTACAACGGTAAGTTCAAATGGAACGTATTCATGCACGATTACCCAAGGAGGATGCAGCGCGACCGATTCAATTGATGTAACGCTAATTGATGCGACAATCACCGCGAGTGATTCGATAATTTGTGCTGGAGAAATCGTGACGTTGTCGGTGCCTCAGGGCGGATCTTCTAACACAGCTTGTGCAGCACTTCCATCCAACCTTCAAAGCGGGCTCGTAGGTTATTGGCCTTTCTGCGGTAACGCAAATGACGCAAGTGGGAATGGAAATACTCTAAATGAATATTTTGTTTCTTATGACACCGATAGGTTTGGTAACCCCAACGCTTCTTTCTTCTCAAATGGAATAGAATTGGGTCAAGGATCTTCTATGACTTCATCAAATCCAATCTTCAATATTGGTCAAAGTGAATATACCATTGGCTTATGGATGAAAGTTCAGAATACTAGTCAAATAACAAGATGTTTGTTTAATACAATACCGCATACCGGAATTGGAATAGCATACAATGACAACAATGCACCTGGATATGTGGTTTATGATATTGGTCCAGCAAACGCTTTTTGGACAGATTTATACTTACATGGATCTGCGAATAACTATCAACCCAATAATTGGCATTATGTTGTTCTTAAAAAGCAAGGCCTGAATTATTCACAATACATTGACGGATACTTAGATCATAGTTATATCAATCCAGCCGCCGCAAATTATAATTACGATGTTAATTTTAGAATTAGTGGTATAAGTCCAGAGAATCAAATTTTTCATGGAAATATTGATGATGTTCATATCTATAACCGAGCTTTAAGTGAGGCTGAGATTTTGCAACATTTCAATCTGTCAGCAACAGAAATTACACCTCCTACTTACCTCTGGTCCAACGGAGCAACAACGCCAACCATTGACGTTTCACCGACTTCAACCACAACTTATACCTGCACGGTAACTACGAACGGAGTGTCTTGCACAGATTCGGTTACTGTTGTTGTAAGTCAGCCAGTGGCGAGTATTACTCCGAATGGTATGGTCGAAATTTGTGAAGGAGAATCTATTGCGCTTACTGCAAACGGAGGTACTTCATACTTATGGAACACGGGTGCACCAACACAAAGCATTACCGTTAATACCGAAGCTTTTTACACCGTAACAGTTACAGATGAAAACGGATGCACCGACACCGAAAGTCAGTTGGTGAAAGTGAACTTCCTTCCAAACATTGGCGTGAACAACGCTTCAATTTGTTCGGGACAATCTGCCACGCTAACAGCAACTGGCGGATTGAGTTACGAGTGGTCTCCTGCAGCTGGGCTTTCAGCAACAACAGGAGCAACTGTTACAGCATCACCTTCAACAAACACGGTGTATACCGTTACAGGAACCGGAGCCAACGGATGCACCAATACTGCGACAGCTGCAGTAGCAGTTAATGCTCTTCCAGCAGCAACAATCACTCCTGCGACTGCAACAACTTTTTGTCAAGGAGGAGGTGTTGTGCTCAACGCCAATACTGGAGCAGGTCTTTCATATCAGTGGTTCAATAACACAGTAGCAATTAGCGGAGAAACATCTTCAACATACATAGCCAACACAAGTGGTTCTTATACTGTTATTGTAACAAGTACAACAACGTGTTCTTCAACCAGCAATTCCATTGATGTAACAACTGTTGCTAACGTTAACTACTTCGCAGATGCAGACGGAGATGGATTCGGAGATGCAGCAAGTGTTATTTCAACATGCGTTCAACCGCAAGGGTATGTTACAGATAGCACTGATTGTGATGATAACGATTCAAACGTAAACACAGCAGCAACGGAAGTATGTAACCACATCGATGACGATTGTTCAGGAACAATAGACGATGGACTTGTCTTCGAAACATATTACGCAGATAACGATGGCGATACCTACGGAGACGCGAACAACAGTATTTACGAATGTTCTCAACCAAGTGGATATGTGACGAACAATACCGATTGCAACGACAACAATGCAAATCAAAATGCAGCTTCATCAGAAATCTGCAACGGCGAAGACGACGATTGCGATGGTGCCATTGATAACGGATTGATATTCTTAGATTTTTACTCAGATATCGACGGAGATGGTTTCGGAGCTGGAGATGTGATAAGCAGCTGTACCGACTTAGGTTCTGGATACACAACCAACAACACAGATTGCGATGATACAAATTCAGGCATTTATCCGGGTGCAGAGGAATTATGTAATTCCATTGACGACAACTGCGATGGGCAGACAGATGGTGGTACACTCACGGTTTACTTCATCGACAACGACGGTGATACCTACGGAAATCCTTCAGTGAGCATCTTGGCATGCGTTCAACCAATAGGATACACTCCTGATGATGATGACTGCAACGACACGGATGCGAACATCAACCCAGGTGCTGAAGACATTGGCGGCAATGGCATAGACGAAAACTGCGACGGAGATATCGACAACAGCATTTTCGAACTGAATTCAACTATAAGCTTATACCCGAATCCAACCCGCTCTGAATTGAACATTCAAATCAACTCTTCCATCATCGGAAACGACTTATACATCTTCGATGCGGTGGGTAAATTGGTGCGCAAACAACAGCTCCTTTCAACACAAACAACCATTCCTGTTTCCAACTTCGCAGATGGGAATTATGTTGTTAGAGTGGGAGAGGTGTTGAAGAGATTTGTTGTTGAAAAATAGATTTTTCAATCATCTTCGATGATCAATCTTTCAGATCAATCTGACTTCGTCAGATCAATTGCTCCGCAATCAATCACTAAGTGATTAATCGTTCCGATTTCACCGAAGGTTTGATCGCAACGCGATTGATCTGAAAGATTGATTCGAAGAATTGATCACGCAGTGATTGATCGCCTTCGGCGATTTATGCGTAATGCGTCATCAACTCAATCCGCAACAACCTCAACGCATTCTCAACAGCCGGATTACCTACCGCCGCTTCCATCTCTAAAACGAAATTGCTGAGGTGCATGCTGTTGTCGTTCGGATTAACTTTCGAGTAAGAAACTTTAAATAGTTCAGAGATGTCGCTTTTCGCTTGCTGAATGCTCGCCCACGTGTGCTCGCTCACATACATCTGCAACGAAACGTTGTGGTCGAACTCTTCGCGAATGTTGCGAATCATTTCCAACTGCAACAACGTGCATGTCATTCCCGAACGATTGCTGCGCAAAACTATACTGCTCGGTCTTGATCTTTCCAACATAACAATCAATCGCTCATAAGCTGAAAGACGCAAGGAAGCTAGCGCACCAGCATTCGATTTGCGCAATTCCAATTGCCAACGTTGCTCGTTGTGACGATGTTGTTTTTCCATTAGGAAGAAAATAATAGTCCCTGCGATGATCAAACTTATGGCGACCAATAGAAATGTAAGAGATGCATTCATTTTGCAAAGAAACTTCTTAAAGTGCTAACCTGCAAATGCTATCTTTGAAGGGTATGAAATACTCTTTCGTCATATTGTTCTTTTTCGCTTTTGGAATGGCCTTTTCGCAGCCACTCACGCGCTCATACACCACAACCGTTAGTGCAGAAGGCTTCTATCTTCAAAATCCCTGGGCGGGTGGATTGAATTCGTGTCAGATTTCAAGGATAGACGCAAACGGAGATGGGAACAAGGATATTTTTATTTTCGATCGAATAGGTTCGCGCATTTCTATTTTCATCAATATGGGCGATGTGCAAGGCGATACCTATTATCGGTACACACGCGAGCACAACAATGCCTTTCCAACCGGATTAACCAATTGGGTTTTATTACGAGATTATAACTGCGATGGGAAGGAAGATATTTTTACCAATTATTACAGCGGAATTAAATTGTGGAAGAACACTTCAACCAATGGCGTGCTATCGTTTGAACCTTTTGACAATGGAGCTACCATACAGTCGAATTATGATTTCGGAAGCCCGTTCTCTGCGCCAATTTATACCGTTAGCTTAGATGTTCCCTCGATCACAGATTACGACGGTGACGGAGACTTGGATATATTCTCCTATACCGAACAATCTACAACCGTGTATTTTTTTAAGTCCATGCAGTCTGAAGAAGGGAACTGCGAGACAACGAGCTATATCTGTGGGAACAGATGCTACGGTATGTTCGGAGAAAGTCCTGAGAGCTTTTCAATCATAGAAGGTGTCGATTTCGATTGTGGATTCAATGTGACCGACCCTCGCTCAAATGATCGCCTTCATACGGGTAGTTCGATTTGTTCGATTGATTTAGACAATAACGGGATTAAAGATTTTGTAATTGGAGATGTGTCTGAAAATAATTTAGGTGCCATCTATTTTGAAAATGCAATGAACGGTTTAGACAGTGCAACTGTTGTTCAATTAGACTTTCCTGCTCAAGTTGGAAATTCACTTCCGGTGAATTTGCCTTTGTTTCCTTGCGCGTATTACGAAGACGTAAACAACAATGCAGTAAGCGATTTACTCGTTTCTCCGAATGCATATGCCACTGCGGAAGATGTCAACAGCCTTTGGTATTACGAGAATATTGGTGGGGAATCAACTCCTAATTTTCAATTTACACAAGACGATTTTCTTCAACACGATATGATTGAATTAGGAACGGGAGCTTATCCGGTTTTAGAGGATGTGAATGGAGATGGATTGAAAGATTTGCTTATCACCAATCGAAAATACTTCGATCCGATAACTCCGAGTAACAACCACACTTCTCGAATTTTTTGTTACTACAACAACGGAACACCGACAGTTCCTTCATTCGATTTCAACTCGAACAACTGGCTTCCTTTGGCTACGGATACGTTGGATAGCAAGTACATCACCTTCGGCGACGATGACGGCGATGGCGATAAAGATCTTTTAATTGGTGTTCAAAACGGATATCTCGTTCGTTATGAAAATGCAGCTTCAACGGCGAATGGATATGCCTTTTCGGATAACGGTGAATTGCTGAAGGACAACAACGGTCTAACCATAGATGTTGGACAATTCGCTACGCCGCAATGGATAGATTTGAACGAAGACGGGCTGTTAGATTTAGCGGTAGGAGAGAAGAACGGTAACGTGAACTTCTATGCGAACATTGGAACAGCCAACGTTGCCTCTTACGATTTCAGAGAAGATACGTTGGGTGGAATGGTAGCGACGAATATTCTAGGAATCTTCGGATACAGCGTTCCGCATTTTTTCAAGAATGAAGTGAATGAATGGGAAGTGTTGTTGGGAACGGAAACCGGACAGGTGAATCATTTCTCGAATGTATCTGGGAATCTTTTGGGCGACTTCACCTTGGACACAACAGACTTCGAAGGCATTAATGAAGGCGAACGTTGCGCGGTTTGGTTTGAAGACGTTACAGCCGATGGAAAGCGCGATTTGTTCATTGGACAAATAGGAGGTGGGCTGGGTTACTATTCCAGCGATACAATTATTTCAGTGAATGAAACGCTCTTCAACGACATTCAAGTTTATCCGAATCCGGCTAGTACACAATTGACCATTGACGCGGGGTCGAATTGGAATGAGGTTACTGCTTTAGAATTGTATGATTTAAGTGGAAGAAAGGTTTGGGCCGAACGCGTGAATGCGAGAACCACGCTTGTTAATCTTTCGAACTTCTCTGAAGGAATTTATATTCTGAAATTGAATGGAACTGCCGTTCGGAAGAAGATTGTAATTAGGAATTAAATTGATCGTTAAATTGTTCGGCAGTACAAATGTATAAAGGACAATCTTTGAAGTCCTTTTTATTGCGCGTAATTACGTGAGTAATTTTTCGATTCGAAAGCGCACAATGAATTTGAACGGCATCTTCGTAATCATACGTTAGACTGTTAATTCCGGCCAACAGCATGCTTTTGTTTATTTCAATTACTTGAACATCCTGTATTAATTTAAAAACTATTTCTTTAACTACTTTGGGCGGGTTGACTTTGTTTAGGTAGTATGCTACACTAAGAATTGTATTTGAGGAAGTATAGGTAGTAATCAGTTTTTTCTCTTGAAGTGTAAACAATTCAAGCGCGTGGTTTTTATAGGGCATTCTATGAAAGAGCATGTCCATTAAAATATTCGTGTCTATAAATACGTGCTTCATGCGTGTTTTTTTGCAACGTGTTCGTACATTATTTGTTTGTGCGATTTGCCTTTAAACTCTTTCGAATTTTTATCGAGTATGCCAACAAGATAGGCCATTGGATGATCCTTGTACTTGTCAGGGTCTTCGTTCTTACACAGAATTCTTTCCAACTGTTCGCTTACCAATTGCGACAGACTTTGTTGCGTTTCTTTTGCGTAGACCTTCGCTTCTTCGATGAGTTTCTTGTCCATGATTAAAGTTAATTTAGTCTGCATACGTGTATTTTTTACAAATGTACGTACGCTGTTTTTCCGCAACAAATTTCTAAAGGATTTTCTCGAATCCTTATGCCAAAATCGTATAAATTATATGCTGTTTATTCGGAAAGAGTATTCCAAATCTTATAGCTCTCTTCTGCTTGAATTTCCAGCATTGTGCGGCCGTTGCAGTATCTCGTACCACGTGAGATGCCTTCTTGAAGGAAGGCAGTCGTTTCTGGATTGTAGATCAAATCGTACAAGACATGCTGATCGGTTAAGCTGGAATAGGGAAGGTTAGGCTTTTCGTCTATGTTCGGGAATTGTCCAACCGGAGTGGTGTTCACAATGAGCTTGCATTTCTCCAAAAGCAGCGGTGTGACTTGCTCGTAGGAACATGTTTGTTCGTTCTGAGGGACGCGGCTCACGAAGAAAAAGCGAATGCCTAGTTCTTTCAGAACATAAGCAACGGCAAGAGATGCGCCGCCTGTTCCGAGGATAAGCGCGTTCTCAACTCTGTTTTCAATGAGTGGAAGTAATGTTCTTCTAAATCCAATGAAATCGGTGTTGTGACCAATCCAACGTCCTTCAATAATTTCAACACAATTCACTGCGCCAATCGCTTTCGCTGCTGGCGTAAGTTCGTCGAGGTATTGAATAATTTCTTGCTTGTAAGGAATGGTTACATTGAATCCGGCTAATCCACGAAATTCCTGACGTTCACGAATGTTGTCAAGAGAATCTAATTCTAAATTGGAATACTGCTTCTGCTGACCCTCAAACTTCTTTTCAAAATAATCCTTCGAAAAAGAATGCTTCAACGACTTACCGAGCAGCCCATACGTCTTCATGCTTTCGAGCTGAATTTGCTTTTCAAATAAGCAAAAACCATAGGAGCAAGCGAGATCAAGATGATTAAAATAACCACTGCTTCGAAGTGCTTCTGAACGAATTCAATTTGTCCGAGGAAGTAACCAGCAAGCGTCATGCTTACAATCCAAAGCGCACCACCGAAGATGTCGTAAGGAAGGAATTTTTTTCTGTAGTCCATCTTCCCAACACCAGCAACAAACGGAGTAATGGTGCGAACAATTGGAACGAATCGCGCCATAATAATGGCTTTCGTTCCATGTTTGGTGAAGAACTCTTCGGTCTTACTTAAATGCTTTTGTGCAATAAGTGGTTTTCCACGGAATTTCATTTCAACAATTTTCGACCCGAAAAATCTTCCAATAAAGTAGTTGCATTGGTCTCCTAGTATAGCTGCAGCAATAAGCAAAACAAACAGCATCGTAAGGCTTAAGTTGTTCTGTCCAGCGCACAAGGCACCAGCTGCAAAGAGCAATGAATCTCCCGGAAGAAAAGGCATAACCACCAATCCGGTTTCAACAAAAATGATGAGGAAGAGTATGGCATAAAACCAAACTCCGTATTCATTCAATAAAAGAGGAAGCTCTTCATTCAAATGCAGAACGAAGTGCAAAAAAGATTGTATCATTTCCATATTAAAGCGAACACTTGATTTCTGGCGCGCATTGTTCTGCGTACCCTTGAACGCCTCCAGTAAGGCTGTAGATAGCGTCTCCTGGGAATTTCTTTTCAATCATATACACGAGAGCATCTGAACGTTTCCCACTGTTGCAATGGAAGACAATTGGATTTTCTTTTGGAAGGGAAGGGTACTTTTCAATCACGTGTTCCATTGGAATGTGCATTCCTCCGAGTGTACAAATGGCCACTTCGTATTCTTCACGAATGTCTACCAACAGGTATGGTCTGTTCTCGTTCTTCCAGTTAAGTAATTCTTCAGGCTGCAAATGTTGCATATTATCCTTTCATTTTAGAAACGATCTCTTCGGGAAGGTAATCGAAGAAGGTGTCACCACGAAGACCCATTCGCAAACACTCCAAAGGAATGGTTTCGTTCTCTGCAATATTTCCAAGGTTGACATTCGAACCGCAGTTCTTAATGAAATATACTTGTTGTGCTTTTTTCGGTGCTTCCCAGATTATATCGTTTCCGTTAATCTTGCTTAAGATTTTATTGATAAGCATCACGTGCGCTTGTCCGCTTGGACGATAGATTCCAACGTTTCCGCTTTCACGTGCTTCAGCAATGACTTTCCATGAACCAGCGTCCAATTCAGCTTGCATCATTTTAATCCACTTAGCAGGACTAATTAAAATGCCTTCTTCCTTCGATCCAACTTCTGAAAGGACTTGGTAGTTTTTCGCGTATTCCGTGATAAGCGCACATTTCTTTTTGTGATCCAAAGCCATGCTTCCGTCAGAAACTTCAACCATTTCTATTCCAAGACTGTCGATGTACTTGCGGTATTTGTCAAGCTCTCCGCGCACATAGCACGCTTCGAAAAGAGTTCCACCTAGGTAAACCTTGATTTTCGCGTTGTGGTACATCTTCACTTTTTCTTTCACTTGGGTTGAAAATACAGAGGTTCCAAAACCAAGTTTCACCATATCGATATATTCAGAACTGCTCGAGATCATTTCTTCGGCCTGGCGAAGAGAGATTCCTTTGTCCATAACCATCGTAAGTCCGAACTGACGTTCTTTCTTTTCGCGGCTAGGCATGTGGCTTAGTTGAATGTTCATAGTTTCTAATTTTATGCGAATATCGGTTAAATTTACTTAGTGTGAAAATTACACTAACCCAAGGTCGCTTTTAAGTTGAATGTAAAACGGTAATTGAAGAATTTTCGGATAGTACTCTTCCAACTCAGAGAGTTGTGCGCTTTCATTTTGCATAAGGTAGTGAAGAAGTTCTTGTGCGTCTTGAATTTTTCCTAATTCCACCAAGTAAACCGCTCTTCGGTATCCTATATCTGGATTGGACAAATGCACCAATGTGGCTTCAAGCATGATCTCCAAAGCCTTTTCACTGTTTCCGTGTTTGAAGAACGCGTCGGCAAGTGCCATCCAGGTTTCTTCGTTCTCAGGAAACTCTTTCACTAGTTTTTCTCCTAGAGAAATAGACTCTTCGAATTTTTCCATCTTCACCAACACTTCCATTTTGTAGATGGCGTAGTCGGGGTTTTTCGATTCCAAATCAATGGCCTTGTCTAGGAAGGGAATGGCTTCAGCCAATTTTCCTTGAAGATCCATAACCACTCCAATTCCCAAATAAGCGTCTGCCCAATATTCATCGGTTTCAATGCTTTTGTGGTAATAGAAAAGGGCTTTATCGTAGTCGTTCAGTTTCTCGAAGCACTCTCCAACGTGACAGAAAATTGGAGCCTGAGGCGGTTCATGCACATAAGATTCTTCAAGCACTTCAAGCGCTTCAGAATATTTTTCTAATTTGAAAAGTGCATGCGCCTTGTTGTAATAAGCAGGAGCGAAGTCGCTTTGAATGGCTAAACAATAATCGTAAGCTTCAATAGACTCCTCTGAGCGATCAAGTTTTTGAAATGCGTTGCCCAAGTTGTACCAAGCTGCAAAGCTATACGGGTGCTCATCTATGAATTGCTGGAAATAAATGGCGCAAACGGCAGGCAGTCCGGCCATTTCAAAACAAAATGCAATCTCATAAAGCAGTGTCTCGTTTTCCGGACTTCGTTCAATTCCTGTTTTTAAGGTATTGATGGCCTTTTCGTATTGCTCGAGGTTTTCATACTCCAACGCAATCTCTAAATACACATCGTCTATCTCTTCTTCGGAACAGATGAGCAATGCACGTTTATAATATTGAATGGCCTTGTTGTGCTCGCGCAATTGGCTGTAAACAGCAGCCATAGTCAACAGCATTTCTTCGTTGTTCGGTTCGAATTTCTCGAGCACCTTCAAACGCGAAAGGGCTTTCGATAATTGACCAATGCCTGAAAGTAGTTGGACTTCCTTAATGATTAGTGCCGTGTTATCTGGAAAAAGAGAATAAGCGTATTCAAGGGCCTTAATGGCTTTTTGATAGCTGAGGTTCGCTTGGTACCCATCAATAATTGCTTCAAGTTGTTCAACGTCGAAGTAGTATGATTCGTTTTGTTGAATCATTTGCTCGAAACGCGAGATAAGGTCTCCTGTGTTGTGGTAATCAGATGGGTCTTCGCTCATTGAGTAATTTCAGAGTTCAAGTCAAAAATAACCAATAATTCGCCGAGATATCGATTAATATTTGAACACGTAATACACGATTTTAATGTACTCGTTGAAGGTAGTAATGAGCCCAGCTTCAAAGGTCCACCACGACTGAGCCTTAAAGTCCTTGGTTTCAGTGCCGAAGAAATGCACGGTAATCCCTTTTTCTTTGAATTTTTCTCCGAATACCATTTTTAATCTGAACAGATGAAAGTCGCTGCTGACCACAGAAATTTCCTTCAAATTGTTATTTAGACAATAAGTCAAGATCTCTTCCGACTCTTCATAGGTGCTCGTGGCTTCTCCCAATTCGAAAACACGGAGTGAATCAACACCAGTTTCAATCATGCATTTTCGGGTCAGTTGAGCTGATGTCAGGTTCAATCCCATGGCGCGCATTTCATTCAACGTATCTCCTCCGCCGGTACAAATGAAATGCGCAGAAGGAAATTCTTGCGCAAGCTCAGATGCACCTTTTCCACGTTCGAATCCGTTTCCACCTAAAACAAAAAATGTTTGGTTCGAAGAAGTTGCAGCGGGCGACTCAGCCACCGTTAGAAAATGTCCTATTCCAGCTAAAATAGAATTTCGGTAAATGAATAAACAGATGAAAAAAGTGAGGGTTAATGCTAGCACAATCCACTTCCAAACCTTTCCAAATTGACGCAGGGTAGGAAGTGAGCTGTAATAGGTGTACGACTGATTCTCTTGATTTTTCAATTTGAAAATTTTACACTAAAGTAATGTTTTCTCCGAGCATTGCTGAATAGTCGGTAGGCGCGATTAAGTTGAGCGCGTCGTGAATAGCATCGAGTTCGTTTTTTTTCATTTCGAAATTATTCTGATAAGCCGTTGTGTTGAACCATTCTGTTGCAGCGGCTGTAGAGATTTCGAAGCGATTCGATACGCGAAAAATGTTTTCCTTTTCGCTCATGAAAGATTCGCAACGTTCATTCATCAACTGCAGCACTTTTTGAATAGCCTCGCTCTTCTGCGAAATAGCATTATTGTTCGCAACCGCCACGAATCCGCACCACGGCGCATGAAACGTATCTAAGAAACACAAGTGTCCTTTTTTAACGGAAGGAATAGACGTGTACTTTTCCCAATAGAAATAATCGGACTCGCGATTCTTTAAACTTTGAATGGCGTTATTCAAATTCGCAACTTCAACATATTGATCATCTGATGGATGGAAGCCCAATTGTTTTGCGTGAATGCGCGCCATCAGATGAGAGCCGGACCCTTTGCGAGAGATGGCATATTTTCTAGTGTGACTTGAAGTGATCTTGGGAGTGTCTGCGTATCCGCCATAGATGCCCCAAGTCAATGGAGTCTTGGTGTAGACTTTCACAATGCGAGCATCGAGTCCGCGATGAAAGGCGCTCACAAATCCTTCAGTGAGCATAAGAGCCACATCTAAATCTCCTTCTTGAAGTGCTTCGGTCATAACCCCTGTTCCACCTGCGAAGTAGGTCCAAGACACTTGAATGTTTAATTCGCTGAATACATCTTGCTCCAACGCAAGTTGCCAGGGTAAGTTGAAGTGTTCGGGAACACCTCCAATACGTAACGTAATTTTGTCTTTCATTTTAGTAGCTGCCGTTCCACTTCCTCAGGAACCACTCAATGCTGAGCAACGACAAAAGTGCAACTAATAGGGGCGCCCAATCTATGAGTTCTCTCACTTTTTTCTCTTCGAAGGAGACACTTGTAATTTCTTTTCTACTTCGAATTTCATTCACTAGATCGTCGACAGCCGTTGCATTAAATCGTTTTCCGTTGGTGCTGGAAGACAATTGTTCTAACAATTGGAAGTCTGCAATTGTTCGTGCTGTTTCCACAGAAATATTATTTACGCTGAATCCGCCCGATTTCATAGATTCTGTCGTTCCATTGAAAGCTTTCGCGGTGTATGAATAAGCGCCCGGAGGAAGCATTCCTGCGTTCAACTGGTAACCGGTATTCGAGGGTGAAAATGCAAATGACTGAACATTGTTGTCTGGGAATTTCAATTCCATGTTTACCTGCTGATTCAAGACAGGCATGAAACTTTCATCGTACAATTCAGCATTGAAATACACGAGTTCGTTTTCAGCAAAATTCTTTTTGTGTTGAATTCTGAATTTCTCTTTGTTCTCTTTTACACCAATGAACTGAGTTGTTTGTGTAATAAATTGATTGAAAACATCGTGATTTTCTTCCATCTGAAACAATCCCACTTTCCATCTCCAAATTCCCTCTCCGCAAAGCACGGCAATGCGATGTTCAGGTGTTCCACCAAATCCGAGAAGAGGTACATCGGTAGCGATTTTTCCAATGCGTTGTGTAAGCAATGCTTGTACTTCTGGAGCAACGGAATAGTTTCCGAAAGGCACTGCCAACGGCGGAAGTAGAGGTAACGCCTGTGTGAATTCATTCGACAAAGAAAAATAACTGAAGGCGGGATTCAATGAGGCACTGATGTCGGAAAGTTTTGACTGATATCCGTTCAATGAAAAACCACTTCCAAAAGTATTGAATGCGTTGAAATCGTTTTGTGCACCGAGAATAAACCAGCATGGAATTTTCGATTTATATGCTTCTTGCACAACGTTGTTTCCTCTTCCTCCTAGCGACGGAATTTGATAGGCAATAAGCATGTCGAATTTGTTCACGTTGTCTGTAAACTGATCAACGGTTTGAACTGTTACTTCGTAATTTTCTTGAAGGCGCATGGCTTCTGCAATGGCTGTGATGTCGGGATGCGGAGCGTTAGCTAGGATTAAAATCTTCTGTCTATTGTCTATGACTTCGATATAGACGAGCTCGGTGTTGTTTCTAACATTGTCTTCATTGCCTATAGCTTGAATGGTAACGGTGTAAGCGTGTATTCCTACTTGATCGGCAGGCAATGAAAATTCAACATTTTTGAATTCTCTTTCGGAAGTGAAACTCACATTTTGTGAAGCCAATTGAACACCGTTTTTCGAAACTGATACAACAGTGCTATTGCCTTTTGCTTTGCGTCCTTCAAGGTTCAGTCGAATAGGAAAGTTGTTTCCGAGGTAGGCTATTTTATTCGCACTCACATTCGAAATCAAAAGATCGCGATGTAAGGTGGTGTCTCCTAGGCCAACTGTAAACACGGGGATATTCAGTTGTTTCAAATTGGAAACTGGATGCGGACCTTTGTTATAAAGTCCGTCAGAGGCAATAACCAACGCCGAAAGATTTCTTCCACTGAACCGCGCATCTATGGCGCGCTGTAATTTCCCGAAGTGCGTAATTTGATCAGAAAAAGTGGCGTCGTTTCCATCAGAAACATTGTCTCCAAAAAGCAAGGGAACCACTTCGTAATCGGATCCGAGTTTCTCGGCAATTCCTTTCCAACTATTTAAAAATTCGGTTTGAATGAAATTCGAATCTTTCGCGGAAACAATTGACTGACTGTTGTCGAGAGCCAACACAACAACTGGTTTTTCAACGCGCGTCTCAATGGTTTCTAATAGCGGTTGGAACAACATTAATACAAGCAACGAAACAACGATGAATCGCATGCTTGCTAAAAGAAATTTAAATGGAGTTGACCAAGACTCTTTTGAATTTCCGAAAAAATAAAGAGCAATGGCGTAGGCCATACCTACCCAAACACAAAGGCTCAAGAGCCAAGGTGATGCTTGAGTGATTAAGTGTGCCATAGTTTACATGTGCATGCCGCCGCAAACGTGAAGCGTTTGCCCGGTTACATAAGAACTTAATTCAGATGCTAAATAAAGAGTCGTGTTTGCAATATCGGTAGGTGTTCCACCGCGTTTCAAAGGAATGGTGTTTCTCCATTCTTCAACCACTTTCGGATCTAACTTTTCAGTCATTTCCGTTTCAATAAATCCAGGAGCAATGGCGTTGCAACGAATGTTACGTGAACCCAATTCTTGCGCAACACTCTTCGTGAATCCAATCATACCTGCTTTCGATGCAGCGTAGTTCGCTTGTCCAGCATTGCCTGTAACACCAACAATAGAGGTCATGTTTATGATTGAACCGCTGCGTGCTTTCAACATAGGCTTAATTACCGCTTTCGTTAAATTGAAAACAGATTTCAAGTTCACACGAATGACTTCGTCCCATTGCTCTTCGCTCATGCGCATGAGCAAGGTGTCGCGCGTGATTCCCGCGTTGTTCACCAAGATGTCTACGGTGCCGAATTCAGCAACCACTTCGTCTACCAACGTTTGTGCTGCGTTGAAATCTGAAGCGTCGCTTTTATATCCTTTTGCTTTCACGCCTTTCGCAGCAAGTTCCGCTTCGAATGCGCGTGCTTTTTCGTCAGATGATGCGTAGGTGAATGCGATTGTAGCTCCTTGATCGGCGAACACTTCAGCAATTCCTTTTCCTATTCCGCGAGATGCGCCAGTGATGATAGCGACTTTTCCTTCTAATAATTTCATGATAAACTATTTTTACAAATCTACTGCTTCTGCTATTAATTCAGCAATGTCTTTTACTGCTATGGTATGCTCTTGTTCAAAGTGCTTCACACCATCGGTCATCATGGTGTTGCAAAAAGGGCAACCTGTTGCAATAACGCTAGGCTTCACAGCTAGCGCATCTTCCATGCGTTCAACGTTGATTTCTTTGGTTCCTTTTTCAGCTTCTTTGAACATTTGCGCGCCACCTGCTCCGCAGCACAAACCGTTGGTTTTGCAACGTTTCATTTCAACCAATTCCGCATCGAGTGCTTGAATGAGTTGACGTGGTGCTTCGTACTCTCCGTTTCCTCTTCCAAGGTAACACGGGTCGTGGAAAGTGATTTTCTTTCCTTTGAATTCTCCGCCTTCAATCTTCAATTTTCCTGTATTCAATAATTCTTGAATGAGTTGGGTGTGGTGAATCACTTCGTAGTTTCCGCCCAATTCAGGATATTCATTTTTTAATGTGTTGAAGCAATGCGGGCATCCGGTTACAATCTTCTTCACTTCGTATGCATTTAAAACACTTATGTTTTGCATGGCCATCATTTGGAAGAGGAATTCGTTTCCTGCACGCTTTGCAGGATCTCCGGTGCATGATTCTTCAGAACCCAATATCGCAAACGATGTGTTGGTGTGGTGAAGAATTTTTGCAATGGCTTTGGTAATTTTCTTTGCGCGGTCGTCGAAACTTCCTGCGCATCCCACCCAAAAAAGCACGTCGGGTGTTGTTCCTTCGGCCATGCAATCGGCCATTGTACGTATCTTGAAATCCATGTTGTTCGAATTATTCGTTGGTCCAGTCTGCACGGTTCATAGCACTCATAGCCCAAGGCGCTCCATTGTTTTCTACGTTGTTGAACATAGAGGTGATGCTGTCGGGCGATTTAGATTCTTCCATGATTAAGTACCTGCGAAGATCTACAAGCACCTCCATTGGGTTAATGTTAATTGGGCAAGCGTCAGTGCAAGCGTTACACGTTGTGCACGCCCAAACTTCTTCTTCCGAAATGTAATCGCGAATCAAACTCTTTCCATCCTCTATCCAAACACCTTTGTTCGCCGCTTTCGCATTTCCAATTTCTTCCATGCGATCGCGCACATCCATCATCACTTTTCTTGGAGAAAGTAATTTGCCTGTTTGATTCGCAGGACAAGCGGAAGTACATCTTCCGCATTCTGTGCAGGAGTATGCGCTTAAGAGTTGGGTGCGTTTCATGTCTGAAACATCTTTCACTCCGAAACGAGTAAATTCAACAGGCTCGACAATCGCATTCGGATCAAGCATAAGCTTCACCTCATTCGTAACTGCTTTGTCGTTCGACAAACTCCCCGGCGATTGCAATTTGCTGAAATAGGTAGTTGGAAAGGCGAGGAGAATGTGTAAGTGTTTTGAATAAGAGAGATACACGATGAATCCAAGAATTCCCACGATGTGGAACCACCAACAGAAATGGCTAAGACCTTCCAAAGCTCCTGTAGATAAAGGCTTTAAGAAAGGTTGTGAAATTTGACTCACCCAAAACGAAGGTACACGAGCAGGCGTTGCACTGCGAACGGTAAGAATGCTATCGGCAGCATTCATGATTAAGAATGCCTTCATTAAAAGGATTTCCGTAATCAAAATAATATTGGCATCGCGCTTAGGCCACGTTTTCATTTCAGCCGATTGGAAGCGCTTGATCTTTCCAAAGTTTCTGCGAATAAGGAAAACAACACAAGCAATAATTACCAATCCAGCTAAGACTTCAAATAAATTAATTAAGAGTCTGTAGTAGCCTCTGAATCCAACAAACGAACGATGTTCCCCTGTAAGCCCATCTACAATGATTTCAATTAATTCAATGTTTATAACGACGAAACCAATATAGATAATGAGGTGCATGAGTGCCACAAACGGACGAGAAAACATTTTGCCTTGTCCGAAAGCCACGAGTATCATGGTCTTCAAGCGTTCGCCTTTGCGATCGGTTTCTGGACCTTTTTGTCCGAGGAGTATGTTACCCTTTACAAACTGATATCTTTTGAAGATGAAGAATCCGGATACAACCAGAAGTAATGCGAATATGATTTGAGAGATCATAAATGATTTCGATTTTTAAATTGAAGAATTACTTACCACCTTTTTCTTGAATCATCTGATCAATGATTTTTTTCATGTCCTCCAATTCTGATTTAGAAAACTTATCGGCGTCACGTCTTCCGAATAAAGAGAAGCCCACGTAACTCTTTGGGTGGTTGCGCATGTCGTCAAGGAGCAGGTCTAAACTGTGAGTTGCATTCAACAATTCATGGTGAAGGCTGTCGTTGTTCACGAGCTTGCCAAGTGTGCCTTTTCCACTATTCACCTTCGTCATAACTTCTTCGAAATGACCCATTGCTTGGTCTACTTTGTAAAGCGTTGTCGTTAATCGAATGCGCGACAGGGTGTCAGTGAACTGCGTAATATTTTTAATGGCTTGGTCAATGCGTTCGTTATTTGCTTTGAGTGTATTGGTTAACGATTGCGCATTTCCAATAATTTCAGAAACTCTTCCAGTGTTGTTCGCGATAAGTACGTTCAAGTTTGCTGAAGTAGATTCCAAGTTGTTCATGGTTCTTTGCAGCGAGCTGAACAAAGTTGGAAGTCCTTCTGCTCCTGAGTTGTTAAGTGTACGTTGAAGGCTGGTGAGCACACTGTCTACTTCTTGGAAGATCTGAGTAGATTTTTGTTTAATCGGGTCGATTTCATTTTTCAAGGTTTCAGCAAGTCCTTTTTCAAGCACTGCAATCAACGTGTCTTTGGTGGCAGCCATAACGGAGCTGTCGCCCAAAACAATTTGAATGGCTTTCCCTCCGAAGAAATCGGAGTCGTAAATTTTAAGTTCTGAATCTTTCGGCACGGCAACGTCAGCATCGTTCAGTACTATTTCAACCACTAATCTGCCCGAACCGTTCGATTCAAGTTCAATGCTTTTAACAATTCCAATTTTAAAACCGTTGATGATAACCGGAGACGATACTTCGAGCCCTCCGATTTCTTCATAGATGGCGTAGTATCTCGTTTGCGTTGAAAAGATATTTACGCCTTTTAAAAAACTTACTCCGAAATACACGAGGGCGAGTATGACAATAACAACTGCTCCTATGACAACTTCGTTGCGTGTTTTTTTACCGCTCATTTCTGAATTTTTTTAAGGGCTTCTTCGTTACTGATTCGAATCCCGTTTTCGAAGGCGACAACAAATGCTCCGCTGAAACCAGCATCGCGAAGAATTTTTTGATTCTTCTTGGCGTCGTCTAAACTTCGGGTACATCCAACCACGTACTTGTGTGCGCCGTTGCTAAGGTATTCCTCAATTCGGACTAAACCTTTAAATTGATTTGATTTTTTTTGAATAGGGGTAGCGGAACTTAATATCTGCACTTTATATGCAACTTCCTCTGCCGGAATCTCTTCCCAAATAAGTCCTTCAAACGCATTTAGCTCCTTTGGTTCCACAACAACAACTGTCGGTGAAGGCATATTCGTAGGCTGAATGTTGAAAAGTTTGCTCTGATAATCCACAAACGCGCGATACACTGCCGAGCTTAATTCTTCTTTGGCAGCTTTGCTTTGCAGGTAGTCTTCTTCTTTGTTGTTGGAAAGGAATCCCAACTCAATGAGAATGCTGGGCATATTTGTGAAGGTGATTACATAGTAAGGTGCTTGTTTCACACCCCGATTTTTTCTTCCCAACTTCACGAATTCGTCTTGCACATTCTTGGCTAGAAGAATACTCTTGTCTTGGTAAATGTTTTCACGCAGACTCATGGCGATGTAGGTATCCGGATTGTTCGGGTCGAAACCGTCGTAGTCTTTTCCTCCGTCGCTTTCCAAATAGATGGAAGCGTTTTCTCGCATGGCGTTGCGCAAACTCTCTTCCGATTTGTGCAAACCCATGACGAAGGACTCGGAACCCGAGGCTTCGGTATTTGGATTGGCATTGCAATGCACACTTATGAAAAGGTCCGCGTTGTTGGAATTGGCAATCTCAACGCGGCGCTTCAGGGTAGGGAAGGTGTCGCCCGTTCTTGTATAAACTACTTTAACGTTGGGGTAGTTCTGCTCAATGAGTTTTCCAACTTTCAACGTGATATCTAGGGCAATGTCTTTTTCGGAAGTCTTGTACCGCCCTGTTCCCAGCGTTCCTGGATCTGATCCGCCGTGTCCAGCGTCGAGCACAACAATAAACTTTTTATCTATCGTTACTACTTTCTTCGAAATGCGATACGCCGACCCCAAAGTGAAAACTAAGGCCACTAAAAAAATGTACAATAATTTTTTATGCATCTTCTGCATGGGTTTATTATCTCGATTGTTTAGCATAGCTTTGACACGTGAACGCAATTTAAACAAAACTATTTTTCTTTGTGAAGGCATGAACTTCCGACGCGCTCTAATTTTCACGTGTGTGGTGTTGATAAGCTCCTTGTTTAACCCGCTGACTGCGCAGTCTGATTCATTGTCGCCTATGCCTGTGGACACCCTTTATTTTTCTTCGGAAGAGCAGGCCATGGAAGAGGTTCACTACTTCGGTAAGGACAGCACGGTGATGGATTTGGTCAATGACCGCGTGTATTTGTATGGATTAGGCTCTTACGTTACCTATGGAGATTTAGATTTGAAGGCTGGGTACATCGCGTTTTCGATGACCGATAACATTGCCTTCGCCAAGGGATTTAAAGATTCGTTGGGGGTTTATACCGGAAGGCCCGTGTTTACTCAAGGAGAGACCTCGTTCGAAGAAGATTCTTTAGGGTACAATTTCAAATCGAAAAGAGGAATTAGTTACGGTGTTCTCACGGAAGAGTCGGATGCGTATTTGCACACTGCCATTTCGAAGATGCAGGTAGACAAGACCATTCACATTCGAAAAGGAAAATTCACCACGTGTTCCAATCCGAATCCGCATTTCCATTTTCAATTGTCGAAGGCCATTATTATTCCGAATGAAAAGATTGTCAGTGGTCCCCTTTATTTGCAGTTTAGGAAAGTGCCTGTGCCTTTGGGATTGCCGTTTGGATTCTTT
>CAIZGX010000052.1 GCA_903932685.1 uncultured Bacteroidota bacterium | reverse complement strand
ATACTGATCTAAAATATGGTAAAATTCGACAGTGCCTTCGAGCAACAAGGTTCTATAGAGAATGGAAGAACAGCCTCTTCCGTTCTGGCTTTGGGCCAAGTCTAAAAACTCTTGTTGACTAAATGGAACACCGTCGTGGGTGAATACAATTTGCAAATGATCATCGACACCATTCATTTCGCAGTCTATGAAAGTCGGTTTGCCGTGACGAAGAATATTGTTCAAGACCTCGTTCGTTATGCGGTAAACGGCTAATTGTTTTGAATTGTCGAAATTCAGATCGGTCTCTAAATGATTGAAGAATCTAATGCGGATGTGCAAATGCATATCGAATAAATTCTGCTCCAACGCCTGAATAAGTCCCATTTCCTTGAGCTGGGTCGGGTAAATGTCCGATGAGAATTTTCTTACGTCGGAAATAAGTTCATCTAATTTCTTGTAAATATTGCCGCGCTCTGCCGATGAAAACGTAATTGAGGAATTGCTATCAATGTCCTTCTGCAATTGTCGATAGAGAAAGCTCAACTGCGGGCCTAAATCATCATGAATATTATTTGCCAGCACTTCTCTTTCAGATTCTTGAGATAAAATGATCGCTTGTTGCATTTTAAAATCAAATTCTCGACGCTGCCGAACACTCTCGATTGTTTTTTTAGTAAACAAAAAGAATATGGCTACAATGAAGATTAGCATAAGAACCATTATTATTCCCGAAAATATGAGTACCTCATCAATGTTCATTTAACCTTGTTTTTTATTGAGAATTGCGTTGTATGAAATTAAAGCATCTCGAATCAAATTGCCAGATACCAAGAATATAAAGTATATAACAAACGATTCAATCGGGTTTTCAGAAGCCCTCTGAATTTGTTGAGATAATAGGGGTATTATACTAAGTGCTTCATAGATAAAAATCCCGAGTAATCCGAATAAAGGCGTCGCATTGATACTGTTGAAGCTATCCATTTTTCTAACATAATGTAACGCCGAAAAAAAAGTAATAATAAGAATATAAAATCTTGAAATTCCCCAATTGAAGTCTTGGGGAAAATCAAAATTGTATACAAAGGAGCTTAAAACAACAGATAAAACAAAAATGACACAAAACGAGTATAGAATGAACTTAATTCTCGGATTGAACTTTCCAATTTCAATGGCAAGGAAAGTTGCTACTACCGTTTCAAAAATCTGATAAAAATTAAATAGTACATCAGTATGAATATCAGATAAACTGAAAAAGATTCCAACTACATCTGCACCAAAAGAAAATAATGTAAATAAAAGAAAATACAATGAGCCTACATTTTTTCTAGTATAAGACGACCGTTGTAAAAATAAAGGCACAAGCCTCAGAAATATGGCTATGTAGGCGACATTTATCATGAGTTTAAGTTTGAAATTGTAGAACAAAAATCGGCTGTCATTAGATGTGACCGAGTTCTGAACTTTTTCGTTTTTTACTCTCAGCGATGAAGTATAAGGTGAAGAGTATATTTCTCAATACACTTCCAAAGACAACAACACCGTTATAGAAATTGTACATAAAAATTCTTTCTTCCTCATTTAAGTTAAAACTATTTGTTACTAGGGTGACTAAGCAGGTTGATTCAAAGATCATTAAACCAAACATTGGGAATAGAAGATGTTTAGATTGTTTGAAATAATGTGGTTCGGAAAGCAGTATTTTAATCATAGCAATTCCACAATAAACACATACTGTTAAAGACATTGAATATGAAAGATCAAAAGACATTTGTGAAAAACCATTCCTGAGGTTAAATTGAATATGAATGGCCCAGCATACTACAATTAGAAATGCGGTGAAAATTCTAAAAGCTCGACTGAAATTCAATGACATTAGAATAAAACCAAATTCAAGAACGAAAGCGAAATAGTCGTAGAAATTAATTACAAAGTGGTTGTTAATGTTGTTGTCAGCTAAATAACAATTGATGCTATCTGTGCCTAGAGAGAATACAATGAGTATTAAAAGAAGCCAATTCGATTTATTTTTACTTGCACCCGTTCGAAAAAAGTAAAAAATTGGAATTACCGCGATATAGACTCCTAAAATTATTATTTCAATCATGTATTCTCTTTTTAGAAATGTCGGAAATGAAGTTGAATCTAAATTGTTTTGAGGTCATTGTAACAGGTTCGTTTTCTGCTCTCCGCAATGAAATACAGGGTGAAGAATATGTTTCTTAATACGCCTGCAATAACAACGATAAGATTGTATAGCTCTGTCACATGTTTTCGGTCGGCAGTGTTTAAATCTAAGTTCAGGGTAGATACAGGAATAAGGCTGAGAGATTCAAAAACAAAGAATCCGAGTATCGCTAAAAACGGATAGTTCATTTGTTTGAAATGAGTACCATCTTCCAATAGAATAATTACGGTGGCTAGAGCACAATAGACACATATGGTTAAAGACCCAGCGAATGTTAAAGACGAGGAGTAAACAAAGAATCCATGATTGAGATTGAAAACAGCATGAGCTATCCACAGTGAGAAAAGAACAAGAGAAGTAATGAGAACATAACTTCTTTTGAACTTCAAGACTGAAAGAAAGAACAGAAGTTCTAAAAAGACTGCTATGTAATCATAGATGTTAAAGAAAAGTAGATTGTTTTTGCCAAGTAAGGAGTAATAAAGACAAATGGAATCAACAGAAACAGAAAGAACAACAAATGCAAAGACGACATGACTAGAAGTAGATTTCTTAGTTTTCGAAAAAAGGTATGCGAGTATCGGAAATACTCCAGAACCAATGGATACTAATGTTTCTATTGTCAAAATAAGTTTCTTTTGATTTATCGAATCAATTCATTCATTCCGGCTCAATATGGTATTAAAAATTGGAATTAGCAATACGTCGAAAGACGTAGGAACGAAGTTCCCTTCGGGATACATCCACTCTGTGGATCAGTCCGCTAGCGGATAAGTCCCTGCGGGATTTGTCCACGAAGTGGATAAGAAATTCCTATTTCATAATTGGAACCTTTAACTGCGTTATTGGAAATCCTTCGGATTTATTCCTACTTTGTAATTCCTATTTCATAATTGGAACGGTGTTATTGGAAAATCAGTCGAAGACATTCGCGTAGCATTCGCCAGAGGCATTCGTACGAAGTACATTCTTGTTTGTTCCCACTGAAGGTTCGGGGAAATACTCAAGAAACAAAAAAGCCGCTCGAAAGCGGCTTCCCTGTTGTTTAGGTAATTATTCCGGTGGAAAGATTCACTTCGTGAAAGCTCCAAGGGAAAAGCGATTTAAGCAATGCTTAATTTTTTCTCTAAATCTTCAAGATATTTTCTGAAGTGTTTATCGGTTTCTTGTAAGTTGTTAACTGTGCGACAAGCGTGCAATACCGTTGCGTGGTCTTTTCCGCCGCAATGAGCTCCAATACTTGCCAAACTGCTCTTCGTCATCTTCTTCGCGAAATACATCGCAATCTGACGTGCTTGAACAATCTCGCGCTTACGCGTCTTGCTCTTCAACAACTCAATAGGTAAGTCGAAGTAATCGCAAACAACTTTCTGAATGTAATCAATGCTCACCTCACGCGCAGTGTTCTTAACGAACTTGTCAATCATCTGCTTAGCAAGATCAAGCGTAATCGCTTTCTTGTTCAATGAAGATTGAGCAATCAAGGAAATCAATGCGCCTTCTAGCTCACGAATGTTCGTGGTGATGCTGTAAGCCAAGTACTCAACAACTTCGTCTGGAAGATCAATTCCGTCTGCATACATCTTCTTGCGAAGAATAGCAATACGGGTTTCCAATGATGGACATTGCAAATCTGCACTCAATCCCCACTTGAAGCGAGACAACAAACGTTGCTCCATGCCCTGCAACTCAACCGGTGGCTTGTCACTTGTTAAAATGATTTGCTTACCAGTTTGGTGAAGGTGATTGAAGATGTGGAAGAATACATCCTGCGTCTTCTCTTTTCCAGCGAAGAAATGAACGTCGTCTATGATTAACACATCCATCATCTGATAGAAGTGCGAAAAGTCGTTGATGGTTCCGTTCTTAACAGCGTCAATGAATTGGTGCGTAAACGTTTCACTGTTTACGTACAATACTGTTTTCTCCGGATACTTGTTCTTAATCTCTAATCCAATAGCGTGAGCCAAGTGAGATTTACCGTATCCTGTGCTTCCGTATACCAACAAGGGGTTGAAAGCTGTTCCGCCAGGCTTGTTTGCTACTGCATAACCCGCACTGCGAGCCAAACGATTGCAATCGCCTTCAACAAAATTCTCGAAAGAATAATTCGGATTCAAGTTAGAATCAATATTCAACTTGCGAAGACCAGGAATGATAAACGGATTCTTAATTGGAACATCGTCCAGATCCAATGGCATTGCAACAGGAGCGTTTTTAACCGCTTTGCGATTGCTAGTAGGAACTTTAATGGTGTATGGAGCGTTCGAAGCCTGATTGTTTTCCATAATGATGGAATATTCCAATCTTCCTTCAGTTCCTAATTCTTTGCGAATGATCTTTTTCAGTAAAGTCACATAGTGCTCTTCCAACCATTCGTAGAAAAACTGCGAAGGGACTTGAATCGTTAAAACTTTGTTTTCAAGTTTAACGGGTTTAATCGGTTCGAACCAAGTCTTGAATCCTTGCGGACTTACATTGTCTTTAATTATATCTAAACAATTCTGCCAAACTTGATTGAAATCATTAGTCATAATACTACTGCGTATAAAAGAGGTTAATCGTCTGTTTAGGTGCCGGTAAACAACAAATATGCTTCACGTTTCTCGGACTACAAAAGAAATGTAAAAAAAGTGAAAAAAAAACTCCTTTACCTATTGACTTATGAAAATTTTTGGTGTATCAAAGTAGACCCTTTGTTTGAAAGATTGTTCGAAAGATTCTAAGAATGAAAATCTGAGCAACGTAATTCAATAATTACTTTGTGAGCATGAAAATTCAAGATCGTATCTTTCATTCCAAATTTACTGTAAGATATTCAGAAACCGACCGCATGGGCTATTTGTATTACGGTCATTATGCAGCTTATTTCGAAGTGTCTAGGGTAGAGGCTCTCAGAGAGTTGGGTGTAGTGTACAAAGATCTCGAAGACGAAGGAATTCTTCTTCCAGTTCGAACCTTCAACATACATTATAAAGCTCCTGCACATTACGACGATCTTGTTGAAATTCAAACACGCATTACACAGTTCAGCAGCACGCGTATTTTATTTCATTTTGAATCATTCCGCAGCGATACGTTGTTGAATACGGCAGAAGTGGAATTGGTGTTTGTAGACAAGAATACGGGTAGACCTTGCAAAGCTCCTGAACACATTGTTCGTCTATTCGAAGATTAACTCGCCGCTTCCGTTACGATCGAAATCATACAAGGCTGGAGTTTGCTTCAGCACAACATTCCCAGCATCTTCTATTCGAATAAATGCATACTCATTTGCGTTCGCATAAATGGGTTGCAACGAAGAGTTGTTAATGTAAACCTGATTTGCATTGAGTTCTTCCGCATGAATAATTCCGTAAGCGTCTGAATACAATTCTGCAACTTTTATAGTGCCTTTCAAATACGAATCGTTAGCACCCGCTGGAGACCCGCAATAGACGGTATCGCAATTCAAGTTCAACTCGATCTTTCCATTCGCATGCTTGTTCTCTATCACAAGTTTACGTGCTTTCATTTCATTCAACGAAACAACACTTCCAGTACTGAAATTTTGAATGTTAGTGATTGAATCGAAATACAACGTCACCGTTATTTCGTGTTCAAACGATCGAAGAAAATTACACGTGTTCACGTTTTCAATTTTCAACACACCGTCTGAAAGTTGTGCATCTATTTTCGGAAGTAAATTTTTCGGGCCGGTAATTTCAATTCCACAAAAATTCGTGTCAACCAATTCGTATTTCAAATTGCTATTCAATTCAAGTTTGGTGAAGCTTCCTAAATCTCTTATTTCGGTTTGAACTTCTCCCGCCGTTTTAAAGCAATCGGGAGCGTTCTCTTTGTTGCATGAACAAAAAGTTAGCACAAGCCCCAGCAGGCCTAGCTTACAGACGGTAGCCAAATCCAATTTCACCATAATCTGCTTTTGCAAAATGTGTTTTTAATCCGAATTGAACGAACCAATGTTTGTCCTTTGGCGCATGACGAACCATTACACGCTGATACAAAGGCGTTGTCTCAGCCCATTTGTCCCAAATGTAAATGCCTTGAACAATGCGTAATTGCGTGTTTCCGAAATTCTGACAAAACGTTGGCCCAATTCCCAATTGAAAAACCGAACGATTGTTCGGTCGAGCACCGTCTCTGTTTTCCATTAACGGAATTAATGAACTGTTGAACATGAGATCGGCTGTTAATCCGAAAGATCGCTTTACGCGTGATGTTCTGCGATCCCACGCTGCACTAAGCAGATGAATGGGGTATTTCTTTCCGTAAGGCTGCATGACTTCTTTCCATCCTTGCGTGTAAGAAATACTACGATTGTATTTGCTTAAAAATCGGAGCAAAAGAATTTCATGCGCTTCATCTTTTCTTGGAGCCTTCGGTTTAGTTAATGGCTGAACACCCAGCGTGAGGGCCATGGTATTCGTCCCAAAATTTGGTAATTGAAAAGCACCGTTTGAAAAATGGGTGACGCGAATTCCCAATTTGTATTGAAGTTTTTCGGTGTGAAAAATTTCCTGATCGAAGCCAATACTCAATGCAGCATTGAAGTGCGAACCTAGCACAGGCGCTTGATAATTCGATTGTAGATTCCAAATCTTCGTGGTGTAACCCAAGCCAATACCCAAATTGATGAACTTTTTGTTTGAAGGACGCTCGCCAAAGATTCTGCGGTTAGTAGGGAACTGATTCCAGAAACTCAGCGAGAATTGTTGTCCCAATTGCTGAATGTTCCCAGTGTTGATGTATGTAAAATCGACACCCTGATAAGGATTTCCGTATGGCCTTGAATAGAGTCTATTGGTTACACGCTTCACAACGCGAACACTTCCTCCAACGCTGTGCGCAGTAATAAGCGGTTCCATAAGCGAGTTGTGCGGAACCACAAATCCATATTGAAGACCGCCATGCACTTGCCATTGCTCTTGTCCGAATGCGCGAATGCCCGAACAAATAACGAACAACAGGACAAGTACTTTTTTCATTACAGATTTTCTTTCAAGAAGTTGGTCATCTTGCTGAACAAATGCAAGCGTGTGTTTCCGCCGTAAATGCCGTGGTCTTTGTTCGGATAAACAAACAAGTCGAATGGCTTATTCGCTGCAACCAATGCGCTTACCATATCCATCGTATTTTGGAAATGCACGTTGTCATCAGCGCTTCCGTGAACCAACAAGTAGTTTCCTTTCAATTGCTTTGCGAAGTTGATCGGAGAGTTGTTTTCGTATCCACCTGAATTCTCTTGCGGGGTGCGCAAGTACCTCTCGGTATAAACGCTGTCGTAATACTTCCAGTTCGTAACAGGAGCAACAGCAATTCCGGTCTTGTAATAGTCAGCTCCTTTGGTCATGCACAACGAAGTCATGTATCCGCCGTAGCTCCAGCCTTGCATACCAATGCGCGCAGCATCTATGTAAGTTTGCTGACCTAAATATTTCGCGAAGTCTATAAAGTCTTGCGTTTCATTTCCACCTAAATTCATGTAGGTAGAATGTTTGAAATCTTTGCCACGGAATTGTGTTCCTCGAGGATCGCAGCTTACAACAATGTATCCTTCCTGACAAAGCAATTGGTACCACATGTAGTTCTTTCCGCCGTAAGAGTCAAGAACGGTGTTGCTTCCAGGTCCGCCGTAAATAGCAACCAATACGGGATATTTTTTATTCGGATCGAAGTTGGCAGGCTTCATCATCCAGCAATTCAAATCGGTATTGCTTGAATTCTTAAACGAGAAGAATTCTTTCTTCACGCAATTGTATTCATTCAATTTCGCTGAAAGGTTTTCGTTCTTAATCAGCACACGCTTCGTGTTTCCTTGGTTGTCGCGAATACAGAAAGTAGGAGGGGTGTTTGCGTTGCTGTACGTGTGTAGGAAATACTTCAATCCGTTGCTGAACGCTGCTTCGTTGGTTCCGTCGTCAGAGGTTAAACACTTCCACGTGCTCTTCTTCAAATTAACGCAGTACACATATTTCGAAGTCGCATCTAGCGAGCTGCTCATGCGCTTGTTGTAGTTGACTTGTGCAGCACGCGTAGAACTGAAATAAATGTTTCCTGCTTTTTCATCGATTCCGTAAAAATCAAGAATCTCCCAATTTCCGCTGGTTAACGCTTTCTCTACTTTCGTTCCTAAGTCAATCTGATACAAATGTGCAGAACCACTTTTCTCACTGGTGTAGATCATACAATCTCCACCCGATAAAAATTGAATGTTATCGTTCACATCAATGTAGGTTTCAGATTTCTCTTCCATCAACACTGCTGTTGGCCAAGTATCATTTCCTTCAACGCGAATGGGAGCCGTTAATTCGTAGACCAAATGATTTTGATGACGATTCATTTTCTGAACCAACAACTGCCATTTTTGTTTGCCCCACTTGATACGTGGAATGTATTCGAACTCGGCAGAAGTCTTTTCAACCAAAAAGCTTTTGTTGGAAGTCAATTCATAAATGTGAATGCTCACGTCTGAATTTTTTTCTCCGGCTTTCGGATATTTGAACGTGTTTCTCTCCGGATATAAACTTCCGTAAATATCCATTCCATATTCAGGAACACTGCTTTCGTTGAATTTGTAGTAGGCGAGAAGCGAACCTGTTTCATTCCAATACAATCCGCGATCGAATCCGAATTCTTCTTCGTACACCCAATCGGTTGCTCCGTTAATGATTCTGTTTTTCTCACCGTCGAAGGTGATTTGCTTTTCCTCTTTCGTTTCAATATTGAAAATGAAAATGTTGTTGTTTCGAACGAAGGCTACGCGCTTTTTATCTGGAGAGATGGTCGCCAAGCGTTGTTTTCCTTGTTTGAAATCTGCAATGGGCGTTGTTTTTCCGCTTGCTAAATCGTGAACGAAATAATTCGCCATGCTGCTCCAACGGTAAATGCCTTCGCTTTCAGTTTCAATCAACAACATGGTTTCATCTGCATTGAAACCGTAATTGTCGAACGCACTCATTTCATTTCCGAAAATTCTTTTCGAAGTGGTAATTGTCTTCAACGTATCTCCTGTTGCGAAGCTGCATTGGATAATAGTTTGTCCGTTTATATCTGAGCCCATCACGTCTGAAAACGTTTCACCGTCTTTCATCGAGTTGAATCCGCCAAGGTATTCAGCGTTGAATTCGCGGCTGTTCCAAATGAGTTCGTTGGTAATTTTTTTCTGTGCGTTTATGCCGAAAGCGGCAGCCAAGAAAAACAAAGAGGCAAGGGTCTTTTTCATAATTAAAATCAGTTCCGAAAGATAAGCCGAATGCAGAAGATATGCAATTGTGCCGTTAATTTGCGGCATGAATTTGAAATTAGCTACACTCGCAATGGTGGCGGTTGCATTCAGCAGCTGCACACAACAATTGGTTTTGGAATCGCTTCCGGTTACAGCAGAGCCAGGTCCTGTCACTTATGAGAAGGAAACCCATTTCAAAAACATTCATCAAATTACCTACGGCGGTAACAACGCCGAGGCGTATTGGAGCCCCGACGGAAAGCAACTTATTTTTCAAAGCGACAATTCGAAATGGGGAGTAGGCTGCGATCAGATTTTCCTTTTAAATGTGGAAGCGAAGGCGGACAGTTCGAAGCGTCAGTTGGTTTCAACCGGACTTGGAAGAACCACTTGTTCTTGGTTTATGCCCGATGGAAAATCGTTCCTTTATGCTTCAACACACAAAGGCGGAGAGTCTTGCCCACCGCCACTTCCAAACACCGGAAGATATGTTTGGACGTTGTACACCTCTTATGATATTTACACAGCAGACCTTCAAGGGAAGGTAACGAAGCAATTAACCGATTCGCCGCGTTATGATGCTGAAGCGACGATTAGTCCGAAGGGAGATCGCATAGTCTTCACTTCATTAAGAAACGGCGACTTGGATTTGTACACCATGAATTTAGATGGAAGCGATGTGAAGCAAATTACATTCGACTTGGGCTATGACGGTGGTGCATGTTTTTCTCCAGATGGAAAGAAAATCGTTTGGCGCGCGTCTCGTCCGAGGAACAAAGAAGAAATAGATGCTTATAAATCATTGTTGAAGGAAGACATGGTTGAGCCTTCAAACTTGGAAATCTTCGTTGCGAATGCCGATGGTTCAGACGCACATCAAGTCACTTCTTTGGGAAATGCAAACTGGTCGCCAACGTTCACTCCAAAAGGAGACAAGGTTCTTTTCTGCAGCAATCACAACAGTAAACGCGGATTCCCTTTCAATTTATTCTTGGTGAATTTAGATGGAAGCGGATTGGAACAAGTGACTTTCGATACCGAATTCGATTCGTTCCCTATGTTTTCACCAAATGGAAAATACTTGGTGTTCTGCAGCAATCGTCACAACGGAAGAACGCGCGACACGAACATTTTTATTGCTGAGTGGATTGATTGATTTTACCCTTCGAAGATAAAGGACACAACAAAAGCCCTTGAACGTAATTTCTCGATTGGAAAAGCGTATTTCGTGTCTTCGTGAATAAGTAAATCGGGAAGACCAATACTTGTTTTAAACTCTACTGCAAATTTGAAAAAGGGAAGGAAAAAGTCGAATCCGCCTCCAGCTTCAATACAGTAATCATTGCTTTTCAGTTTAACAACAATTTCGCTGGACTGACTGTTATTTACATTTTTTTGCGATTGCATATCACGCGCATATTTTCCACCAACCAACCCATATGCCGCAAAGTTTCCCGCTCTGTTTGTTCTGAATTTAAACAAAACAGGAAATTCTAACCACACACTTGATATGGGTTTGGTCTGGGTTTCAATCTTATTGTTTGCCCGCAAAAATTGATATTGAAGTGAACGGTCTTGAAAAGACAACCCCGGCAGGAATCGCACATTCACATTTGGAAGCGGATTGTAGGAGGCTAAAATGTGCAGATTAAATCCAGCTTGCGGAACATTAGTGATATTTAGCAACGAATCTTGAAAGGAAAAGTCAGGTTTGTAATTCAAAAAAAATGAACTTTGATTTCCGCATAATGTAAATCCGAAATGGTATTTACGGTAATCGAATTTTGAAATATTAAGTGCTGCTTTATCTCTTTGAGCAAAAGCCGAAAAAGCAATAAAACTAAATAAAAAGGCTGCAACTAAATTTCTCATGATAGTTCTTTTAACATTACAGTTCTAAATACCCAAGGCACGATAAGGGAAAAGATAAGTGAGCTCAACATCATTGCTGAAATGCCGGCTGCCACTACCGTTTTAGCTGAAGTCATTGTGTTAACGCGTTCGATATAGCTTTGTTGTATTTCTTCTTTAGTTAGGTCTTTTAACGGCTCGTTCGATGAAGTTATTGCAGCCACTTTCTCAGGTGTATTCAAAGCCTCTTCTAATTGCGCATAATCGATTGCACGCTTAATAAGCATGTCGTCTGCTGTTGAGTAATAAATTCCAATGGCCATGCCTATAGCCACAGAATAGGCAATTCCAGCGCGCAAAGACAATTTGAAATCGTCGAAATAACTCCGTACTTGTGGCTCTTTGCTGTAAGTGGTATACAGGGCTAACAATATTAAAGACAATAGAAAAACAAGATTCAAGAGAACACCTTTAGGCTGAGCTTCAGCGTAGTTGTAAGAATAGTAATGACCAAGAGAAAAGCGCAATCCCAACCAGAGAGCTGCTGAGGATAGGGCGTAGGCCCAAATGCGCCAAGTGCTCATTACGAATTCATGGTTACTAAAAACTCCTCGTTTGATTTCGTGCGCTCTATACGGTCTTTCACGAATTCCATGGCTTCAACCGGATTCATATCTGCAAGGTGTCTGCGTAATACCCACATGCGTTGAAGCGTGTCCTTGTCTTGCAACAAATCTTCACGACGTGTTCCAGAAGAAAGAATATCAATGGCAGGGAAAATACGTCTGTTGCTAATCTTACGATCCAATTGCAATTCCATATTTCCAGTACCCTTGAACTCTTCGAAGATTACTTCATCCATTTTACTTCCGGTATCAACCAAAGCAGTTGCAATGATGGAAAGAGATCCTCCATTTTCAATCTTCCGCGCAGCTCCGAAGAAACGCTTTGGTTTTTCTAATGCATTCGCTTCAACACCACCCGACAATACCTTTCCACTCGAAGGAGCTACGGTATTGTATGCGCGCGCTAAACGTGTAATTGAATCCAAAAGAATACAAACGTCGTGTCCACATTCAACCAAACGCTTGGCTTTTTCCAAGACAATGTTGGCAATCTTTACGTGACGTTCAGCAGGCTCGTCGAAAGTCGAAGCTATCACTTCTCCTTTCACACTGCGCTTCATGTCTGTAACCTCTTCCGGACGTTCATCTATGAGCAACACAATTAAGTAAGTCTCAGGATGATTCATCGCAATCGCATTCGCAACGTCTTTCAACAAAGTAGTCTTACCAGTCTTCGGTTGCGAAACTATCATTCCACGTTGGCCTTTTCCAATAGGAGCAAACAAATCCATGATTCGCATACTCACATTGTTGTTGTTGTCGGCCAAATGGAATCGCTCTTGCGGGAACAAAGGCGTTAAGAATTTAAATGGAATACGGTCACGAACCCAAGCCGGATCGCGTCCGTTAATATTGTCGATACGAATCAATGGGAAATATTTCTCTCCTTCTCTTGGCGGACGAATAGCCCCACGAATGGTATCTCCAGGTAATAATCCGTAAGTTTTTATTTGCTGTTGAGAAACGTAAACGTCATCCGGAGAATTCAAATAATTGAAATCCGAAGAGCGCATAAATCCGAATCCGTCTGGCATCACTTCCAACACACCTTCCGCCATAACCAATCCATCGAAATTGTATCCGTGCTCGTCCGGCATTCCTCTGCGTTGACGGTCTGGACGAACGATATTCTGATCACGTTCCGCTTGACTTTCTTGATGCTCCGGTTTATTCGGTCTTTCAGGACGGTCTCTTTGCTCAGGTCTTTCTGGGCGATCAGTTCTTTCAGGACGGTCCTTATGCTCAGGCCTTTGGTTTTTCTGATTCGGATGCTGCTGACGCGGTTGGCCGTCTTTCTTCGCTAAAACCAAAAATGGAATCTCAGGCTTCGTCTCTTGCACAGGAGTTGCCTCAGGCGCCGGCTCTTCGTTTTGTTCGGTTGGAATATCATTCGATACTTCTTCCTTAGCGGGAACCTCTTCCTTTTCGGCAGCCTTATATGGCTTTCTTTCACGCGTTTTTTTCTGACGATCTGAAGATGTAGAATTCTCAACAGAAGAATCTGTTTCCTTTGCTTCAACAACTGTCGGAGCAGGAGCCTCAGCTGGCGCAGCAGATAAAGTCTGACGGTCCATAATGGTTAGAACCAAATCTTGCTTCTTTAATTTTTCGGCATTTGAAATACCTAAATTTTCAGCAACAGATTTCAGCTCTGCCACTTTCATGGCGTTTAATGTTAAAATATCGTACATGTAGGGGAAATGAAATTCAAAATGTAATGTTGGGAATGCTAAAACGAAATGCTTTCAGCAGTGCAAGGATACAACGCAAATGGTATATTTTCAAAAAAAAATTAACGGACAATCTCGGAAACATTGCGCTTGATGTTTTGAGAGATTTTT
>CAIZGX010000051.1 GCA_903932685.1 uncultured Bacteroidota bacterium | reverse complement strand
TGGTTGTATCTTTTTGAAGGGTATTGTGAATTAAGGTGAAGTCAGCAGCATTCGACTCTTCTTTGTGAAGGACAATTACTTTGGTTCCACTTTCAACAATGATATCGATGTGTGAATCTTCAAGAACAACGTCACGATCTAAGATCAATTCGTTACGCTCGATAGAAACAACTTCAGATGTGTCTTCATCTACGAAGTCTTCGATCCAAACTTTCAACACACGTGCTGCAAGCTTACGACCAACAACTTTCTTCAATCCAGCTTTAGAAACTTTCACTTCTTCAGCAAGGTTGAATATTTCAAGGATTTCACGATCGCTTTCGAATCCGATTGCACGAAGTAGAGTAGTTACAGGTAACTTCTTCTTACGATCGATGTAGGCGTACATGGCATTGTTGATGTCTGTTGCGAATTCAATCCAAGAACCCTTGAATGGAATTATACGAGCAGAGTACAACTTAGTACCGTTAGCGTGACGTGATTGACCGAAGAACACACCTGGAGAACGGTGCAATTGAGAAACAATTACACGCTCAGCACCATTGATTACGAATGAGCCTTGAGGGGTCATGTAAGGAATAGTACCCAAGTAAACGTCTTGCACGATGGTTTCGAAATCTTCGTGTTCTGGATCGGTACAATACAGTTTTAATTTTGCTTTTAGAGGAACGCTGTACGTTAGTCCGCGTTCGATACACTCTTCTATAGTATATCTCGGAGGATCGATAAAGTAGTCTAAGAACTCCAACACGAACTGATTGCGCGTGTCTGTAATAGGGAAGTTCTCGGAGAATACCTTGAAAAGACCTTCTGATATTCGGTTTTCAGGATTGGTTTCGAGTTGAAAGAACTCTTTAAACGAGGCGAGCTGAATTTCTAGGAAATCAGGGTACTCGTAAAAATTTTTGGTCGAGGAGTAATTAACTCGCTCAGTTAGTTTCTTTAGCGTTGCCAAAGTGTTTCGTTTTAAAGGTTATAAATCCTATGCACAAAAACTGACGGACATTTCCGTCATGAAATAAAAAACAAGTTTAGGCCCACCCGAAGGTAAGGCCTAAACTGAGGTTCAATGTCGCAATCTTACTTGATTTCAACTTTTGCCCCTGCTTCTTCAAGTTGTGTTTTCAAGCCGTTTGCTTCGTCTTTAGTAACACCTTCTTTCAAAGGAGATGGAGCTTTGTCTACTACATCCTTAGCTTCTTTCAAGCCAAGACCAGTAAGATCTTTCACTAATTTAACTATTGCCAATTTGTTTGGACCTGCTTCAGTAAGAATAACATCGAAAGATGTTTGTTCTTCTGCAACTGCAGCACCAGCGCCAGGACCAGCCATAACAACTGCCGCAGCAGCTGGCTCAATTCCATAATCGTCTTTTAAAATGGTAGCTAATTCGTTAACTTCCTTAACGGTAAGATTAACGAGGCCTTCAGCCATTGCTTTCAAATCTGCCATTGTATTTGATATTAATCGGTTCTTTTAAATTGGAACATATTAGGCGCTATGTTCCTCTTGCGCTTCTTGTTTTTCAGCATGGTTCAACAGTGCAGAAATAACGTTGCGTGCAGGTGACTGCAACAAACCAATGATTTCGCCAATCATCTCTTCTTTGCTCTTCAGCGCTACAAGAGTGTCTAACTGATCATCTCCAACATATACATCTTCACGTATAAGCGCACCTTTGAGGGCAGGCTTATTTGTACCTTTTCTGAAATCCTTAATCAAACGAGCTGGAACGTTTGCTACCTCTGCAATCATTACCGCTGTATTGCCTTTCAGCACAGGGTAAAGACCCGAGAAGTCAGTTCCTTCAACACGCTCCATCGCTTTCTTCAACAAGGTGTTTTTCACCACGCGCATTTGCACGTTTTGTTTAAAGCATTCGCGACGAAGATTGCTGGTTGCCTCGGCGTTTAAGGAAACCGTGTCAGTGATATACAAAATGGGAGCACTGCTCAACATTTCCACTAACTCGGCGATTTCTGTGTTCTTTTGTTCTTTGTTCATAAAGTACAATCCTCCGATTTAACCAGCAATTAGCTCACTGATTTGGTTTCAACTTGAACACTTGGACTCATCGTTGAAGAAACATAAATGCTCTTCATATAAGTTCCTTTTGCAGCAGAAGGCTTTAATTTCAACAAAGTAGAAATTAATTCACTCGCATTTTCAGACAATTGGGTAGCGTCAAAAGACACACGACCAATACTTGCATGAACGATACCAGCTTTATCAACTTTAAAGTCGATATTACCAGCCTTCTTTTCTGTAACAGCTTTTCCAACATCCATCGTAACTGTACCGGTCTTTGGGTTAGGCATTAATCCTCGTGGTCCGAGAATTCTTCCTAAAGCTCCAACCTGTCCCATTACGCTAGGTGTGGTAATAATAACGTCAACGTCGGTCCATCCGCCCTTAATCTTGTCGATGTATTCCGTTAATCCTACGTGGTCTGCGCCAGCTGCTCTAGCCTCTGCTTCCTTGTCAGGAGTACAAAGTACTAAAACGCGAACGTCTTTACCAGTTCCGTGAGGAAGTGATACAGTTCCACGAACCATTTGGTTGGATTTTTTCGGGTCTACTCCGAGGCGAACGGCAAGATCCACAGACGCGTCAAACTTTGTGCTTGTAATTTTCTTAACAAGCGACGCTGCTTCGGGCAAAGAGTACGTTTTTGAATTGTCGTACTGTGCCACTGCGGCTTTCATTTTTTTGCTGAGGGTTCCCATTGCTTAATTACCTCTGATTAAAAAGGGCGTTCACCGGTTACTTGTATACCTAGACTACGTGCTGTACCAGCTACCATTTTCATGGCAGACTCAACGGTAAAACAGTTTAAGTCAGGCATTTTATCTTCTGCAATAGCTTTAACTTGTTCCCAAGTTACGCTACCCACTTTCTGACGGTTAGGTTCTGCAGCACCTTGCTTAGCTTTGGCGGCATCTAACAGTTGAACAGCGGCAGGAGCAGTCTTAATTACAAATTCAAAGGACTTGTCCTTATAAACAGTAATTAACACAGGGCACACTTTACCAGCTTTATCTTGGGTTCTAGCATTGAATTGCTTACAGAACTCCATGATGTTTACACCTTTAGAACCTAATGCAGGTCCTACTGGTGGTGCAGGGTTAGCGGCGCCTCCTTTGATTTGCAGCTTTACAAAACCAGCTACTTCTTTCGCCATATTACTTATTTTATTTATTTTGTTCCGGTGCTTAACGGGAAGCGAAGCGTAACCTTATAAGATTACGTTAAACACCAAAAGCGCGTTTATTCTTTTTCTACTTGCATATAGCTCAACTCCACAGGAGTTTTGCGTCCAAAAATCTTAACACTAACAGTTAACTTCTTCTTGTCCTCATTAATAACTTCAACCACTGCACTGAAGTTGTTGAAAGGTCCATCAATAACCTTTACGTTCTCTCCAACCACAAATGGAATGTTTATTTCTTCTCCAGTCTCAGCTAACTCGTCTACTTTTCCTAAAATTCTATTCACTTCAGATAAACGAAGTGCTACGGGTTCACCTCTCTTTTCAGAACCTAAAAATCCAATAACGTTAGTAACGTTACGAATAATGTGCGGAACTTCTCCGACGAGATTCGCTTCAATTAAAATATAACCCGGAAGGTAGCTACGTTCTTTGCTCACCTTTTTTCCATTGCGGATTTGGAAAACTTTTTCGGTTGGAATGAGAACCTGACTAACGTAATCGGCTAGACCACGAGCCTTAATTTCGCTCTCAATAAATTCCTTAACCTTTTTCTCCTTCCCGCTTATGGCGCGAACCACGTACCACTTTTTTTCAATATCGCTCATGATTCCGAGTTGTTATGTTAGGCAATAAAGTCATAGATCATTTTAATGATTCCTTTGCCAAAAGCAAAGTCTATTAAAAAGATCAAGGCTCCCAATACCAGAATGGATATGAATGTAAGTACCGTGCTTTCCTGCAATTCCTTCCAAGTAGGCCAAGTTACCTTGTTCATCAACTCATCGTATGATTCCTTCAAATATGTGATAATTGCTGCCATAACTTTTAGTTTTCGCACGGGCGCCTGGACTCGAACCAAGATCAACGGTTTTGGAGACCGCTATTCTACCATTGAACTACGCCCGTAAGGTTGTTTCTATAAATGTCAAAAGTGAAGACAGAAACTTATGCAGTTTCCGCCTTCACTATGTTGTACTAAATATTACTTAATGATATCAGTTACTTGTCCAGCACCAACGGTACGGCCACCTTCGCGAATAGCGAAACGAAGACCTTTGTCCATTGCGATTGGAGCAATTAACTTTACAGTGATAGATACGTTATCTCCAGGAAGTACCATTTCGCGACCAGCATCTAGAGAAATCTCTCCAGTTACGTCAGTTGTACGGAAGTAGAACTGTGGACGGTATTTGTTATGGAATGGAGTGTGACGACCACCTTCTTCTTTCTTCAATACGTAAATCTCAGCTTTGAATTCAGTGTGAGGAAGGATTGAGCTTGGAGCACAGATAACCATACCACGACGGATATCACTCTTCTCAATACCACGTAACAACAAACCAACGTTGTCACCTGCTTCTCCGCGATCTAAGATCTTACGGAACATCTCAACACCAGTACAAACTGATTTTAATTTCTCTTCATTGAAACCAATGATGTCAACCTCGTTTCCTGTGTTGATAACACCACGCTCGATACGTCCAGTTGCTACAGTACCACGACCAGTGATCGTAAATACGTCCTCAACAGACATCAAGAAAGGCTTCTCAGTTTCACGAGGAGGAATTGGAATCCAAGTGTCAACAGCATTCATTAATTCCAAAACAGTAGCAACCCATTTAGCGTCACCATTCAAAGCACCCAAAGCAGAACCTTGGATAACTGGAGTATTGTCTCCGTCATATTCGTAGAATGAAAGTAATTCACGAATCTCCATTTCTACTAACTCTAACAATTCTGGATCATCTACCATGTCAACTTTGTTCATGAAAACCACGATACGTGGAACACCAACTTGACGACCTAATAGAATGTGCTCACGAGTTTGTGGCATTGGACCATCTGTAGCTGCAACAACTAAGATAGCACCATCCATTTGCGCAGCACCAGTAACCATGTTCTTAACATAGTCAGCGTGACCTGGACAGTCAACGTGAGCATAGTGACGGTTTGCTGTTGCGTACTCAACGTGAGCAGTGTTAATTGTAATACCACGCTCTTTTTCTTCAGGAGCGTTATCGATAGAAGCGAAATCACGCTTCTCTGCTAAACCTTCACCAGCCAAAACGTTAGTGATTGCAGCGGTTAACGTAGTTTTACCGTGGTCTACGTGACCAATAGTTCCAATGTTCACGTGGGGTTTGGAACGGTCAAATGCTTCTTTAGCCATTGGTTTGTTTGTTTTTTGTTTTTTTATTTCGTTGTTAAATAGCCTTTCTTATTTGTTCGATTGCAAGACTTAAATCACTACGTACGTTTATGCTAACTTTCTTTAAACTACTCTGTAGAGCCGTTGAGGGGATTTGAACCCCTGACCTCTTCCTTACCAAGGAAGTGCTCTACCCCTGAGCTACAACGGCTTGTGGGAAAGTAGAGCGGGAGACGAGGCTCGAACTCGCGACATTTAGCTTGGAAGGCTAATGCTCTACCAACTGAGCTACTCCCGCTTTTAGTGACCGACAGTCATTCCCTCTAGGAGCCCTAAAGAGTGGGGAGAACAGGATTCGAACCTGTGAAGGTGTACACCAACAGATTTACAGTCTGTTCTCGTTGGCCGCTTGAGTATCTCCCCTTTGGAGCCGGTGGAGGGATTCGAACCCCCGACCAGCTGATTACAAATCAGCTGCTCTGGCCAGCTGAGCTACACCGGCATAAAAACGTTTCTAGTGATTCAAAGAACTACAACAAAAACACCCCTAATCCGTAAATTAGGGGTGCAAATGTAGTTATTATTTTGATATATCCAAACTCTGATGCATTTTTTTTTACTGCTTTTCCTTATTTTTTTCAATCTGATGCTTCAATGCATCAACAGCCAAATCCGTAGCTTCCTCGAATGTCTTGCATTGCTTTTTTGCAAAGAGCTCTTTTCCAGGCACTTTTAGTATTATTTCCGTGATTTTGTTCTCCTGATCGGCATTTTTATCCAACCGCAATAAAATTTCAGCTTTATGTATCGCCGGATGAAACACACCGAGCTTTTTTGTTTTTTCCTCAACGAATTCAATCAACTTTAAGTCGGCGTCGAAATGAATGCTCTGAACTGTGATTTGCATAGCGATTAGGTTTTTGGTGATTTATTTTCTCTTGGGTGTAAATGAGCATGGATACGTTTCAAACGGTCGGTACTCAAATGCGTGTATACTTGCGTGGCGGCTAAATTAGCATGACCTAAGATTTCTTTGATGTGATTCAAATCAGCCCCGTTGTTCAGCATGTGAGTCGCAAAACTATGACGCAAAACGTGAGGACTTTTTTTCTTCTGAGTGGTAACAAGTGATAGGGAGGATTTAACCCTTCTGTAAAAGCTCGATCTGCTTAATGGGTGTCCCTTTTCGTTCTGAAACAATGCAGCTTCACTATTACTTAACTGAGACGAGCTCATATGTAGTTTTAACTTTTGAATCATTTCTTCATTAACGGGCACATATCTCACTTTGTTTCGCTTGCCTAAAACTTTTATTTGACCTATGCCAAAGTCAATATCACGATGTCGAAGCCCCATCATTTCCGAAAGGCGAATTCCAGTTTCGTAAAACAGTTGGATCATCAGCGCATTAACTTTCTCGGAAGAACTATCTGTGTCGCTGAGCCGATATAAATCTATCCCTTGCTGCTCTTGCAATGTTTCAGGCAAGCGAGAGGGGCGCTTAGGCTTCGTAACTCCTTTTAATGGATTAATGCCAATCTCCTTCCGTTTCATTAAAAATCGAAACCAAGCGTTGATGGCAGATAATTTACGATGAATACTGCGCTCCGAAATATCCTGAATCATTAATTCACTTATCCAACTGCGAATATGTGTGGTATTCAAACTGGCAACATCG
>CAIZGX010000050.1 GCA_903932685.1 uncultured Bacteroidota bacterium | reverse complement strand
TGCTGAGAACTGTTTCGAATACTTAGATGCTCCGGTAAAAACTTACGGAAGTGCTCCTACTCCAGCTATTCCTTTGAACAGTGATTTAGAAGCTGCACTGCTTCCGAATGCTGAAAAAGTTAGTGCTGTTATTTCTGAAATCTTAAATTATTAATGAAAAGAATTACGCTACTTTTTTCTTTCTTATGCCTTCAACTATACTCGTTCGGACAGAGCCCGGAATTCGAGGGTGTTTTAATTTATGAGCTTCACACATACAATGGCGAAGAAAAATCGAGCAGCATCTCGCAAATCAAATACTCGATTAAAGGAAATTTGTGGCGGGCTGAGCTAGTTGGAAATGAAGTCACAAATGCGCCGGTTAATTATTCACTTCTTGTGAATTTAAAATCGAAAGAAGCTACCATTTTGGCTAATATTTCAAACACCAAAATGGCTATAGATATTAATGAAAGCTTTTTTCAAATTGAAAAAACAAGCACCTTCTTACCAGAGGCACGCTCGAAAGAGTTTGCCATTGCTGGACTTTCATGCAAATCAGGGGTTATTATAAATAATTTAAAAGATCAAAAAACAGACACAACTGCTGTTTGGTACACACAGTCGTACGCTGCAATTCCGTTTCAGTTTGAAACGGCCACTGCTCCTGGACTGATTGTTTCCATTCAGCAGGACAAAAATGCCTTTTGGGAATTGGTTGAAATTAAACCGGGGAAATTAAATTCGGAAAATTTCGCTGCGCCTCAGGAATACAAGCCCATGTCCCTGACTGAATTTCAAGAGTATTTAGCCGCTCTCGGAGAACTTGAAATAGAATTAGAAAATCTAGAGGTAGAATAATTTTAAATACATGAATAATTGGTATTCAAGAAAGTTCGCTCGCATTTTATCTATTGAAAGACTTCTTTGGGTAGCACTAATCTGTGCGGGAGTTTTTATGTATTTCAGATACAAAACTGTGCCTTCTCTTGAACAAGACTCGCTTGTAGTTATTGATAGTTCTCGTGTTCAGCACAAATTAGCGGAGCTCACAGGTGGCGCAACTGTTGTTCACTTCTATGCTTCGTGGTGTGGACCATGCCTCCGAGAACTTCCTGAAATAAAAGCATTTATGGAAACTCCTCTTGGAAGACAGATTAACTTTGTATTTATCACAGAAGACAGAGAAGATCAGGTGAAGACATTTCACGAACGATACGGATTCACTATTTACCGCGTGAACAAACTGAAATATGCCAATGTTTATTCCATACCTGTCACTTATTTGCTGAATGAAAAACACGAGATTGTGAAGAGTGATTTAGGAAGCTGGAATTGGACAGACGAGAATTTAAAGAATGAAATTTCAACATTAATCAAATAAAGAAATGAGCAAAGTATCAATCACGTTAGACAAAAAAACCATTGAATTAGAAATTAATACAGATGGAGAAACCATTTTGAATGCAGCAATTGACGCCGGATTGGATGCACCCTACTCTTGTCAAGGAGGGGTTTGTACAACTTGCCAATGCAAAGTTTTATCAGGAACTGCTCGTATGGATGCTAACCACGCGTTAACTCCGAAAGAAGTTGAGCAAGGCTATATCTTGGCTTGTCAAGCACATCCAACAAGCGATGAGCTGACAATTACTTGGGATATTTAACGTTATAGTCGCTCGTAACATGATAATTGTTTCATCTTACGAAAAGACTAAATTGTAATTTTGACCAGATGAAAAAGTACACCCACACCATATTGGTAATAATTCTGATGACTCTTGTTTCTTGCAAACATGAGCCGCCACCAGATTTAGATGGCACTTTGGCGGAGGACTGTAATCCCGACACGGTGTATTTCGGAAATACTATTTTACCCTTATTGGTTTCGAACTGCGGAATGTCTGGTTGTCACGATGAAGCTTCTCATGAAGAAGGTATTGTAGTGACCGATTATTACTCACTAATGAATTCAGATATCATAGACATGGGTAATGCCAGCAACAGCGAGTTAATGGAAGTTATTACTGAGTCAGACCCCGATAAAATAATGCCGCCACCGCCCAGCTCGACGCTTACTGCTGATCAAATTAACGCTATTCGGACTTGGATAAATCAAGGAGCGAAATTTAACAATTGTGTCGGTTGTGACACTATCAATTATACTTTCAACGCATACATTTTACCAATCATTCAAACCAATTGTACGGGCTGTCACAGCGGCGGTAGTCCGGATGCTAATTTGAGTTTAACGAATTACTCTCAAATTGTAAGCACCGTAAATGATGGTTCGCTTATGCACTCTTTACTTGCAACTGGGGGCTATTCCATGATGCCGAAAAACACATCTGGACTTCAGAGCTGCAAGATTATTCAAATTCAAAAATGGATCAACGATGGTGCGCTTAACAACTAAGACGAGCATGTTGCTCTTGACTTTGACTATGCTTTTGACAGCATGTTATTACGACAATGAAGAGTACTTGTATTCAGCAACACCTTGCGACAATACTTTTACTTTCACCAGTAGAATTGCTCCACTTGTTGCGCAGCAATGCGCCAGCGGTTGCCATGAAGGTGCCAATCCGAGTGCGAGTTTATCCTTAACCACTTACGACGAAATTAAAGCCATTGTAGACAACGGCGGATTCGCAGGGTCATTGGATGGAAGCAACGGTTATTCAATCATGCCGAAGGGGACATCTGGATTAAGCACTTGCGACAAAACTGCTGTGAATGCCTGGATTACTGCGGGTGCTCCAAACAATTAATGAATAAAAACATGAATAAAAAAGTAATCATTATTGTGCTTCTCTCCATTATTGCCATTGGCGGTGGGGTTGCCTATTACATGTGGAATAAGCCTAAAACGAATGCAGCTGATGTAAAGCCAAACTACATCTTACCTGCAGACTCGCTTGGCGCGGCATTCGCCAAAAACGAGGATTCGGCAAATGCCAAATTTGTTAAAGACTTTGTAGCCCTTGAAATTCAGGGGGTAGTTGATAATGTTTTTGTAAATGAAGGAAATGAATCTGTCATTCAATTAATGACTAACACCCCTGATTACGCTGTTAAATGCTATTTCTTAGCAGGCGAAAGCGTCAGCGCAAATAAGGGTGAAAAGGTCGTTATTAAAGGATTCTGCACAGGCTATCTTATGATGGACGGAGTTCAAATGTCTAAGTGCGCGCTCATCAAATAATTGGTACAATAAATGCCTCACCTAAAAAAAATAATATTATGAAAAAGTTAATCTTAGCAACAGCATTAGTTGCCATCAGTTTCGGAGCCACAGCGCAGCGTTACTTCTCAAAAACCGCACATATAAAATTCTTCTCACACACGAGTGCTGAAGATATTAAGGCGGACAATTACAAGTCTACTATCATCATTGACCAAGCAACAGGTGCTGTTCAGGTAGAGACTTTGATCAAGAGTTTCGAATTTGAAAAAGCGTTGATGCAAGAACACTTCAATGAAAATTATTTGGAAAGTGACAAATACCCGAAGGCAAACTTCAAAGGAAAAGGCGATTTTTCAAAAGTGAATTTCGCTGCAGACGGAACCTATTCTGTAAATGTTGCTGGACAAATGACCATGCACGGCGCAACGAAGGATGTGAGTGCAATTGCGACTATTAAAATTGCAGGTGGAAAGATTGACGGAAGCACGAAGTTTTATGTTAACCCACGTGACTACAATGTTCAAATTCCGGATGTTGTAAAAGGTCAAATCTCTGAAAAAATCGAAGTAACCGTAAAGGCAACACTTCAACCACTTAAATAATATTTATGAATCAACGCATTATTTCAAAAGGGCTAATTTCATTAGCTCTTTTGCTTTTCTTTCAGGCCAATTCTTACGCTCAACCAACTGATAGTTTGTACGTTGGTGATGACATGCAGGATTTACTTCTTTTAATTGCTCCCGAAGAGGAACAAACCTATACCTCTGCTACTTTCAAGACTACCCGCATCATTAACATGCATAGCGTTGAGAATGCTGCAGCGGGTGTTATGGATTTTCGCATTTCACACCGTTTTGGTTTTATCAACACTGGGGCTTACGATCTCTTCGGATTAGACCAAGCGTTGATGCGTTTCGGATTGGAGTACGGAATTACAGACCGCCTTATGGTCGGAATGGGAAGAAGCAATGTGAATAAGGCCTACGATTCATTCTTGAAATACAAAATCATTCGTCAGGGAAGCGGTAAACGCAATGTACCTCTTTCTGTCTCTTACTTTGCCTCTGCCGTTTGTAATACGGTGAAGTGGGCTGATCCAAACAGAGACAATTATTTTTCTTCGCGCATGCAGTATACGCACCAACTGCTTATTGCTCGCAAATTCAATAACGACTTATCACTTCAGTTGACTCCAACGCTCGTGCACAAAAACCTTGTCCCTACTCTGCAGGACAAGAACGATATTCTAGCGATGGGCATTGGCGGAAGATATAAACTTACACAACGCTTTTCAGTAAATGGAGAATACATTTACGTGCTGCCGAATCAAATAACCTCGACTTACTACAACTCGCTATCTTTAGGTGTTGACATTGAAACGGGAGGTCACGTTTTCCAATTGCATCTTACGAATTCAACATCGATGTTGGAGCCTGGATTTATTACAGAATCAGTCGGTCAGTGGAAAAACGGAGGGATACATTTCGGGTTCAACGTCTCACGTGTATTTACAGTGAAGGACAAGCGAGAAAAACCAGAGGACTAATTATACAATAGCTTTCGCTATTTCATCTTGAGTAACAGGCTTCACAAGAAAGGCCTTCATGTTTGTTTTCCCGGCTTCATCCATTGTTTTATTATCTGAATTCCCGGAAATATAAATTGCAGGTATGTTCAGTGTTTCCTGAATCGTTTGCATAGCGCTTATTCCATTTGTTCCATCTTCAAGACGAATATCCATGATTACCACGTCTGGCTTAAGTTCAAGAGCCATTCTTACTGCCTGAGTCTCTTCCTCGGCTACACCCACAACCTCGTGTCCTGCACGTTCAATGAACATCTGGTGAACAAAGCGAATGAGCTGATCGTCGTCTACTAAGAGTATTCTCATTACTTTTTAAATTTAAGAAGGTACCTCAATCCGTTTTCTGACTTTATCTCCAAATCACCCTTCAATTGTGACGTAAACGTGCGCATGAGTTTGAATCCGAGCGATTCATTCTTTCCCTCTTCAAAATCGGCATTCAGCCCTGGCCCGTTATCGCAAATTTCCATTTCCACACAATCATTCACTTCTTCCAATCGAATCCGAATTTCAGGGTTTTCTACAAAAGGAATCGCGTACTTGTATGAGTTCGTCAATATTTCATTGGCGAACAATCCGCAGGTAACGGCTTTGCTTATGGTTAGTTCAACAGGGGTGCCCATAAATTTCAGTTCTACCGTTTTATCAACTGAAAGAAGATGCTGAAGATGTTCAGCCAAATTCTTCAAATAGGAGAACAATTCAATTGCTTCAAATGAGTTTGATTTATAGAGCATTTCATGCACGAGCGCCATTGCCTTAATTCGCGATTGTGATTCTCTGTATGCAAAAGCAATATCTACATTCTTCTCTTGTATGGCCTGCAATTCAAGCAATGAATACACTACCGTTAAATTATTTTTAACGCGGTGATGAATTTCTCCAAGTAAAGCTTCTTTTTCCAAAAGTGACTTTTGCAATTGTTCCTGCGCATCGATTACCGGCGTTACATCCATTCCAAAGCCCATCATGTACTTTATTTCATCCTGCACAATAATGGGTTTGAACCTCTTCAACGAGTAGCGTGCTTTGCCATCAGCATCGATGATCTTCTCTTCCATTTCAACCATGCGACGTTCTCGTTTCGATTGCTCGAAAAATTCTTTTCGAACTTTAGCCATTGAATCGTCGGTGCCTTTAAATTCGCAATAATCAAAATCTGTCCTGCCGATAAGCCAATTTCGAACCTCTTTGTTTTTAACGGCAAATTCGTTAATGAGCATATAGCGCTGCTCCAAATCAAACACTGCTATATCCACAGCAGCTGAATTCAATACTACTTTATAAAAATCAGCCGAGAATTTCTCAAATGGTCTTTGAATATTTCTCAATTTGAAATAAATGATTTCGCCATTCATTTCATCTTGACTCAATTGAAATCGATGGAATTCATATTCAAGAACCACTCCGCGATAGGTATATGATTTCATGCCACCTGCCTCTCCTTCAAAAACTTCTAAATCGGAAAGTTTTTCCGATATCTCTTGCAGACTTAATCCCTGCTTTCCGAAACGCCTTATAGCGTCATTCAATTGATGTACGGGGTGGCTCACTGTATTTTCAAATGAGCAAACCACTTCACCCTTGTCATTAATAAATAGCCACTCTAAATCTGAAGCCGATGAAACCAATTCAAATTTCTTGTTTTTAGAAATTGAATCATCCGCTGATTCAATTTCTAACAAATCTGTTTCCTCGTCTTTTTTTATGCAAATCCAACGATTATCGGACTCAACGAGTACCGTGCAGTTTTCAAACCACAAGACTCCTTCAAATTTCAGCTTAGCAGCTTTTTCTAAAACCTTATAATTCTGAAAATACAACGCCGTTCTTTCACCCAAGAGGTAATTTCCCTCCTGATTGTTCCAAATGAATTGATTCGACTTTAGAAACTGCATACCACTCAAAGATAGTGGCTCTTCAACATAAAAAAAGCACCCGAAGGTGCTTTTAATGTTTAATATCATCTTTTCAATTATGCGTTTACACCGCAGAAGTGCATGATGTAATAAAATAGCGCACCCAATCCAGCTGAAATTGGAATGGTAATGATCCAAGCCACTAAAAGCTTTCCTGTAACTCCCCATTTAACTGCAGAGATACGTTTGGTAATTCCAACCCCGATAATTGAACCGGTGATCGTATGTGTAGTAGAAACAGGAATACCCTTTACTACTTCACCACCCATTTTCCATGGGAACTTCAGTCCTTCTGTAAAGAATAAGGTAATCGCTCCAGCTGTTTCAGCAGCTACTCCTTCGAAAGGTGTAACCTTGGTGATTTTGTTTCCCATTGTTTTTACAATCTTCCAACCACCACTCATGGTCCCAAGAGCGATTGCAGCATAACATGCCAAAGGAACCCAATTCGGCATTTCCTTCAACGAAGTAATTTCACCACCTGCGATTAACGCAACCGTTATGATACCCATTACTTTTTGAGCGTCATTTCCACCGTGACCGATAGAGAATGCAGCAGAAGAGAACAACTGTAATTTCTTGAACCATTGATTGGCTCTTGAGTTATTTAACGAACTCATGAACAAGGTGAAAATCCCAATGACTACGACAATGAAACCTAAAAGAATCCACTTGAAGTTCGCTCCATGGAACATCACCTTCAACCAATATGTCTCGAAGTTATTTTTCAAATTGGAAGTATCGAAGCGCAATTTAGATTCGGCACCTATGCGCTCAACCTTTACGATTTTGTATTGAGTCGAATATGCATATCTGTTTTCTGAATCCTTCGTTATAACATTGGCTGAGACCACCTCATAACTATTTACCCCATGTTTTTTCAAATCCTTAAGCACTTCAACATTCTTGTCATTTGCATAAAGTGCAGACCCCAGTGAATCTAATCTAACAATGTAATCTTGGTTTGAAGCTATGTCAAGACCTAAAGAATCCTTCGCAGGCTCGACAAAAACAATGGCTTTATCGCATTCATTCTTAAGCGAGAAAGCTTTTTTCAATTCACTTGAAGAAATCGGCGCATCTGTTTTAACAACCAAGGCCAAACCACTACGCAAATCCTTCTTGAAGGATTTATCAAATGATTTTTTAATAGCCTTAGTCAAATCCTTATTTTCATCAGACGTATTAACATCTTTCAAATAATCTGTTCGGATTTCAAAAAGTTTACCGCTAGCATCTTCGTTTCCGGCTGAATCCTTAGCAACTTTTACTAGGCTAGGAAATTCTTTCATTTTATCCTCAGATTTGAAGACAAGCATTTCTTTCAACTTATCTTTTTCTACTTTATCGCTTAGCGAAACGACGTAACTACTACCTCCATTGAAATCTTTTTTGAATTCTAAGACGTTGAATACGGCATAGGATACCCCAATAATAATAGTTAGTGAAACCAATTTCATCCAAATTCCCTTTCTGAACGAATTCAAGAACCAGATAGAAATGAGGTAAGACATAATCATACCCGCAATTGGTGCAACAACAATGAAAATTGCAGTTGCCCAAATAATTCCAGAACTAATCGCCTTCCAACCGAATGCTGCTAAGAATGCTCCGGCAAATCCGCCAATTAAGGTGTGTGAGGATGAAGATGGAATCCCATACCACCAGGTGATTAAGTTCCATGCAACTGCCGACATTAATCCCGCAAGAATCATAGAAAGCGGATGCATGCATTCGACTATGAACTCTTTGTGAACTGACTTTGCAATTGTAGTTGCAACACTGTGATCTTTAAAAATAAAGAATGCAACAAAGTTGAAGAAGGCTGCCCAAACAACCGCTTGAAATGGGGTCAATACTTTGGTTGAAACTACCGTAGCAATTGAGTTTGCTGCATCGTGAAATCCGTTGATAAAATCAAAAATCAATGCCAAAGCAATGACCGCAATGAGTAAGAATGAATAATCCATTCTAGATTAGATTAAGAGTTTTTAACTAAGATTGATTCTAAGACATTTGCAACGTCTTCACACTTGTCAGTAGCTGTTTCCAAGCTGCTTAAAACCTCTTTGGTCTTAATCAACTCCAATGGATCTACAGCTTCTGCAAATAAACGAGCAATAGCCTCGTCGAACAAATCATCTGCGTGATTTTCCAAAGAATTAATTCGAACAATTGCTTCGCGTACACGTTGAACATTCTTCATGCTCTTCATGTCCTTTATTGCTGCATCTATTTCAATTACTTGCTTCAATAAAACTTCACTCATCAACTCCATAGTCTTTGAGAATTGCTTTACGTTATATAATTGAACACGCGATGCACAACCGTTGATGAAATCAGCGATATCATCAATACTGGTAGTTAATGCGTGGATATCTTCTCTATCGAATGGAGTAATGAAGTTTTCTGAGAGTTCCATAAAGATTTGATGAGTAATCTCATCTCCTTTGTGCTCGAAATCGCGAATTTGGCGAATACAACCTGCAATTTGTTCTGGGTCTGAAAGTTGAAACATTTGATGAAACACTTTCGCTTGCTCTACTAGGTTCTTAGTGTCTTCTGCAAACAAATCAAAGAACATCGTGTTCTTCGGAACCATAAAAGAAAATAGTTTAGAAATTTTCATAGTTTGTGATTTTACGTTGCAAACTACGACCTCTAATGTTATGTGAATGTTAAAGCGAGATTGTTTTTCCGAAGTCAATTTCAGAAAACAGGCAAATTCACTTAACGTTTTCTTAACATATTGGTAATTCTGCCGTAGCACTGCCCTTAAACTCACTCAATAGTTTTGCCATCGTTAATTATTTGTTAAGAAACTGTTACAACCAAAACCAAAAAACATGAAAAAGCAGCTTTTTAGCCTATTACTTACCCTTATTTCAATAAGCGTATTTGCTCAAAACGAAAAACCAAAAGAAGAAAAAAAATGGTTCGAAACCATTTCTGTTCGAGGATATTCTCAAATAAGATACAATGGATTACTTGTAACAAATCCAGATCTCGGGTGCGAGCAGTGTGATAAGAGTTGGGGCGGTGACAACGGATTTTTCATGCGTCGAATGCGCGTTATTCTCTACGGTCAAATAAGCCCTAGAGTATATGTATACATTCAACCCGATTTCGCAAGTTCGGCTTCATCTACAGGGCTTCATTTCGGTCAAATTCGTGACGCATACTTTGACTTAGGATTAGACAAGGAAAATGAATTTCGTTTGCGCGTAGGACAAAGTAAAGTTCCATATGGTTTTGAAAACATGCAATCGAGTCAGAACAGACCTCCATTAGATCGTAACGACGCATTAAACAGCGCGGTTAGTAACGAACGTGATTTAGGTGTGTTTTTCTATTGGGCTCCTGCAGCTAAAAGAAAATTATTCTCATCGCTTGTGAAAGACGGACTTAAAGGATCAGGCGATTATGGTGTATTTGGATTGGGAATTTACAACGGACAAACTGCGAACAAGCCAGAGGCAAACGAAAACAGACATGCGGTAGCAAGATTAAGTTATCCGTTTGAATTTAAAAATCAAATTATTGAACTTGGAATTCAGGGTTACAAAGGACTTTATACTTTTTCATCTTCTCAATTAAGTAGCGGAGTAAAAATAAATGATGATAAAACATATGCAGACGACCGAGTTGCTGCATCTTTAATTGTGTACCCAAAACCTTTTGGTATTCAAGCTGAATACAATATCGGACGCGGTCCAGAATTTGACAACGCTACGGACTCAATCTCTACCCAAAATCTGAAGGGAGGATATGCTACTGTATCATACAAATTGGACTATAAAAACCAAACGTTTATCCCATTTGTTCGCCTTCAAAAATACGACGGTGGTAAAAAACATGAACTTGATGCAAGAAGCTACAATGTGGAAGAAAAAGAGTTCGGAATAGAATGGCAACCTTCTAAATCATTCGAATTAGTTGTGATGTACACCATGTCAGAAAGAAGATACGAAGACTACGTCAAACAAGACAATCTTCAAAAAGGAAATCTAATGCGAATACAAGCGCAAATCAACTTTTGACAAAACGGGCTTCGGCCCGTTTTTACTTTTTAGAAAGAAATTTATCTGCAACTAAGCTTATCGCCCTTTCATTTATATGACACCGATCTGAATTGAAATACTCATCATTTCTAAGAATGTCTGTAACATATTCGTACGATGGAAAATAAGACAACAACTGCGGGACTCGAAGCGTATGAACCAATTCAACTAACCTCGCTTTAGTCCTTGAATTCTCTACAACTCCCATTCTCCAATGCTTCACCGGAGAGATGGTAAGCACTACTTGCAAAAAAGGATTTACCCTATTCAGTTTATTCAATACACTTATCACTGTGTCTGCCATTTCTTCGACCGAAATTAATTTTCTTTGAAAATTAGAATTTGGCAAACGCTGACAATTTCCTACAATCCCAAATTCTTCGTGAACCCAAGCATGAGCTGTACCCAGAGTAAGAACTAAAACTTCAGCTTCTTCCAATTCAACGCGCAACTCTACGCGCTTTAGCTGAATTTTTTCCAACAAGTCATCTCTATTCGATTCACGAAGCTCTTTACCTCCGCAGAGGGACTTCCACTGATTTTCATGATAAACAATTTGAAGTCTTTCTTCACTTACCTCTTCTGAAATGGCCATGTCAATCCAATTCATTATTGGAATGGGGTGAAACAATGTTCCAAAAGGATTTGAATAAACATGGTAATCTGCCTGCTCTAAATAGGGACCAAGGTTATCAGAAAAACACGATCCCAAGAGCACTATTCGTCGGCCGGGCATTAATTCCCAATCGTGAAATAGATCTAACATTGTGCAAGCATTTCAATTCTTTCTTTCGAAGTCTCGCCACACTTAAAATGACCAAGCGGACAAGACTTCTTTCCGTGTAATCCGCAAGGACGACAAGCCAAGTCTTCGCTTGATTCCACAATGCGTGAACGCTCAGAAAGTGGACCGAATCCAAATTCTGGAATGGTGGAACAAAAGAAAGCAGTCGTTGGCGCATTCATAGCCGAGGCAAAATGCATGGGTGCGCTATCGTTCACGAAATTCATCGTTGCATCGCGCATAAGCGCTGCTGACTCCAAAAAACTTAACTTACCACAGAGATTTGTTGCATTCAGATTATCAATTCCTCTCACCTCTTCGCACAAATTAAAATCTGATTTCGCACCCAGTAAAAAAACGTGATGCTTCTTCGACAATTCTTCTACAAGTTGAATGAAATTCGCCTTCGGCCATTGCTTGGTGAACCATACTGATGAAGGAGCAACGCATACGTAGGGTTTGATCTTATACTCAGCCACCTTTTCAAAATTCTTTGTTGAAGGAAACAATCGCGGAGGAAAATCACCCGGAATAAATTCGCGGAGCAATTCTAAATTCCTGTTTACTTCGTGCAGTCCGTTGTTTACTTCGTGATTGAACTTCGAACTGAAACAAAACGAAAACGGATTTTCTTGAAATCCAATTTTCATTAAAGCACCGCTTCTCCAAGTAAGGAAACCTGTTGAAGCAAATCGTTGTAGATTGATGACACAGTCAAATTTTTCGTTTCGAATCTCATTTCCTAATTGGAATAAATTTCGAAGTTTATTTCGTTGCTTGTTCCATATCCAAACCCGATCTATGAACGGATTGTTTTCCAACAACGACTCGTTTCCCTTTCGGACTAAAAAATGAACTTCTGCTTTATCCAATTGCGCCAACGCCTCGGCCATTGGGGTTGCTAGAACCACATCGCCAATGAACGCTGTTTGAATAATGAGAAATTTCATACTTATTCGTTGCCCAACAGACTCACTAAAACTTTAACGGGAATGTATGTCCGTGAAATTCCATCGAACATTTCGAAGGTCACGTATTCAATGTAAACTTCGCGATTCAAATAGAACGAAGAATCTGCTAGCAGGTCATCTGCCCCATCGAACCAATACAACCAGAGTAGTTTCTCTTCAACCCCGTCTACATTAATAACAATGTATCGTTGAGCACCACCTTCTTCTCTTACATATCTTCCTGTAATAATGCCAATTTCTGCATCTTCTTCAGAATACTCCTCTTCAACTTGCTCCCCAGAGTCATCATATTCTTCAGTGGGCTCATCTTCGCTATTTGCATTACGCGCCATGATTACGGAGAGCTCGATAAACTTAGGACACATGGCACCCAACTTTTTGCCTACTTCAATTCCAATTTGATATCCAGTTTCTTGATTGAATTCCTTCAATTTCATTTCCTTCATTAATGCATCCATATTCTCCATAATTGAAGGAGCCATGCATTGCCCTAAAAAAACCTCAGCATCTTGCTGAGTCATGCTTTCATCGAGCTCGGCATTGTTAATGCAATCGCAAGCGGCATTGGCTACCTTATCGATTGTGGACTTCTGAGCTGTAATTGCGAACGCTTGCGCTGCAACAAAAAGGGTGATTAGAATTTTTTTCATCGTGATTTGACGTTATACGGCTACGTTATATTCTCTCAAGGCCGCGTTGAGTGATGTTTTTAAGTCGGTACTTTCTTTTCTTTTACCAATGATTAATGCACATGGCACCTGAAATTCTCCAGCAGGAAACTGCTTCGTGAAACTTCCTGGAATCACTACCGAACGTTCCGGTACTTCACCAATGTATATCACAGGCTCTTTTCCAGTCACGTCAACAATTTTAGTCGATTGGGTAAGTACCACATTCGCACCAAGGACTGCTTCTTTTCTCACTCTCACTCCTTCGACAACAATGCAACGCGAACCAATGAAACAGTCGTCTTCAATAATAACAGGAGCAGCTTGAACTGGTTCCAGCACTCCTCCAATTCCAACGCCACCGCTGAGGTGAACGTTCTTTCCAATCTGAGCACATGAACCTACGGTTGCCCAAGTGTCAACCATTGTTCCTGCACCTACATAAGCCCCGATGTTAACGTATGAAGGCATCATGATAACGCCTGCTTCCAGGTGTGCTCCGTAACGAGCAATGGCGTGAGGAACTACGCGAACTCCTTGCGCGGCGTAGTCCCTTTTTAATTCCATTTTATCGTGAAATTCAAACGGACCTACTTCTATCGTTTTCATTTCTTGAATAGGGAAATACATAATCACAGCTTTCTTCACCCAATCGTTCACCAGCCAATTGCCATTTTCCAAAGGTTCAGCAACACGCAACTTGCCTTTATCTAAGGCTTCAATAATTTCCCGAATGGCCGTTCGGGTATCCTCACTCTTCAATAATTCTCTGTTATCCCAAGCTAATTCAATGGTGTCTTTATGCTGTAACATGCTTTTGCTATAATTTCGTCAAAAATAAGCGAAAACATGTCAAAGGCATTGGGAATTGATTTTGGAGAAAAGCGCACGGGATTAGCCATTACCGATAGCCTTCGTATTGTGGCTTCGCCGTTGGAAACTGTTCCGACAGATAAACTCAAAGCTCACTTAATTCTATTGATTCCGAAAGAGAAAATAACGACCTTGGTATTGGGAGAGGCCCGTCATGCAGACGATACCGAAGCTCCGATTACGATAAAGCAGAATGAATTCGCTGATTGGTTAAGTAAACAGTTTCCGATGATTGAATTGGTTCGAATTGATGAGCGCAATACCAGTCAGCTCGCAGCTGAAGCGCTTTATCAGGGTGGCATGCGCAAAAGCCAACGTCAGAAAAAAGAAAATTTAGATAAAGTCAGCGCGGCTATTATCCTGCAATTGTACTTGAATGCTTGAACGGATCTAGCTGTTCCAGCATTTCTTTAAGATTCTTCCAACCTAACATTTCAGTAGTGTATAAAAGAGAAAACACTCGCTCTTGTTGTATTTGATTTGGATGAGTGAACGCAAAGAATTTTTCAAGTTGATTAAACTTTACTTCTTCCTTTGATTTAATCGCCTTCCTTATTTTTTGTTCAATACTTCCCCATTGATCCATTTGTTTCTTTTCTTCTGCGCTTATCCAACCGACTAACGAGGCATCTATTTCAGAAATATAACCGCGTAAATTCTGAAAGTTTTTTGAAGTCGTTGAAATTTCATTTTCAAAAGATTTCACATTCATCGACCCCAACATTTTCTTTTGCGCCTCGTGCAATTTTTCTTGAACCAATTCGGCAAGATCCAATTCATTTTTCGCCACAAATTCTAAATCTCTCTTCCGAACAAGCACCATTGAAAGACGATGAGCCAACAATGGCATTTGAAGGTTTGCAGCCTCAAAGGCATTCTTCAATTCAAGCCAGTAGGCCAACTCTGAAGGACCTCCGACATAGGCAATATTGGGAAGTATAGTCTCCTGGTAGAGCGGACGCAGAAGTACATTCGGGCTCAAGTCACCTGAAATTTCGCTCAACTCCTGCTTCGTGAAGTACCTTTCGCCATGACTTGTTTGAAACTGCGCACCATTTTTATCGATTCGCTTTCTCAATCGTAGCGCACCGTTTTCCTTCAACCAAAATAAATTAAATTCTCGCGGTTGAATGCTTGGATTGTACCCCGAATTTTCCAACGCAGCATTTGCTTTCGACACTTCAGAAAAAACAAATTCATCCTGAATTTCCTTGTCGAAAAGAGATGCTGCCAACTCCTTTAATTTTTTGTCATTTCCATCTATACACACCAAACCAAACTCACCCAACAATTCATTCACCCAGAATCTGGTTGCTTCAGCAAAATTATTCTTCGAATAAGCTTGAGTGAATAGTTCACTTAGTCCGATTTCATTGAATTTTCCTTCAGCTCTTTTTTCATTCAACCAAGAAAGAAATTCTTCTGTTGGAAGCTCGCCTGCAATTCCTTCGAATTCCGTTGCGAGTTCAACTTTTTCGTTTCCCCAATGAAAGTGACGAATCTCTTCTATGTCGTGATCTTCTGTGGCCATCCAATACACAGGTACAAAATTAAATTCTGTCTGACTAGCATTCAAATCTTGGGTGATTCGAATAGCCGTGAATAATTTGTAAATCAAATAAAGCGGACCACCTGCAGAACAAATCTGATGTCCAGTTGCAACCGTAAAACTATTTTCTGAACGAAGCGACTGAATATTCTTCTCCAACTTATCAGCTAAAACGAGCTGCTGATATTGCTGAATTAATTGGGCAGACAAAACACTCCTATTCTCCTTTGAAAATGATTTATTTCGCGCTGCTCTAATACAATTTTCTTTAGTGAAAAAATCCGAAATGAACGGTCGCACATTTTCATCTTGATTCAATAAATCATGAACCAATGGTGAAACTTTAAGCGGGATTTCTTGAATAACCTTCATGGCGCGAAGGTACTGCTACTAGCGCAGAAGTGTAACATATCCAGATTGAGTTCCATCCTCACCTGTTTTAGCAATTCTGTATTTAACCACGTAGTAATACGTTCCATCTGGACAAACGTTTTTACCGCTCGTTCCGTCCCACATTGGATTGGAAACATTTTTCGATTGGAAGAGCACCTCGCCCCAGCGCGAAAAGACTTCAACACTTACAATGTTTCCACTTTCACCAACAGGCATGAACACATCGTTCTGACCATCGCCATTCGGGGTAAACGAATTCGGAACAAATACATAGTTTACTTTCGCAGGAGCAGGCCCTTTGTCTGTGACATTCTCATCGGGAACATTATCACCGTCAATTTCAATACACGAGAAATTATCTACGAAATAATACCCCACTTCAGGATTTCCAGAACCTTCTATTACAATCTCACGTTCTGAATCAGAACCAAAAACTCCAAGCGTAAAAAATTTCTCATCATCAATTAAAGGCACGTATTCGAAACTAACTTTTTTCCATGTTTCAGAATAAAAGACGCTATCAATTGCCAACTGAGGAGAAAAATAAAGCGGGTCAGAACCCGTTTGAACGGGCGCAAAAGACGATAAGTAGGCACCAATATGGTCTACAGCTAAACCTGCATTACTGGATGAAGTCGATCTTCCATTCGCCATGTAAAAAGAAATTTTATACTTCTTCCCTCTAATAAGAGGTGCCTGAAGCTGGCATTGGAGATACGTTCTCTTGTTGGTAAAATTTCTACCACACATGGTCATTCCAACCATGGCGTTTCCATTGTTGGCATTCAACAAACCAAAGGGAGTTTCTGGCAAATCACACGCGCTACTGGCACCGACTTTATAATAATCAGGCCCTGCGACATCGCTTCCAGCGTTGTTCCATCCAACGATTTTATTCCATTCACCCAATAACTGAGGCATAGCAGTGTTTTGCTCGAAACTCGGATTTGGAAATTGTGCTTCCGCAACAAACGAAGCAACCAAAAGAATTAAAACGATGTAGTAACGCATAACACGAATATAAGTCAAAGCCTTGAATTTATTTTCCATCGCTCATGAGAAATCTCACTCCAAGAAATACATTGCTGTATTGCATTCGGTAATTCGGTCCAGAATCATCCGCTTTATTTATCGGAGGGAAACTCCAATTCGCCTGCACAAATGCATTTAATCTCTTTTTCAAATGAAACTCTGAACCAGCTCCTACCAAAACGCCAAATTGATTCCAATTCTGATTGCTTAAATTCAGGTATTCAAAATTACCGCTCGCGTTTAAGAACAACATTTGACTGGAATTCCCTTCTGTATTCTTCAATTTAAACGAACGATAAATTGGAGAGATTTCTCCGAATGCTCTCCACTTCGATTTAGCCGAAAAATCATTCACGTAGAACCGAAATTTCAAAGGCACTTGAATCGAACTAAACGTGAATGTTTGCGTCAAGCGGGGAATACTCAGCGTGTCCAACTCGAAAAGATTTGGTTGCACTTCGGTTAAAAAGACTTGTTGAATCTGATTCTCGGAAGCAAAAAAAGAAACGGTATAGTCAACATTGTTTACCTCACCACTCGTCTCGTTTACTGCGCCTATCGACCTTAAAACAGACACTCCAATTTCAATGTTTTTCTGCACTCTGAAATATACTCCTAAAGCGAGATTTGAGTGGTAAACTGTCTTGTTCGAAATTCCAAGAAACTCATTCACACCTATCAACTCTGGGTAAACTTGATTCGAAATAGAAAAATCAGTCATCTGCATTCCGTAACCGCCATCGAATCCCCAAATTGGTGCTTTTCGCTTTTCCTTGAAGTCATTCCTTCTTGCTTGATTGAGCGAATCTGTCAATGGCGAATTCCGTTCCTCTATGTATATCACTTCGCCATCAATAATAAGCGTATCTGAAACAACAATAGCCCAAGAGTCTTGGGCTATGATAACAAACAAACTTATTAAGCAAAAATATCGCATGGTATCGCGAATGTACGGATTCACTTCCCGGTAAATCTTGTCAATTTAAGCGTTCTGCCTTTCGCCTTAATAACCTCTTTCTTCGGGTACGGAACTTGAATTTCTTCTGGCATTCTCTGTACTTCAATAGTTTCTGCTACCTCAACAATAGCCGGCTCGACAATAGGAGTGCTTTGACAATTTTCTACCACCAAGGCCGAAACGCTCGTTTCTCCTTGAACAATCTTTGATCGTCTTATCGTTTTTGCTGGAGTCGATTTCGATTCCTTTTCTGCATTCAAAATCACATGGCTATTCGCATTCACATCAGCAACATCCGAAGGAATTGCCTTTACTTCCGCTGCAGAAGGCGCTACGCTTTGCACAACAACACGGCTTTCGCCACGATTCGAAAAGACCAAAGCCAAGACACCAGCACCTATTAATGCTACTGCGTAAACATTCATGGTGTACCAAGAGAACGCCCAAAAGGATTTCTTCTTATTCAGAGCCTTTTGAATACGATCTTCCATTCCAGATGGCGCTTGCGGAGCGTAATTCTGTAAGTCATTCGCGACTTTGTTCATCAAATTTTCCATATACTTATGATTCTACTGGTATTTTCTGCGCACTCAAATCGAGCAACGCTTTTTGTAAATGTCCTTTTGCACGAGAGAATTGCGACTTCGACGTGTTCACGTCTATTTGCAGCATCTCGCCAATCTCTTTGTGCTTGTATCCTTCCACAGCATACAAGTTGAAAACTGTGCGATAACCATCTGGAAGCGCCTGAACACAAATCATGAGCTCTTCCATGGTGTATTCAACATCATGATGTTCCACCAAACTGTTTGCGTATTCGGAGCGGTCATCAATCTCATCTTCCAATCTTCCACGTAAGTTCTTTCTATAACCTGTTATTGCCGTGTTCACTGCAATTCTGCGCACCCAACCTTCGAAACTACCAGCGGATTGATAGTCTTTCAAGTGATTGTATATTTTAACAAAAGCTTCTTGCATGGAATCCTCTGCCTCCATTCTGTTTTTCGCGTAACGAAGACAAATTCCAAACACCAACGAGGAAAACTTCTTGTACAACAAGTGCTGCGCAGACTTATCGCCACGAATACAGGATTGTATGAGAGTCTTTTCTTCCATTGTTATAGCATAGACCGCTTACCCATAAAAAGGGTTGCACCACTAAAATTAATAGAAATTACTGATACTTGTACACCCCTTCTCCTTTGTTCTTGGAAAGCATGCGGTAATCGAGGAAGTATATCATTCGAATAGAAACCGAGTTGCTGAAAGGCATTTGAGTGGTTTGATTGAAATCGGAAAGCAGATTGGCCTGAATTTGATTGTCTTCATGGATAATCGCATATTTCCATGCGAAAATCATTTCGCTTCCCGGACGGAAAATCCATTTATAGAAAAGATCTACGGTTAATGAATTGAAATCTCTGTTTGCTGCGGAGAAATCGTTCGTTTCGCTGTTGAGACCCGTGTATGCAGTGGAACCCAATGTGCCATCTTCCTTCAACCCAAAAAATTCGTGATACCTCGAATATCCCCAATAATGACGGAAGCGCATGTTCATGCTATTCACTGGATTGAATGCAAAAGCAACAGTTAGCACATTTGTATGCGAAATAGCGTCGCGTCTTCCAAATACAGGAGCGCCCGAGTCGAACGTTGCAAAACCTAAGTCATTGAAATGTTGTTGTTTGCTATAAACATAGGTGAACATCCACTTGTCGTTCAATCGAAACCGCGGAGAAATTCTCCAATTGTATACATATCGCCCGTCGTTTTCATAGGATCCGTATCCTGTTCCCGCATCAATGGCCAATCTTTTTCGGTAATCGGAGCTTATGTATGCACCCCCACGGAAGTACTTGTACGTTTGAAATTTCATTCCGTCAACACGCGGTTCAAAGAAATCATAACCTCGGGTAGGTGCAGCGTCGTAATTCAGACTTATGTAAAGGAATTTCTTTGTGATGGCGGTGAATTCTCCTTCAACATAATTTGAAGTAAATGTTCTTGGTAGATATAGATTCGAACGTGCGTAGGAGAAATTCGTCCAAGCTTTGTTCAATTTCCAAAAGGGTTTGTAAATAGAATACCCAACGGTTCCAGAATTAACTTGTTCATTGTTTGCTTGCAGATAACCGAGGTCATTTGGGTCATATGTATTGCTTTCGGTGTAGTGAAGCAATTGAAAATTAAAGTTTCCGCTCACCTTCGAAAACTTCACTTCGCCCATTCCCCCATTTTTATCGCTCGGAGTTTCATTAAATTGATTTAACCCATTCTTCATTGAATAGGCTCCATGAAGATGAAGTTCGTAGGTGTTTTTCTTATTTCTAAAAGTCCCTTCAACAGAGCTTACATTGGCGTCATAAGCCTTTCCTGATCGCGTCAAATTTGTATTCGTGAAGGAGACAAACGAATTGTGTGGTAGATTTTGATCCACGACAAAAACATTCGAATTCGTAATCGGATTTGTTAGCTCTGTTCGTGTCTTTCCTGAAATGGTGTCTCGGAACTCGGCATAGCCCTCGGCTGTTAAGCTATTCAGAAAACCTATGGCCAACCCTTTAGAATTCCGTCCACCAATCTTAGTGCTGTTTATGACGCGTTGTTGTGAAGGATTAGAAATTAACACTTCGTTCACTCGGCTCTTTGAATCTACAGTGTAGTAATCAAAAGGAGTATCACCAATTCTTCGAGAATAAAAAATCTCTCCACGCTGATATAGCTCCAGGCCTTCGTTAAAAAAGGGCCGATTATCTTGAAACTGAATTTCATAAGGAGTTAAATTCAAGATTAATTGATCGCTTATGGTTTGCCCGAAGTCGGGAATAAGTGTTGCGTCTAACGTATAAGCTTCATTCAAACCAATTTTCAAATCCATTCCTGCATTGTATGCGAATTCGTTTGAGCCAGCCTGTTCCTTCTTGCTGTATGTTGAAATATACGGATAGAAGAAAATACGCTTCGGCGGTACAATTCCATTTATTCCTTTCAAATGCCCCATTTGAGCTAAGAAACCAGCACCTGCAGGATCCACAAAACTCCAATTTGCCTGAATACGGCTTCTTCTAATTTCACGCGTAAAATTCACATGCCAATGTTGCTCTGGTAAATTCTGAAAACGCAAGGCTGCGTAAGGGATTTTAAATTCTGCAATCCAGCCGTCTTTAACAATCTTTGTTTTGCAATCCCAAACGGCATTCCAAGAAACGTCTTCTCCGTCCGAAGATTGCCGTGCATCATATTGCTCTCCTCTTGGAGAAACCGCAAACATGTAACCCGTTACGCCGTCTTTATAACAATTCAAGGCAACACCCACGTAGTCTGAATTCCCATCGCCATCTCTTCCTGTTAATTGTTGAAGAATGCTATCTGGCGCTGGATCATATGCGTAAATACCAACATACAGCGCTTCATTTGTGTAGACAACCCTAACCTCTGTGTTATGAGTTTGAAGCCTTCCTGGATGGGGTTGAATCTCCCAAAACTGATCGGTCACCGGCGCATTTAACCAGGCTTCATCAGTCAATAGCCCGTCCAAAACGGGTGCATTCTCAGTTCTTACTGCGTTTGTTGTACGATTTGCTAACTGACCTGAGGCCAAAAAAGCAAGATGGAAAACAACAAAGAGCGCAAAAGATTTATTCATCGTGCCGCAAAACTACGATGTAGAACAAATCCAAAAAAATAATGTTTCGTAAACAGGTATAGAATTAACTTCGCCAACGATATTTCAACATGAAAAATAGCATTTTATTCTTTCTTCTCGTTTTTGTCTTTGGATCAACTTCGTTTGCACAGAACTACGCGGTTAGTGGCGACGTTCGCGACCATGCAACCGGAGAAAGTATCATTGGCGCCACCGTGTTAATTAGAAGCAAGAGCAGCGGCGCCGTAACCAACAGTTTCGGATTTTATTCCATTACTCTACCCGCAGGAAATTATGAAATGGAATTGCGTTGTGTGGGATACGAGACCTTCGTAGCTCCGTTGAAACTTCAATCTAATCTTCACAAGGACTTTGAGCTTAATCCTATTTCATTTACGGGCGGACCTGTTATTATTGAAGGCACACGCAAGGACAATGTCGGAAGCACCGAAATGGGAAAAATTGAAATTGGAATCGATCAAATAAAAAAGATACCTGTCATTTTTGGTGAAGTTGATATCTTGAAAACCATAACTCTTCTTCCCGGCGTGCAAAGCAGCGGTGAAGGAAATGCGGGGTTCTATGTTCGCGGTGGCGGGGTAGATCAAAACCTTATTCTTCTCGACAATTCAACGGTATACAACGCATCGCATCTTTTTGGATTCTTCAGTGTATTTAACGCAGACGCCGTTAAAAATATTGAAATAACAAAAGGAGGAGGTGCCGCTTCATACGGCGGTAGGCTATCCTCCGTCTTAGACATTAATTTGAAAGAAGGAAATAGCAAGTCTTTTCATGGCGCTGGTGGTATTGGAACTATTGCCAGTCGTTTTACTGTGGAAGGACCCATTAAAAAAGACACTTCTTCTTTTATTCTTTCAGGAAGAAGAACCTACATAGATGTTTTAGCAAAACCCTTCATGAATCCGGAAAGTGGCTTCAACGGGTCGGGTTATTTCTTTTATGATTTGAATGCAAAATTCAATTACCGTCTTTCTAAGCGTGATCAACTTTTCGCAAGCGTGTACACCGGAAAAGATGTGTTCTCATTCAACAGTTCAGATGCCGGTTTCTCAACTCGTATTCCATGGGGAAACACAACAGGAACAATTCGCTGGGCGCATCAATCGGGAAGCAAACTGTTCATGAACGCTATTTTAACTTACACGGATTACAAATTTCAATTTGAAGGAAAACAAGACCAATTCACTTTCGGGCTAAGCAGTGGCATTCGAGATTACGGTGCTAAGGTTCAGTGGAGCTACTATCCTAATCCTACCCATCGCATGAAATGGGGAATGGATTACACTTTTCATAAATTCACACCGAACAACACCTATGCCTCTAGTGGCGATGTAAATTTCGATTTAGGTGAGCAAGTGAAGTTATATTCCCACGAGTCGGCGGCTTACTTTCAAGATGATTTCGATATAAACGAAAAATGGAGAATCAATGCCGGTGTGCGCATTCCCTATTTCATGCATGTGGGTCCTTTTACCCGATACACCTATCCCGTTTCAACATCAAGCGTTGGTGGATCTACAACGCCTATTACAACTATCTACGAGAAAAATAAAAAAGTTGCAGATTATGTCGGATTCGAACCGCGATTCAATGCGCGCTATGAAATCAACAAAGCGTCCAGCTTCAAAATGGCGCTGTCTCGAAATCTTCAGTTCATTACACTCACCAGCCTCTCACCTTCATCGCTACCAACAGATGTCTGGTTGCCGAGCACAGATAGATTAAAGCCACAGCTTGCTTCGCAAGTGAGTATAGGCTATTTCAGAAATTTCTTTGACGACAGCTGGGAGTCGAGTGTTGAGCTCTATTACAAAGACATGCAAAACCAGAGTGATTACAGAGAAGGCTCTACACCTGATCAAACTGTCGGAGACAACATTGACAATCTGCTTGTATTTGGAAGAGGATACAGCTACGGAGCTGAATTCTTCATTAAAAAACGAATGGGCGATTTCTCAGGTTGGGTCGGATATACTTGGGCCAAGACTATGCGCATATTTGAAGAGGTGAATAATGGCAAAGCCTATCCAACACGTTGGGACAGACGCCACGACGCAAATGTTGTTTTGATGTACACCCTTTCTCCGCGCGTTGATTTAGGATTTGTGTTTGTCTACGCAACAGGAAACGCTATTACCCTTCCTATTTCTCGTTATTTCTTTGAAGGAAATTTAGTTGAAGTGTATGGCGAAAGAAACAGTTTCCGCATGGCGCCTTATCACCGCGCAGACTTTTCATTGAACGTGAAAGGAAAGCTAATACGCTCTCGATTCGATGCTGAATTGAATCAAGTTGTGGAAGAGCCACGCAAATTCCGAAGCAGCTGGAACTTCTCTGTGTACAACCTTTACAACAGAATGAATCCGTATTTCATCTACTTCGCAACAAAAGACAATAACAACGGCGGCTTCCAAATAACAGCAAGACAAGTGAGTCTATTCCCAATACTACCAAGTATTACTTGGAACTTTGAATTCTAATTTTGAAATCACTACTTAAACTCAATTATCTTTTTTGGAAATACCGAGGAAGATTGCTCCTAGGAACCCTGTTCATTGTTCTTTCCACGGCCTTCAATGTATACGCACCCATTGTGGTAGGAGAAGGCGTTGACTTTCTAGCCGAAGCTCTGAGCGCCGCACAAGGGAAAATTCAAACCATTCATTACCCTGAAACACTTGCGCTATGTAGAACTTGGTTTGGACTGTCTAACGACATTCCGGAAGTCAGAAACAACAGTGCATTCCATGATTGGGTAATCTACATTGCCATACTTATTGCCGGTCTTTATTTGTTCTTTTATCTCTTCAAAGGAATTTTTCTTTTCTTCCAAAGACAAACACTTATTGTCATGTCGCGCTGGATGGAATTCGATATAAAAAATTCCATCTATGCGCATTACCAAAAATTAGATGTTTCGTTTTACAAAGTCAATCGCACAGGTGATCTCATGAACCGAATTAGCGAAGATGTTGGACGTGTTCGTATGTACTTACTAATACAGCTGGACCCCAAAGCATTGGCGGCTATAAGGCGGGG
>CAIZGX010000049.1 GCA_903932685.1 uncultured Bacteroidota bacterium | reverse complement strand
GTAAAGAGAGGGTTGACGAAAGTCAACCCTCTTCTTTTGCCTATGGCCTGAGTAAAGACTTACATTCGACCAATAAATAAAAATTTAATTATGAATAAAAATTGGATTGTCCTCGTATTTGCCCTTCTTGCCTTGGCTTCGTGTTCGGTAGAAAAGCGCGTATACCAACCGGGGTATCATATTGAGTGGAATCATTATGCGAAGCAGGATGCGGAGCAAGACGCTTCGCGAGATGTTGCACAAGACGCGGAGCGAGATGCTTCGCAAGATCTTTCGGAGAATCTTGAAACGGATGTTTCTCAGGAACTTTCGGAGAATCTTGAAATAGATGTTTCACAAGGTCGTTCCGAAGGTGTTTTTCAAGATGTTTCACAAGGTCGTTCCGAAGGTGTTTTTCAAGATGCTGAGCAAGGTCGTTCCGAAGGTGCTTCGCAAAATTCTTCGCAAGACCTTCCGCAGGACCTTTCGGAGAATCTTGAAACAGTCGTTTCACAAGACCTTTCGGAGAATCTTGAAACCTTTGTTTCACAGGGTACGGGTCAATCTATTGATTCAGACTTGGAACTCATTCTTCTAATCGTATTAGCTCTGTTCTTACCAGCACTAACCATTTTCTTGTTGGAAGGATTTAGCAAAAATTTCTGGATAGCTTTATTGCTGATGGCAGTGGCTTATTTACTGCCATTCTCTTCATTTATTACACGAGGTTTGATAGTGGCTATCGCTACAATTTTAGCAATAGCAGTTGTCTTTCACTATTTGTGAAGTGAGAAGTATTAAACAGAAATCTTATAACGAAAGTGTTCTTCCTCCGTCTACAGGTAAGTTAATTCCGTTGATGTAGGCAGCGGCAGGAGAGCACAAGAACGAAATTGCGTTAGCAATTTCTTCAGGTTTAGCCAAACGTTTTAGAGGAACTTCATTTTCCATTTCATGCTTCACTTCTTCTGCAGTATGTCCTGTTTTCGCGGCTTTATTATTCATGATTTGTTCCAGTCTTCCTGTTGATGTAGCGCCCGGAAGTACATTGTTTACAGTAATTCCGAAAGCTCCAAGTTCCGACGCTAAAGTCTTGCTCCAACTTGCAACTGCTCCGCGAATGGTATTGCTCACTCCCAAATTTGGAAGAGGTTGTTTTACTGAAGTTGAAATTACGTTTACAATTCGACCGTATCCTGCTTTCTTCATTCCTTCAACAACAGCTTGAGCTAAGATTTGATTGCAGATGAGGTGCGCATTAAATGCTTGACGGAATTCTTCTATGTCGGCCTCTATGGCTTTGCCTGGATTGGGTCCGCCTGTATTGTTTACAAGAATGTTTATGTCGTGTTGCGCAGTGACTTTCTGAATAGCCTCTTTCACCGATTGTGGGTGAGAGAAGTCTGCGACTGCGTATGAATGCCTTTCGGAATTTTCAAGCTGTGAAATGGCGTTTATCAATCGTTCCTCACTGCGAGCAATAAGCACAATTGAAGCGCCTTGTTTTGCCAATTGCATTGCAGTTGCGAAACCTATTCCTTGCGTGGCGCCGCAAACCACGGCAGTCTTTCCAGTTAAATCTAAATTCATCATGTTCGTAGGTCTTCAGGTATAATACAAACCGGAATGGGTTGCATTTTGTGTTGATTCTGCTTGTTTAATTTTTGGTAAATGTCCAAAACATCACGTTCGCGCTTGGAGATTTTTTCACCATTATCGATGTAAGCCATTGCCCACTCGAGCTCAGGATAGCTAGCTCCCAGTTGATCTTCATCGCTTCTGTCATCTCCAAAGAGACCATCTGTGGGTGCAGCGTTTAATATGTCGTCATGAATTCCAAGCGATTCAGCTAAGGAATAAACTTCTGTCTTGGTTAAATCCGCTATGGGCGATAGATCAACGCCGCCATCTCCGTACTTCGTGAAAAATCCAACGCCGAAATCTTCGATTTTATTTCCAGTACCAGCAACAAGATGCCTGTGAGTTCCGGCTAGATAAAAGAGCGTGGTCATACGCAGGCGTGCACGTGTGTTGGCCAAGCTTAAATTGTATAAATATTCATTGTCTGAAGGCGGCAGTGCTTGAACAAGTGTATCGAAAGAAGTAGTTAATTCGACTTGAAGACTTGTTACGTTTTCAAATCTCTTTTTAAGAAATGCAATGTGCTGTTGTGCGCGACTTACGTGACTTGGCGCCTGATGAATGGGCATCTCTACTAGAAGGGTCGGTTTGTTTGTCATTGCGCAAAGCGCAGATGTTAGCGCAGAGTCAATTCCACCGCTAACACCAATCACAAATCCGCGCATACCATTGGTCTCGCAATAGTTGTTAAGCCATTTTACAATGTATTCTACAGTTTGCTTTTTTTTCATAAAAAAATCCCGAACCTCAAAGGTACGGGATTTACAAAATGAATTTTATCTATTAGAATAAAATGCCGATGTTCAATTCAATGTAATTCGGGAGTCCGGATAACTCGAAGGTTTTAGGGGTGTTCGCAGCACCTCCATTAAATGTGGGCGAGTTCGTGCTTTGATCCTTCACTACGCCATTTCCTTTTAACGCATCGGTAAAACCGTTTTGGAAAGTAAGTCCTGCCAAGATGCTTGTATTTCCAGATAGGTTATATTCAACACCTGCAGCGAACATTAAATTGGCAGAAAAGATATTTACTTCATTTTTAATATCGTTCGAGCTTATTGTTGATGTCTCTCGGTTTGATTTTTCCCATGCGAAGGTGTTTTTGTTTTGGTAATACAAGTAATCAATGTTGTCATCGCTGAGAGCCTTAAGATTCATGTTTAAACCCAACCCGAATTGTCCCCAATAGGTTAGGTAGCCAATCTCATTGGTTTTCATTTTGAAGGTCAACGGAATTTGCAAATATTGAAGTCGAAGATCTCTACTAATTAATCCTACCTGCTTCATATTCGTTACTACATTTCCAACAGCATCAATATCATCCCCCGTGTATTCTGCGAAGTATGAATATTTACCACCGGTATTGTTGATGTTGAAGCCGGTACCTATTGCATAATTTTCCGCGAAGAAAATATCGAAGTTCAAACCATATCCAAATTGAAGAGATTTGTCGCCAACAGTCATATTGCTGTTATCACTTGCCAGCCAAGAAATATTTGGAGAGACTTTAAAGCCCAAACGAAACTTGTTGGTTGTTGCAGTCGCCTGCGCAAAAGACATCATTGTCAATGTGCAGAACAGAATTAAGGTGTTTATTTTTTTCATATGAAGGTCTTTTTTAATGACTTTTGCAAATAACTATGCCAAAGCTAACGAATTCCTACCTTGCTGTATTGTCAATTTTGTTGACAATCCTCTGTTACTCCTGCGGAGAGGCAGACAAGCACAAAGATATTGATGTGGAAGTTGAAGGTAAATCGTTGAATCCTCTGAGGTTTGATCAAGACTTTTTCATTGCCGATTGGAAAAACTCTCAGAATATTTCTGAATTAAAAACGAAATACGGGAAGTTTTTCTGCCTCTATCTCGAGCGCATACTAAACGCCGGGCCATGCGACAGCCTATCAACGGTTCAAATGGTTCAGGGGTTTGTAAGTCATCCCGATTTTCGAGATTTGAAATCAGAAATTGAAAAGAACTATCCGCAAGAACGTCTCGATTCCCTTCATGAAAAAATATTGGAAGCTGCTCTTCGCATGCAAACGTTGATTCCGAATATGAAACCTCCTCAGTTGATTTGGATGAATTCAGGATTCAATATCGGTGCCTACAGCACAGATGAATACTTAGCCGTTGGATTGGATTTTTATTTAGGAAACGAAAATAGAATCACGAAGTCGGTTCCTTTTCCGCAATACCAGAAGGACGATATGACTCGCGCTCAGCTTGTGCCTAATGCAATTAAGAATTTAGCTTATTATTATTTGTTGAAGTCAGATACCCTTCAACATGAAAATGATATGCTCTCAGAAATGATCTTTCATGGGAAGGCACACTACCTCACCTGGTTAGCGTTTGAAGAAATTCAAGACTCAACACTCATGGCATGGACTTCAAAGGAATACACGTGGACACAGGGGCATCAGTTGAATGTGTGGAAGGAAATTGCCAGACAAGAGGTGCTCTTTTCTAAGAATAGAGTAGAGGTGCAGAAGTGGTTTGAATATGCTCCATTTACCAATGCAGAGAATGTTCCTCAAGAAAGCGCTCCGCAGTTGGGGGTGTTTATGGGTTTTCAAATGGTGAAGAGTTATATGGAAAAACATCCGGAGATTACCGTTGATCGATTAATGAAAGAAGACAACGCGCAGAAAATATTACAAGCATACAAACCGAATTTATGAAGAAGTCGACCATAACAATTGATATTGAATTAGACGAAAACAATGTGCCTGAGACCATTCAATGGGAAGCTCCAGAACTTGGAAAGAAGGCAGAGTGTAAAGCCATGATTCTCTCTGTGTGGGACAAGGCTGAGGCCAACACGATGCGCATAGATTTATGGACGAAAGAAATGCAAGTGGAAGAAATGACATTCTTCGTTCATCAGACGTTGTTGACTCTTTCAGATAGTTTCGAAAAGGCAACAGGCGATGCGCGAATGGCAGCAACCATGCGCGATTTCTGTGACTATTATGCTGAGAAGATGAAGATAAATCCGCCGCTATAACGTAAAGTCGTTCGCGAATTCCTTTCTCCAGGCTTCAATTTGCTCTTGAATTTCAACACGCCCCATGCGCTCTACAGCTGCAGTAAGGAAGTGTTGCGGAAGTTCTTCCCATGTCTTTTTCAATTCAACTGTAAAGGCATCGAAGCGAATGGTTTTCTGAAGTTCTGTGAGTTTCTCACACTTCGTGAAGGCGATGCAGAAGGGCAGTCCTTGCTCACCCAACCATTGCATGAATTCAATGTCAATTTTTTGCGGAGGTATTCTGAAATCTAGCAGTACAAAAGTGCAAATCAAGTTCTCGCGTTTGTCGAGGTAACTGCGAATGAAACTTCCCCACTTGTTGCGCTCTGTCTTAGAAGTTTTGGCGTAGCCGTATCCTGGAAGATCGACCAAAAACCACGGGTTCTTTTCTTCGTTTATCAGGAAGTGATTGATGGTCTGGGTTTTTCCAGGGCTTGAAGATGTTTTGGCAAGACCTTTCTTGTTCACCAACATGTTAATGAGTGAACTCTTACCCACGTTCGAACGGCCAATAAAGGCGAATTCAGGATATGCCGGAAGTGGGCACTTGTCGATTTCAACAGATGACTTAACGAACGTAGCAGAATGAATTAATTCTTTGCTCATTTTGCTTTAGATATTTTGCTCAATTAACCAAGCGTCGAGTAGATTGTTGAATTGCTCAGATTGCTCCATCATAGGCGCGTGTCCGCATTCTTCTATCCAATACAATTTGGCTTGTGGAAGTTTGTGTTGAAATTCTTCTGCCACTTCTGGAGGAGTGATAGTGTCGTTTTTCCCCCAGATTAAGCACGCTGGAATGTTCATGTCTTTTAAATCGTCGGTCATGTTATGGCGAATGGCACTTTTTGCAAGCGCAAGAATGCGAATCACGCGGTTACGGTCATTGACTACCTCATAACACTCATCTACCAACTCCGGAGTGGCGTGTTTCGGATCGTAGAATGTAAGAGCAACTTTTTGACGAATGAATTCTTTGTCTTCTCTCCTTGGAAAGCTTGATCCGAATGCATTTTCATACAGGCCACTGCTGGCGGTAAGGATAAGCGATTCAACTTTTTCCAAATGGTTTTTCGTGTACACCAGGGCAACGTGTCCACCGAGTGAATTTCCTAAGAGATTCACCTTGTCCCATTTTTTATGTTGAATGAAGTCATGTAAAAATTCGGCCAAGGACTTTACCCCTGTGGTGAGCATGGGCATGGTGTATAGCGGCAGCATTGGGATGACAACTTTATATCGTGGTCTGAAATGATCCACCACGTCTTTGAAATTGCTCAATGCTCCAAATAAGCCATGAAGGAGAACAAGTGGTTTGCCCTCGCCTTCCTCAATGTAGGTGTAATCACCGTCGGTTTTTAAAGTGTATTCCATAATCTATAGCTCACGAATTTACGCGATTTTGCTCGACAACTGGCGCACAATGTTACAAGCAATGAACAATTCGCGGTGAATGTGGGAGTGTGTTCATTGTAATTAACATTTCCCACTTTTTCCCACCGGCTGTAAACAAGGTCTAATACGTTATTTAACAAGGGTTTTGGAATCTGTGTCCACTGGTTTTCTCTCCGAAGTTTTTAACAAAATGGTAATTTGTGGTTATTTAGTGGTAAAAAGTGGGAAGAAGTGATTATTTTTGGAAAACAATTCACAATCGAATGTTAAACCTACTCGGAGAATACCACTGTAAAGTCGACGCAAAAGGGCGCTTGCTCTTTCCTGCACGCTTGAAAAAGCAGCTGGAGGATATTCTTCATCATGGTTTGGTAGTGAATCGCGACATCTTCACACAGTGCTTGGTGGTTTATCCAAAACCAGAATGGGACATGGTAAATGAAGAGATGTCGAAATTGAGCAGATACAATCAAAAGCATCAGATGTTCCAACGCAAGTTTATGAAAGGTGCAACGCATCTTGAATTGGATAGTGTAGGTCGGTTATCACTTCCGGCAAGTCTTTTAGAATATGCAGGAGTTGACGGTTCGAAGAATGAATTGGTTATTTCTGGATTGGGACAGAAGATGGAAATCTGGAGTTTAGATCAATACAACGCTGAAGTATTGGGCGAGGAGATGGATTTTGGAGCGTTGGCTGAAGAGGTTAGGAAAGACATTGACGCAAAGGGCGACAAGTAATGGAGCAAGTTTATCATACCCCTGTGCTGTTGAAAGAGTCGATTGAGGGGTTAAACATTAAACCTAACGGGGTTTATGTAGACGTGACTTTTGGAGGCGGAGGTCATTCGAAAGAAATATTGAAACAGTTGACAACGGGAAAACTCATTGCGTTTGATCAGGATGGTGAGGCAGCGAAAAATGTCCCGCAAGATGAGCGATTGATTTTTGTCCCTCAAAATTTCAGATTCGTTAAGAATTGGGTTGAGCTACACGGATTTCAGCAAGTCGATGGGATTTTGGCAGACCTGGGTGTTAGCAGTCATCAGTTCGATTCTGGCGAGCGTGGATTTTCAATCCGGTTCAACGGTCCTTTGGATATGCGCATGAATCAGTCGTCTGGCATTTCTGCAGATGAATGGATCAATAAGTCCAGCGTTCAAGAGATTACAGATGCACTTAGAATGTACGGCGAGCTAGACGGAGCCTACAAAGTTGCAACGGAAATTGATATGCACAAGCCCTTGGGCACCACTCAAGCTTTGATCGACTGCACGCAGTCGTTTGCGAAGAGAGGCAAGGAGAAGCAATTCTTGGCGCAAATGTTCCAGGCATTTCGAATGGTAGTGAACGATGAGATTGCTGTTTTGAAAGAGTTCCTTGAACAATCGTTGGAGCTATTGGCTCCGGAGGGAAGATTGGTGGTGATTAGTTATCACAGTTTGGAAGATCGTTTGGTGAAAGATTTCCTTCGGTCTGGAAATTTAGAAGGAGAGATAAAGAAGGATTTTTTCGGAAATCTCGAGCGTCAGATAGAGCCGGTGAAGAGCAAACCGATTCTTCCATCACAAGAAGAAATAGAAAGAAATGGCAGAAGTCGAAGTGCTAAACTTCGAGTAGGACAAAAAAAATAAAACTTTAAACCGAATGAATATTCGTTCGGTATTTAAAAATGGCTAAGAACGAAGAAACAAAACGCAAAGGAATTACCTTCAGAGAAATCATAGGAGGAGAATTCTTGACACGCCAGTCGTTGGTGCGTCAGATGCCTTTTTTCTTTTTTATAGTGGTGCTTTTCTTCATTCAAATTAGTATGATTTACTACTTTGAATCGGTTCAGATTGAAATCAAAAACACGAAGGATGAACTTAAGAATTTGAATTCTGAGTACAGCACCAATGCAAGTGAATTAAGTGTTAAATCTCAGCACAGTGAAGTCGTAGGTCAAGTGGCTCCTTGGGGTTTGGTGAATTCTACAACCACTCCGTTCATCATAGATGTCGATTCAAATTTCTTCAAGACGAGCCATGAATGAGTTGAAGAAGATATCTGTTTGGATCTATGTCTTGTACGTGGTTTTATGCGTTTTGGCTCTTATCATCATTGGTAAAGTGTTTTACATTCAGGCCATTCCAAACGAAGACGCGCAGAAGAGAGCTGCTCAGTTTACCTATAAGATTCGTGATATTGAACCAGAGCGTGGAAGAATTCTTGCAGCTGACGGATCCCCACTTTCAACCAGTGTTCCGGAATATGAAATCCGCTGGGACAGCAAAGGCGGTTATAACATTGAGCGTTTCAATTCGAAATTGGATAGCCTCTGTGCTGGACTTTCTGATTTGTTTCGTGACCGAACAGCTCAGGAGTACAAGGATATGTTCTTGTCTGCTATTGAATCGAAGAATGGGTACATGAAAGTTATTGATCATATAAATTATAATCAGTTACAGAAATTCAAGGCATTGCCTTATGTGAATGCGAGAAAGCTGAGAAGTGGATTCGTTATTAATTCAAGGGACAAACGTTCGAAGCCTTATGGTGCTTTGGCAGCAAGAACCATTGGGATTTTCAGAGAGAGCAACATGGTGGGTTTGGAAGCTTCTTACGATTCACTTTTAAGAGGAAAGGCGGGCAAGCAGATGCAACAGAAGGTAGGCGGCGATACGTGGGTTCCCATGAGCGATGATTACGTAGTTGAGCCAGAACCAGGATTTGATGTCGTTACCACATTAGATGTTCACTTGCAAGATGCCGCTCAGAGTTCTTTGCGTCACACCATGGAAGTGAACCGCGCCGATTGGGGTTGTGTGATTTTGATGGAAGTGAAAACAGGCTACATCAAGGCACTGGCTAATTTGACTTACGATTCTGTTTCCAATAAATTTTACGAAATAGAAAATCTTGCATTAACGCAAAGTGTCGAGCCTGGATCCACCATGAAGCTTGCGAGTCTTTTAGCGGCAATAGAAGAAGGCAACTTAGATCTTGGAAAGGTTGTACATACCGGAGGAGGAACATTCACAATTGGTGATCACACGCTGCGAGATGTCAAGGCATGTGGTTCAATTACGATTGAACAAGTTTATGCGAAATCTTCAAACGTAGGCACAGCCATGGTTGTGCGTGATGTGTTTGGAAGCAATCCGCAGAAGTTCTTGGATTACTTAGACCGTTTTGGATACGGACAATTGGTAGGTATTGATTTGCTGGGTGAAGGAAAGTCAGTTGTGAAGCGAACAACTAAGGCGGCTGATTGGAGTGATTTAAGCTTGACTCAAATGGCTGTTGGTTATGAGGTTCAAGTAACACCTCTTCACCAATTGTGTTTTTACAATGCCATAGCGAATGGTGGAAAATTCATGAAGCCTCGCTTGGTGAGTGAGATTCGAAAAAACGGTTTGACTTACGAAAAGTATGAACCGGTTGTTATTCGAGAGAATTTTTTAAAACCAGAAACCATAGCTAAGGGTCGCAAGCTTATGGAGGCTGTAACCACTATTGGAACAGGTAAGGGCGTGTTTAAACATTCTCCTTATCGCGCCGCAGGAAAAACAGGAACTGCTCGTATTAATGAGAACGGTGTCTATCTCGAGAATTATCACAGAGCCTCATTTGTTGGGTATTTCCCAGCTGAGGATCCTAAGTATTCGTGCATTGTTGTTGTAAATAAAGCCAGAGTTTTCGAGGCTTTCGGTGGCAAGGTTGCAGCACCCGTCTTTCGTGATTTAGCGAATATATTATTCGGAACCGAATTGGATATTCCGCACAACGCCATGGGGAGTGACAGCACGTTTGTTGCACAACCTTGGATTCCGACAATTTTATCTGGAGAATCAAACTCATTGCGCAAGGCATTCTCGCATGTTCAATTCCCTTATGCAGTAGAAACTGACGCGCAAATCGTAAGTGCAACCGCAGATGGCAGTACACTGACGCTTTCAAGCAAAGACGAAAATGGACAAAAGGTTCCGGACGTTCGTGGAATGGGACTCTCTGATGCGGTGTATGTCTTGGAAAAAAGAGGACTAAAGGTTTCAACCTCTGGATACGGAAAGGTGGTTTCGCAAACTGTACTTCCTGGAACAAAGGCCAATCATCAATTCATTCAAATTACATTACGATGAAGCTGCTGCAAGATATATTGTACAAAGTACGATTAGAAGGTGTTGTTGGAAATACTAACGTTGCTGTAGAGAGTATTACTTCTGACTCACGAGCTGTTAGATCAATGGCACTGTTTGTTGCTGTTAAGGGATTGCAGTCAGATGGACATTTATTCATATCGAAGGCCATTGAGTTAGGCGCTGCGGCTATCGTTTGCCAAGATTTACCAGAGAGATTAGAGGAAAACATTGTCTATGTTCAAGTAGCCGACACCTCGAGAGCCCTGGGTATAATGGCAGCGAATTTTTATGATAATCCTTCAGAAAAAATGAAGGTGTTGGCTGTCACAGGAACCAATGGAAAAACAACGGTTGCAACCCTTTTATTTCGCTTGTATCGTTCAATGGGTTTCAAATGCGGACTGCTTTCTACCGTTGTGAATCGTATTAACGAAGTTGAAGTTCCTTCTACACATACAACACCTGATGCTGTTGCGTTGAACGACTTATTGGCACGCATGCAACGCGAAGGCTGCACTCATGTTTTCATGGAAGCTTCATCGCATGCGTTGCATCAGAATAGAATGGCTGGTGTGCAAATTGACGGCGCCATTTTCACGAATCTATCGCATGATCATTTGGACTATCACGGTTCAATGAATGAATACATAAAAGCGAAGAAGATTTTATTCGATCAATTGGGCGCGAACGCTTACGCGGTTGTGAACGCAGATGATCGCTATCACGATGCGTTAGTTTCAGCATGCAAAGCGCGCATTCGCACCTACGCGTTGCACACCATGGCTGACTATAAAGCCAAGTTAGTTGAGAATACGCTTGAAGGACTTCAGATTAACATTGATCGATTTGAATTGCACTCTCCATTAATTGGCGAATTCAATGCCTACAATTTGACTGCTGTTTTTGCCGCGGCTGTTGAGCTAGGAACAGACCCAACTACCGTGCTTGTTCATCTTTCTGCATTGGGCGCACCCGAAGGCCGCTTTCAATACATACGCAAGCAAGACGGCACTATTGCCATTGTGGATTACGCGCATACGCCAGATGCTTTGGAAAATGTTTTGAATACGATTCAGTCTGTTCGTGGACAAGAAGAAATTATTTCAGTGGTTGGCTGCGGCGGTGATCGCGATCGCGCGAAGCGTCCGATAATGGCCTCTATCGCTGCGAATAAAAGCGATCGAGTAATTGTCACAAGTGACAATCCACGCAGCGAAGATCCGAAGAGTATTATTCAAGAGATGGTTGCAGGTCTTGATCCGATTCAAAAGAAAAAAGTATTGTCAGTAACCGATCGTCGCGAAGCTATTGAAGTGGCGTGTTCACTTGCAAAGCCTGGTGATATCATTCTTATCGCGGGAAAAGGACACGAGAAATACCAAGAGATCAGTGGAGTGAAACATCCCTTTGATGATTTAAAAATTATAACAGAACTCTTTCAAACGAACTAAGTATGTTGTATCACCTATTTGAATACCTCGATAAGCATATGCACTTCCCTGGATCAGGGTTGTTTCACTACTTATCGTTTCGCGCTGCCCTGAGCATTCTTATCTCATTAACCATATCTATGGTTTTTGGAAAAAACCTGATTCGTATTCTTCGCAAGAAGCAGGTGGGTGAGACCATTCGTGATTTGGGATTGGACGGACAAATGCAAAAGGCCGGAACACCGACTATGGGTGGACTTATTATTCTTGCTGCGATTCTGGTTCCGACTTTGTTGCTAGCTGATCTAACCAACATTTACATTCAAACCATGATCATTGCAACCATTTGGTTGGGGCTCATCGGATTCTTAGACGACTACATCAAGGTCTTTAAAAAGAACAAAGAAGGACTTGCTGGGAAGAGCAAAATTGTCGGGCAAATAGGAGTGGGAATTATTGTAGCGAGTATGCTTTATTGGAATCCGTCTGTGACCATTAAAGAGAAAGTTTCTGATGTTCAAATTCAGAATGCAACAACCGAAGAACAGGCTATGCAATGGGAGGAAGAGAAGAGTTTAAAGACAACTATTCCCTTCATCAAAGGCAACGAATTTGACTATGCTTGGTTGGTTCCAGACAGTATGGAAAGTCCATGGGTGTTGTGGGGAGTGTTTGCACTAATTGTCATATTCATTGTAACAGCAGTTTCGAATGGTGCAAATATTACAGATGGTATTGATGGGTTAGCAACAGGAACAAGCGCAATCATTGGTATTACGTTGGCCATCTTCGCTTACGTTTCAGGTAACTACATTTTTGCAGATTACTTGAACGTGATGTACATCCCGCATAGCGGTGAACTTACGGTATTCATTGCTGCGTTTGTAGGAGCTTGTGTAGGATTCCTATGGTACAACAGTTTCCCAGCGCAAGTGTTCATGGGCGATACAGGAAGTTTAGCGCTCGGTGGAATTATTGCAACGTTTTCAATAGCCATTCGAAAAGAACTTCTTATTCCAGTTCTATGCGGAATATTCTTAGTGGAAAACTTGAGCGTAATGATTCAAGTTGGGTACTTCAAGTACACAAGAAAAAAGTATGGTGAAGGACGTCGCATTTTCTTAATGTCACCACTTCATCACCACTACCAACGCAAAGGAATGCACGAAGCGAAAATTGTTTCTCGCTTTTGGATCATCGGAATTATGCTAGCGGTATTAACCATCATCACTTTAAAAGTAAGATAATGAGTAAGCGACTGGTCATTCTAGGCGGAGGCGAAAGCGGAGCGGGCACAGCAGTGCTTGCTAAGAAAATGGGGTATGATGTATTCCTTTCCGATAAGGGATTGTTGAAAGACAAATACAAAGCTGAATTGAATGCGCACGGCGTTGCTTTCGAAGAAGGAACACATACCGAAGAATTAATTCTGAATGCAGACGAAGTTGTGAAGAGCCCGGGTATTCCGAACTCGGCAAAGTTGATTGTTGCGCTGCACGAAAAAAACATTCCTGTGTTATCGGAATTGGAATTCGCATACCGTTACACAAAGGCGAAACTCATTGCTATTACAGGTAGCAACGGGAAGACAACGACCACTTTGTTGACGTATCACATTTTGAAAAATGCTGGACTGAATGTAGGTCTTGGCGGAAATGTTGGGAAGAGCTTCGCTAGACAAGTGGCTGAAGAGAACTTCGATTTTTATGTGTTGGAAGTAAGCAGTTTTCAATTGGACAATATGTATTCGTTCAAAGCCGACATTGCTATTCTAACGAACATTACACCAGATCACTTAGATCGTTACGATTACGATTTAAGTAAATACGCCGATGCGAAACTTCGCATTGCGCAAAATCAAACATCTAACGATGTTCTCATTTTCAATGCTGACGATGCTATTACTGCAGAGACTATGGCACGCCATGTATTGAACGCCACCCTATTTCCAATTTCAATTCAGCCTGGAAAGACTTACGAGCAAGGTGGCTATTGCGACGAATCAAATTTCAACCTAAACACAAACCATAATTTATTTACTATGAAAATTACAGAACTAGCATTGCAAGGCAAACACAATTTGCAGAACAGTATGGCAGCCGGAGCAGCAGCTCGCTTTTTAGAGTTGAGAAAAGAGGCTGTTCGCGACAGTTTAATGAATTTCGAAAACATTGAGCACCGCTTGGAGTTTGTTGCTAGTATTCATGGTATTCGTTTCATTAACGACAGCAAGGCTACAAACATTAACTCAACTTGGTATGCATTGGAATCTGTTGACAAGCCTATCATTTGGATTGCTGGTGGAACAGACAAAGGAAACGACTATTCTGAATTGGCGGAATTGGTGAAGTCTAAAGTGAAAGCAATTGTTTGCCTAACAAAGGACAGCTCTAAAATTAGAAAAGCTTTCGGATCAATTGTAGATACTATTATTGATACAGATAGCGCAGAGCAAGCCGTTCGTGTTTCTTACGATTTGGGAAAAGATGGTGACACTGTTTTGTTGTCTCCTGCTTGTGCATCCTTCGATTTGTTCGAGAACTACGAAGACAGAGGTCGTCAATTTAAAGTTGCGGTAAAAGGATTGTAATTCATGCAAAAATTTCTTTCACACCTAAAGGGAGATCGCGTGATCTGGATGGTTGCACTTTTTTTGTGCACCCTTTCGGTGTTAGCGGTATACAGTGCTGTTTCTTCTTTGGTGTGGAAGGCAGAAGGCGGAAGCAGCGCAGGAGTTTTGATTAAGCATGTATTTATGCTTGGACTCGGACTCGCGTTTATGTACGGCACGCATCTGCTTCCTTTGACCGTTTTTTCTCGGATAGGACAGCTCATGATTTGGGTGGTAATACCCTTATTGGTGTTCACGATGTTCTTCGGTTCGAACATCAACAACGCCGATCGTTGGATTCGAATACCCGGAATTGGTGTGACCTTCCAGACGAGTGATTTGGCGAAATTGGTTCTAATCATTTATGTCGCACGTCAGCTAACAGTAAAGCGACAAATGTTAGACGATTTTAAGAAGGGAGTCCTGCCGATCGTGATACCCATAGCCATGGTATGCGGACTGGTGCTACCGGCAAACTTTTCTACAGCAGCATTAATTGGGTTTGTGTGTTTTTTAATGTTGGTGTTTGGAGGAGTTCCATGGAAGCATTTGTTCAAGTTAATTGCAGCGGTGGTTGGAATTTTACTCTTGATAATTGTTGTTGGAGAATTAGGTCCGGAAAAATTACTTCCGCGTTACAGCACTTGGAAAAATCGTTTGGTTGGAAAAGAAGTTCAGGCGGGAGCCATGGACGATTCGAAATATCAAATTGAATTGGCACAATATGCCATTTACGAGGGAGGAATTATTCCGAAAGGTCCCGGTTCTGGGACTTCAAGGAATTTCCTACCGCATCCTTATTCAGATATGATCTACGCCTTCATTATTGAAGAGTATGGATCTATACTCGGCGGAGCGTTGGTAATGCTGATGTATGTTATTTTCTTATTCCGAGTCATACGAATCTCTATTCGAAGTCCGAAATATTTCGGTGGATTAACAGCGCTCGGACTTGGTCTCGTCATCACTATTCAAGCATTCATTAACATGGGGGTGGCAGTGGATTTATTTCCAACTACGGGACAGCCTTTGCCGCTAGTGAGTATGGGAGGAACATCGATTGTTTTCGTTGCTATAATGTTCGGAGTAATATTGAGTATTTCGAAGATGGATGAAGAGAACGACGATATAGAACAAGCCGATGAATTAGAAGAAGCTCCTTTTTAATTTATATGGAAAATCGAATTCTAAATAAAGTCTTGTTGTCTGCCGGTGGAACAGGCGGACATATATTTCCTGCTATAGCAGTGGCGAACGAAATAAAATCACGCTTTCCAGAATGTGAGATTTTATTTGTTGGGGCGGAAGGAAAGATGGAAATGGAAAAAGTTCCTCAAGCGGGATATAAAATTGTTGGACTTCCTATTGCTGGACTTCAACGCAAATTGACGCTTTCGAATTTTTTACTTCCAATTAAAATATTGAAAAGCATGTTGAAGGCGATTGCTGTGGTGAAAGAATTTCGTCCGCAAGTTGCTGTAGGTTTTGGTGGATATGCAAGCGGTCCAACGCTTCGTGCGGCAGGAACGGCTGGTGTTCCAACGGTGTTGCAAGAACAGAATTCGTACGCAGGTATGACCAATAAATTATTGGCGAAGCGAGCGAAAAAGATATGTGTGGCTTATGAAGGCATGGATGCTTTCTTTCAGAAAGAAAAAATTCAACTAACTGGAAATCCGGTTCGGAAAGATTTCGTGAAGTTGCCATACGCTCAAGAAGAAGCATTAGTGAAATTGAATTTCGATTCAACTAAAAAAACAATATTAATTATTGGTGGAAGTTTAGGCGCGCGCGCTGTGAACAATGCTGTTGAGGTGTCTTTAAATACTTGGATTCAGCGAGGATTTCAGGTTATTTGGCAATGTGGAAAGATTTACAAAACGAATTTAGAGTCGAAGTACAATGAGACTTCAGGATTGCTTCTGTTCGATTTTATTCAAGACATGGCTTTGGTATATGCCGCGGCAGATGTGATAGTTTCAAGAGCAGGTGCAATGAGTGTTTCTGAATTGTCGCTCGTAGGAAAGCCAGTGGTGTTTATGCCTTCTCCAAATGTGGCAGAAGACCATCAGACGAAGAACGCCATGGCGCTTGTTTCAAAGCAAGCTGCTCTCATGGTTCGTGATAATGAAGCAGAATTGAAGTTGGCTGAAGTCGTTTCAGAGTTGCTTCAAAACGAAAACGAAATTTTAGAATTGAAAGGAAATATCGCTGCATTCGCGAAACCGAATGCAACTTCAGAAATTGTAGATACCTTAATTGAAGTGGTGTATGGAAGAGCGTAAGCTAACGTGCGATGTCATGTATTTCTTAGGTATTGGCGGCATTGGCATGTCGGCACTTGCTCGTTATTTCCATCGCAAGGGAGTGCATGTGATGGGTTACGATCGCACGTCTACTGCTTTAACAACGGAATTGGAATTGGAAGGAATTTCTGTTCAGTACGAGGACAGTGTGATGTCTTTGCCGCAGTTGCTTCATTCCACACCGAAGGAAAAAGTACTCATCATTCGAACTCCTGCTGTTCCAAAAGACTCGTCGCAGTTGCAGTATTTTCTTCAGCATGAATTTAAAATATGGAAGCGAAGTGAACTGTTAGGTTACATTACACAACTCGATGAAACCATTGCCATTGGAGGAACACACGGAAAGACTACAACTTCGACATTGGTCGCTCACATTCTTCATTCAACCATAGGTTGCAATGCTTTTTTAGGTGGAATTTCTTCCAACTTCAAGAGCAATGTTTTGCTTTCAGACACCTCAAGAACAGTGGTGGAGGCCGATGAATTTGATCGAAGTTTCTTGACGTTGTTTCCTAAGATTTCAGCATTGACCTCTATGGATCCCGATCATTTGGATATCTATGGAAACGAAGAAAGTATTCGAGAAGGTTTTTTGCTTTTCCTAAAGCAGACTCGGGCAGATGGAAATGTTGTGGTGAAGAAGGAGTTGAATATTCACGATGAGTTGAAGTCAGATCGCTCCGGAGTTTTGACCTACAGCATCTTGTCGGAAGCCGATTATTTCGCGACGAACATTCGTGTAGAAGAAGGTGCTTATGTTTTCGATTTTCATGCACCAAATGGTGAATTAGCAAATGTTCGCTTGGGATTGCCTGGAAGACACAATGTAGAGAATGCAGTGGTTGCCATGGCTTGCGCATTGCTTGCCGGAGTTGCAATTCAAGATTTGCCGAATCTCCTGACTAGTTTCAAAGGTGTAGCTAGACGATTTGATGTCCGCTTGAAGAGCGAGCAAGGAGTCTATATCGATGACTACGCGCATCATCCGACAGAGCTTTCAGCATGCATTCGATCGGTGCGTGAATTGTTTCCCGGTAAAAAAATTGTTGGAATTTTCCAGCCACACTTGTTTTCAAGAACAAGAGATTTTGCAGATGGCTTTGCAGAGAGTTTAGCGCTCTTAGACATTCCTATTTTGCTACCTATTTATCCAGCTCGCGAATTACCCATTGAGGGAATTGATTCACAATGGCTATTTGATAAAATTCAAAAGGACGAGAAATACTTAGTGGAGAAAGATGCCATCTTCACTTTGTTAAATAAACTGCAGTTTGATGTGCTTTTAACCTTAGGCGCGGGTGACATAGACACCCTTGTTTCTTCGTTGGAGGTATACATGAAAGAACGAGTAAAATGAAAAAAGAGTCGGGAAATACAACAAAGAAATCTTCATGGTTCATGAGGGTTTTGGTGTTGGCGTTCTTTGTACTAATGGGCGCTGGAGCAATAGTTCTTTGGGCGTTTTCGATATCGAGGCACGGCGCGCAGCCGGTTCCTGAGGTGCGCGTGAATATTCATCGTGGACAAAATGTTGATGAGTTGATTTCAAAACAAGAAATAGATTCTATTGTCCACAGTCGCTTTGGTTTGCTTCAAGGAACTCCCATGAATCAAATAGACGTAAGCGCCATTCAGGTCGCCGTGAATAGGCATCCGGCAATTCAATCGTGCAATGTTCACATGGGAGTCGATGGTATTTTAAACATCGACATTCAGCAACGCGCACCGATGTTCCGAGTGATGAACAGTGATGGAAGCGGATTTTATGTAGATACGTTGGGGCAGTCGTTTAATTTGTTGGATCGCGCTGTGGCCTATGTTCCGATTTATACGGTTGAAGGAGTTATGGGCGCGATGCAATACCCAGCGACAAAAGATTATTACGATGAGAATACGTTAGGATTGACTTTTTTGGATGAATTGATTGTTTTTGGAAATCATGTGCGGAAGAACATCGACTTAAAAGATTGGACTGAGCATGTTCATTTAACAGCAATGGGAACGCTGGAAGTCATTCCGCGAATTGGCCGACACATTATAGATTACGGAAGTATTTATAACTTGGAAATGAAAACGAAAATGCTCTTTCAGTTTTACCGTTCCCAAGTTTATATCACCGATCTTGAGAAATACAGTCGCATAAATTTGAATTTTGAAAATCAAGTTATTTGCGAAAAGCGCGGAGCAGAGATGTTTGCCGCGCCAACAGACACACTAGCGATTATGGCTAACAACGCTCCGATTGCCATCCCTAACGATTTAATACCAGCAGCGGCGCAAGCCGTTCAACAACCTCAATAATTTTTAAGAATATGGAATACAATACATTCGCCACTTACAACTCTCCAACCCCGAGCAACAAAGAAAAATTAGTTGTAGGAATTGATATTGGAACAACCAAAATTGCTTGTGTTGTGGGTAAAATAGATTCGCTCGGAAAGGTGACCATTCTTGGAATTGGTCGGAGCAAGAGCGACGGTGTGAAGCGCGGTATAGTGTTGAACATTGACCAAACGGTTGCTTCAATTAAGGAAGCTGTTCAGAAGGCAGAAATGGAATGTGGAATCAAGGTTCATCGCGTGAACGTGGGTATTGCTGGTCAGCACATCAAGAGCATTCAACAGCCTGGAATTTATACTCGCAAGGATTTAGAAACGGAAATCAACACAGCCGATTTACAAGCCTTGAAAGAGGATATGTTCAAGATTCATGTGCCAGCTGGCGAGTCGATTATTCACGTTATTCCACAAGAATATACTGTCGATACTGAAGGCGGAATTAAAGATCCAGTGGGAATGGCTGGTGTGCGTTTACAAGCGAATTTCCACATCATCACAGGTTCACTTCCAGCTATAAAAAACATTTATCGTTGCGTGAAATTGGCTGGTCTAGAGGTGGGTGAATTAACTCTAGAGCCCATCGCGAGCTCTGCAGCTGTATTGAGCGATGAAGAGAAGGAAGCAGGAGTAGCATTGGTAGATATTGGCGGAGGAACAACGGATATTGCGATTTTCCATGATGGACTGATTCGTCATACCGCCGTTATTCCTTTTGGTGGAAATATTTTGACAGAGGATATTAAATCGGGATGTAAAATTTTAAGCAAGCATGCTGAGCAACTGAAAGTTCAGTATGGATCTGCATTGCCTGCGGAAACGCAGAATGCTAAAGTGGTTGTTCCTGGCTTGAACGGAAGAACCCCGAAAGAGATTACGTTGGGTGCGCTTTCAGGAATAATTGAGGCGCGCATGAAAGAAATTTTAGAGTTGGTACACTTCGAAATAATGCGCAGTGGATATGAGCGCAAATTAATTGGAGGAATTGTACTTACCGGTGGTGGCGCGCAATTGAAGCACATTAAGCAATTGGTAGAGTATATCACGGGATTGGATTGTCGCATTGGTAAGCCTATTGAGCACGTAATTAATTACGCCGATGAGTCAAAACTTCCGCCAGCTCTTTCAACCGGTGTTGGCTTAGTTATTACCGGTGAAGAGAATGTAGGAGAGGATTATTTCGAGCGAGTGGTGAGCGAGGAAGTTGTTGAAGAGGAATTTATTTCGCCAATGGTTGAAGACACGATTGAGATAGATGTTGCCACAAGCAGTTTCGCCGATTATATGAGTTCTATGGGCATTGCGTCTTCAGAGGAAGAAGTGAATCGCGAAGAAACTGTTACTCCGGAAATGCAAGAGGAGAAAGAGCATGATTGGACAAATAGCGTTAATCAGCAAGAGGAAGAATCAGTTGCACCCGTTCGCAAGACACGCATACCATTCGGTGAAAGTATTGTAGGTCGCTTCAAAGGATTCTTTGAAAACGACGAAGCAGTAAATTAAATTTTTTCAAACAGAGCCACCGCCTCTAAGTGAGAGGTGTGTGGAAACTGATCGACGAAACTAATTTTCTTCAAATTATATCCTGAAAGTATAAGTGTCTCACAATCTCTTGCTTGTGTAGAAGGGTTGCATGAAATGTAAACGATGCGCTTCGCATCAAGTCCAATTACTTTTCGTAATGTCTTCGGAGAAATACCTCCACGTGGAGGATCAAGCACCAACGTATTGATTTGATTTTGAAATTGCGGTTGTTCCAACAAGAATTTTCCTACATCTGCAGCGAAGAATTCAACGTTAGAAACATTGTTTTCTTTTGCATTTTCCTTAGCGTCTGCAATAGCCGTTTCCACAATATCAACACCTACAACCGGTAGGGACGTTTTTTGCGCAATGAGTTGTCCTATAGTTCCTGTTCCACAAAACAGATCGAGAATATATCCATCTGGAACTTCAGCCGGATTGCAGTAATCTATTGCTTTTGTATAGAGTCTTTCAGCGCTTTTCGGATTGGTTTGAAAGAAGCTCTTCATGTTTACTTTGAACTTCAATCCCAATAGAATTTCTTCAATTTCTGAATTCCCGAACAGTAGATGCGAAGATCCGTTTAGAGGTTCAGCACGGTCTCCCGTATCGTCATTTAGTGTATGAATAATTCCACCACAGCGATCACCTAAAATGTCTAAAACGAGTTTGACAAATCCATTGCGATCGAACTGCTCTAGTCCAACCGAAGAAGTAACTAGGTTAATCAGAAGAAGGTCATGGGTGAATGATTTTCGAACCACAACGTATCTGAAGAAACCTTCGCGCTTGGGTGGATGCCAGGCAGGAAGTCCGCTGTTTATGCAGAAGGTGCGAATGCGATGCAGGTTATTTTCAAATGTCGCATCGAAGAGACCTGATTCAGCATCTAGATTTTCAACCATCCACCAAGTGCCTCTGTGCTTGAAGCCTAGACCGAAATCATCGAGTTCAGTTTTGGTTGGAAGGTCGTAGCGTATAGCACTGAAGCTATATTCCATTTTGTTTCGGTAGTTCCAAACGGAAGGAGAGTCGATGTATTCGTCGAAGAGTTCGTCTATGTTCTCAATTTTCCCAATGCGTTTGTAGAGTTGAAGACAAGAATCCTTTTTCGCTTCGTGCTGCTTCTCTATGGGCCATGCGGCGTAAGGTGCGCCAGGAATGCGTTGGTGAGGCAAGTCTATTTCATCGGGAGAGTTCTCTAAGACTTCAACTAATTTGCAATTCGCAAATCGTTTGTCGGGCTTTATCACCTGCGCGCGAACGAGTTGTCCAGGGAAGGTGTTTTCAACAAAAACGGTAAAATCGCCTTTGTCGGTTTTCAATAGTCCAATGCCATTGCCTCCGAAGGCAAAGCGGTCTATTTTAATATCGAGTATTTGATTCTTTTTTAGCACGGGGCAAATATATGTTCTTCGAAAGATACTTTGTAAGATTCTGCGAAAGATGCTTTGCAAGATTCTACGAAAGATGTGTTACAAGATACTTCGTAAGATTCTTCGAAAGGTCTCGCGAGGCGTCTTGTGTAGGGTCTTGTGCAACATCTCCCGAAGCGTCTTGCGAAGCATCTTTCGTAGAATCTTGCAAAGCATTGTTTATCTTCGTTGAAACAATAAACACACTTATGAAATCGATCGTTCTACTTTTTGCATTGTGCGTGTTTGGAATGAGTGCAAGTGCTCAAAAGATTTATTCAGTAGATGCTGAATACAAAGCGCAGGTGAAGGTTTATGTGGTAGACGCGGAGTACAAGGCAGATTTGTTGGTCTATAAAGAGAATGCAGAATACAAAGCTGGCAACAACGATGGTCGTTGGTTTTTCGTAGATGCCGAATACAAAGCGAATAAGAAAATATATTTTGAAGATGCCGAGTACAAAGCTGATTTGAAAATCTATTTCGTCGATGCAGAGTACAAAGCAGGATGGAAGAATGCTTCTAAGAAGCAGTTGCTTTACTAAATTCGTCCATGCGAAAAATAAATTTATTCCTTCCTGTTGTTCTTGCATTCGCGATAACACTTGGACTGCCGAATTGGTTGTCGTGGAATGAACGGGTAGTCTTGTCTACCGTTTTAGTTATGCTGTGGTGGTGGATATCTGAAGTGATACCCATGGCGGTGACGGCGCTTGTTCCGATGTTGGTTTTTCCAATAGCGAATGTCATGAGCATGGAAAAGGTAGTGGTCCCTTACGCCGATAAATTTGTCTTTTTGTTTCTAGGAGGATTTCTATTGGCGTTGGCCATTGAGAAACACGGATTGCATAAGCGAATCGCTTTTCGCTTGTTGGATCTAGCGGGTAACGCGAAGGCGAGAATTTTACTTGCCGTCATGTTATCGTCCTACGTATTGAGTATGTGGATTAGCAACACTGCAACTGCCATGATGTTGATTCCGATAGCTGCTTCTGTTGGGCATTTGCTTGCGGCTCACAATCACGAAGCAAAATTTAAACGGGCGTTGGTTTTGGGAGTTGCGTATGCAGCGAGCATAGGCGGCATGGCCACTTTAATTGGAACTCCGCCAAACGTTGCGGCTGCAGGCATTGTGAAAGAACAGTTTGGTGAAGAAATTTCATTTTTAGATTGGATGAAGTTTGGTGTTCCATTCTCGTTGGTACTTTTGTTTCTTGTGTTTTTAGTTCTTTCTAAAATTCATTTTAAACGGAAAGAGACCATTGATGGGGCTCATGAAGAATTACATCGGCTTCGCAAGGAGATGGGAGGTATCTCGAAGACTGAACGCAGAGTTTTGTATGTCTTCGCTGGAGCGGTGCTCTGTTGGATTTTCCAATCTCCGATTTCATCGGCATTGAAAATTCCTGCTTTCAATGACACCTGGATTGCTTTAGCGTTCGGATTGTCTTTGTTTTTCATTCCGAATACAGCAAGTGAACCGAATGATCGTTCGGTTGCCTTGTTGGAATGGAAGGACACAGAGAAATTGTCTTGGGGAGTGTTGTTAATGTTCGGTGGTGGACTGGCTTTGTCGCTTGCCTTTAAAGAAGTGGGTTTGTTGGAGCGACTTGCTCAGTGGTTGTCGGTTGTGAACGTTGGAAGTTCAACAGCCTATCTGATTTTGTTGTGTGGAATAGGTCTCTTGCTTACCGCTCTCATGAGCAACTTGGCCATGGTAACCTTGTTTGTCCCTATCGTTGGTGTTCTTGCTCAAGCCAATGGAATCTCACCAGCAGCTTGGGCAATTCCAGTTACGTTAGCGGCCAGTTGTGATTTCATGTTCCCTATGAGTACTCCTCCGAATGCGATTGCCTACGGAACCGGATGGGTAAAAGCCAAGGACATGTTCACCATTGGAATTGTGGTGAATGTGATTTCGTTTCTGTTGTTGGCTTTACTTGTTTTTCTTAATTCAAGCTTATAGGCCGTAAACTGCCAGAAAAAATAAGATAAGAAGCAAGGCAATGCCAAGTACATAGAGGGGCCAGCGCATGATACGCCAGTACTGTTTTATCTTGTTCAAATAGTAACTTTCATACGGACTTCTTTTCGCTAACATTCGAATTTTCTTAATCACGAGAAGATTAATAAAAAGTAAAGGCATGTATAAAAAATAAAGAGGGAAGATGGTCAGTATCGCTGAGATAATGAGATACTTTGTTCGTCGGTCGAGTTCTGCTTTCTCTTTTTCATTTAAAAAATTGTTCTCGAGGTCATACGCTTCAGGCGTTCCGCCAGTAACAAAATTCGGAGTAACATATTCTTCATCTGTTTTAGCTGGATTGCTAGGAACGATGGTGTCTTCTTCTAAAACATTTTCATGAATAGGCAAGACCGAGCGGGTTTCTTCGGGAAGTATAATCGAGGAATTTTCTGAAGCGCTGATCAGAGGTAAAGAATGAATCTCTTCCGGCTCGTATAATTCTTGTGCATCCTTTTTTGAATGAAACCATTCAACATGATATCCATAAGAATACAATTTCTTCTCCATGGAACATGAGAAGAGCAGGAGACAGGAAATGATAGAAAAGCAAATTCTGTATTTCATGAAGTGAAAATACAGGGAAAATTTCAATTGAAAAAATCGATTATTGCGAGAAGGAAATTAAATTCCTGTCAACGCCAATCTTCTTCAATTCACCATTTGCACCAGCAATGATGTAGTGCTCTGCCATTTCATTTCCAAGAAGTTCATTAATCTTTCTTCTGATCTTCGAAATGGTCTCACTTATTTTTTGAGTGTTCGCATTAGCTGTGCGCTCATTGATGCGCTTAGACGCAGTATCTCTTGTCGAGGTAGGACTGACCTTTAAGTACAATTCAGTGAACTCCTCTCTGTGCTCATCGAGCATGTTAAGTTTCACGCCTTCGGGTTTGCCTAAGAAAAACAGATAGGTTGTTTTTTCAATTTTATCGAGTTTTAATTCAATGTTAGCAAGGTCGGGGAATTGAATCTTGAAATTTGGTCCTGTGATGCTCATGCGGCTCGGTTTCTTCAACAAAGAGTAACGATCTCTGAACAAGATTTCGCTGCGAGTGGCTTCCATGATTTCGAATACTTGGCTGGCAAGAAGGGGATGCACTTTTTTGTCTTCCAAACGCTTGACACAATCAGAGCATAAGTCTGCCGTTCGAATTTTTAAGATGAGCTCGTTCTTGTTTCCACAAAAATCATTCATGCATCCAACCGATGTTTGGTGCACGCCTTCTGACATCTCACGAATGTCGGAGAACATGAGATGACGAAGCAAATGAGTAACGATCAAATAAACGATACTCGCTCGAGAAAATCCAGGTAAGTAGAATCCGAGTCCAGATGTTTGAACGAATCCATTTCTTCCTTCCTTCGGATCTGGCGCAGCAAACCAATTGAATTCATTGCCTTTGTCGGTAAGAAGTATGACGAATTCAAATTCTGAAATATCATTCTTCGAACGAAACGACTTGCAGCGATCGAAAATATCTTCCCACTTTAATCGGGTTAGTTTCTCAGGAGCTTCGTGATAATAAGCCTTTTCAGAATAGCTTATTTCGCTGATAGAGTAACTGACTTCATGATGTAGCATTTCATCAGGCAACGAAAGAGAAGTGTCTCGACCTTTCTCATCATCGTTGTCGAATTCGAAGCCTAGGTCGTCTTCAAACACGGGCTCATCTATTGTAGAGACAAATTCGAGCGGACCCGAAAACGATTGCAACTGTTGCAAAATTTCGTGGTAGGCAGCTTGGTCTACTTCTTCTGATTTTAATAAATGAACCCGTGTTCGCATGACGATAAATTTAATAATTATAATTCACCAAAACCTTCCCAATTTTTGCCAGATCTTTTGAAGTGAAGTGAACGCTCCAATTCGTTGGCAGCATAGTTCATAGTTTGCTTAACGTCATCTTTGGCGGAAGAATATACACGTGATTGTTGCATGTTCAGTCTGCTCGCAGCGCCCCAAGCATCTATATCTGCTCCAATGAAGGCGAAGTTCCAATTACCCGGAGCTTCCAATTCTTTAATCGAAGAAGATATTTCAGGGAACTTGAACATGCGTGATGCGTTCTCTCCTCCGTCGGTGAAGATGACAATCATTACCGTTCCGTTCTTTTCTTTCAGGTCACGTCCTACTGCATACTTCATGCGGTTGATTACAGTGCCTATTGCGTCGAGCAATCCGGTCATGCCGTCTAGCACGTAATCTTTTTCCGTAAGCACGGGTAGTTCTGCCGCAGGCAGGTTTTCGAAGACCAGCTCAGGACTGTCTGAGAAAAGTGTAAGAGAGACATAGATCGGCTGATCTAAGTTGCGCTCTTGAATGGCTTTTATAGAATGAAGTTTTTCATTCAAACCTTCAAGGGTTTCTTTGTAATGCGATTGCATGCTTCCACTTTTGTCCAAGACAATGTGGTAATGGGTGGCGTTTTGTTTATTCATTTTGTTTAATTATTTACGCAAAGATGTGGTGTTGAACAAGGCTAAGTAAAGTTTTGACAACCTTGTTTTTTTAGTTGAAGTGAAGTTGAAGTGGGATTTTTCTCTTCCAGTTTTCCTCGATTTTATTGGTGTTGTAGAGCGAAGGGAAGACTTCGTTTCGTTTGGTAATGGTGTGCTGACTTACATAGGCGGTATGGTTTTTTTTGTTTTTAATGAAGTGGTAAATTCGAATTTCAGACTTCTTAATTTTCTTCGATCGAATCAATTCTTTCGTGAGCGATTCAACGTGCGTGCCTCGCGTTTCGAAGAAGTAGTGGTACTTCGGAAAATGCTTCAATAGATTTTTTATGAAGGTGCTGAGCTCATCAAGAGGTATGAGGTTTTCTAAATTGTCTATGTACATCCAACCGCAGTCATTGTGAAAATCGAATTCACAGTGCATGTGTTGATGGGCGATAATCTGCGTGAGGAGGAAGATTTTTCGTTGTTCCGTTGAACTTAGTTGGTAGTATTGAACACGTTTCTTATTCGAATATTCGAAGAGGTAAGAATAGCCGTAATTGTTTCCTTCGCTATCATTGATTTCAGACTTTATTGGCTTAGGTAATCCGAAGTCCTTAAAAATTGGAGTTGTTTTTTTTTCGTCAGAAAAAATTTCAAATTCGTCGAGTTTTTTAAAGCCGTCTTCTATCTTTTTGAATGCAGTAGGCGCGAAGCGATTGTAATTCTGCGTGGTGTTGAGTATGTTTCGTTGAAAGTAAAGACCCAGCGTGGAGAAGCATTGACGAATAAACCAAGAGAGTGATTCAGCAAAATCGCTGAGTCCATTGAATTCAGTGATTTCGAAGAGTTGAAAGAAGAAATCTTCGAAGGGTAAATCAGTATCTTGCTTCGGAGCTTTTTTTCTCATTTTCAGGGCAGGAGTTCGTTGAAAGAATTCGCGCTCAACTTTCCCAATGTAATTTGAATCGTCGGCGAGACGGAAGACGGCGATGAGTAATTCAGATCGTGTAGGACAATCGTCCGCGAGGGGTGCGTCTTTTTCTTGCTTTGACAGGAAATCTCTTGCCGCCTCGAAAAGGTTCAAGGTGGGAAGGGTAAACAGCTGACCATCGCCATCGACGTATTCAAAGACAATTTCTTCATTGAAGATGATTTTGAAATTGGAGAGGATGCCTTCCTTTTTCTTTTCGCCTGGTTTGAATTCATAGGTTTGAGTAAACACACCAATTTCAGCTCGAACCTCAAAGCCAATCTTTAATGGTTTGCTCTTGTCGTGTAAGATATTCTCGAAATTGGCGTGTGGACCGAACGATTGGAAGTGTTTCACTTCCTTCATTTCTTGATCGTTACTGGGAAACAATTCAAGGAGTTTAAATAGGCTGCTTTTCCCTGTTGCTAATTCTCCATAAAGGAAATTTAATCTTCCAATTTCCCAGGTTTGTTTTTCTTGAAATACCGTGAAATTCTCGGCGTGAATGAAGATTTGATGCATAGTTTTTTGTCTCTTGGCGAAAGTATTTGTTAGGTGTGCAGTGTTCCTGCACGAAAAAAAAAGCAAAGCGGTGGCTGTTCCTGTATGTGCGGGAAGTCCCGTAAATAAAGGATTTGAGCGTTAAAAATTAAAACGGGGTGATTTTTTCAAACCTGGACATCAAAAGTAGAATGACATCTCGCGCGAAAGGGCAAATAGTTTTTAACTGTTGAAAAAATGAAGGGCGAGTACCCCTGTTCAAAAATATTTATTTTCAATAATGATAAGGGTCATATAAAATTTCGAAATAAATTTCAACAGGGAATTTAATTTTTGGCACGGTCAAATAATTATCCACAATGGAAAGGAAGGTGCATTTTCGTCCTAATTTCACTTCCTATGTCAGCCCCGAAAAAAACATTCACCCTTCTTCAACTCACGCAAAGTATTCGAAAAGCCCTGGAAGTCTCATTTGACGGGCGTTATTGGATCGTGGCGGAAATGAATAAGTTGAACCTTTATCCGAAAAGTGGACATGCCTATCCGGAACTTGTGGAAAAGCAAGACGGCGTGATTGTGGCGGAAATGCGAGCCAATCTTTGGAAGAACGATTATGAGCGAATCAATCAGAATTTTATTCAAGTATTGAAGGAGCCATTAAAGGACGGAATTAAAGTGCTTATGAATGTCTCGGTCGGATTCGATTCTAAATATGGAATTTCGCTTACCATTCATGAAATTGATGCGAGCTACACCCTAGGCGATTTAGAACAAGAAAAGCAGAACAGCATTCATACTCTTAAGCAGCAAGGACTTTTCGATTTAAATAGAAAGAAGATTTTGCCCCTTCTTCCGCAGAGATTGGCTATAATCTCAGTTGCGAACAGCAAGGGATACCAAGATTTTACACATGTCTTGGATGAGAATTCGTGGAATTACAAGTTCTTTCACATGCTTTTTCCTTCGCTTCTTCAAGGAGATAAGGCTGTGGCTGATATTTCTCTTCAATTGAATCGCATTCGGAAAGTCGCCCATCACTTCGATGCGGTCGTTATTGTTCGGGGAGGTGGCGGAGACATTGGATTGGCTTGTTACAACAATGTCAACCTATGCAAGGTAATTGCCGAGTTTCCTTTGCCTGTGCTCACGGGTATTGGTCACCGCGTGAATGAATCTGTTGCAGATATGGTCGCTTATAAAAATCTAATTACACCGACAGACCTTGGCAATTACTTCATTCAGCAATTTCATAATTTTTCTTTACCCGTACAACGCGCTGAAGAAGCGATAGCAGACAAATCGTTGCGTCTTCTTGCCGAAACGAAAACGAAATTGCATGGCTTTGTGTTGTTGTTTCGATCAGTGGTTGAAACAACTTTGGTCAAGAACACTTCGAAGATTGAAACGCTTCGTGTGGGCTTGCGTACGAAAACAATTCAGCACGTTTCTAACGAGAAAGGAAATATTCAAAAGCTCTCCAAGGCCTTGGCGAACGACGCGAGAACACTCATAACGGCAGAGCGTGTTTCCGTTTCAAAATTGCAAGAAGGAATGAAAAACCGAATAAACGTTCGGATGTCGAAGGAGCTAATGTTGGTAAACGGATTGGAGAACAGTGTTCGTTTGTTAGATCCGCGAAATGTGTTGAAACGCGGATTCAGCATAACCTTGGTAAATGGTAAGGCTGTAACCGATGAGAGTGAAGTGAATTCAGGTGAAGCCATAACAACACTATTGTATAACGGAACAATAAAATCCATTAAAGAATAAAAATATGAGTGAACCAGAAGTAAACTATGCACGTGCATTCGAGGAATTGCAGGCCATTGTAACTGAAATTGAATTGGGACAAATTACAGTAGACATTTTATCTGAGAAGGTGAAACGCGCTTCCGAGTTAATTGCAATCTGTAAAACGAAATTGTCTTCGACAGAGGAGGATGTGAATCAGATTTTGAAAGAGATGGATCAATAGGTGTTTTACAAGGTGCAGTTGCAAGGTGTTGCACAAGGTGTAATTACAAGGTGTTTCACAAGGTTCTTCGAAAGGTTCTTCGAAAGGTCCGTTGGAAGGTCGCTACGCGAAGCGTCCTTGCAAAGCACCTTGTGAAACAACTTGCACCGCACCTTGCAACTGACCTTTCGCAGAACCTTAACAATGTGTTACTAGCTTTGCACAATGAAAATAGAAATATGGAGCGACATCGTATGTCCGTTTTGTTACATAGGTAAACGACACTTAGAGCAAGCCCTTGCGAAGACCGGAAAGAGTGTGGAGATTGAATGGAAGAGCTTCCAACTAGATCCGAGCGTGACCGCCGATGATGCAGGCGCTTCGGTGGTGGAACATTTAGCAGAGAAGAAGGGAATGTCTATTGAGCAAGTGAACGGCATGATGGGACGTGTGGAGTCGATCGCTGTAGAAGCGGGATTAGACATGAAGCTTCGAAGTTCATTTGTGATGAATACCTTTCACGCACATCGTGTGTTGCATTTCGCGAAGTCTTTAGGAAAAGGATCTGAATTAAAAGAAGCGTTTTTAAAAGCACACTTCACAGACAATATGAATTTGAATGAAGAGGAAAATCTGATTCAAGTTGCTGTTTCTGTTGGATTGAATGAAGCCGATGTTCAACGTGTTTTATCTTCCAATGAATTTGAAGAGGCCGTGAATGAAGATGCCTATACTGCCCAACAGTTCGGTGCCCGGGGGGTTCCGTTCTTTGTCTTCAATAGAGAGTCGGCAGTTTCTGGCGCTCAGCCTGTAGAGGTTTTCGAACAGATTTTGAATGAGATGAACTAAATTTTTAGATTTGTGAAAACATCACTTTTGAATCTTCGAATACTGTTCTTTGCTTGCCTTGCTTCGTTGCAATTACACGCGCAAATCTTACCATACAAAGACTCGAACCTTTCGGTTGAAGTGCGCGTGAAAGATTTGCTTTCGCGCATGACTGCTGAAGAAAAGTTCTATCAAGTCTTCATGATTGCGCACGACGGAGTATTCCAAGAGTCTGACTACACACATGGAATTTTCGGGATTGAAATGAATACGTCTGGTCTGAACGAGGCTGCCGGACAGCAGATGTTAGATTATTCAAAAGGAAATGCAATTGAGAGTGAACTCGCAGAGATGCTGCGTATTCAAAAGTATTTGGTTACCCAAACGCGATTGGGAATTCCAGCGGTCTTTTTCGGTGAGTCGTTGCACGGAGTGGTGGCGAAGGGAGGTGTTTCTTATCCGCAATCGATTGCCCTTGCAGCGAGTTTTAATACAGCCTTAATGGAAGAAGTTTCGGATGCGATTGCTACCGCTTCTTTCCAACGCGGTTGGCGCATGGTGCTTTCTCCTGTGGTGAACATTGCAAACGATGTTCGTTGGGGAAGAACGGAAGAGACCTATGGGGAAGATCCATATTTATCAAGTCTCTTCGGAGCCGCATTCGTCCGTGCTTTCGAATCGAAGAACATTGTTGCAACGCCCAAACACTTTGTTGCAAACGTGGGCGATGGCGGAAGAGACAGCTATCCCATTCATCTCGACGATAATGCCTTGAATGAAATTCACTATCCACCTTTCCGTGCGTGTTTCGATGCAGGAGCCCGCGGCGTGATGGCTAGTTACAATTCGCTTAACGGAGTTCCTTGTAGCATGAATTCTGATCTCCTTCAACATACATTAAAAGAAAATTGGAAGTTCAACGGCGTTGTTATTTCAGATGCCGGCGCTGTGGGTGGAGCGAATGTCTTGCACAACACTTCGCCCGATTATCCAACCAGTGGAAAGCAGGCCATTGAAAACGGAATGGATGTCATTTTTCAAACGTCTATTCATCACGATAAATTATTCTCTTCTCCTTTCTTGAAAAATGAAGTGCGTACATCTGCCTTAGACTCGGCTGTTGCGCGCGTCTTACGTGTGAAGTTTGAATTGGGATTGTTCGAGAATCCGTATGCGGAATATCATGAAATAGATTTAAAACTTCAGCAAGAACTTGCTTTGAAAGCAGCGGAAGAATCCATTGTGTTATTGAAGAATGAAAACAATGTTTTGCCGCTTTCTTCCAATTATAAAAGAATCCTAGTGGTGGGTGAAGACGCGACTGACTGTCGCTTGGGCGGATACAGCGGAAGCGGCCATTCCTTGGTGAATGTTTTCGATGGAATGAAGGAACATTACGAAGGCAATGTTGGAATTGAATACACTCGCGGAAGCAGCCGCAGAATTGAAGAGGAAGAAATTCTTCCGGAAGGAAATTTGTCAGAGATTCAAGCGCGCTATTTTTCTGAATTGAATTTTCAAGGTATTGAAGTGGCGAAGAAATGGAAAGGTGTGTTGGATTTTTATTACACGTTTTATTCGCCCGATGAGCAAATTCAAAAGGAAAAATTCAGTGCGAAATTTGAAACAGTATTCACGCCTTCCGATAACAATTGGGAAGCCATTGGGTTGAAGGGTAACGACGGATTCCGCATGTATGTGAACAATGAATTGGTAATTGATCAGTGGGAAAAAGTTTCGTTTCATTCGGTGCTTCATTCTATGAAATTGGAAAAAGGAAAGTCGTACAATCTTCGAATTGAATTTCGCGAAACCTTTGGAAACGCTCAATTGGCCTTGGTTGGAAAAAGAAAGAATACAGAGGCTGAAGAAATTCAACGCGCTGTTTCACTATCGAAAAAAGCCGATGCAATTGTTGTTGTTGCTGGAATTGAAGAAGGAGAGTTTCAAGATAGAAGTAAGTTATCCCTGCCGGGAAATCAAGAGGAGTTGATCTTAGAATTAGCGAAAACAGGCAAGCCAATCGTTGTTGTTTTAGTTGGCGGAAGCGCCATTGTTATGGAGCGTTGGTTGAATGAAGTAGATGGTGTTGTTATGATTTGGTATGCAGGAGAACAGCAGGGGTATGCTCTTGCGAATGTTTTATCTGGAAAGGTGAATCCAAGTGGGAAGTTGCCAATTACGTTTCCACGTCATGAAGGACAGTTGCCATTGAGTTATTGGCATGAGCCAACCGGAAGAGGAAGTGATTACATTGATGGAACGGGGCTGCCACTTTTTCCTTTCGGATATGGAAAGAGTTATACTTCGTTTTTATTGACCGACTTGAATGCCAATGAAAAAGGAGAGGGTAGAAATAAGTATTGTGAGGTTTCAATTAAATTGAAGAACACGGGTGCAGTGGCTGGAAGTGAAGTGGTGCAGATGTATGTTCAACGTCCGAATTCACAGCGCGTGGAAGCCGTTCAAAAGTTGAAAGGATTTCAGAAAGTTTTCCTTCAACCCAACGAAGAAAGAGAATTGATTTTCCGAGTTGGTCAGCAAGAACTTCAGGAATACATGGGGAATAATGAATGGAAGTTTCAGCAAGGAAAATACCGCATTATGTTCGGCAGTTCGAGCAGAGAAATTCAACAAGAATTTGTGTGGGAATATTTTCCGAATTAATGCGGATTGAAAATCACGAGCAGTGGAATCGCAATTAGCAGCAGCAGTCCGAGAATTTTCAATCGTCCTATCGGACTGAACAAATTTTGTCCAAACCACAGTCCGAATCTTCTGAGGTATTGATGTTCAGACTCTCTCAAGCGATGTTTTTTTTCTCTTCTGTTAATTGGGGCGTCGTCTTTCTTTCCGAATATTTTTAGCACTGTTAATTTTAAAATTCGGAGTAAACCTCGAACGAGGTAGAATATGAATCCGGCTATTGACAAAAAGAACAGAATCATTAGGAAAACGTATCCGTCGCTAACTCCGGTAGCTGACTGTCCGATGAGGGCGAGTAATCCGCCCGAAATACCGCCGAGAATCATAGCAATTAAAACGAGCTTGAAGTCTCTTCCAATTGCTTTTTTAAGTTGTTCTACCGTTTTTGGTTTTCTTATCGGGGGACCAAAGAACGCTTCTTTGTTTTCATTTGGTAAGTTGGTTTCTTTTTGTCCGAAGTAATCGTCTTCTTTAGTCGTTGGCGTAATGGTGTCTGAAGGCGTATTAAATTCTAAATTCTTCGAAAGATTCTCCGAAAGGTCTTGTGAAACATCTGTTTCAAGATTCTCTGAAAGGTCTTGTGAAACATCTGTTTCAAGATTCTTCGAAAGGTCCTGCGGAAGGTCTTGCGAAGCACCTTTGGAACAACCTTGTGAAACATCTGCCAGAGGGTTCATCGGTTTTGGATGCAGCCATGAAATATGATATCCTTTTTCATAGATGCGTTTTTCAATCGAGCAAGAGGTAAAGGCGATTACACAAAATAGGAACGCCATTAGCGCTAGGTTTAATCTCATGGTGCAGGTTGTAAACGAAAAGTGAAATTAAGGAAATTTGGGAATACCGGTAAACATGCTGAAGAGTTTGTTGTTTGAAGTGTGTTATTCGAAATAACTTTACAAAAAATAGAAGATTATGAATGCAGTAGAAGCAATGCAGTGGAGATATGCGGTGAAGGCCATGAATGGTGAAAAGGTGAGTGATTATAAGATTGAAAGGATATTGGAAGCGATACGTTTGTCTCCGTCTTCAAGCGGATTGCAGCCTTACGAATTGTTGGTGATCACAAATCCAGCATTGAAATCTGAGTTGAGACCGGCAGCGCATAACCAGAGTCAAGTTGAAGATTGTTCTCACCTGTTGGTCTTTGCTGCGTGGGACACTTACACAGCAGACCGAGTGAATGCGTGGTTCGATTTAGTTATTGAAGTTCGTGGAGTGCAAGGTGAAGGATGGGAGAAATATCGCAATTCCATTTTGAATAGTTATGTTCCTCGTGCTGCAGAAGTGAATTTCGAGCACACATCCAAGCAAGTCTATATTGCTTTAGGAATTGCAATGCTGGCTGCCGCAATGGAAGAAGTAGACGCGACCCCAATGGAAGGCTTTATCCCTGCCGAAGTTGACCGCATTCTAGCTCTTGAAGAAAAAGGATTGAAGTCAGTTCTTCTACTTCCCTTAGGATATAGAAATCCGGAAAAGGATTATTTAATCAAGGCTAAGAAGGTGAGGAAGTCGAAAGAAGATTTTATAAGCTTTATCGATTAATAGAATTAGGCTGGCTGGATTAGCTTTTGCCTCGTTTTTTTTGAATCTGATTCGATAATATTTTTTTCTTTATAACTAAGATTATTAAAGTTAATAAGAAAATACCAAGCAGCGTAAGCGGAAAAGGGTATATGAGGAAGCCGAAAGAACCTACATCTGTTACGTCAATGAGGTAAGCAATGATTGAAACAAAGAACATTGCTGTTGCAAATAAGGCGTTTCTTCGTATTCTTCGATTCGTGTTCACCATTTGAAGTTCCTTCAGGCTGGCGCTATCTTTAGGAAGCTGAACATTTTGTTCTGTTATGTCATTCGCTACGAATTTTCCGGTCATTTGTTTTCGCTCGACAATGAGGCGTTTACGTTGTTTAGATTTTGTAATAAACAATATTAAGGAGGCTATTCCGATTAAAAACGGAGGAATTACAATCGTAAGAATACCTAGCCCGAAAAGTACTTTTTGAATCGTGAGTTTTTTTATCTCTTTGTTTAGATTTTCTAGATTATTCGCTTGCCCTCCGATTGAACTCCTCCTCAGGGCTTGTCTATATTCATGCTTGATGTTGCTTCTGCGGGCAAGGAATATAAAAACGAGAATTATTGAGACGAGCATGCCAAGCCCTCCACCGACTATTAATAGTGAGGATAGAACGTTTTCAAGATAATAGAAAATCGAAATTCCGGCAGCCCCAGCCGTTGAACTCAAACCAAAAACCAACTGCCAGAAACTTAATTTTTTTTCGTCATTTAGGAATTTTTCTGCTAGTTCAGAGCGTTGAATATTTTCTGTAGTCGCTGAATTTATGGAATCTTTCGGAATACTGTCTAGTTCAGTATTTTGAAGTTTACGTATAGCATGTTTTTTTTTGGGAGATTTGTTTTTTTTAGCGCTCGTGTTTGACGAAGAATTAATCACCGTTGTTTCCTTCAAATTATTTTTTTCAATTTCCTTGAATGAAACGAGTGGGTAAAAATTATCGTAATTGCTCTGAATGATATCGCTTTTTTCTTCACGATTTTTAGATGAATGCCAAGATGTGTGATATCCGCTTGAGTATCGTTTTTTTTCTATTGTGCATCCGTTTAATAAGAATGCACAGAAAATTATCAGCGTAAGAATTTTCGACATAAATAGAATAGTAAGATTATTCAAAAGTATCGAAAAAATGGAAAATACAAAAAGTCCCCAACTTGCGTTGAGGACTTTTTTGTCTCTTCGTGATCCCGAAGGGATTGCAGTTCCCTTTGGCTCCGAATTCCGAGACAAAAAAGTTCAGGAATTTCATTCCTGTTTTTTGTTTGTCTTCATTCGACCTCAAGTAAACTTGGCCGAATTCCACCAAACAAAAAGTCCCCAACTTGCGTTGAGGACTTTTTTGTCTCTTCGTGATCCCGAAGGGATTCGAACCCCTGGCCGTCTGCTTAGAAGGCAGATGCTCTATCCAACTGAGCTACGAGATCATTCATCTGTAAAAAAAGAAAGACAACCGAGTTGTCTTTTCTTTGTCGGGGTGGCAGGATTCGAACCTACGACCTCCTGCTCCCAAAGCAGGCGCGATACCGGGCTACGCTACACCCCGAAATGCTCTTTAGCACCCTAAGGGGGTGCAAATATACAGCTCTTTTTGAATTAACAAGACTTCTGACAAAATCTTTTTTAACCTATTGCGCGAAGATGCTACGTGAATCAACGTTCGCGCTAATCGGATTAATAACCATGGCCGGTATTCCAGCCTCGTTGGTAATAATTTTCTGCTCGGCATCAGCGCCAAAAGCATGAATCAATCGCTCACCGGCAAAATTTAAGATGCAGATCAAATCAATCTCAGCGTACTGACCGTATTTTATAATCTCCTTAACAAATCCAGAACTTCCTTCCTCCGTTACTTTCGTTTTACATGCAATGCCACGCTCATTGAAATACCCTTCAGCATAACTCATGTTACGCTTCACCTGGTTATTTAAGAACTCATCAGATTCTTTCGGGCATATAATATGAACCTCTGCGTTGAACTTTGCAGCGAGTTCACTTGCGAATTTAATCTTCTGTTTCGTTTCCTTATGTAAGTCCAATGGAACCAGAATCTTTTTAATATTCGCAGTCTGCGTGGTGTTTTCTTGAACTACAATAAACTGTGCGTCAGAATCTGTAATAACTCTAAGGGCATTGCTGCCTGTAATAAACTGCATGCCACGCATACCGTGCGTTCCCATAACTACTAGCTCTCCTGTAAGCTCTTCTGTTACTTTCGGAATGACATCGAAAATATTTCCAAACTGAATGACAGGCACTGCAGTAACGCCTGTGTTTTCATTGAACTTCGCGATTTGTTTGTTCAACTGTTCCAAAGCTGAAGATTCCCCAGACTTGTCTTTAACAATATGAAGAATTTCAACAGGAGTTTTTAGTGTTTTTGATATTTCACACGCGTAATTCCCAGCTACATCGGAAGTGCTTGAGAAATCTGAAAGGACAATAATTTTAGACATGTCAATTAATTTTTTAGTGCCACATGGGTATGTAATAAACAGAATCATCTTGCTGCTCTGGCGTTATCAACAATACCGGAATTTGAGCCTCGTTGTAGATTAAACCTTCTTCTTCCGTGCGTGGGAAGAGCGTATACAAGTATTCAAAAGAGAAATTTACAGCGCAAATTAAATCGGCATCAACGGTTGCAGCGTATGACACGACAGATTTTGCAAATGGCCTCTGGTCATTTTCAATGTGCATGCTGAAGGGGATGTTCGCAAGGCTGAATATCTCTTCAACTTTTGAAAGAAGTTCCTCATCGTTGCCGCTAGCCACCTGTTGAGCAATAAAATAAACTTCGCTATTAAACAATTTCGCCATTTCTGAAAAGAAGCTTGCCTCTTCCAACAACTGCTGACGAAACGTCACTGGAATTACCATTTTCTTATATCCTTCTGGACGAATAGGTCTTTGCTGAACTACAATAAAGGGGGTTGTTGATTCGGAAACAACTTTCAAAGCAAGGCTTCCAGTAATACGCTGCATACCGCGCATTCCGTGCGTTGGCATTACAACAAGTCCACAGTTTTGAAGTTTAGCTATTTCATCAACAGTAGAAGAAAGATCACCCTCTTCAACAATGGTTTTCACTGTCCCTTCAAACGATTCGCGAATGCGATCGGCCCACTTGTTTAATTCATTCTGCGCAAAGGGAATATCGCTCGCGCTCTTCACCAAATGAAGTAAGACAATTTCAGAATTCGCACTACGAGCAATGAACTCTGCGTGCAAAATGGCGTTATAGCTATCTTCCCTTAAATCAAAGGGAATAAGAATGCGATTAATGTTTTTCATATTCGGTGGTTCAAAAGTAATAAAGAATATTCATCTTAGTCTTGGTTTTATTTCACGAAATTTACATTAATAATTTGCCTGATGACAGAATTAAGTGCCTTCTATTTGCAACACCTTGAACCGGTGCTTCAGCGCTTAAAAGACGGGCTGAATAAACATTATTACTATCATGATGTTCGTCATACGCTTGATGTAATTGAGCAGTCACAAACAATTGGTAAACTTGAGGGCATTTCTCTGCGCGAATTAGAAATTCTTAAAATTGCGGCCTTGTTCCACGATACAGGGTTCTTAGAAGTTCGCACAGGGCATGAACAAGCGAGTGTCGACTTTTTTCAGAACATAGGAGGATTGAGCACCTTGACCCTCGAGGATTGCGATATTATTGCCGGTTGCATTCGCGCAACGCGCATGCCGCAGAACCCATTGAATCACTTGGAACGAATTCTGTGTGATGCCGATTTAGATTATTTGGGAAGAGAAGATTTTGATTTAATAGGCGAAAATTTATTTCTCGAAATGTCGGCCTGTGGAGAAATGAGTGACCGTATTACATGGGACAATCTGCAAGTGAAATTTTTAGAAGCCCACAGCTACCACACACGTTCGAATCAAACACGAAGAAATATGAAAAAGGAGCAGAACTTAAACGAAGTTCGCTTGCGTGTTGCCCAAAAAAGTTAAAAAGCTTTTTCAGCTAGAAATAACTCCATTTCACCTTTTCCCTTCAACATTACATTTCCTTTCGATTCATATTGAAATCCACTTGGGATAAGAGATTTCGTTGCATGGGTAATGGTCACTTTCATCGGCGTTCCGTTACTTTCCACTCGAGCTGCTATGTTTACGTTGTCACCAAGAATATCATAAATGAAACGCGATTTCCCAACAATACCAGCAATGATATCACCACTGTGAACGCCAATTCTACACGTCCACGCCTGCTTTGAAACTTCATTTCTTTTTTCAAGGTACTCAATGAACTCATGCGCTATGACAACCATTTCTTTCGCGTGATCTGTCGTGTCTGTTCCAATACCTGTTGTTGCCATGTAAGCGTCGCCAATGGTCTTAATGCGCATGCCATTGTTGCGTGAACAAATCTCATCGAACTCACTGAAAATTTCAGACAATTCTTCAATCAGAAATTCTGGAGTTAGCGTAGCAGTAATGGTGGTGAATCCAACGAAATCGCAAAACAGAATACTTACGTTTTTGTGAATCTCGGGTATGTGTTTTCCTTTTTGCATTAAATCGGAAATAACTCTTTCAGGAAGTAGAATACGCAAGAGTGATTCTGATTTTCTTCGCTCTGCTTGAAGTGCTATGTGCGTGCTAATGCGCGCCATAACAATATCCGGGTTGAAGGGCTTAATAATAAAATCGGCACCACCCACTTTGAATCCGCGAGTCTCATCGGCTACTTCATTCAAAGCAGTTAAAAAGATTACCGGAATTTTTTGTGTCATCGGATTGCTCTTCAGCTTTTCGCAAGCCGTGAATCCGTCCATCTCGGGCATAACAATGTCCAAAAGAATAAGATCTGGCTGTTGTTCTTGCTGAGCAATTTCTAATGCCTTTTCTCCACTCTTTGCAATCTTTACGCGGTAGTGATCTTTCAACAAGGCAGATAGCACTTGAAGATTTTCTACCGAATCGTCTACGGCTAAGATTAAAGGTTTTTGTTCTACGTTTTCCAATTAAAATATCGTTTGATTATTTCTTCAAAATTTCTAAAGCTGCATCGAATTCAAATTCGTTCAGCGCTTTTTGTATGCCTGTTAATTTCGATTTCATGTCTTCACTCAACGTGAATTTTGCAATCATCTCTTCACACAGTTCACCCGCTTGCATGTCGTTGTCTTCAATCGCTTTCGCGAGCGCAGTGAGTCTTTTATTCAATTCATCATCTGAAACTTCTGTTGTGGCTGCAACAGTTTTCGCATTCGCTTTAACGAATTTTTCAATGATTGGAAGCTGCTTTTCAAGCTTGGTGAAAACAGCAATGGTCTTTTGCAAGTGTGTGCTATTCAACGTTGGATTGGCTTCTTGCGAAACATTCTTTAATTCGCTTGAAACGGGGTGCGCCAGTTCGTACAGTTCTGTAATGCCAATGTTTCCAGCTACTCCAGCAATGGTATGTAACAATGCAGCCAGTTCGGGAACATTTTTTTCAACAACCATTTTTTGTGCTTTCGCTGTTACACCCGTGTAATTGTCAACGAAGGTTTTCAATAATTTGAAATACAAATCTTGTTTTCCCGCAACACGTTTCAATCCGTTCACCACATCTACTCCTTCAATTTGAAATGGAGCGTCACCATCGGCTGTTGCGTTTTTCTCAGCAAAATCAGCTACAGAATTTGCAGTGGCTTCACCTTTGATGTATTTGATTAAGGCGTTGTAGAGAATGTGCGGATCAATGGGCTTCGTAATGTGATCATTCATTCCGGCCGACAAACTTTTTTCGCGTTCACCTTTCATAGCGTGAGCCGTCATGGCAAGAATAGGCAACGAATTGAAGCGCTCCTCTTCACGAATTTTACGCGTAGCTGTAAGACCGTCCATCTCTGGCATCTGAATGTCCATGAGCACGCAGTCATACGTGTTCTCTTTCACTTTTTCCCAACCCTCTCTTCCGTTGCGTGCAAAATCAGGTTCAATACCCACGTCGCGCAGAAGCTCAATCGCGAGTTCAAGATTAATGTCGTTGTCTTCCACTAACAATACTTTCGAGTCTTGCAATGCCGCGCGGTAGTTTTCGATAACATCAATATCCTTCGATTTGTCTAAGACGCGCTTTTCACCCAAGTGCAAAATGCTATTAATCGTATCGTAAAGAATAGACGGATTGATAGGCTTCAATAAGAATCCGTCAATGAGTTTTTCTTTAGCGGCCTGACGAACCGTATCAACACCGAATGCGGTTACCATAAGCACTGAAGGAACGGGCTGTCCATCTTTTTTTCGAAGTTCAGCAACCAACTGCAATCCGTCCATACCTGGCATGCGCCAATCGACAACCATGAGTGAGAAAGGGCGGTTAGCGGCATTTTCTTTTTCGAAAATTTCAATGGCTTCTTTTGCATTGTCAGTCATCATAACTTCAAATCCGAATGACGACAACATCTCTTCCAAAACGATTCGAGCACTGTCAGAATCATCTACAAGAAGCGCGCGCATTCCAGCTATTGATTCAACTTTCGTAATACTATTGGCCTCTTCGTTTGAAAGCGAGAAAAACGCATTGAATGAAAATTCAGAACCAACACCGTCTTCACTGGTAACGGTTAACTCACCGTCCATCATCTCCACTATTTTTTTACAAATAGCGAGACCCAATCCGGTACCACCGAATTTTCGCGTAGTAGATAAATCGGCTTGTTGAAAGGGTTGGAATAATTTATTGACTTGCTCTTCGGTCATTCCTATTCCGCTGTCTTTAACAGCAAATCGAATGATGATTCCGTATGGAAGTTTCGTTACCACTTTCGCGAACAAATGCACTTCGCCTTCTTCGGTGAATTTGGCTGCGTTGTCTGTAAGGTTTAATAACACTTGACGTAAGCGAACAGAATCCCCAAGAATTACGGGAGGAATATTCGGGTCGATGTGCGTAACCAATTCAACGTTGTTTTTCTTTTGCAGTTTAACGTTCACGGCATCTGCAACGTCAGAAACTAATTCTTCCAAATACAAATGGGTGCTTTCGAGTGTAAGCTTTCCAGCTTCAATTTTCGAGAAGTCAAGAATGTCGTCAATGATGCGCAAAAGATTTTTCGCCGAGGTTTCTACCTTCTGAACATAGTCTGCTTGCTTTTCCGTAAGCGTTGTTTTCTTCAACAAATAATTCATACCAATGATTGCGTTCATTGGGGTGCGAATTTCGTGCGACATGTTCGCTAAAAATTCGCTTTTCGATGCGTTGGCCGTATCTGCAATTTCGCGCAAAGAAACCATTTGGTCGTAACGAACATTGAGCTCGTCGTTCGTTTGGCGAACGCGATCCATCTGTTGTCCAGCGAATGAAGAGAAAACGGCAAGAACAATAGGTGCTATATCTATAATCCATAACATGGGTGTGCTGGCTTGACACACGAGTAATTGAGAACAATTGAATCCCATATTCTGAATGTAGCATTCTACGATTGTTCCAATAATTGGAAACATTAAACCAAAAAGTCCTCCATACAGCGCATACATTTTCTGCTCTGTATTGAAGACTTTTCTTAATCTTGAATTTTTCTGTTTAGCTGTTGAATCCATGGTGCACGAATTTACTTCAAATTCGTGCACTACGGACTTAGGCTTCGTCTATTTTTTCACCTTCAATTTCTTTTCGGAAGACGAGTGTTCCTTCAAACATATCCAATACCACCGGGGCAGTTTTATCTATAGTTCCGGCAAGTAAATGTTTCGAAAGTATATTCAAGACGTCTTTCTGTAACACACGCTTAACAGGACGCGCTCCGAATTGCGGGTCATAGCCTTTTTGGCTGAGCCATTCCAAAGCTTCTGGAGATACCTTCAAGACAATGTCATTTTTTCTAAGACGCTGCGCTAAAATGTGCAATTGAATGGTTACAATCTCCCGCACTTCTTTTCTTAAAAGCGGTGGGAACATAATCACTTCGTCTATGCGATTTAAGAATTCAGGTCGAAGTGACTTCTTCACCACTTCCATCACTTCTTCTTTCGTTTTTTCGAAGAGTGAAGTCAAGTTGGTTTTATCGTCAACGTGATTGTAGTTTTCTTGAATAATGTGGGAGCCAATATTACTGGTCATAATCACAATCGTATTCTTGAAATTCGCAACGCGTCCTTTGTTGTCTGTTAACCTTCCGTCATCTAAAACTTGAAGTAGAATATTGAACACATCGGGATGTGCCTTTTCAATTTCATCGAGTAACACAACGGAGTATGGTTTTCTTCGAACGGCTTCGGTCAACTGTCCGCCCTCATCGTATCCAACATAGCCAGGAGGCGCTCCTACCAGGCGAGACACGCTGTGCTTCTCTTGAAACTCGCTCATGTCTATGCGCGTCATGGCGTTTTCATCGTTGAATAAATATTCGCTCAACGCCTTCGCTAATTCTGTTTTTCCAACACCTGTTGTGCCCAAGAAAATGAAGGATCCAATCGGACGCTTTTCATCGCTTAATCCAGATCTGTTTCTTCTCACCGCATCGCTCACTGCGGCAATGGCTTCTTGTTGTCCAACGACGCGCTTGTGCAACTCCTCTTCCATGCGCAATAATTTTTCGCGCTCGCTTTCCATCATGCGCGAAACAGGAATGCCTGTCCAAGCCGCAACCACGTCGGCAATTTCTTCCGGATCAACTTCTTCCTTTACCATTTTGGTGTTGGTTTGAAGTTTTTGAAGTTCTTCGCGATCGACTTCAATGGCTTGCTCTTTCTCACGAATTTTTCCGTAACGAAGTTCTGCCACCAAACCGAAGTTTCCTTCGCGCTCGGCTTGTTCCGCTTGCACCTTGAAGTGTTCAATATCTTTCTTCGCTTGCTGAATGCGCTCTACCACATCTTTCTCTGCTTTCCATTGTCCGTATAATCCGTTGCGTTCTTCTTGAAGATTAGCTATCTCTTCGCCAATTTCATTTAGACGCGTCACATTGTTTTCGCGCTTAATGGCTTCTCTTTCAATTTCAAGTTGAAGAATTTTACGTTCAATTTCATCGAGTTCAACAGGCTTCGAATTTATTTCCATGCGCAAACGCGAAGCGGCTTCGTCAATTAAATCAATGGCTTTGTCTGGAAGGAAACGATCGCTGATATATCGAATGGAAAAGTCTACAGCAGCAATGATTGCGTCGTCTTTTATCTGAACCTTGTGGTGCGATTCGTATTTTTCTTTCAATCCGCGAAGAATAGAAATAGCATCTTCTCTGCTGGGTTCGTTCACCATCACCTGTTGGAAGCGACGCTCTAGCGCTTTGTCTTTTTCAATGTACTTCTGATATTCATTGAGCGTAGTTGCGCCAATGGCTCGAAGTTCTCCGCGAGCTAAGGCAGGCTTCAAAATATTCGCCGCATCCATAGCGCCTTCACCGCCGCCTGCGCCAACGAGCGTATGAATTTCATCGATGAAAAGAATGAGTTGTCCATCGCTTTCTTGCACTTCCTTCACGACCGATTTCAATCGTTCTTCGAATTCGCCTTTGTATTTCGCACCTGCTACAAGCGCGCTCATGTCTAGGCTGTAGACGGTTTTATCTATAAGGTTTTCAGGAACGTCTTTATTTATAATGCGATGCGCAATACCTTCTGCAATGGCTGTTTTACCCACGCCAGGTTCGCCAATTAAAATTGGATTGTTTTTAGTGCGGCGTGAAAGAATTTGTAGCACACGACGAATTTCTTCATCGCGGCCAATTACAGGATCGAGCTTTCCGTCTTGTGCGAGCTTGTTTAAATTCTTCGCGTATTTCTCCAACGATTGAAACGTTTGTTCTTGAGTGGAGGACGTTGCACGTTGTCCTTTGCGCATATCGAGAAGCAATTCCTTCAAGTCTTTGCTGTTCACCCCGCGATCTTTGAGCAGTTGCGCGGAGGCGTCTTTCGTGTCCATCATTCCCAAGAGCAAATGCTCCACGGTAACGAAGTCGTCTTTCATGTTTCGGGCTTCGGCGCTTGCACGCTGAAGCATGTCGGTTGCATTTCGACTTAAATTAATTTCACCGCCGGTAACCTTCGGAAGTTTTTGCAATTCAAGTTGAACCGAATTGCTAACCACTTCAACCGTAGTGTTGAATTTTTTCAATATAAATGGAAGAATACGATCGTCTTCTTCTAGTATTCCTTTCAAAAGATGCAATCCCTCTATGCTGCCGTGGCCCATGCTCATTGCAAGTTGCTGCGCGCGTTGAACGCTTTGTTGAGCTTTAAGTGTGAATTGTTCGAAGTTCATTTTAAAAAATTAAATTATTATCGCGGAGCTTTCAATAGCCTAGCCGATTAGCAAATTCGGAATTATTTTCCGAATGAATACTGATTTAAGTGTCTAAAAGACAGACAGCTCTTGAGTTTCACGACGAAAAGTCTTGATTTAAATCATTTAGTTCTTTGAAAGGTGCAAGCAAGATTCTTTGAAAGGTCCTGCGGAAGGTCTTGCGAAGCACCGGTTTCAAGATTCTGCGAAAGGTCCTGCGGAAG
>CAIZGX010000048.1 GCA_903932685.1 uncultured Bacteroidota bacterium | reverse complement strand
GCCGTTGCTATCGTTGTTGAAGTTGTATTGCACCAATAGTGAAGGATCGTTTGGCCCACCGACATAAATGTTTTGAATTTCAATATCGTTCAACTCGCTTGAGAAAACACTGAAGTCGTCGATGTCACCGCGATAGAAATTACTCCAAGTGGAAGCAGCACCAATGCTGAATTGGGTAATGTTGCTCATAGGAAAAACTTTACCTGTTCCGCTGTGCCAAAGAACTCCGTTCAGGTATGCCTTCATTTCTCCCGTCACCGTGTTTTTAGTGAAAGCCCAGTGGTTCCAAACGCCTTCATAATCTGCGGGATTAGCGGCCTTATCGATACGGTCATAACTTCCTCCTGAATTTCCTGCGTCCCAATACACACGGCTGTTGCTCCAAGGTAAGTGTGCGTTTAGTACACGATTGTTACTGCTGTTTTTTGCTTCGAAGGTTGTTCCGTTTTCTGGCTGTGCATTCGCGTCTCCGCGTAACCAAAAGGCAATGGTTACTTCGGTAGATATGGATGCGAACGCTGAAGCGGGAATACGAATTTCATCGTTACCATCGAATCGAACGAATTTGTTATTTCCAATGGACGCCATTGCGTTGAGGTTGGAAGCTTCGCCCAATGCAGCAATGCCTAACCCTGAAGGGTTTCCGTCGTACGACACTTCAACAAGAATGTTACTTGTTCCGTCCCATGCGAAAGGGGAGTTCAAGGTTAAGTAGAAAGTTCCATTTTGGTTTACATCTGTATTGCTTAAGTAGTAGGTACTCATCGCGCTGTTGTCCAAAGCGGTCAACGTGCTTGAAGTGGTTTGCTTCAATCGAATTCTTAAATTTTGATAATTGCCTGCGTCGCCTGTTAAATCGAAACCGATTTGCCAAATATTTCCAGCTTGAACACCAGCGCTAGCAAGTTCTGTTGAAGAATAGAGCCATTGGTAGCGAGCGCTTGCATCACTGGCGAAAGGTGCGTTCGATGATTGACCATTGCTGCCAACGCTATACGAAAGTGCATCTCCGGGATTGTTTAATGTTGAAGTGATTTGTTCCGTCTGAAAAATATCATAGGGAGCGGCAGAGCGAATTGCAGCCATGCTGAAATTCTGATTGTTGATGAGGTAATGCGGATGTTGTTGAAGGGTAGAGTCAAGCGCTCCTGTGTGCTCGAAAAGGTAGTTGTACGACAAGTAGTCCCACTCGCCGCATGGAAAACCTAATCCCCCTGCTGTTCCGTCGCTAAAACATTTCAAAGTGTGATACATCAAGACCTTTTGGTAATTCACACCATTGTCCGAAGCAGGGAATTGAAACCACCTTCTTCCAGGCGAGTCGTAGCCGGTTGCAGGATTGTTTTGTGCTTCAAACGTATAGGTTTGAACAATTGTGGTATCCCCTGGCTGTGCAACCGAATGAATGGATAAAGCAAGGAAAAGAAAAAGGTATAGGTGTTTCATTTGAAAAGTTTATGCGTTATAAAGATAAGTAAAATCAGGGTACACAGCGTTTTTATGGCATAAGCATTTCTTGACTTTCTGGAATAGTCATCAGAAATTCGAATCATGAAAGAAGAATTTTTACATTTCGTTTGGCGAACACAGTCGTTCTCCCAACTGCCTTTGACAACAACAGATGGCAATGTTGTACAGGTTGAATACGCGGGTTTTTTAAACCGACATGCGGGACCAGATTTCATGGATGCGCGGGTTCAAATCGGAGACGTCCTCTGGTGCGGCCCGGTAGAACTTCATTTGAAATCATCGGATTGGTTGCTTCACGGTCACACGGGTGATCCGAGATATGACAATGTAATTCTGCATGTTGTTTACGAAATGGACCAGCAAGTTCCAGTCAACGTTCCTACCCTAGAATTAAAAAATTACATCATACCGGGTCAATGGGAAACGGTTCAACAATGGAAAAACATTCAGGACCACATTCCTTGTGGTGGTAATTTCGGAGACTTGCGCAGTGTTGTTCGAATAAATTGGATCAACCGAATGGCGGTAGAGCGTTTAGAAAAAAGAGTTTCCGAGTGGCGCAGCAGATCATCGGAACTGAACGGAGATCTTTTGCAGTTGTTTTACGAAAAGTTTTTTCGAGCCTTTGGGTTTGGATTGAATGGAGAGTTATTTGAAAATGTGGCGACGCGATTTACTTTCCGCAATTCGCTCAGATTGATAGATGAACCTGAATTGTTAAAAGCAGTGTTGCTGCAGATGTTTGGATTCGAAACAGCGCGCTCGAAAGCGGTTGTTTGGAAAAAGGCTTCAGCCCTCATTGAAGCCAATCAATGGAATGCCTTAGCTCCTCAAGCGCTCAATACGGGAAAAATACGCCCGAGAAGAAACAATAAAGTTCGCATTGAGCAATTGGCCGATGAACTTCCTCAAATCTCACTTTGGTGGAATATGATTTTTAATAAAGCCGAAATGAAGGAGTGGAAATTAGAGTTATATAAAAAAGGAAGAATGAATCCGTTGTTCGCTCATTTGGCTGTTAATGTGTTTGCGCCATTGCTGTTTTTTCTTCACGAAAGGAAAATGGATGAGTCTTATGCAGAAAGAGCGCTCGAGTTGCTGGAACTAGTTCCGCTTGAAGACAATCGAATTACGCGTTTGTGGAAAATTCACGACGTTGTCGGAACCAATGCCTTAGAATCTCAAGGGCTCATTCATTTGTACGGAATGTACTGCGAACCTAGAAAATGCTTAAATTGCGCTCTAGGTGCTGAAAAACTGAAACGAAATGAATTTTATGAAGTCCTTATTTGATTTTTGTGAACTCAGATTTTTTGGGGTTTGCGAAGCTTTAGGTAAGAAGCTAGATATGAATTCAAACAGAATACGTCTTTCATTTGTCTATCTTTCTTTTCTAACCTTTGGTTCGCCCATTGTCATCTATTTGGTTCTTCATTTTTGGCAAAAGCATTCGTTAGCTGGTTTTCGCCTTCGGAAAAAGAATCGGATTTGGGAGTTAGACTAACTTTTTTCTATGCTATTGCACTGAAAGCTTGGAAGTTTGAAAGTTTTTCGTACTTTTGCCGTCCATTTTAAAATCAATATATCATGAATCGTTACGAAACTGTTTTCATTTTGACTCCCGTGCTGTCTGATGATCAGGCGGCGGAAACAGTAGACAAGTTCAAAAAATTTCTGAAAACAAAAGGTGCTTCGATTAAACACGAAGAGAACTGGGGCCTCCGCAAATTGGCCTACCCAATTCAGAAAAAATCAACTGGTTTCTACTATCTAATCGAGTTTGAAGCTGCTGGAGATGTTATAGGTGTTCTAGAAACTGAATTCCGTCGCGACGAGCGCGTTATTCGCTTCTTAACTACTGTAATGGACAAATTCCACTTGGAATATTCAGAAAGCCGCAGAAACAAATTAAAAGAAAAGAAAGCCGCTTCTAAAGAGGCATAACCTAAAAAATTGAACCCATGAGCGATAATTCAGAAATCCGCTACCTCAATCCAATTGATATTGAAACCAAGCAAGCAAAGTATTGCCGTTTCAAGAAATCAGGTATCAAATACATCGACTACAAAGACGGTGACTTCTTATTGAAGTTATGCAACGAGCAAGGAAAAATTCTTCCTCGTCGTCTTACTGGAACTTCGTTGAAATACCAACGTAAAGTTTCTCAGGCTATTAAAAAGGCTCGTCATTTGGCATTAATGCCATACGTAGCTGACATGTTGAAATAAATTAAGGAGGACTAGTCATGCAAATTATACTAAAAGAAAACATTGAGAAATTAGGTGCTAAAGACGAGATTGTAGCAGTGAAAGCTGGTTATGCTCGTAATTACCTAATTCCAAGAGGATATGCAGTTCCTGCAACGGATTCAGCATTGAAAATGCACGCAGAGAACTTGAAGCAACGTGCTCACAAGGAAACGAAAATTTTGGCTGAGGCGCAAGCAACTGCTGAGAAGATTGCTTCAGTAAGCATTAAGTTGGTTACCAAAGCTTCTGACACCGGAAAAATCTTCGGTAGTATCAACACTATTCAACTTTCTGAGGCTCTAGCGAAAGAAGGTTTTGCAATCGACAGAAAGAGCATTAGCATCTCTGAAGAGCACATTAAGAACTTAGGTACTTATGAGGCTCGTGTTAAATTACACAAAGAGGTAAGTGCTACGTTCAACTTCGAAGTTGTAGGCGAATAAATAGCATATAAGTTATTCTTGAAAAGGCCCGATTTAGGGCCTTTTTTTGTACCTCAGTTTTTCTAATCTAAATTCGCTCGTATGCAATTCAAATTGATAACAGACTTCACGCCAGGAGGTGACCAACCCGAGGCTATTCACGATTTGGTGAAAGGTCTGAATGAGAATGAAAAATATCAAACATTGCTTGGTGTAACAGGAAGCGGTAAGACTTTTACCATTGCCAATGTCATTGCACAAACACAGCGGCCAACGCTAATACTTAGTCACAACAAAACATTAGCGGCACAATTGTATTCCGAGTTCAAGCAGTTCTTTCCAGAGAATTTGGTCGAATATTTCGTAAGCTATTACGACTACTATCAACCAGAGGCTTATCTGCCGGTTACAAATACCTACATTGAAAAAGATTTAAGCATAAATAAGGAAATTGAAAAATTGCGATTGGCCGCTACAAGTTCATTGTTAAGCGGAAGACGAGATGTAATAGTGGTAGCTAGCATTTCATGCATTTACGGTATTGGTAATCCGCAGGAATTTCATAAAAGTGTTATTCCAATTCATGTCGGCATGAAATTGAGCCGACAGTCGTTTTTGTATAAATTGGTAGAGTCACTATACAGCCGAACAAATGCCGAACTCGAACGTGGAATGTTTCGCGTGAAGGGCGATACGGTGGATATATTCTTGGCTTATGCAGACTACGCTTTGCGCGTGGTGTTTTTCGGAAATGAAATTGAAAGTATTAAGATGCTGGATCCAATTCTCGGAAAGACTTCAACATCGTTCGATCAAACAACCGTTTTCCCTGCTAACTTATTTGTGACTTCAAAAGAGACGTTGCACGATGCCATCTGGCAGATACAGCAAGACATGGTTGTGCAGACAACTAATTTCATCAAAGAAGGAAAAGCTTTAGAAGCGAAACGCCTAGAAGAGCGGGTGAACTACGATATTGAAATGATGAAAGAACTCGGGTATTGCTCGGGTATAGAAAACTATTCGCGGTATTTCGATAGAAGGCAAGCAGGGGAGCGGCCGTTCTGTTTGCTAGATTATTTTCCAGATGATTTTTTAATGGTTATTGATGAGAGTCACGTGGCGGTTCCTCAGGTGGGTGCTATGTTTGGAGGAGACCGTTCGCGAAAAGTGAATTTGATTGAGCACGGATTCCGACTCATTTCAGCCATGGATAATCGCCCGCTGACCTTTGATGAATTTGAATCGATTCAGAACCAAGTCATCTTTGTCTCAGCTACACCTGCCGATTTTGAATTACGCAAGACAGAAGGTGTTGTGATAGAGCAGGTCGTTCGTCCAACTGGATTGTTAGACCCTCCTATCGAAGTTCGCCCTTCCTTAAATCAAGTAGATGATTTAATGAATGAAATTCAGAAAACAATAGAGGCGAACGAAAGAGTTTTGGTGACCACGTTAACCAAGCGAATGGCCGAAGAACTGCACAAATATCTCGAGCGAATGAATGTGAAGTGCAGATACATTCACAGTGAAGTAAACACACTCGAGCGAATTAATATTTTAGCTCAGCTTCGCGAAGGAGAAATAGATGTGCTCATTGGAGTGAATTTGTTGAGGGAAGGTTTAGATCTTCCCGAGGTAAGTCTAGTTGCTATTTTAGATGCCGATAAGGAAGGTTTTTTGAGGAACAGAAGGTCGCTTACTCAAACAGCAGGAAGGGCAGCACGAAATGTGCACGGTAGAGTTATTTTGTATGCCGATAAAATTACGGGCAGCATGGCGCAGACCATTGATGAAACGGAGCGCAGAAGACAAAAGCAAATGGAATTTAACACGCTGAATGGAATTGAACCCACGCAGATCGTTAAACACAAATCTTCCATTCTTCGTCAGGCCAGCGATATCCTTGAAATGAAACCTCGCGTGTATTCCGAAGGTGATTTTTCAAGACCATCTATCGCCGCAGATCCGGTAATGGCGAATTGGGGAGAAAAAGAAATTCAGAAAGCGATGTCTGCTTCAAGGCGTAAAATGGAAAAAGCGGCAGAGAATTTGGAATTCATGGAAGCAGCTCAATACAGAGATGAAATGAAGGCCTTAGAAGAACGGTTAACAGAACTAAATTCGAATCCATTATGAAAAAGCACTTGACAATTTTATCAGCAACGCTTTTGATGTTGTTGTCGGTTTCATGCAAAAGGAACAAAGAGGTGGCAGTAGTGCCCGAAAAAGATTTTCCAAGTATTGAAAATATTCTGCCCATTCAGCTACCCGCCGAAATAAATTTCAAAGGCCAAACAGATAATTTTGAAGTGCTAGAAACGCATCAGGATGGAGGGTTCTTAATCGTCAAAGTGGCTTATTCTGGTGGATGCAACGAACATTTTTTTGAAGTCTCTTGGGACGAACGTTATTTGAAAAGCTTGCCTCCGCAAGTGAATGTGCGACTTACCCATGTCAACAATGACGATGCGTGCCGAGCGCGAATAGAGAAAGAGCTTGCGATAGATCTTCGTAAGTTGTTTTTGAGCACTCCAAACGATGTAGTCGTTATTTTGAATGGAAATGCAGAAGGGAAAATACTTGTTGCTCCGCAGGAATAGGATTTCCATCAGTTCTCCTTTTTGATTTTCTGTTTTGAAAAGATTGAATTATCTTCATGTTTGAAACCAAACAACCTTATGATTAAAAAAATACTTTCCATTTTTGCCTTTTCGTTTGCATATGCAGCAATGGCCCAAGTTTCTTTCGGTGGTTTTCCATACAATTGGGAAGACAAGCACGTAAGTTCACAAATATCATTCAACACAATGCCGACCATAGACATGGAGGCTTTAGCCGCTGAAGATGCCGTTGTTGATCAATACAAGGAAGCACCTTATCGCTTCGGCTTCGAACATGAAACCGCATTTGGAATTAATCAAGCCTCTTGGAGATCAATAGAAAATGAGAAGAGTATCTGGCAGTTTGGAATTGAGTGCTCAGGCGCAAGAACAATCAACTTGATTTTTGAAGATTTCTTTCTTCCGAAAGGTGCTGAAATGTTTATTTGGTCTGCTGATCGAGAAGAGTTCTTGGGTTCTTTTAATCACAAGAACAACCAAGAGTATCGCGTATTAGCATCGTCAATTCTTCAACACGAAAAAATAGTCGTTGAAGTTCAAGCAAACGACGCAGTGAAGGATCAAGTGTCATTTGTAATTTCTATGGTTGTTCACGGTTACCGTCCGGTGTTAATGAATCACTTCGCTGATTTCGATGCTGATCGTGGGCCCTATGGTACAAGCGGCTCTTGCAACAACAATGTAAACTGTCCTGTAGGTTCGGCTTGGCAAGTTGAAAAAAAATCAGTGGGTTTAATTTTAAGCGGCGGCAGCGCGAGCTGCACGGGAGCGTTGGTTAACAATACAGCCAATGACGGCACTCCGTACTTTTTAACAGCTAACCACTGCTACTCAGCTGGAGCCGGACCAAGCTGGGTGTTCGTTTTTAATCACGAAACTTCAGGTTGCACAGGATCAACAGGGCCAACGAATCAAACCATTTCAGGATGCACATTGAAGGCAAAGAATGCAGGTAGCGATTTTTGTTTGGTTCAATTGAGTTCAGCGCCTCCTGCGAATTACAATGTTCAATATGCAGGATGGGATGCGAGTGATGCAGCAACAGTGACTTCGGCAACATGTATTCACCACCCGTCAGGAGATTTGAAAAAAATATCGTTTGAAAACAATGCAGTTCCGCAAGGATCATGGTCAGGCGCTCAAACTTGGCAGGTTCAGCAGTGGGACGATGGTATCACAGAAGGAGGGTCTTCAGGATCGCCTTTGTTCGATCAAAATCATAGAATCATTGGTCAGTTATTTGGGGGAGCTTCTGCTTGTAACGGTTCAACTGAAAACGGCCAGGGCGATTCATACGGCAGATTCGGCGTAAGTTGGGATACTGGAGCTTCGGCATCTACACGATTGAAAGAATGGTTAGATCCAGGCAATACAGGTGCGCAAATAGTGGATGGTTATCCGGCAGGTTCGGTAACGGCTCAGTTAGATGCTTCTGCTTCGAGTATTACCAACGTGCCTGCGAATATCTGCGGATCTTCAGTATCTCCTGTTTTCTCATTAATGAACAACGGAGCCACAACTTTAACGTCGTGCACAATTCAATACACCGTGAACGGGGGGGCTATTCAAACGATTAACTGGACAGGGTCCATTGCACAATACGGATCGGCTAACGTAAATCTTCCTGCAATCACGCTTACAAATGGCGCAAACACCATTGTCGTGACTGTCGTTAACCCGAACGGTTCAACCGATGAGAACGCCAACAACAATTCTGTTTCTATCTCCTGCAACGCTATAGTAGGTCCAACAGTAACGGTAACAGTTGATATTACTTTCGATGATTATTCGGAAGAAACTTCTTGGGAAATTCTTCAAAATGGAAACGTGCTGGCTTCATCAAATGGGTTATATCCTGCCGGAGGCACTTCAATCAGTGAATCGGTATGTCTTGCTCCAGGATGTTATGACTTTGTAATTAGCGACGATTATGGCGATGGACTTTGCTGTGCATATGGAAACGGAAGCTATGCGGTTTCAAACGCATCAGGAACTTCATTAGCCGCAGGAGGAAATTTTACAGATTCTGAAACAACCAATTTCTGCGTTTCAGGAAATGGAGTCGACAGTATGACTGAGACAGCCATTACACTTTTTCCAAATCCCGCGCAAAATGAAATTCAATTAATCGGGGCTTTGGCGAACTCTTCTCTATACATTATCGATGTTGCCGGAAATGTTGTTGTTTCAACAAAGACATACAGTGCGAATGTTAAAGTAGACACGTCTTCTTTGGCTAACGGATATTATATCGTGAAGTTGGTTTCTGCGGGTAAAGTAGATTCTCTTCCGCTTATCATTAAAAAGTAAATAGATTTTCATCTATTGTGAATAAATAGGGCCGGGCTACCGGCCTTTTTTATTGCTGCAAGGCGAAGTGCAGAGTAATTTCGCAGGACTCATGGAAAAAACATTCGCAATCTGGAATTTGAATTTCTCAACCATTGAATTGGCACTGCTTTCTGTGGTGGCAATATCATTTCTTGCTCAGTTATATTACAATTTTAATTATTTTCTATCTGCAACAAAGGGAAAGAAAACAGAAGGAGATTCACCAGACGGCGTGTCCGTAATTGTTTGTGCTCGAAACGAAGAGGCGAACTTAATGGAGTTGATTCCAATTATAATGGAGCAAGAGTTTCAGAAATTTCAGTTGATCGTTGTGAACGACAGCAGTTGGGATGACACCGCAGACATTCTGAAGGCATTGCAAATCTCTTATCCAAGCATGCACATCATAGAAATAAATGAGGATAAGCAAATAATGCAAGGTAAAAAGTTTGCTTTAACCTTAGGGATTAAAGCGGCTATGTATGAGGTAGTGCTTCTTACCGATGCTGATTGCAGGCCCACAAGTAGCAATTGGATTACCGAAATGACAAGGGGAGTAGGAGAGAGGAAAGAAATTACATTGGGGTTTAGTGGCTACAAGAAATACCCAGGTTATTTGAATAAGTTGATTCGCTTTGATGCATTTATTACAGGGCTTAATTATTTAGGTTTCGCAAAAACAGGAAGGCCTTACATGGGCGTTGGAAGAAATTTGTGTTATACAAAAACAGCGTTTTTTCGTATAGGTGGCTTTCGTACCCATTACAAATTGGCATCAGGTGACGATGATTTGTTTGTTAAAGAAGCGTCAACCGCCCGAAATACGCAGAATGTATTTCATTACGAAGCACAAACAATATCAGAACCTCACAATTCATGGGCGAAATGGACTTTTCAAAAGAAAAGACATTTTACTACGGCGCCTCTTTATAAGGGGAGTGTGAAGTTTTCCTTAATCCTTTGGCCGTTGACATTTTTTCTATTGTGGCTAGCCGCTATAGCTCTCGCCATCATTTATCCGAATCCAATCCTATGGGCGGTTTTGGGCGGAGTAATTTTCTTTCGATACCTCATTCAATTTATTGTGTTGAACGTGTCATGCAACAAATTGAAAATTTCGAAAGATATTCTTTGGTTATTCCCCTTGTTAGAGAAGCATCTTTTTTTAGTACATTCGGTCCTTTACCTGCATAACCTCGTTCGTAAACCACAGAAATGGAATTGACAGATCATTTATCGGATAAAGCCAAAAAGGATTACCAGCTTGTGCTTCGTGCGTTGAACGAAAAAGATCAGCGTGCATACACCGAAATAATGGGTAGGTACAAAGATTCAGTCTACTACATGTTGCTGAAGATGGTGAACAATTCCGATGATGCAGAAGACTTAACCATTGAAACGTTTAGCAAAGCGTTCAAAAGGCTAGATCAGTACACCCCTCAATATGCCTTTTCAACGTGGTTGTTCAAGATTGCCTCCAATCATTCGATTGATTTTATTCGAAAGAAAAGGATTAAAGCCATTTCAATCGATCAAGGATATTCGAATGTAGATGGCGAGTCATACGTAATTCCTGTAAAGGAAGAGGGGCTTGATCCAGAAGAGTCCATGGAAAAAGATGAGCGCATGCAGCGTATGCATGATGTTGTAGAAAAATTGAAACCAAGGTATAAGCGCTTGGTTGAATTAAGATATTTTGAAGAAAAATCATACGAAGAAATCTCCGAGATTTTAGAATTACCCCTAGGAACGGTAAAAGCACAGCTCTTCCGTGCACGCGATTTCATGTTTGAATTAATGAAAACTACCAAGGGTACCTTTTAATGTCAATAAGAGAAAAACTATCTCCCTATTTCACTTTCACTGAAATGCAATGGGAACAATTTCAAAAATTAGAAGATGTTATTTTAGACTGGAACCAACGTGTAAACGTGGTTTCAAGAAAAGATACCAGTGAATTTGTTGAGCGCCATGTCTTGCATAGCCTTAGCATTTTTAAATTCTTACCCTTCACCCCGAAATCTCATATTCTTGATTTGGGAACCGGTGGTGGATTCCCGGGACTGCCTTTGGCAATAGCAAATCCAGATTCGGAATTTCTATTGGTAGATAGTATCGGAAAAAAAATCATGGTCGTGAACGAAGCCATAGAATTCATAGGCCTGAAAAATGTGAAGACGGTTCACGGCAGAGTAGAAGCGGTAAAAGGCCAATTCGATTTTGTGGTAAGTCGTGCTGTTGCATCTGCTGAGGAGCTTGTATCCTGGACCCAAGGCAAGTACAAAAAAGCCGATCAGAATGGTGTTCCGAATGGCTTAATTTGTTTGAAAGGTGGTGATTTGAAAGAAGAGCTCAAGTCGCTCAAGAAGCATGCGGAAATCTTCGATTTGTCTCAGTATTTTCCGCAAGAGTTATTCGAAACAAAGAAGCTCGTCTACATTCCGCAATAACAAAAAAGGCACTCAAAAATTGAGAGCCTTTTCTGTAAACCTGCAAGGGAATTTTGAAACCAACACGCAGCTTGGACTGCGTAACCATCTACAAGACGAAACATTAAAGGCAGGGTTGCCTCTTTTTTTAAAGAAATTTATAACCAACACCCCGAATCGATAAAAATCGCTTGTCAGTATTGGGATGCGACTCGAAAATTTTCCGAAAATTTAAAATAAAATTATCAATCGTTCGGTTGTGCGTAACCGTATCGTATCCCCAAACTTTTTCCAAAATCTCTTCTCGGCTAACGGCTTCACCCTGTTTGGAAACTAGGAGTTTTAACAACATCATTTCACGCTTAGTTATGGCAATAAGGCCTTCAGGAGTTTCTACTTCATATTTGTTGAAGTAAACGGTGCAGGGGCCAATGATAAATGTCTCTAAGTCCTCTATGGTTCGATGGCCATCGGATTTTCGGACGATAAGTTTTTTACTACGTAGCAAGAGCTCTTCCCACTCGAATGGCTTCGCCAAATAATCGTCGCCTCCCACTTTCAGCCCTTCAACCTTGTCTTTGCCTGTGCCTTTGGCTGAAAGAAAGAGCACAGGAGTTTGATTGCCACCCAATCGAAGAGATTCGCAAATGGAAATACCATCCATTTCTGGAAGCATAACATCGAGAATAATCAAGTCGTAGAATTTTTCCTGAGCACTTTTAAGTGCAGACAATCCATTCGATTCAACATGTACCTCAAATCCTTCTAATTCGAAATTCAGTTTTAACGTTTTTGCAATGGAATTCTCGTCCTCTGCAATCAATAACCGATAGATGTTCTGAGTGTTTTTCACACCGCAAATTTATGCTACCTTGCACGCAAATTACAGTTATGGAGCATAAATTCCATCCGGAAAATATGATCTCTCATTTAGGGATCGAAATATTGAAGAATGAACCTGGTCGTGTTGAAGCAAGAATGCCGGTAGATAAACGTACCATTCAACCCTTCGGACTTCTTCATGGCGGCGCTAGTGCAGTATTGGCAGAGACAATTGGAAGTATTGGCGCTCACGAAGCTGTGAAGGCAGAAGGAGGCGTTGCCGTGGGACTGGAGCTAAACATTAATCATTTGAAATCTGCCACAACCGATTTTGTATACGGTATCGGTGAACCCATTCATTTGGGCCGTAGCACTCAAGTGTGGGATGTGAAAATTCGCGATCATGCCGGTAGTCTAATCGCTATTGCCCGTTTAACAGTAATGGTTAAATACGCGAAATGAGTATTATTCGACTACGACTTCCTCAGACTGGGTTTGAAAAAAACGTTAGCGCTGCACGGACTTTTGTTTTGAAGAGTGAATTTCGAGGTGAAATGAATTTTGCGAGTTCTGATGAGCAGTATATGCAGGCCGTTGAAAAGGGAATTGCTCAAATTCAAGATGGTCTAGCGAAGAAAATAGTATTAAGCCGAATTGTATCCTTTCCTCATCAAGGTCATACAGCAGAGGGGATATTTAATTCCTTCAATGAAAAATTCCCCGATGCAGCCGTGTTCGCTTTTACAGACGAAAACAACGCGCATTGGATAGGAGCAACACCCGAACTGTTGTTTCGAAAACGAGGAAACTCTTATTCAACAATAAGTTTAGCTGGAACCCGAAAGGCAGGAACGACAGAAGAATGGGGAAAGAAAGAAATAGAAGAGCAGCATCTTGTTACGGAATTCATTCAACAGGAATTAAAAGTAATCGGTGCGAGAAATATTCAATGCAACGAATTGCACACGCGCAATGCAGGCTCTATTGAGCATTTGTGCAATGAAATTGCGTTTGAATACAGTGGCGATTGGAAGGAAATCATGAAAACCCTTCATCCAACTCCTGCTGTCTGCGGAATGCCAAGGGAGCAAGCCAAGAGAATCATAGAACACTTGGAAACACACGATAGAGAATACTATACGGGTCTCATTGGAATTGAGCAGGGAGATAACGTTGATGTATATGTCATTCTGCGATGTTTGAAGTATAGCGAAAATCTGCTTCATGTTTTTGTCGGCGCTGGAATTACAGCAGAAAGTGTCCCAACGTATGAAGCGCGAGAAACGCGTTGGAAGGCAGACTCGCTGACAAGCGTAATTTTTTAATTTTTGAACGATTCATTCGTCGCGGTGTTTCTATCTTCGTGGCCCGCATGAAAATCTCATCGAAAAAAGTAGTCTCCTATATTTTGGGTGCGCTGAAAAGTGCAGGCATATCCGATGTTGTGCTTACGCCAGGCTCTCGAAACGCGCCATTCAGTATTTCAATTGCGAACACTCCTTTTTTTGAAACCTATTCTATCGTCGATGAAAGATCAGCGGCGTTTTTTGCAATGGGTCTTTCTCAGCAATCGAAAAAGCCAACAGTTTTGATTTGTACAAGCGGTACGGCCTTATTGAATTACGCTCCTGCGATTGCCGAAGCCTATTACCAGCGAATTCCATTGCTTGTCATTTCAGCAGACAGGCCAGAAGAGTGGATAGATAGAGGAGAAGGACAATGCATTCGCCAGAATAATGTATTCCAGAATTACGCAGATTATTCAGCCTCTCTGATTGCCGATGAAAAGGATGGCTCCGTTCAGAACAAAGAAATCATTCAAAATACAATTCAATATCTAGTTTCCAATGATGGACCTGTTCATTTGAATGTTCCGTTTCAAGAGCCGTTGTACGAACTTATCGACTGCGAAGAACTTCCATCTTTTCATTTTGAAACGAAAAACAATGCAGTTGATGTGCTGAAGGAAGTAGAAGAAAGTCTTGAACTGATTAGACATGCGAACAGAATCATGGTTCTTGTTGGGCAGCACGTTTATGAAGATTTCTCGAAGGAATTGGAGCAATTCAACCAGCTGCAACAAGTTGTTGTTCTAACTGAAACGCATGCTAATGTGAACATTGAAAACGTGTTTCCTTGTATCGATAGATTAATTATGGGTTTAGGCGGAAACGCCCAACAGACTTTGGCTCCAGATGTATTGATTACAATTGGAACGAATGTCATTTCAAGAAAAATCAAAGCCATTTTAAGAAAGGCGAAGCCGAAGCATATTCAATTGGGATTGAATGAAAAGCCAATGGATACCTTTGATTGCCTTCAAGTTCAATGCAATCTCACGCCACACGAATTTTTCAATTCGTTGAAAGAGATTGAAAGTAAATCTGAGTGGAAGCGAGAATTACGTTCCATTCAAGAAAATCAAATCAAGCAAGTGGAAGCTTGGTTGTCGGGTGCAGCTTTTTCTGACATTTCTGTTTTTTCTTCCTTGTTGAAGTTCATTCCGGAAGGAACAGACGTTCAAATGGGAAACAGTTCGGTGGTCCGATACATTCAACTTTTCAATCAGAATAAAAACTTAACTTATTTTGGAAATAGAGGAGTGGCTGGAATAGATGGCTCAACAAGCACCGCCATTGGCGCGGCTTGGAAGACGAAGAAACCGACTCTTTTGATTTCGGGAGATTTGTCGTTTCATTACGACAGCAATGCTTTCTGGAATAACTACCTTTCGAGTAAATTGAAAGTCATTGTCATTAACAACGGTGGGGGCGGAATTTTTAGAATCATTGATGGGTCGAAAGACACCGAACATTTGCAGCAATATTTCGAGACAGCCCACAGCAGTAGGTCCATCAAAGGCATTGCCGATTTATACAACCTGAATTATTTCTGTGCAGTGAACAACGACGAACTGAATCAGGTGTTACCTTTGTTCTTCAACCAGAGCAACGTTTCTGTGTTGGAAATATTCACACCAAAAGAAGATAATCCGAAGGCATTGGACGCCTTCTTTCAACATACACAAAAGATATGAATGCACAGTGGACATCCATAAAGACCTACGAGGATATTCGATTTGAATTCTATGAAGGTATTGCGAAAATCACAATCAACAGACCGCAAGTGTATAACGCTTTCAGACCGCAGACGAATGTGGAAATGATTGAGGCCATGGACATTTGTCGTGAGCGTCAAGACATTGCCGTTGTGGTTTTAACCGGTGAAGGCGACAAAGCATTTTGTAGCGGCGGAGATCAAAACGTAAAAGGTGTTGGCGGTTATGTAGACGAGCGTGGAGTACCAAGATTGAATGTATTGGATTTACACAAGCGCATTCGTGAGCTGCCTAAGCCCGTTATTGCTATGGTGAATGGTTATGCCATTGGGGGCGGACACGTGCTGCACGTAGTGTGTGATTTAACGATTGCTTCAGACAATGCGCGTTTCGGACAAACAGGACCGAAGGTGGGAAGCTTCGATGCCGGATTTGGATCGAGCTATTTGGCAAGACAAGTGGGGCAGAAGAAGGCAAGAGAAATTTGGTTCTTGTGTGAACAATACACCGCTGCTGAGGCCGAGGCTATGGGCATGGTAAATAAGGTGGTGAAGTTGGAAGAGCTAGAAGCAACAACAGTACAATGGTGTAAGACCATCATGAAAAGAAGTCCTTTGGCCATTCGTATGATTAAGCGCGGATTGAATGCAGAATTAGATGGACAACGAGGGCTAATGGAATTCGCAGGAGACGCGACACTGTTATATTATTTAACAGAAGAAGCGCAGGAAGGGAAGAAGGCATTCCTAGAAAAACGCGATCCCGATTTTCAGCAATTTCCGAAGTTTCCATAATGGTGAAACATTGGATTACCGCCATGCGCTTGCGCACGCTTCCTTTAGCGGCAGCAGGTATCTTGGCCGGCAGTGCAGGATTGAAGGCTGATATTTATTCGTCTTCCATTTTCGTATTGGCGCTTTTAACCGCTTTGGCTCTGCAAATATTTTCAAATTTAGCAAACGACTACGGCGACTTTCAAAACGGAGCAGATGGCAAAGATCGTGTGGGTCCAGCGCGCATGGTTCAAAGTGGAAATATTTCTGCAGAACAAATGAAGCGAGGACTCTATGTTGCTGGTGCCATTGCATTCGCTTTGGGAGTTCTATTGTTAAATGAAGTTTTTGTGGTGAAGAAAAACTGGCTCGGATTCGGAATTTATTTGGGTATTGGAATCTCCGCTATTTGGGCGGCGTTCAGATATACCGCAGGAAAGAATCCTTATGGATACAAAGGACTAGGCGATTTGTTTGTCTTCTTGTTTTTCGGAGTTGTTTCAGTGTTATCGATGTCATATTTCCTTTCTGGAAAGGTTGGCATAATAGCCATTTTGAATACAGTTATTGTTGGAATGTTAAGCATTGCTGTCCTTCACCTAAACAACCTTCGTGATCACATTTCAGACGCGAAAGCAGGAAAGCATACCTTGGTGGTGAAGCTCGGTTTTGAGCAAGGAAAGAAATTACATTTCATTTGGTTGGGTGCTGCATTCCTCGCCGCGGTGATTGAAGTATTCATGACCACATCTCATTACGCATTCTATTTGCTTCCATTTACAATACTTGTTGTGCATGCGAAAAAAGTATATTCCTGCACGAATCCGCAGCTTCTCGATTCAGAATTAAAGAAGGTGGCACTTTCGACATTCGCGATTGCGCTGCTCTTGCTCATTTTTTTGCCGAACGTGTAGGTTCGAATAGTATATTTGAACATGTCTTCAAACAGAGAAATCAAAGGAATAGCAATCTCGTATCTACTGGCTATAGTAGGAACAATATTGGCGAATGAAATATTTGTTTTGAAAGAGATTACTGAAGTTCTGAAGTCTTATGCTGCAACAAGAAATACTCAAGAGATTTATTTTATTTGGTTCGATTTCTTCCCTGCGCTGTTCTTATTCCTAAACGGATACACCATGACGCTCGCTTTTAAATCAAAAAAGCAGAGCTCAAGCCGGTTAATGGGTCACTACAGCAGAAGGGGTTTGGTCCTTCTCGCATTGGGCTTATTGTTTGTGGGCTTTTGGCCAGCGAATATTTTGATTATCGCAGGAATTTGTTTTTTTGTTTCGCCTTTATTTATTCGTTGGGAGTCTTTACTGCTTCAGATTTTGTTGTTTTCTGTAGTTCTACTTTCAACGGTACTCGGGAATTTAGACATTCCGATTTTCCCATCATTCGCAGGGCTTAAACTACAAGAGGTTAGCGCCGTAAACATCGTTGGTTTTTTATTTTTTAACGGCTATTATTCAGTCCTTCCTTGGATTTCATTTTTTATTCTGGGTGTTGTTTTCGGGAAATCTGGAGTAAAGGTGAGGGGTTGGTTTCCGCCAATTGCGGTCTTTGGAACTGTCATGATGATCGCTGGAATAGTGGTTCAGCCGTTTCTGAACAATATGTTTGGAGTGATTGGCGAGTTAAATGTTTTTTCGAATAACATCATAAGCATTCGTTTTCATAGCTTTTCTTTTTTTCTTTTCGAGTCGGGCCTTATATTAATGTCTGTGAGTGCAATAAATTATTTCGGTAAGAAATTGAATGAAACAATTTCAGGAGCTAAAATTATTGGATGGATAGATCGCTTCTCGTCTTCAAAATACACCTTGTACTTTTTTGTTTGCTTGGAAACGGCCATCCTGTGGTCATTGGTGAAAGGTGGAAACCAAGCAAGGATTTACTGGTTTAAATCAGCATATGTCCTAATCCCAGCCTCACTTGCCATGTTAGCGGCTTCGTTTCTTTTGCTGATCTGGTGGAAGAAAAAAGTCACCGAGAAAGCTCCAGTAGAATGGCTACTCAAGAACATTTCAGGTTCTAGGAAATGAGATGGATATTTTCTCATCGAATCCTTCAGTTCAATAAACCGGCAAAGACAAGTCGAGATGTTCTCTTCACTCGTGATAGTTGGATACTCCAGTTAGTAGATTCAGATGCAAGTGTTTTGGGTGAAGGAGAGGTAGCTCCATTGTGGGGATTAAGCAAGGAAACGAAAGAAGAGGTTTTGTCTGAGTTAGATCGCATAACTAAAATAGAGAATAGTATAGAAGTTTCTTCATCTGTCTCCTCTGTGCAATGCGCAATAGATGCGGCACTCGCAGGATTCCATTCAAAACAAATCGATTTTCCATTCCTTCCGAAAAATGAATTGAATGCCATTTCAATCAATGGATTAATTTGGATGGATGATGTTGAATCTATGCTAACAGAAGCGAGAAGAAAATTCAAGGAAGGAAGTAGATGTATTAAATTGAAAATTGGAGCGTTGAATTTCAGCGATGAACTAAATCTCATTCGTGAAATTCGGTCATGGGGAAATGAAGAGGAGTTAACGATACGTGTCGATGCAAACGGAGCTTTTGCATTAGAAGAGGCATTAGATAAATTGAATCAGCTTTCTGAATTTAGCTTGCACAGCATAGAGCAGCCCATAAAGGCTGGGCAATTGGAAAACATGTTTAAGTTGTGCGCTGAGTCGCCTGTTCCTATAGCCTTCGATGAAGAATTGATTGGAAGCAGTCCAGAAGATTTTGAATCGTTTCTAGAATTAGGCAAGCCTGCTTTTTTGGTCGTGAAGCCATCGCTTCATGGAGGATATATTGCTGCTGAAAATTGGAAGGCTTGGGCCGATAATCACGGAATTGGTTTTTGGATAACCTCTTCGTTAGAAAGCAACGTTGGTTTGAATCATCTTGCGAATTGGGTGTGTAAAATGAAGTTGGAAGGTGTTCAAGGTTTGGGCACAGGAAGTTTATTCAACAACAACAGTGAAGCGAAATGGAAAGTAGAAGGTGAACTTTTAATTCCAATTGAATCATGATTAACGAAGCCCTCTCAGGAAGCGATATGATTTTGGCTTACGCTGAAATTGAAAGAGAATGGAACGAGTCAGAATTCATTTCGTTTCAAACCTCCGGATCTACTGGCGCTCCGAAAGAAATAACATTTACGAAAGAGCAGGTCAAGCTGTCTGCGCAGCGAACAGGAACTTTCTTCAACGTAAATAATAACGCAGAGGTTTTCTGTGCGTTACCGCCCATTTACGTGGCTGGAAAAATGATGGCACTGCGTGCAATTATTCTAGAGTGGAACTTAACTTGGCAATCGCCTTCAACGTCACCCGCTATTCAAAAGCATTATGATTTTGCAGTCTTCACCTCGCAGCAAGTTTCGCACATGTTGAAGGCTTCGTCATTTGCGTTGAATACGATTCAAAAAGTTTTGCTGGGAGGAGGTCCGCTTTCTCAAAGTACAACTGCGCTTCTAGAAAATATTTCTACAACTGTTTTTGAGGGATATGGAATGACGGAAACGCTAACGCATGTTGCCATGCGAAAAGTTGAAGAGAATTCTTTTTTCCGAGCACTGAACGGTGTTCAGTTTTCTCAAGGTGAAAAAGGAAATTTAATCATTGAAGATTCTTGGTTGAAGCTTCCTTCCTTTGAAACAACCGATGTTGTTGAATTTATTAATGAGGGATTCGTGGTGAAAGGAAGATTGGATCAGGTGATTATTTCCGGAGGAGTGAAATTATTTCCGGAAGAAATTGAAAGTATGCTTTCGACAATAGTATTTCAACCTTACTACATCTCGTCCTTACCCGACGAAGTTCTCGGGCAGAAGGTGGTGTTGTATGTGGAAGGCGAAACGCAAGATTTCCAAATAGAGAAAATAAATCAATTGAACTTGGGCATTCGTAAGCCACGAGAAATAATTCTTAAACCGAAGTTTAATAGAACCGCAAGCGGTAAAATCATTCGTGAATCATGAAGTTAGTATTTGCCTCAGGAAATAAAAACAAGTTGCAAGAAATTCAAGCGGCTTTGCCAGCGGGTATTGAAGTGGTCTCTATGCGCGACGTTGGAGTCAACGAAGAAATTCCTGAAACCACGGGAACACTTGAAGGAAACGCAGAGCAAAAAGCACGATTCGTATTTGAAAAAACGGGTTTACCTTGTTTCTCAGACGATACCGGATTGGAAATTGAAGCATTGAATGGAAGGCCAGGGGTAGACTCGGCTATTTACGCTGGAGAACCTCGTTCAAACGAACGGAACATAGAAAGGGTGTTGAAGGAAATGGAAGGTCAAACCAACAGGAATGCGCAATTCAGATCGGTTTTCTGTTATTGCACTACGCACGAAACGCATTATTTCGAAGGAATTGTGAAAGGGAAATTGGGTATTAGAATTCGCGGTGCAGACGGTTTTGGATACGATGGAATCTTTCATCCACATGGAAATTCGCGAACATTCGCCGAGATGACCTTAGAAGAAAAAAAATATTGAGTCACCGGGCGAAAGCACTTCAAAAGTTCCTAGAATTTATCAGGCTCAAGTCTTAACAGTTATGTGTATTTTTGTCTTTCCAAACAGAAACTATGGAAATTTATTTAGAATTTGAATCCCCGATTAAAGAGCTTCGTCAGCAGATAGAGAAGTTAAGAGAGAGCGAAAAGAAGAATGGGGTGGATGTGCATACGGCTATTGAAGACCTCGAGCGTGCCGTTGTCGAAAAGACCAACGAGATTTATTCTAACCTTACCCCATGGCAACGCGTCTTGGTAAGCCGTCACCCAGAGAGACCTTACACCCTTCAATACATTGAAACAATGACTGATGGCACATGGGTTGAACAGCATGGAGACCGCACCGTGAAAGACGATAAGGCCATGGTAGGCGGATTCGGGTCCATCGACGGTAGAAGTGTCATGTTCATTGGTCAGCAAAAGGGAGCCAATACTAAAATGCGTAGCTACCGAAATTTCGGGATGGCAAATCCGGAAGGATACCGCAAGGCACTTCGCCTGATGAAATTAGCTGAAAAATTCAATAAGCCTATTGTTACTCTTATCGATACTCCTGGTGCATTTCCGGGATTAGAAGCTGAAGAGCGAGGACAAGGTGAGGCGATTGCACGAAATTTATTCGAGATGATGCGCCTAAAGGTTCCTGTGATATGTATCATAATTGGCGAAGGTGCCTCTGGTGGTGCATTGGGAATTGGCATTGGAGATCGTGTTTTAATGTTAGAGAATACCTGGTATTCTGTTATTTCTCCGGAATCATGTTCTACTATTTTGTGGAGAAATACAGATCATAAAATTGAAGCCGCAGCCGCGTTGAAACTTACGGCTGACGATATGTTAGCGAATAAATTGGTAGACGGAATTATTCGTGAACCGCTCGGAGGCGCTCACAATAATCCAAATAGTGCAGCGCTGCATTTGAAAGAGGCTATTATTAGCGCTTTGAATGAATTAGAAAAATTAGGAGTGGAAGAACGCACCCAGCAGCGAATTGAAAAATTCTGCGCAATGGGTGTAGTTCAACAATAATTTGAATTTGAGTATTGTAGACTGAATAATTGATTGTAAATTTGTGCCCATTACAAAAAAGCTGAAAAAATGAAAAAAGGATTTTCGTCGGTAGTAGTTGCTTTAACAGCAGTTACACTACTTTTTCAAGGTTGTGCCACTCTTGGCTCAATGCAAAAACACATGGCAGAACTTAATTTCCAAGTTGAACCTAGTCCATTGGAAGTGCACGGAGACTCTGTTAAGGTTACTATCACAGGTAAGTTTCCTGAAAAGTATTTTGCTAAAGCGGTTTCTGCTCAAGCTACTCCAGCAATTGTATGGAATGGTGGTGAAGCTACTTACAAGGTACAAGAATTCAAAGGAGAGAAGGCAACAGGTAATGGAGATATTATTCCTTTCAAAACTGGAAAGAGTTTCAAGTATACTGCAACCCTTCCTTATTCTGCAGGTATGGAATCTTCTAAATTAGAGTTACGCATCAAAGGTGCAAAGGGCAAGAAGACAGCTTCTTTCCCTGCGGTGGAAATTGCTAAGGGTGTAATTACAACTCCTTATTTGATGAAGAGTGACGATAAAGTAATTGGTTCTAAAGATGCTTTGGTTCGCTCTACTGACAAGACTTTCGAAGCTGTTGTTAATTTCGATTTGAACTCGTCTGTATTGAAGCCAGCTGAAATGAAAGATGCCGACATTGCAGAATTACAAGCATTATTAACATCAATCAGCACAAACCCTAAAATGGTTGTGACTCAAATCGAATTGCAATCATATGCTTCACCTGAAGGTGAAATTTTATTGAACGACGGTCTAGCTGTTGAGCGTGCTAAAGCAGGAAGTAAAGTAATGACGAACGTATTGAAGACAGCTAACCTTGATGTTCTATACGGCGCGTTGGTGAAGGAGAATCCTAAAGGTGAAGACTGGGAAGGATTCAAAGCTGCAATGGAAAAGTCATCAATTGCGGACAGCGATATCATTGTACGTATTCTTCAAAGAACGACTGACTTAACTGAAAGAGAAACGGAAATCAAGAACATCTCTAAGACATACACTGAAATCAAAGATTTGATTTTCCCATCACTTCGTCGTTGTGTTATTCGTGTTTATTACACTGAAAACGGTTACACCGATGCCGAGTTGATTTCTTTAGGAAAAACAAACGCATCTGTATTGAATTATGAAGAGTTATTGAAAGCAGGTTCTTTGACTGAAGATGCAAATGTGAAAGCAACAATCTACAAAGAGGCGGAAGGAAAAGCAAACGGTGACTACCGTGCATCGAACAACTTAGGTGTTGTTTATTATGGAATGAACAAGTCTTCTGAAGCGGCTAAGCAATTTGAAAAGGCTTACGGAATGAAGAAGAATTCTGAGACGTCTAACAACAACGGTGTATCTGTTCGTTTGAACGGTGATCGCAAGGGTGCAATGAAATTGTTCAACGAAAGCGGTTCTGCAGAGAGCAAGTACAACAAAGGACTTATTCTTATCGCAAACGGTGACTACGCAGGTGCTGTTTCTGCCATGAAAGATGTGAAGTCATTCAACTCAGCTTTAGCTAAGATGTTAAGCGGTGACAACGCTGGTGCAAAATCAGACTTGGATGCAAGTGGCGATAAGTCGGCATTAGCTGATTACCTTCGCGCTATCATCTGCGCTCGTTCAAACGATGCTGCAGGCAAAGATTCAAACTTAAGTTCAGCTATCGCAAAAGATGGTTCACTAGGAGAGAAGTCTAAGAAAGATTTAGAATTCGCAAAATAATTCGAAAAGATATTTATTTGAAAAGGGACTTCGGTCCCTTTTTTTATTTCTGAATAACGGAATAGTTAAGAAACTTATTTAACATTGCATTATGAATACCGAAGGATATCCGTCGAAAGTTATTATCGCTTGGGGAGAAGCCATTTCAGGCAACTTGGCCATACGCGAATGGCTTATGGCAAATGGGTTTCCGGAATTAGGAATTTTCGTTCACGCGCTCAACAACCAAGACGATGCGCGCACGTGGCTCATGGAAAACAACTTCCCGCATCTCATGGCGCTCATCAATGGCGCAGAGGGCAATCCTAACGCTTTACTGTGGTTGAAGAAGAATAAATACGATGTGTTAGAGAAAATGGCGCGAGCTGCAGACAATCACGAAGATTCTTTGATGTGGTTGCTTCAGCAAAACCTTCCAGATATGGCAGCAATTGCCCAGCGAATCTGTATTGTGAAAAATGAAATTGAACGTCGGAATAACGACATTCATTCCATTTCACCGTTTTAATTTTTTTTCGGGACGTAGGCCAACACATTCATTTTGTCAAATTGAAAGGTGTCGATAGCCGCTTGTTGAATTTGATCGGCAGTAATTTCTTCCAACTTACGAAACACTTCTTTCATCGTGTCTATTCGGTTGAACTCGTGCAAAGTTTTTCCGAGGTTGAACATAAGGGCGCTGCCGCTATCCTGAGCCAATGCCATTTGTCCAATGATTTGTTTCTTCGCTTCCTGAAGTTGTCGGCCATTCATTTTGTTTTCCTTGTACCAACCCAATGTTTTTTCACAAAGTTCAATGGCCTTTTTCAAATTCTCCTTGTCGGTGCCTAAATACAAACTGAAAATACCGCAATCGGTGAAGGGCGCATACGTGCATTCAACGTGATAAGCCAATCCGTGTTTCTCGCGAATAACCATGCTAAGCTTGTTGTTCAAAGCCGGTCCTCCAAGAACGTTGGTCAGGAGCGTAAGAGCTGGACGAAGCTTATGCGAAAAGGCATATGCTTTTCCGCCGACAAGAAAATTCACTTGGTGAATGTCCTTTTCAACGTAAATTTTTTTGCCTGATTTTAACGTGGGCTTAATTCTTTTTTGAGTGAAAAGCGAGAGCTTTTCTTTGCCCAAATGTTTCTCAAGAATGAGTTGAAGTTTTTCAATGGGAATATTTCCAGCAGAAGAAAACACAAGTTGCTCTGCCGTTAAATTTCTTTTTCTGAATCGCTCAAGATGCGAACGCTTCATGGCGTTAATGCTTTCTTTCGTTCCAAGAATGCTGCGTCCAATGGAGTGTTTACCAAACAAATGTTCTTCAAACCCTTCGAAAATCATTTCACTCGGACTGTCGAAATAACTATTCAATTCATCGATAATAACTTCCTTTTCTTTTTCAATTTCCTCAGCAGGAAAGGAGGGATGGAAGGTAATGTCGGCAATGAGTTCAATGGCTCTCTCGTAGTGCTCTTTCACCATGGAAGCGTGTATCCAAGTTTCTTCTTTCGCGGTGAAAGCATTTAATTCTCCGCCTACAGCATCGAGTCTTGAAAGGATATGATGATTCTTACGTGTTTTGGTTCCTTTGAAAAAACAGTGTTCAAGAAAATGAGCAAGACCGTGTTCATCTTCCTCTTCGTCGCGACTTCCAGCTGCGATCATTAATCCGCAGTGCGCAACGTCTCGATCCATTGGTTGGTGAACCACACGAATCCCGTTGGAAAGAGTAAAAACAATTGGATTTGGAAGTAAACTCAATGCGCGCAGTTTTCGCCTTTTAGCGTTTTATTTCCACCTTTTCCACCTTCCATTATCTGCACGCCGCTTGCGTTGAATACGAGTTGCTTTTGAGGCTCAGTGATTTTAGCAATTTCCTCTTTCGATTTTCCAGCGTCTTCAGCTAAGTGCTGCAAATAAGCAACACTTAACTCTTTGAAATAAGCTTCACCCTTTACGAATGTTTTCTTTCCTTCGCATTTCTCCAATGGGACTGCGAAAGCATGGTCTTTCATGAAGACAGTCATTCCATCGCCAACAGGCATGGCTACTTCCATCCAACATCCGGCCTTCTGACAAGTCTGTACAATACTTCCTTCAAACACACACGCAAAACGCGTTTCTGTTTTCATTTTTTCTTGAAGTTCTGAAAGCGAAATGACATTTTCAGCAGTAAAAGCTTCACCGTATGATTTGACTTTGTTTTTACCTGATTTTTGAGCAAAAGCAGATGTTGTCAATAGGCTGAAGGCTATAAATAAGAATGCAAGTTTTTTCATTTTGAAATATTTAATGCAAAAGTAAGAGAGATTATTCAAGTTCAAGCGTTAAACCATCATAGGCTAAATGAACATTTGGAGGCAGTTCAGCCGTAACATCTGCATGTTTTCCCAACTGATGGCTTATGTGCGTCAAATAGGCTTCTTTGGGCTTAATCCGCGCAATTAGTTCAAGCGCTTCGTCGAAAGTGAAATGAGAAGGATGGGCTTCTTTGCGAAGTCCATTCAAAACGAGTATTTCACTTCCAATTATTTTTTGAATTTCTTCCTCCGAAATGAAATTCGCGTCTGTGATGTAGGTAAAATTTTCAATCCGAAATCCGAAGACTTTCATTTTGAAATGAAGGACTTCAATAGGAGTGAAGGTTATTCCGTTTATGTTGAAAGGGGCGTTTTCAATTCGATTTAAAATAATTTGTGGAACGCCAGGATATTTTTTTTCCGAAAACGCGTAATGAAATTCTCTGCGCAAGGCCTCTTCCACTTGCTCGGTGCAAAAAACATTCACAGGTTGTCCCATGGTGAAATTAAAAGCCCTAACATCATCGAGCCCTGCGATGTGATCTTTGTGTTCATGTGTGAAAACAATAGCATCAAGATGCGTAGCATTGTCGCGAAGCATTTGCTGGCGGAAGTCAGGTCCCGAATCAATAACAAAGTATTGCTCGCCAATGGTCAATGCCACAGAGCTTCGCAAACGTTTGTCGCGTTCGTCAGCTGAAGCGCAAACTGCACATTTGCAAGAGATGAGTGGTACACCCTGACTTGTTCCTGTTCCTAAAAATGTAATGCGCATATTTCACGAAGATAGAATGTACTTTTGCAAAATGAAAAAATCAATTCATCCGAAGGAAGTCCCTTTCATGGTATACGCCGATGCTGAAGGAAATATTTTTGAAGACACTAATTTTGAAGCGGTAGGCAGATCGGGATACAACGTGTATCCGCTAACACCAGAAGATTTTATTGAACTTCCATTTGGAAGTGATTTGTTCACTTTGCCTGGAAGACGTCCGTATGGTCTGAGTGTTGAATCCGGCGAAATGGAATGCCATGAAGACATTCAAGCCGTTGCTAGTTTGAACGCTCCTGCATATACGCAGTTGTATTCAGCAGCGTTCGGAACAGATGAGCAAGACGCACCAACACTTCCCTTGTATGCATACACAGCAGTGGGTTGGTACGACGGAAAGTTTTATACAACGGCAGTTCGCATAGACGCAGATGAGCGTCAGGATTTAGAAAATTTCGATAGAGAACATATTTGGGAGGTAACGCGCAAGCGTTTGGAAGAGCATCCCAACAACAGATTGGTTCAGCATTTGGGAAACAATTGCAGTTTGAAATACTGTTGCCCTGCTGCTCGTAATTTTTTCATGGGAAGATGGGAAGCACCTATTCCTGTTAGTCCGGCGTGTAACAGCAATTGCTTAGGTTGTATTTCATTTCAACCGGAAGAGCATGAGTTAACGTCGCCACAAGACCGCTTAGATTTTATTCCAACCGTTGCAGAAATTGTGGAATACACACTTCCACATTTGATTAACGCAGAGCGTCCAATTATAAGTTTCGGACAAGGTTGCGAAGGCGAGCCGTTGCTCGTTTGGCAGACCATTCGTGATGTTATTATTGAATTGCGAAAGCACACTTCGCGCGGCATCATTAACCTGAACACCAACGGCAGCAAGCCAAAGGCGGTGGAAGAGTTAATGAAGGTTGGTTTGGATAGCATTCGCGTGAGCACGAATTCGCTTCGTAAAAACATTTACGAAGCCTATTACTTGCCGAACAATTATAAGTTTGAAGACATTGTAGAATCGACGCGTATTGTTCGTCAATACGGTGGATGGGCAAGTATCAACTACTTCACATTCCCAGGAATGACCGACCATCCGGAAGAATACGAAGCGTTGCGTAATTTCATTAAGCACACCGACATTAGCATGATTCAATGGCGCAATTTCAACATTGATCCCGATTGGTATTTAGGGAAAATTGGCGTAACGGAATTACCGGAAGGCATGGGGGTTCGAAATGTATTGGATAAAATCAGAGAGGAATTTCCACACGTGGCATATGGCTATTTCAACCCACCACAAGAGATTCAAGTGGAGTACAATAAGTTACGGAAAGCTTAATTAACTTGCAACACCACACATGTGGTAAAGCAAGCGCGCTCCCACATTGCCGTTCCAGTCGTCTTCGCCTGGAGCAACTTCTACAAGGTCGAAGCCAATGATGTTCTTCTTGGCTTTCAATTGACTCAATAAATACAACGCTTGTTGGAATGAAAGTCCACCCGGAACCGGAGTGCCTGTATTTGGACAAAGGGTAGGGTCTAATCCATCGATATCGAAACTGATATACACGTCATTCGGAAGTGCATCGATGATGGCATTACAACGCTCTTTCCACAATTCACCCTCGAACGCTGCACGCTGAATTTCTGCATCGGTATGGACAACAATTCTTCCGTTTGAATTCACCACACGGTCGTTCTCTTCCTTACAGAAATCACGAATTCCAACTTGAACCAATTTGGTTATTTGTGGAATTTGCATTGCATTGTACATGATAGACGCATGTGAATAGGTGAACCCTTCATAGGCTTCACGCAAGTCCATGTGCGCATCTACATGAAGAATTCCAAAGTTCTCGTAACGTTCAGACAAAGTCTGAAGATATCCAAGTGGAGTGCTGTGGTCACCACCAATGAGCCCAACTGTTTTTCCAGCGTCTAACCACTTCTTGGTTTGATCAGCAACATACTGAACCATATCGGCACAGCCGTCGTTAATCTCCTGAAGTATTTCTTGAAGTTCGTCGTCCTCTTCAATGCTCTCACCTTCTTCCCAAGCAGAAATAATTTCTTCCGCTTTTTCCTTCAACGAATTACTTCTTGAATGAAGTGCACCGTTCTGCTCAAGCATAGCAATGCCTTTCTTCCACAATTCTGGAAATTCAGGATGATGAAGATCTACTTGAAGACTCGATTCGAAAATATGTTCAGGGCCCTCTGAAGCACCGCCGCCGTAGCTTACGGTAACCTCCCATGGAACAGGAAGAAGAACAATATCACTTTCGTCAATGGTGAATGGTAATCCAAACATCTGACTTTCCGCTACTCCCGCACTGTTGGGATTGAACGCGTTTATTTTCTCTTCTTTGTTCGACATGTTGAATTAGGCATTCAATACAGCCTTCACTGCATCAGCCGCTTCTTGAAGCGTAATGGCAGAGTGAACAGCTAAACCGGATTCGTCAATTAATTTTTTCGCTTCTACAGCATTGGTTCCTTGCAAACGAACAATGATTGGAACTTGAATGTCTCCAATGTTTTTGTATGCATCTACAACACCTTGTGCAACACGATCGCAACGAACAATTCCACCAAAGATGTTTACTAGAATAGCTTTCACAGTTGTGTCACGAAGAATCATGCGGAATGCAGTCTCAACACGCTTTGCATCTGCTGTACCTCCAACATCTAAGAAGTTAGCTGGCTCACCGCCGCTTAACTTAATAATGTCCATGGTAGCCATTGCTAGTCCTGCACCGTTCACCATACAGCCCACGTTTCCGTCTAAGTTCACGTAGTTCAAACCAGCTTCGCCAGCTTCAACTTCGATCGGATCTTCTTCGGTAGTGTCGCGCATTGCAGCGTAATCTGGGTGACGGAACAATCCGTTTCCGTCTAAAGTTACTTTCGCATCAACAGCAAGAATGCGGTCGTCAGAAGTTTTTAGAACAGGATTAATTTCGAACATAGATGCATCGCAACCTACGTAAGCGTTATATAATTTTTTTGTGAAGGCAATCATTTCCTTGAAAGCATTTCCTGAAAGACCTAGGTTGAAAGCGATGTTTCTTCCTTGGAAATCGGTAACACCAGTCATAGGATCTACCATCTCTTTGAAAATACGCTCAGGCGTCTTTTCAGCAACTTCTTCGATATTCATTCCGCCGTCTGGAGAGTATACAATAACGTTTCTGCCAGCAGCACGGTCTAATAAGATACTCATGTAAAACTCACGAGGCTCAGAAGCACCCGGAGAATAAACGTCTTCAGCAACGTAAACGGTTTGCACCAATTTACCTTCTGCTTTGGTTTGAAGCGTAACAAGGTGTCCACCTAAAATGCCCTTGGCCTTTTCGGCAACTTCTCCAAGTCCTTTCGCTAAAACAACACCGCGAGATCCTGTTTCAGTTACTTCGCCTTTCCCACGTCCACCTGCGTGAATCTGCGCTTTCACAACGAACCATCCGGTTCCTGTTTCAGCTTGCAATTTTTCAGCAACGGCTGTTGCCTCTTCAGGGGTAGTTGCAACATAACCGCGTTGCACGGTCACACCAAATTGTTGGAGGATACTTTTTCCTTGATATTCGTGAATGTTCATAGTTCAATATTTGCGACGCGAATGTACTAAATAATGACGAAGTTTTTGTTCATCTTTGTGCTATGATTCATGCATCGGGAATTTATAAGGGATACGGAAAGGTTCAAGTATTGGATAACGTTTCGTTAGACATTCAAAAAAGTGAAATTGTTTCCATAGTAGGGGCGAGCGGAGCGGGTAAAACAACGCTATTGCAAATCCTTGGGACATTGGATAATCCAGACAAAGGAGCCGTGAGTATCAACGGAGTGAATCCCTTCAAACTGAAACCGCGCGAGCTTGCTCGTTTTCGTAATTTACATTTGGGTTTTGTCTTTCAATTTCACAATTTATTGGCTGAATTTACAGCCACAGAAAACGTGTGTATTCCTGCACTAATAGCCGGAGTAGAAAAGAAAGAAGCAGAAAAGAAAGCCGCTTTTTGGTTGGAAAGGCTGGGTCTAAGTCACAGGTCTGAACACAAGCCTTCCGAAATGTCAGGTGGTGAGCAACAACGGGTGGCGGTAGCGAGAGCGCTGATGAACAATCCGAAAGTGGTCTTCGCCGATGAGCCTTCAGGAAATCTAGATAAAGCGAATGCGGTTGCGCTTCACAATCTATTTTTCGAATTAAGAAATGAATTTCACCACAGCTTCGTTATTGTAACACACAACGAAGAATTGGCCTCGCAAGCAGATCGCAAGATTGTGATGAGCGACGGTCAGATTATTTAATAAACGATGTCGCCCAGATTGAGCGAGAGAGTTTGAATAGAAGAGGGAATAAAACAAGGGTAAACACAACACCCGTAATTAAAAATGTTTTTGGGTGAGTTAAAAATCCAAATTCCAAAATGCCAAGTGCATCAAGAGTTTTGAGAGCTACTAAAATGGCTACCCACATTGCAACAGTTAGCCCCCAACTCACATAGGCAGCGCCGAAATAGAAACCAGGTTCTGGATTGAAATTAGTTCCACATTCCGTGCATTCAGATTTTACTTGCCCAAGTTTGCTGAAAGAAAATGCAGATTCATTCACGAACAAATGTCCTTTCCCACAATTTGGACATTTCATTTTCACGACTTTTCCTAAGGCTGTTTTTGATGCTGTTTCCATGTGGCGAAGTTAGTGGGGATTGAAAACGATCGTAAGTGACGAAAGTCACTTATTGGCAAACCAGCGTGTCATAATAAGCTCCGTAACCCGCCCATACACCGAGTCCACCTTGCACATTTGATTTTACATTGCTGGGAGACGCGAATGGAGAACCTTGATTTGCCAGTTGATCCTCGTATGATTTATAAAATTTGTAAACATTCATGTCAATGCTGCAACCTCGAACGATAACCGTGTCTCCACGCTTGAAAAAACCTCTCTCTTCTCTGCGATCATCAAACTTGTCGCTGAAAGGAATTGCACCTCTGTAATAAGCGAATTCAAAGGTTAATCCATTGAAAAACTCATCGTCGTATACACTTGGCATTGGACTAATAAACGTAAAATCCTTTTGTTGTCCACGTAAATAAGTGTCTCTTGTTATCCATTGGGGATAGTGACTAATTCGCTTGGCAGACCAACGATAGGCATTTCCTGACGAATCAGGATCTGTCATGTTGCCATAAATAAAACCCAAAGAATCGAGCGGGTTGCCAGAGGGAGATGCGAACCAGAGGCTGTCAAGCGGCACTGGGTAATTTACTTTTGTAACCGCGTGCAAATGGTGTTCGTCTTTGTCTACTAAAAGCGTGTATGTTTCCCCAGACAGACCAAGCGCCTGTGGTGATAAGGATGTGTAAATACAAATATCTAAAGCGAGTACCGCTTCCGGAGGGAGACCTAAAACTTGAGAAGCAAGCATAAGTTGTTCAATGGTCATATCGGCAATGCAATACATATCCAGCGCAAGTGTATCTGTTCCATGAACCATTTTCACTTGAGCATCTTTTATATAAGAACTAGCAAGTGCATTTAAGTCTGCAGGGTCGAAGTAACCTGCAGAATAGCTAAGTATGACAATCGGAGCTTGCCCCGGCTCAATGCTCCCTTGCACCACAATTTTCGTTTCCCCCTGAGGTAAATCAACCGTAATGTCTTTTTCGCAGCCGACAAGAAATAGGACAGCCACTATCACAATTCCTAAAGCACCAAACGATTTTTTCATGAGCGCAAAATTACAATCAATTCATTCCGACAATAAAAATATTTTGGTGTCGTTTTTGTTCAAATCGAAATCAAATTATTTTTGTCAATCTAAATGAAAAACGTATGAAAAAGAGTCTAGTCACTTTCACTGCGGCCTTAGCTGGCGGTCTCATTGCCATGGCTGCATACCATTTTGTCGTGAAGCCTAATTCGAGCTCTCTCGATTGGAATTCCAATATTCCCGCAGCTTTTGCAGATTATTCGGGAATGCCAGGCGCTGGTGGAGATTTTGTTGTAGCCGCCGAGCGAACAGTGAATTCAGTAGTTCATGTTAAAACAGAAATCAAAACAACTTCTTACGATCCTTGGGGTGGCTTCTTCGGTTACCAGCAACCACAAACACAAATGGCCTCGGGATCGGGTGTCATTATTTCAGCAGATGGATACATCATCACGAACAACCATGTCATAGAAGGCGCTGAAAAAATGACAGTCACCCTAAACAACAACAAAAATTACGAAGCCACTTTAGTCGGAAGAGACCCAAGTTCTGATATTGCAGTTTTGAAAATAGATGAGTCTAACCTTCCCGCTATTGCATGGGGAAATAGTGATGCGGTTCACATTGGTCAATGGGTGCTAGCAGTGGGAAACCCCTTCGAATTAACTTCAACGGTTACGGCAGGTATAGTTAGCGCAAAGGGAAGGAATATCAATATCATTGGCGAAGGGAAAAGTTCGGAAGTTCTTCCTGTAGAATCATTCATTCAAACAGATGCTGCTGTGAACCCGGGTAACAGCGGTGGAGCGCTCGTGAATACCAACGGTGAACTTATTGGAATAAATACAGCCATCGCTTCGCGAACGGGTTCATACGCGGGTTATTCTTTCGCCATTCCCGCTTCCATTGCAAAGAAGGTTGCCGATGATATTATAGAATTTGGAAATGTTCAGCGCGGTTTCCTGGGCGTTCAAATTTCGGCAGTTACAGAGGAGCAAGCCAAAGAAGTTGATCTGCCTGTTGTTTCCGGAGTGTACATTAATAACATTACAGCAGGAGGCGCAGCCGAATCGGCGGGATTGGAAGTTGGAGATATTATCTTAAAAGTGGCTGATTACTCAGTTTCTAATGTGCCGCAATTGCAAGAACAAATCAGCAAATTCAGACCAGGTAACAAAGTAAATTTAGTTATTTGGAGAAATGGCAAGGAAAAAAACATTGAAGTCGAATTGAAGAATAAATCAGGTAAGGCTGAATTAGAAAATTTTGAGGAATTAGCGGCAGAAAGCATTTCATCTCTAGGAGCTGAATTCGGCGTTCCTTCTGAAAGCGAGTGCAAAGCTTTGCGAATTCAAGGGGGTGCGAAGGTTGAGGTTCTGTCAACGGGAAAATTAAGAAGCGCAGGAGTAAAGACAGGATTTATTGTTACTAAGGTAGACGGAGTTCAAGTGACATCTCCAGAGCAACTTCAGAGCCTACTAAAAGCGAAGTCAGGAGGAATTTTGTTGGAAGGGGTTTATCCAAATGGAACCCGAGCGTATTACGGCTTCGGAATATAATAGTTAGATTTTTATCGAATGAAATAGGCCTCGTCTGCGAAAGACGAGGCTTATTTTTTGCTACAAATTCCAACGCGTGAGCTATCTTTGCAGCGTCTTGAAAAAATGATTTTCAAGAAGAAAAAATCAACTCATTTAATTACAATTTATGTCAAACAAACCCTTGTCAAACGACACCTACAGCAATGAACTAGCGGTGTATGTGAACCAAGAAAAAGCGGCTGTAGATCTCGCCCATATGGTGGGGAAGTTGCTTTTCGAAAAATCAATTGAATTGGTGCTTTTCCGCAATCACCTTGCAGATACACGCATCACTGAAATCCTTCGTCTGCACAAATACGCTGCAGAAGTTGTTGGAAAACCAATCAGTGTTTTTCACACGGCCGAATTGGCTGCGGAACTTTATAATATGGACATTGCTCCAGCCAAAATAGATATTGGAAAATTAGCTAGCGAGTGGGCTATCTCTCGTGAACATTTCAATTCACAAAAAGATTTTTTAGAAGATAAACTTCAGAATTTCACTGAAGAGGGAAAGGACATGGAGCCAAGAGACGTTGTCTTGTTTGGTTTCGGACGTATTGGTCGTTTGGCTGCTCGCGAATTGGTTCGTCAAGCAGGAAGCGGACAACAACTTCGCCTTCGCGCAATTGTTACTCGTGAAGACGACGATTTGTCAATTAAGAAACGTGCGGCTCTTTTCGAGAACGACTCTGTTCACGGAAGATTCAAAGGAACCGTTGATTTGGATTACGAAAACAAATGTTTAATCGTGAACGGTCAACGCATTTATATGCTTGCGGCGAAAGACCCCGGTGCCATGGATTACACAGCTTACGGAATTCAAGACGCGTTGTTAATTGATAACACAGGTGTATTTAAGGATCGCGAAGCTTTAAGTGTTCACCTAAAGTCAAAGGGAATTAGCAAGGTTCTATTAACTGCCCCAGGCAAAGAAGTTCCAAATATTGTTTACGGAATTAATCACCGCGATTTAGATATTGAAAGCGAAACAATCTTCTCTGCAGCAAGCTGCACGACCAATGCAATTTCTCCAATTTTGAAAACCATCAACGATGAATTCGGAATTGAAAAGGGACACATTGAAACCGTTCATGCATACACGAACGACCAAAACTTGTTGGATAACATGCACAAGAAAAGTCGTCGCGGAAGAAGTGCTGCCGTAAACATGGTAATCACTGAAACTGGCGCTGGGAAGGCTGTTACGAAAGTAATTCCAGCTTTGGCAGACAAACTTACATCAAACGCTGTGCGGGTACCAACGCCAAACGGTTCGTTAGCAATCATTCACGTTTACACAGATAAGGCCACGTCCGTTGAAGAGGTGAACGCCATTGTTAGAAAGGCTGCTTTAGACGGAGACTTAGTCAATCAAATTTTCTACAGTATCAGCGAAGAATTAGTTTCGAGCGATGTTGTAGGAAACGAATGTTGCAGCGTTTATGATAGCCAAGCTACCATTGTTTCTAATGATGGGAAAGGAATTGTTCTTTACGTTTGGTACGACAATGAATTCGGATACACGAAGCAAGTAATTCGCTTGGCTAAATACGTTGCGAAGGTTCGTCGCAGCATGTACTATTAATATTTTATGTTGAAGTAAAAAGGGCGGCCATTGGCCGCCCTTTTTTGTGTCTACTTCTTCGCGCGCTTCCGCGAAACGAATAAGACCAGTCCAACCACGGAACCTAGGAATATCGGCACCTCCCAAGGCTTTTTGTTTTTGTTTGAATCTTTGTTTTGCATGAACGCTTCATTCGGATCCATGTCGGAATGAATGTAAGCTTCGTCTACCTGAATCTCACTCGGGTCCATTGGCGAATTGTCCTTTGGTAGCGCTTCGCCCTTCAACATAGAATCCAAAGGTTTGTTTATCATGAACGATACAAATTCATTGATGTATTTGTCGCTGCGATCATTCGGCTTGATTCCCGCAAGCGCATACAATTCATCCACTTCAACTTTGCGTCGAGAACGCAAAGACTCCAAATACTCTTGCGACTCATCGCAATCGAACGATCCACTGGCAGGATGCGTAAGTATATATCTCGCTTGAAAATTCTCGGTATTCGGGGTAATCTGAAACGTTAAATCCGCAGGGAATTTTGCATTGCTGTAGCGCACATGCAAGCGCGTAAAGAACACGGGTGAAGCAGAATTCCAACCGGCCCACCAAACGCCCGCTTCTGCGAAATCGTTGTAGATAGGCGGATTTCCAACGCACGGATCGCATTTCATTCCACCCCAGTTCGGTGTAACGTTCCAAGCATATTCCAGCATGACCGCATTCTTTCCCTCACGTGAATAAGCGCGCGTAAAAAGATTTTTATAGAACTCTCCGAAGATGTCTTTCGTGTACAACGGAATGTTACGATCCGTAGGAACCTTAACCGTTCTGTAGTTGGTGCATTCAACGCGACCAGCCTTCGTGAAAGCATAAACAATCATGTCTTGCTCGCCCGTGCTGTTCGCCATTCCCAACCGAATAGGCAACATGAATTTCGGATGGTCGAAATTGATTTGAATGGGACGCAAATAATCGAATCCGGTGTTCTTTTGCTTGTCTAGATTTACCTTCACCACAAAGAACTTCATGTTACTCTTGATGTAAGGTTCAAGCACACTTTCCGCAGTTGCTGGAATTTTATATCCTTCTTGAATCAAATAGTTTTTCAATCCAGTACTTTCTTTCGCTGAAAGAAGAGCAATGTCGTACTCTCCAACGGTGTATTCTGCTTCAATGGTCACATTGAATTTCTCTTCAACCATATCATACATCATACGGCTGCCGGCATTTGTAGAGGTGACTGTTGCACTCCAATTGGCT
>CAIZGX010000047.1 GCA_903932685.1 uncultured Bacteroidota bacterium | reverse complement strand
TCATTTACGTCAGGTGTGAAAGTAGGGGTGACCTCTGAACGGAATTTGTTTTCGCGATGGATTGATCAAGGCGCGCGAAAAGGTTTAGTCTTCGCGCGGGTTCCATATAGACAACTGGCTGGAGAATTTGAAGTTCTGTTGAAAGAACATGTTTCAGACAAATCGAATTGGAAAGGAATGCTTCAACCTTTGTTCATGGAAAGTTCAGATCTAATTGCTGCGAAAGAGAATTTGCTTTTTGAGATCCCCGATGCCTATCAAGATTTTATTGATGATGAAGACAAGGTCTGGAGCATTCAATTTCCTTGCGAGGATCGTCCAGTTAACCCAAAGGCATGGAAGCTATCTCCAGAAAATGTATATGAGGGTTGTTTGAAGGGAATTGTAGGCCAATACTTGATTTTCGAAAATCAGCAAGTTTTGAACATTCGCTCTCATGCCGGATATGAAGTAGAGATAGATTTCGTAGATTAGGAAATTTGATATTTTTCTTGCTTATCTCAAAAATTCGTCTATCTTTGTTGGAGCTTACCGATTTGTTTCTTCTTGAAATTCTCCGGGATTACAGTTTAGATGAGGAGTAAGCATTAATTAACTTTATTTTTTTTATGAACATTTTTGTTTCTGGACTGAACTACAGTCTAACGAGCGATGAGCTCCAAGCAATCTTCACACAGTATGGTGAAGTAGCTTCTGCTAAAGTGATTACTGACCGTGATACCGGTCGTTCACGCGGTTTTGGTTTTGTTGAAATGTCAGATGACGCTGAAGCACGCAATGCAATTGATGCATTGGACCAAGCCGAAATGAAAGGTCGCAAGATCAACGTTAAAGAAGCTGAAGACCGTCCACGTACATCTACTAACCGTAGAGAAGGTGGATTTCGTCAAGGATATTGATTCAATACGCTTTTGACTTACTTTAAAAAGGGACTTCGGTCCCTTTTTTATTTTACATTAGCTCTATGAAGCTTGAATTGCTCGATTCGTTCGGGGATATGAAATCCCCGTTGTACGCTATTACGGACGGCACCCATGCCGATTCTTTTTTTACAGCTTCTGCAAACGGATTGGTTTCTGAGTGGAATACAGAATGCGGGGTGTCTTCTGAAATTCGGGTAAAGGCAAACGGTGCTGTATTCTCTTTGCTTTATGACGAAACTACTAAGTTTTTATGGATTGGTTGCCAGCAAAACACGATTGGTGTAGTTGACATCGAACAAAAAAAGGAAATTAAAAACTACAACGTTCACCCTGGTGGAGTTTTCGATATTCAAATAGTTGAAGATAAAGTAATAAGTGTAGGTGCCGATGGGAATGCTATAGAATGGAACCGACAAGACGCAAGCTATTCCCGAACAATTCCGCTTTCGGATGCTAAGATTCGTCGATTTGCTTTTCATATGCAGGAAAAGACTTTAGCTTTTCCCTTTTCAAATGGTGAAATGGAAGTTGTAGACCCCGTTTTTTTTAATTCGATAGAAAAAAAGAAAGTCAATGATTTGGGAGTTGCCTCTTGCGCTTTCCATCCGAAAAAGAGTGTGCTATTAACTGGTGGAAGAGACGGAGAAATTCATCTTTGGAATACGAAAAAGAAGTTTGATTCGATCATGAATTTTAGAGCACACAAAGCAAATGTCTATGCGATAGTCTTCCATCCGAAAGGTCATGTTTTTGTTACCGGAAGTCGAGATAAAGAAATAAAGGTTTGGGATGCAAAAACGCTAGATTTTCTATGTGGAGGAGCGCATACAAGAAGCGTGAACGCGTTACATTTTCTTAAAAACGGTCTTTTACTCTCCGCAAGTGATGACGGGTCTATTCGGTTGTGGAAAATTCTTCGTTAAAAGTAGGTTGCTCTTCGTGTATATTTGACACTAAGTATTTCTTCCACATGAAAAATTATTTATTTGTTTTATTGGCTCTTGCTTTCGCAAGTTGCGGCGTATCGAAAAATCAAGATTACACGTCAGAGGCCAAGCAGATTGGTTACTCTGAAACCAAGGTCGTTCGTCACCCGAGTTGGTCTAAAAACGCTACGATTTATGAAGTAAACGTACGTCAGCATACCGCTGCGGGTACCTTTGCTGCATTGGAGAAAGATCTTCCGCGTATCGATTCTTTGGGAGTAGATATTCTTTGGCTGATGCCCATTAACCCTATTGGACAACTGAATAGAAAGGGCATTTTGGGGAGTTATTACAGTGTGAAAAATTACACGGGAGTAAATCCGGAATTCGGAACAACAGAAGATTTCAAACGTTTGGTGAAAAGAGCACATGAGTTGGGTATGTATGTCATTCTCGATTGGGTTGCGAATCACACCGCTTGGGATCACCCTTGGGTAATTCAACATCCGGAGTGGTATACGCATGATGCGAACGGAAACATCGTGCCTCCCGTTCCAGATTGGTCTGACGTTGCGGATTTGAATTATGACAATCAGGAACTTCGTAAGGAAATGATTCGTGCTATGGAATATTGGGTGAGAGATTGCGATATTGATGGATATCGTTGTGACGTAGCAATGAATGTGCCTACAGAGTTTTGGAATGACACGCGCGCTGCTTTAGATGCAATTAAGCCTGTTTTTATGCTAGCTGAGGCTGAACAGAAAGACCATCATCTGAAAGCATTTGATATGTCTTACAGCTGGGAATTGTTAAGCATAATGAACGGCGTTGCGAAAGGTGAGAAGTCTCTTTATGCCTTTGATGAATACATGGCGAAGTCGGATACCGCTTTTCAAAAGAGTGCCTACCGCATGGGTTTCACAACGAATCACGATGAGAATACTTGGAATGGAACGGGAGGTGAGCGTTACGGATTGAAACGCAAGTTGTTCGATGTTCTCTCTTTAACGCTTCAAGGAATGCCGCTGGTTTATACCTCGCAGGAAGGTGGTGAAGTGGATGCAAAAGGAAATGCAAAGCGTTTACGCTTCTTCGATAAAGACACCGCCTACTTCAATAACTACGTGAATAGCGATTTTTACAAGCGCCTACTTGCGGTACATCACGAGAATCCTGCTCTTTGGAACGGTGAGTTCGGTGGAAGTTTCAAGAAGTTGAAGACATCTAACGACGATGTACTCTATGCTTATTCTCGCACCAATGGCGATCGTCAGGTTGTTGTGTTGTTGAATTTCTCTGACAAACCTCAAGTGTTCAACTTCACCGATGAGGTTCCGGATGGAGATTTTAGAAGCATTTTCAATAGCGAGACATTCTCGATTTATTCAAGAAATCAGCGCGCCCTGGCTCCATACGGTTATCAAGTTTTTTCCAAATAGAACTGCCGCTCGGAATTATCTTTGTGCTCTAAAATAATGCTATGGAAGAGCCAGAAGGGAAAGATATTTTTGAAACCACTGTTGAGATTCGATTTGCGGATATAGATGCTATGGGGCATGTTAACAATGCCGTGTACTTCAGTTATTTCGAACAAGCGCGTATGGCGTATTTTAAGGAACGAGTTGCGCGCATTTGGGATTGGAACGAAGACGGAGTAATCGTTGCTCGAAATGAAATTGATTATATCTACCCCGTATTTCTGAATGACCGAATGAACATTCGGTTGTGGGTAGAGCATGTTGGATCGAAGAGTTTCACAGTCTGTTATCGCGTTGTTGTGGGAGAGCGCCTTTGTGCAACAGGTAAATCTGTTCTGGTTTGTTTCAATCATAAAAACAAAGCCACGCAGGTGCTTCCAGAAGCTTGGCGAACCGTATTTCTAGCGAATTGATATGGCAAAGGATAAGTTAAAACGTTGGGCTGAAAACAAGACGTTTCCTCATGTGTTCGAACCGAACTTAATGCCCATTATTCGTGAAAACGCAACCTTCATGAAGGGTTTATGGCGAGAAGAATTTTATAAAAATAACAATTCTTTAGTGGTTGAATTGGGCTGCGGGAAAGGGGAGTATGCGGTAGGTCAAGCACAACGAAATTTAGATAAGAATTATTTAGGGGTCGACGTTAAAGGTCATCGTTTTCATAAAGGGGCAAAAGAGTCTCTTGAAATGGGATTGACGAATGTGGCATTTCTTCGAGCGAGAATTGAATTCATTGACGCGTTTTTCGCTGACAATGAATTGGACGAAATTTGGCTTACGTTTTCAGATCCGATGCCGAATGATCACGATGGAAACAGAAGAATAACCTCAGGCTTCTATATGAAGCGCTATGAGCGTATGTTGAAGTCAGAAGGAATCGTTCACATTAAGCACGACAATCCAGCGCTCTACGAGCGGGCTTTGCGCGAGATTCCATTGATGGGGGCAGAGATAGTTTTGCATGACGATAACATTTATGAATCGGGTTTTTTAGAAACGATAGACGAGAAGCTGAAAGATGTTTTGGAGATTAGAACATTCTACGAGCAAATGTGGTTGAAGGAAGGAAGAAAGATTAAATACATTCAGGCTCGAATGCCGAAAAAATAATACCATGAGTGTTTCAAAAACAGCAATTTTAGAAGCGTTAGCTAACGTACAAGAACCAGATTTGAAGAAGGACATTGTGACCTTGAATCTGGTAAAGATTATTCGTGCAGAAGGGAATGAGATTGAGTTGGAAGTCAAAGTGAGTAATCCGGCCATGCACGCGAAACAGCGCATGCGTGAGGCTTGTGTCTTCGCAATTCAACGTGTATTGGGAAATGAATTTGAGGTGAAGGTTCACGTTGAAGCCATTTCTGGGGAAGAACGAAGCGGCGAATTGCGCAGAATACTTCCAGGTGTAAAACACATCATTGCTGTTGCAAGTGGAAAAGGCGGAGTAGGGAAGAGCACTGTTTCTTCAAATTTAGCTGCAGGACTTGCTGCATTGGGACATAAAGTAGGTTTGTTAGATGCAGATATCTATGGGCCTTCGGTTCCAACAATGTTTGATGTTGTGCTGGAAAAGCCAAGACTTATTGAGGTAGAAGGGAAGAAAGTAATGGCTCCTGTAGAGGCCCACGGGGTGAAGGTCCTGAGTATTGGTTTTTTTACTGAGGGAGATCAAGCCGTTGTATGGCGCGGTCCTATGGCTACTAAAGCATTGAATCAGATGATTACGGATGTGGAGTGGGGTGAGTTGGATTATATGATTGTTGACCTTCCTCCGGGAACAGGAGATGTCCATTTGAGCATTGTGCAAACATTGCCCATTTCTGCCGTTGTCGTGGTAAGCACGCCGCAGGAAGTTGCACTAGTCGATGCGCGCAAGGGAATTGCGATGTTCCAATTGCCAGCAGTGAATATTCCCGTGTTGGGATTAGTAGAAAATATGTCGTGGTTTACCCCAGCGGAATTGCCAGAGAATAAATATTTTATTTTTGGTGAAGGAGGAACGAAGCGTTTAGCAGAAAGCTTGAACCTGCCTGTTCTAGGCGAAATTCCGTTGATTCAGAGTATTCGAGAAGCTGGTGATGTTGGAAGGCCGTCTGTTCTTCAAGACAATACTACTGCGGCTCGCTATTGGCAAGCGTTTTTAATTAACTTTGAAAAGGAATTGCGTTTGTTGCCATTCCGTAAATCTGCAACCCAAGAATAATATGTTAATAGATTCATTGTTTCAACGTGTGAACGAAGCGCTTAATTCCATTCGACCTTATTTGGAAGCAGACGGTGGTGGAATTGAATTGAAGGAAGTGACTCCCGAAATGACTGTAATAGTTGAGTTGACAGGTGCATGCACAAGTTGCAGCAAATCGCACATGACAATGAAAGCAGGTGTTGAAGCAGCAATTAAATCTGCAGTTCCAGAAATTAAGACTGTTGTTGCATTAGCTCAAGAAATTGAGGAGCCCACTGCGTTATAATCCGTAGTAATTCTTTCTTGTTTCTTTTACTTGCTCGTTTGTTAGATATTCGTCGTAGGACATTCTCTTGTCAATTATTCCTTTCGGAGTAATTTCAATAATTCTATTGGCTACAGTCTCGGTAAATTCATGGTCATGCGATGTGAAGAGCGCATTGTGTTTCCAATCCTTCATAGCATTGTTGAACGCCGTAATTGACTCAAGATCCAAGTGATTCGTAGGCTCATCTAGCATAAGGCAATTCGCATTTGCGAGCATCATGCGGGAAACCATACAACGAACTTTTTCTCCTCCAGAAAGAACAGAACATTTCTTCATTACTTCTTCGCCGCTGAACAGCATTTTTCCTAAGAAACCACGAACGTATGTTTCGTCTTTATCTACAGAGAATTGACGTAACCAATCAACTAGATTATCGTCAGATTTGAAGAAATCTTCGTTGTTGTTTGGCAGGTATGCTGTTGTAATTGTGCTTCCCCATTCAATCGTTCCGGTAGTTGGTTCTTCCAAATTATTAATGATTTGAAAGAATGAAGTAATGGCGGAATGGTCTTTTGAAAGAACAGCTACTTTATCGCCTTTGATTAAGGTGAATTCTACATTTTTAAACTGCACACTTCCATCTGGATTTACCTTTGAAAGATTTTCAACACGCAAGATTTGATCGCCGCAATCGCGCTCGGGTTTGAAAATAATACCCGGATATTTTCTTGTACTCGGTTGAATGTTATCGATAACAAGTTTGTCCAATAATTTCTTACGGCTTGTTGCTTGTCTTGATTTAGAAGCATTGGCACTGAAGCGTTCTACGAAGTCTTGAAGTTCTTTGCGCTTGTCTTCTGTCTTCTTGTTCTGATCGCTTCTTTGACGAGCGGCCAATTGGCTACTCTCATACCAGAACGAATAGTTTCCTGTGTAAAGTTGAATCTTGCTGAAGTCGATATCAACGATGTTCGTACACACGGCATCTAGAAAGTGACGGTCATGCGAGACAACGATAACCGTGTTTTGAAAATCGGCTAAGAAGTTTTCCAACCAAGAAATGGTCTCAACGTCCAAGTCATTCGTAGGCTCATCGAGCAATAGGATTTCAGGATTACCAAATAGGGCTTGAGCAAGCAAAACGCGCACTTTTTCTTTTCCGCTTAGCGTATAAACCAGGTCGTTATGCAAATGATCAGCAATACCTAAATTACTTAACAACTGAGCAGCATCGCTCTCAGCGTTCCAACCGTCCATTTCAGCAAAAATATTTTCGAGCTCAGCAGCTTTTACACCGTCTGCATCGGAGAAATCTTCTTTCGCGTAAATAGCATCTTTCGCTTGCATCACATCCATTAGCTTGCGGTTTCCCATTAGCACGGTTTGTAAAACAGGCACCTCATCGAATTCAAAGTGGTTTTGTTTCAACACACTCATACGCACACCAGCGTCCATAACAACCTTTCCTGTGGTTGGATCAATTTCTCCAGAAAGTATTTTTAGAAAAGTAGATTTCCCGGCACCGTTTGCGCCAATTACACCGTAACAATGTCCTGGTGTGAATTTAAGATTTACTTCTTCGAAGAGAGCTCGTTTTCCAAAACGAAGCGATAGGTTATTTACTGATAGCACGGCGATGTATTTTTGGGGTGCAAAGATAGTCTTATTTCCGGAGTGTTATTTTTTTAGTTTTTTCGGTTTGGAAGACATTTCGAATTCCAAAACACCTCCTTGAACCAAATCTAAATGTGAAATTTGCAAACCGATTTCCTGGTTGTTCCAACGAACGGATTGTACGTATATGTTTTTCTCGGTAAGCTTGGCAGCTTTGACATGTACGTTTTTGCCATTTTCTAAATGAAGAAAGGCCTCGTTCACGAAGGGAGACCCCAATTCATAATACACACTTCCTGGACAGGTCGGGTAAATACCGAGCGCAGAGAAAACATACCAGGCAGACATCTGACCCGCATCGTCATTTCCGCATAAACCATTTGTTTCGTTGGTGTAGAACTTATTTGCAATGGCGTGAACCCGTTCTTGCGTTTTCCAGGGAGAAGAAGTGTGATTGTACAGATAAGGAACGTGATGACTCGGCTCGTTTCCATGCACATAGTTCCCCATAATTCCGTCTCGTGTGATGTCTTCGTTCTTCTCGATGTATTTGTCATCAAGGTGCATCGTGAACAACGAATCGAGGTGTTCTTCAAATCGCTTCTTTCCGCCCATAAATTCAATCATGGTTGGAATGGCGTGTGGAATATATAAACTGAAATTCCATGAGTTGCCTTCAATGAATCCTTGTCCGTGCGTGTCAAGAGGGTCGAACGGAATTTTCCATTCGCCACTGCTAAGTTTAGGTTGTGTAAACCCAGTGTTTGAATTAAAGACATTTCGATACGACTCTGAACGCATGAAGTATTTGGCGTAACCCATGGTTACTTCCCTTTTGTTCGTGAGTGAAGAGAGTTGCGCTATGCACCAATCGTCGTAGGCATATTCCAATGTCTTGCTTACTGAAACTCCCGATTTATCCTCAGGGACAAAACCAATTTCAATGTAGTCTTTCAATCCTTCGAAATAATCTACACATGCCGTTTGATCGCAGGCTTTGTATGCCTCTTTCAAATTGAAATTTCCAACTTGTTTCACCGCTGCATCTGCAATAACAGAAACTGCATGATAACCTGTCATGCACCAATTTTCGTTGGCGTAATGACTCCACACGGGCAGCATGTGATGCACGCTTTGCTTCTGATGTGCAAGCATAGAGTGAATCATGTTGTTGTTTCTTGTTGGCTGAATTAAGTTGAACAATGGATGCAGCGCGCGATAGGTGTCCCAAAGCGAAAAGACCGTGTAGTTTTCAAATCCTTCGGAATTGTGAATGTTCTGATCTAGTCCTTTGTAATTTCCGTCTACATCTTCATACAAAACAGGTGAGAGGCACGTGTGATAAAGTGCTGTGTAGAAAACGGATTCTTTGTTTTTGTCTGCGATTTGGATTGTTACTTTTTCAAGTTCTCTTTCCCATTTCGTTTGAGTTTCTTTTTTCGTTTGTTCGAAATTCCAATGCGGAATTTCAGCATAGAGATTTTTCAAAGCACCTTCAGTGCTGGTGTTCGAAAGGGCCCATTTGATTTGAAGCGGATTTTCGTTTTGTTCGAATTCTAGCAACATGCGAATTTCTTTTCCAGCTACTTCGGGGAAATTTTCCGACTGATTGAATTTGCGATAGAAGCCTTTGTAGTCTTGCTCGCTAAGGTTTGCGGTTGTGTAATTTGAAATGGGTTGAGAAAAGGCTGCCGCGAAATAAACCGTTCTTGTTTTCGCCCAACCGCTTGTTATGCGATAGCCGGTGATGAGCGAATCGCTTTCAACGCGAATGAAAGTCCAGACATTTTTTCCATCGTAATTGTAAATGTTGTAGGTGAAATCTAAAACGACTTCTGGATTTTCATTTTGAGGAAACGTGTATCTGTGAAATCCCACGCGGTCAGAGGCGGTGAGCTCTGCGAGAATTTTATGATCATCGAGCATTACACTATAAAAACCAGGAAGAGCTTTTTCATTTTTATGTTGAAAGGAAGACTGAAAGTTTTCTGCTTTTAGATCAACGTTTCCTGTCATTGGCATCAACAAGAAATCACCTAAATCGGAATGTCCTGTTCCTGAAAAATGCGTGTGGGCAAATCCTTGAATAACTGAATCTTGATATTGATAGCCCGCGCAGTAGTTGTATACTTCGCTGTTGTATTCTCCTTTCTCGTTGAAGAAATTCGCACGCTTCGTTTCAGGAGAGAGTTGCACCATTCCGAAAGGGGCAGTGGCACCGGGATAGGTGTGACCCATTCTGTTTGTCCCGATGAATACATTGACCTTTTCAATCAGTTGCGCAGAGCAAAATTCAAAGGAAGTAATTAGAGAAAGGAAGATTACAAAGTGTGTTTTTTTCATTCTACTTCAACGAATAATTGTGTCCAACGTTTTTGAAGAAGAAGGTCCACTTGTCGGTTTGTTCAGCAATGATTTGCTCTGTGCTTTTTCCGGCGCCGTGTCCTGCGCTTGTTTCAATGCGAATGAGTGCAGGTCTTTCATGCGTTGTGCATTCTTGCAGCATAGCTGCGAATTTGAAGCTGTGGGCAGGAACTACGCGATCGTCGTGGTCTGCTGTCATAACCATGGTAGCAGGATAATTCGTGTTGGGTTTCAAGTTGTGATAAGGCGAATAGCCTTTGAGGTAGTTGAACATTTGTTCCGATTCGTCGGCGCTTCCGTATTCCGGAATCCATCCTTTTCCAACTGTGAAGTGATGGTAGCGAAGCATATCTAAAACGCCAACAGCAGGAAAAGCAACAGCGAATTTTTCAGGGTGTTGCGTCAAGCAAGCGCCAACTAAAAGTCCTCCGTTCGACCCGCCTTCAATTCCTAATTTTTGTGTTGAAGTGTATTTGTAGTCGATGAGATAATCTGCGCACGCCAAGAAATCGTCGAAGACGTTTTGCTTGTTGTACAGCATTCCGCCTTTGTGCCAGTTCTCTCCAAACTCGCCGCCTCCGCGAAGATTGGCCATGGCGAATACGCCGCCTTGCTCAAGAAGAATTAGTCGAGAAGAAGAGAATGAAGGCGTTAATGAAATGTTGAATCCGCCGTATCCGTATAGCAGTGTTGGATTATTTCCATCTAACACAAGTCCTTTTTTATGAACGAGAAAGAGGGGGACTTGTGTTCCGTCTTTCGACTTTACGAGCACTTGTTTGCTTTCGTAGTCGTTCATGTTGAAATCGACCAAAGGTCTGTGATATTCACCGTAGGTTACGTCTTCAACATTGAATGAATAGATGACACCGGGATAAGTGAAAGAAGTGAAGGTGAAGTAACATGTCTTCTCTTGACGCTTACCTGAGAACCCGCTTGCAGTGCCGGTTCCATCGGGAAGCGTTATTTTCTTGATGTTCTTTCCTTCATAGTCACAGGCTTCAATTTCGGTGTTTGCCATGTTGAGGTAATGAAGGAATAATTTTCCACCGCAGGTGGAAACACCTTCCAATAGACGCTTGTCTTCGGGGATAATTGTTTTCCAATTTTTCGGATTCGGATTACCTGGATTCACTTTGACCAATCTGTAATTTGGCGCATCCACATCTGTGTGTACGATGAGTTCTCCGTCAATAGCCACTTCTACCACAGAGCTGTGGTGACTTAAATCGGTGAAGAGCGGAATGAAGTTCATGCCACCATTTGCGATGTCTTTGTAATAAACAGCGTACCCATCTGTTCCTGGAGCAGAGGTGATGAACAAGTAACGCTTGTCTTCGCTTAATCCTGCATTGTTGTAATAGGTCGGATTGTTTTTGTCTTCGTACACAAGCTTGTCAGAATCTTGACTTGTTCCTACGATGTGATAGTAGACCGCGTGGTTCATATTATTACCACTCAGAACTTCTCCTGCAGCGGGCTCTGGATAGCGGCTGTAGAAGAATCCGTTTCCAAACCAAGACGCACCGCTAAACTTCACCCATTCAATAGGGGCTTCAACTTCTTGTCCGGTTTCAATATTGAAAATATGAATGTTACTCCAATCGCTTCCTGCCTTGCTAACCGCCACAGCCATTAAGGTGTGATCATCGTTAGAGTCGAGTAAACTGTAAGTTGTCAATCCGTTTTTGTCTAATTCATTGGGGTCAATGAACACGCGTTCAGCACCACGCATTCCTTTCTTTACATAGCAGACAGCCTGAGGTTGCAGCCCGGTGTTTTTCCAGAAAAAATAATAGTCACCGTGTTTATCGGGTGCGCTTACTTTCTCAAAATTGAAAATGGATGTGTAGCGCGTCCGAATTTCTGAGCGCATATTCTCGCTCGTCAAATAATTTTCAGTGAGTGCTTGCTCATCTTTCACCCATTGAATTGTGCGCGCGCTTCCGTCGTCTTCAAGTCCGTAAAAAGGATCAAGCACTTTGGTGCCAAAGAAACCGAATGTTGTGTCCTGAATGTTTTTGTTTTGGGGTTGTTGAATTTGCATAACGGCGTTTTCTTGTTTGCATGCAACAATTGATGTCATACATGCGATTATCAAGTACTTTTTCATTTTATTCTTCAATGAAGTTTAGGTTTTTTCCAAAAGTTTCTGGGAGATAGGCGAGGGCAATTATGGCAATAGAAATGGTTACTCCGCCAATAAGTAAGGCGCTATTAATTACTCCGAAAGTGGGTTCTATGTATTTGAAGGTTAAGACTATTGGAACGGTAGATCCTCGCACGAAGTTGGGAACAGTTGAAGCCACCGTAGAGCGGATGTTTGTTCCGAATTGTTCAGCAGCATTCGACACAAACAAAACCCAATAGCCAGTGGTAGCTCCTAGAAGAGCCGCTAACGCATAGAACGTGTTTACTGAATGGTGATGAACCAGGAGGAAATAAAGGCTAATGATAACTGTTGTTCCGAGATAGAAGAAGATGATTTTCTTTCTGCTTTTCATGAATTGACTAATGAATCCTGAAATGAGATCACCCACAGAAAGTCCGAGGTAACAAAAGATGATACAAGTAGTTGGATCAATGGTTCCCTCCACTTCAAGCACTGCAGCGAATTTCTCTGAGAATTTAATAAGCAGGCCCACACAAAACCAAACGGGGAGGCCAATTGCAATGCAGGAAAGATATCGTAGGAGGCGGTCTTTCGTTTTGAAAAGCATGAAGAAATTTCCGCGCTGAACGTTTTGTTTCTCCACCTTATCGAACATCTCACTTTCAAAAGTTTGAAAGCGCATGAATAAAAGAACAAGACCTAAACAACCGCCAATGATGTAAGACATTTGCCATGATTCAAGTCCCATCATAGTGAAATGAATCTTATGAATACCAACAGCTGCGACTGCTCCAAGCGCACCCATAGTTACTATGATCATGGTGCCTATGCCTCTTTTTTCCTTCGACATGGATTCGTTAATGAGGGTAACAGCTGCGCCTAATTCTCCGGCAAGTCCAATTCCAGTTATAAAACGTATGATTGAATAGGCTTCAACATTTGTAACAAAGGCATTCGCGATATTGGCTAATGAATAAATAAGAATGGATCCAAAAAGTATCTTCTTTCTACCTTTTTTATCTCCAAGGATTCCCCAAATGAGTCCGCCCAATATGATTCCAGACATTTGCCAAAGAAAGAGACTGTAGTCGTATGTTTTAATGAGGTATTCATCGGTGATGCCTATTCCTCTTAAGCTTTCTTTGCTGACAATATTGAAGAGCTGAAGGTCGTAGATGTCTACGAAATATCCAAGGGATGCCACCAAAATGGTTAGGCTTAATTTTTTATCGAATGACTTTGGCATGAATGCAAGACTTATTTGTCTTGCAAGATACTATTGTATTGATTACGAAGTAATCTTTGGTCTTCTAAAGGGAAGAAGAATTTCTCATTCCATCCTTGTTCGGTCCATTCCATCATTGAAACTGTTTCAATAGTCCATGATTGTTCTAATTGAAGTGCAAGGGCTTTTGATTTTGCTTCTTCGAAATTGGCTATACTCCAATTGCTTCGGGCAATAGCTACTTCAGCTTTCGGGAATTCAAATGCCACAGGTGAATGCGCGAAATTATTCCACTCCAACAAAACGTTTATTATTTTACCTGACAATTCGATAAGTTCATCAGAAGCATTAGGTTGAATAGAAATTTGCTTGAATAACGAATTGAAGACAATGTTTTTGAGAGTGATGGTAAAGCTAGGTACGTTGTACAACGATTGTTGTAGAGCATTTCCTAATTCGAAAATCCCGTCCTCATTGGTGTTGAACTGAAATGAAAGTGGCAAATAAACGGGTTTTACAATAGCTTCTGAATTTTCGGGAAAAAGCAGTTTTCCTTGAATTGCCCGCGTGGCGAGTTCTTCAGGCAGGCTGGGCTTAAGTGCTATGAAGTAAAAATTGCTTTGAGCCATCTTAACTCAAAATTACAACCAAATAATTGCACAGACAATAAAAACAATAATTATCACAAAATAATACCAGACATCTACGAACCAAGGAAAATACTCAGAGTAGAACTCTTTGATTTTTGATTTCATCAATTAAAGATGAAAAGGTATACGCTAACAATTGACAGAGTGAATAAAACCCATTTTTTAGTGCGGACATCCATAGTGCTTGGGATTAAGTGTTTGTCAAAAAGAGTGTTTTCTTTGGAACAATGAACATTGAATTTGGATGGTTTTCAATGCTGAGTTGTTAATTACGCTGAAAGGAAAGCCGCTTAGGCTGTCAATTGTGCATGAATTTTAAGTGTTTCCGCTAGAATTCGATCGTTATCGTTGTTCGAAATAGTAAAGATTTTATTGGAAGGGAATTTCTCGTTTTTCTTTTGAAGCGAATCACGCTTATTGAATTCTTCTTTTGTAAGTCCGCTTCGAAGGATAACGCGCTGAAGGCGCGTTTCACTGTTTGCTTCAACCTCAATTAACCAATCGCAGTTTTCGGGTTCAAACGAATCGGCTAGAGCCGCTTCGCGAATGATGTATTTTGAAGTTTGAATGGATTTCCATTGAATGAATTTGTCTTTAACATAGCTGTGAATGAGCTTTTCAAGGCGGAGCCTTTTTTCTACGTTCGAAAAAATGATGGAAGCGATTTCAGATTTCCAGGAGTCTTTCGAAAAGTCAATTTCAATTCCGAGAATTGTTTTAACCTCATTTTGAATGGTGGGGATTTCGTAGGCTTTCTTGGCTTCTAAGTCGGAATTGAATACAGGAATTCCGAGAGCGACAAAGACATTCGCCACGGTAGATTTACCCGCTCCAATATTTCCTGTTAAACCGACGACTTCCATAGAAAAAATAATTCAAGCTAACAAAACGAAATGTATCTTTGCAGCATGTCAAAAGTAAACGAAGTTCTTATTGCACCATCGGTTTTATCGGCGGATTTTGCAAATCTTCAGCGTGACATTGAGATGATCAATGATTCTGCTGCTGATTGGTTTCATGTAGATGTTATGGATGGGGTATTTGTTCCGAACATTTCATTCGGAATGCCAGTCATTAAAGCACTGAAGAAACATGCAAAGAAGCCATTGGATGTGCACTTGATGATTGTTCAACCTGAGAAGTACATTTCAGATTTTAAAGCAGTAGGAGCCGATATATTGACTGTTCACGCTGAAGCCTGTACGCATTTACACAGAACCATACAGGCCATTAAAGCCGAAGGCATGAAAGCTGGCGTTGCGTTAAATCCGCACACTCCTTTGAGTGCAATTGAAGAGGTTTTGGAAGATGTTGATTTGATTTTAATTATGTCCGTTAACCCGGGTTTTGGAGGTCAGCAGTTCATAGAGAACACCTTTTCAAAGCTAGAACGTTTGAAAGCGATGTTGGCGAATGTGAAGAACAGTCCGGCTATTGAAGTAGATGGAGGCGTGAACGCAACGAATGCATCAAAACTCAAAGCTGCTGGCGCAACAGCTTTAGTCGCCGGGAATTTTGTATTTTCTAGTTCGAATCCCTCAACAACAATTCAAGAATTAAAAACGTCTGTCAATGGCTAAGAAAAATAGTGGAGTGAATTTGTTTAAGTTCCGTGTAATCATGGATACGGAGAAAGATGTGTTTCGTGATATTGAAATTGAAACAGAATCGAATTTCGATACACTGCACAAATCGGTTTTGGATGCTTTTGATTTCGAGCAAGGCGAAATGGCCAGCTTTTACTTAAGTGATGAAGAGTGGAGCAAAGGACTAGAGATTTCGCTAATGGATATGGGAGGCGTAGATGAGGATTCCCTTTCCATGTCGACCACCATCCTTTCTGACATGGTTATGAAGCCAGGCGACAAAATTTTATATGTGTATGATTTTATGCGCATGTGGATTTTTTATATTGAATTAGTGGAGGTGAAGAAAGATAAGCCAAGTACCATTTATCCTCGTGTGGCTCTTGCATTTGGCGATGCACCTTCACAAGATAGCAAAGAGTTTCAAGACATGTTCGAATCTGATATTGTTGGAGGAGCTGTCGCCGCAGGATTAGAAGATGGAGAGGACGAAGAGGATGAATTTGGTGAAGATGATTCGGTTTTTGATGAAGATGAATTCGATGGGTCATACACCTATGACAATGAATAAATATTTGGTATTCGCTTTATTTGTTTTGCTTGCATCATGTGAAAACAAAGAGCGCAAGGTGACTTCCGATTTGTTGAATTTTCCTTCTGCAGAGAATGGAGAAGTGCATGGCGATTTACCTGAGATTTCATTTGAAGAGGCTGAATTTAACTTTGGGAAAGTGGCGGTAGGAGAGAAGATTGTTCATTCTTATTCATTCTTGAATAAGGGGAAAGCAGATCTTCAAATAGCTCAAGTAACGCCAAGTTGCGGTTGCACCACCTTGAAAGATTGGCCGAAAGAACCCATTTCGCCTGGGCAATCGGGTGTCATAACTGTTGAATTTAATAGCGCAGGTTTTTCAGGGAACATCGAAAAGACGATTCAAGTTGCGACGAATGGCATACCCCGTGATTTTTATTTGAAACTGAAAGGGGAGGTGTCAGGGCAAGCTTTGGATGCAGCAAGATCAGGAGTGGAAATGGATCGCTTGAAGTAGTTTATTTCAGCGACAATAATTGAGTACATTTGCAACCTAAAATAGAAAACAAAATGATTATATTACAACCACAACCAGAGCAAAGTATGATGCCCATGTTATTAATGATGGGAGGAATGTTTGTTATTATGTATTTCTTCATGATTCGTCCGCAAATGAAGAAAGCGAAAGAAGCGAAGAAGTTTCAGGACGGTATTGGCGTTGGCGACAAGATTGTAACTGTTGGAGGAATTCACGGGAAAGTTGTTGAAGTAGACGATACCACAGTAGTTATTGGTTTAGACCAAGGACGCATGCGTATTGAGAAAGCTGCATTGAGTGTAGACAGGACAGTAAGCGAAGGTCAGCAGAAATAAGAGAATGAATTTAGCATTAAAAAAGGCCGCATTCGCGGCCTTTTTTGTTGTCTTATCTAAAAGTTAGTACTTCTTTTTCTTAGCACCACCTTCTTTGAATTTCCATCCGCCAGCACGTCCGCTAGAACTTCCAGCCGAGCTTCCACCAGAACTTCTTTCACCACCAGAGCTGCGCTCTGAAGTGCTTCTGTCCGATCCGCCAGTGCGAGGTCCACGGTCACGGTTGTATCCGCCACCCGAGCTTCTTTCACCACCACCTGAGCTTCTTTCGCTGCTGCCACGGTTTTCATATCCGCCGCTATAGCTCTTGTTGCCACGCATGCGAACACGTCCGATACCTGCTTCTTGGTTGCCACGAGATTCAACACGGATTGAACGTCCACGGTATTTTACTCCAGCATTGAATACTTCCAATACTTTGTCGTAAGATGCAGTGCGCACTTCAAACAAGGAGAAGGTGTCTTTCAAATCAGACCATGGAATCTCTTGTTCACTTACTCCAGTAGCTTCAGCAATGTAGGTCTTCAGTGTGTTGAAAGTGAATTGATCTTTCTTTCCAACGTTGATGTACATTTTCACAACACCAGGTGTTGCTCCGCGAGCATCACCGCGAGATGCATCGACATTCAAGTCTGGTGCATTCTTGTAGTATTCTAAGAAACGATTGAACTCAGTAGAAACGAAATGTTGAATCACTTGCTCTTTCGTGAAGTCTGCAAATTCTTCATAGACCGCAGGTAAATATTTTCCAATACTTCCTTGATTCACTTCTGTTTCTTTCACACGATTAACCAAGTGAAGCAATTGTTTCTCACAAACATCTGCAGGCGTAGGAAGTGATCCTTTTGTAAATGTTGTTTGAATAATTTTCTCTAATTGCTTAATTCTGAAGTTTTCCTTCATGTTAATTAAAACAATGCTAATACCCTTCTTTCCAGCACGAGCCGTACGTCCACTTCTGTGTGTGTAGTTCTCAATCTCGTCAGGAAGGTTGTATTGTATAACGTGTGTAACGTCATTTACATCAATACCACGAGCAGCCACGTCAGTCGCTACAAGCATTTGAAGCGTGCGGTTACGGTAACGCTTCATTACATTATCACGTTGTGCCTGAGACAAGTCACCGTGAATTGAATCTGCGTTGTATCCGTCTTTGATCAATGCTTCAGAAACAGATTGTGTTTCTGCTTTGGTTCTACAAAATACAATTGCGAAAATATCAGGATTAAAATCGGCAAGTCTTTTCAACGCCAAATACTTATCGCGTTGATGTGTTACATAATAGACGTGTTCGATGTTTTCGTTACCTGAGTTTTTACTTCCAACAGTAATTTCAACCGGGTTGGTCATGTAGTTGCGAGCAATGCGCGAAACTTCAGCGGGCATAGTTGCCGAGAACAACCAAGTGTGTTTAGTCTCTGGAGTTTCAGACAAAATAGCATCTAAATCTTCTTTAAATCCCATGTGAAGCATTTCATCTGCTTCATCTAGAACTACAAAGTCAACAGCACTTAAATCAATAACTCCGCGCTCAATCAAGTCTAAGGTTCTTCCAGGAGTACCTACTAAGATTTGGGCGCCGCGTTTGATTTCGCGAATTTGAGTTTCAATGCTTGCTCCACCGTATACAGGAACTACGTTCGCTCCGGTTGTGTGTGCAGAATAGCGTTGAATGTCTTTCGCAATTTGGACACACAACTCACGAGTTGGTGCCAATATGAAAGCTTGCGTTTTCTTGTTTTGAAAGTCAAGAAGCTCTAACAATGGAAGTCCGAACGCTGCGGTTTTTCCTGTTCCCGTTTGCGCTAGTGCAACAACGTCTGTTGTGCCTGTAAGCATGTGCGGAATAGCTTGTTCTTGAATTGGTGTTGGGGTCTCAAACCCCATTTCAGCAATAGCTGAAACTGTGGTCTTCGATAGACCAAGTTCTTGAAATGTTGTCATATATTTTATTTAGTCGCCCGATGTCGGATTGAATTCGACGACCTTATTCCCTGAGCTAAATTCTGTTTACGCCAACAGAAAAAGGAAATGTGATAGTTAAACCCGCCCCTTAAAGGCGGCGCAAAGATAGTACTTTTATTAACAATTGTGTATAAAAAAGCAAAAGCGCTGAATTTCAGCGCTTTGAGTGTTAGTAAGATGAGGATTACTCGCTTTCTGTTACTTCGGCCTCTTGAACTTCAGCTCCAAACAGGAAGAGTGCAGCTGCAAAATCACATTCAATTTCATACAATTCTACCATAACGGAATTGTACATGTCTGGAGTGTCTAGCTCTGTGTTGTCGTACTTCATTTCCATTTTAGAAATGCAACGTAAGAATTGACCGTTGTCGTCGCTCATGCTTTGCATCCACTGCATATCTTTCGCTGCTTGATCGGGATTGTTGGTGATGTAGGTCAACATTGCGTTGTCGAACTCCTCTTGTGTTTCCGCAATTAATTTGAATCCGATAATTTCTTTGAATGCTGGGCTAACATTGTTTTCAATGATGTGAGAACATTCACAGATGTCAAGTGCTGCTTGGCGTTCAAGCGATTGCCCGAATGAGCTGTTGTTCGCGATAAATGCGAAAGCTAGCGTTAAAGTGAAGATAAGTTTTTTCATTGTTCAGCGTTTTGTGTTTCAGGTTCGCCTTTAATTCGCTTCAATGCGAGTTCTTTGGCGAAGTCAATAAATACTTTGTATGCTTGTGTAAAGGTAAAGCGGTCTTCAAATGTTTTAAAAATAATATTTCTTCGCGCCATTCCATTTAGCAACGTTCTTCTACTTTCATTATCACGCAACGTCTTGTTACTTTCAATTAAATCTACGAAGGAACTATTTAGAAAATAGTTGTCGATTTCTTCGAAAGTAAATTCATTGAAGTCGAAAGACTCGATGAAATTGCGTCCGTCGCGATCTAATTCATAGCTCAGAATTGCAATGAAAATACTTACATCGCGAGAGAAGTTTTCCTGTGTGTCTTTGCTTAACAAATAACAGAACTCGGGCTTCATGATTAATTCAAGGTCGAAGGATACTTTAAAAAACTCGGTGTAAAACGATTCGTTTTCTTTCAAACTATTGAAATGCTCTTCGTTGTTCAATAAGAACTTACCATTCATGAGTTCTTCAACAATTTGTCTATGGTGCGCTGGATATACCATGTTATAATTTTATTGCGGGTTCAATTTTTAATTTAGGCACGTTGAGTATTGATGTTGTAGTCTCAATGGAAACGCGTTCACTTTTCTTTGAATAATCAATTTGTAATTCTTCGTCGAATAGCAATCCAGTTACCGCAAAGAACTTGTCCGTTTCAATCTGATCGAAATCCTTTTTCAGGGCTTTGAAGCACCAACCGAAGAAATCATTCACAGGCATACTCGCATTGAGTTTTTCCTTGAATAATGTTCTGTCGAAAATCCATCTGTCGAAATCGGCTTCTGAATTTTCAACAATAACGGGTGCTTCAATTTGAAACTGCTCGAAGAATTCACGTACTTTGAAGTACATGTCTTTTGCGTAAACCATTGTTCGAGTTCCTTTTAATAATGGCGGTGTCTCTACTTTATATGGATTCCGTAAGAACTCGATAAAACCGGTTAGAATCAAAGATTCTGTGCGAATGCGTTCAAGAAGTGGAATCAATTCATTGGTTAGAATTTTCGATTGCTTCAACAAGTCTTGATTGGTTTGAATGAGCTGCGTATAAAGTTTTTCGTATTCACTTCGCGTAGTTTCGTCGGAATAATCGAGACGTTTTCTGTTCGCGTATTCGCACACTTCAACCAACTTACTGGTTACGGATTCACTGTGATTTACATCGAGAATGCGATTCAAAGGAAGAATATAGTATTCAATCCAGAAAGAAGCCTTGTGAACCTTTTCGCGGTATTGCACGCGGTCAATGTTCGATTTTAAATCGCGTGTTTCTGCCAATAATCTGAAGGCATTCCGTTCAACCAAATCAACGAATTCACGCACTTGACCGGAAAGATTTTTAATTCTTTCTTGAAGAATGTCGCGGTCGGAATGTTCGCTTTTGCGAATCTTCATGAACAATTCAGAAATGGCTCCTTTGTATTTCTCAATGGTTTCTGGAAGAAGTGGTTTGAATTCAAACAACAAAAACTCCATCAACTTGAAATACACATCGCGCATTTCGAAATCACTTCCAATTGAACGGACAACGCGGTATTCGCGAAGACGACTTTTCATTTGCGCACCATGCTTGTGACAAATCATGTCGAAAACTTCTTTCGTAATTAGCCCGTCTTGTTGCTGGTATTCAAACAAGTCGCGCACCACATCGAAGTAGGTGTTCAGGAAGTTGAGTATAGTCCGCGGTTCGGCTTTAATCATTTTTCTTCTGATTCTAAATGGTAGCAAACTTTTACTTCTTCAATTTCTTGAATGTTCGTAGGGTAAAGGATTGCGAAGTTTGGGGGAGTTAGTGATGTTGACATTAGTTTTCTGATATTTTTAGGTCTTCACGACGCACAGCGTGCTGCTTGTCGTTTAAGTTAATTTTTCCTTTTGAACGGAAGATGAAGTAGTACTTCGAGAATCCATCATATGGCTGCGGTGCAGCGAAGATGGGTAAGAAGTTGTGCTCTTTGCAGAACTGAACCAATTGCGGACGGTTGTGTTCGTCAATGGTTCCAATCTCGTCGATGAACAGCGCAATTTTATTTTCTGGAGCAGAGATTGCCAATCGATTGATAATAGCCATAACTATCACCAAGCGAATCATACGGTCTGTTCCATCTGACTCTACTTGTTCTTTCAAGTCTACACGTTTCAACTTTCCTTTTACATCAAGATGAAGTTCAATGTCGAATAGATCTTCGAATTCAATGGTTTTCCCAGCGTCTAGGTATTGGTTCAATATTTTCAAATCTTCACCTTGTTCGAATTCAAACGCCAATTGAGAATTCAAGTTTTCGATTGAAGCTATTCGTTCCAAATCGAATAAGACGCGCTTATTGTCTACCAATTCAATGCGCAGCGATTCAATGTTTGATATTCTGGTTTTAGCCAAACTTTCGTTGAAGCGATTGTATACAAAGGTTTTGAATTCTTCGTAACGCTTGCGCAAGGTGAAAGCAGGATTGGCGAATTGAGTTGAAATACTTCCCAATAGTCCGTCGATACTTTTTACTTTGTCGTTGATGCAAGCAATTTCATCTTCCAAATACTTGATGAATTCTTCCTCATCGGCCATTGCCGAATTTGTTTTGAAACGCAAGTGGTCAAACATGCGGTCCTTGTTGCCTTTCAGCGTATCGCGATCGGTGTTGGAGATTTTGATCTTACCGTAAATTTCGTCCAGTGATTCTGTTGTATCGAATTCAGTTGGAACAATTCCGAAGGTTTCAATCTCAGCTTTGCGACGCTTCAATTCAATGATTCGCTCTTCGCTTCTGCGGGTTTCTTCACGCAATGAATCGAGAAGCAGTGTTTTGTCGGAAAGCTCTTTTTTCAATTTGCTCAAGTCGCCTTCACATTTTTCTTTTTCAGCTTTCAAAGTGCGCAGGTTTTTTCCTGCTGCGTCAGCTTCTTTTTCAAGTTTCGGCTTGTTCTTCAGCTTGTTCAACTTCTCTTTTACTTCTTCAATGTCAGCAAGAATCGTATTCAACTCTTTTTGCGCTTTGTCGAAGTTCAATGCAACCGCCCAAAGTTTTTCCAGTTCTGCTTTTTCACGCTTCAATTCTTGAAGTTCATCTTTCAATGATTTTACTGAAGGGATGTCTGCAAGAACTAAATCTTTTGGCAAAGTAATTTCACCATCGAAGATGCTTAATGTGGTTCCAGCTTTGGTGATTTTTTTCTTCACCAGTTTGCTTGGAAGCGCAGCGAATTCTTGAGAAAACACAGTGTTCAAGATTTTGCGAATATCATCTTTCGCAGTGATTTTGTGGATTAACTGGTCGTCGTAATTTTTAATTTGCGCTTCTAACTTTCCGCAAGTCATGTCAATTTTTTGAAGCTTCGCTTCCAAGTTCTTAGAATCTAATTTTTGATTCTCGACCATGGTAATGCGCACTTCCGATTCACGTCGTTTTGCATCGAGATTCAATAGTGATTCTTCCAAGAATTTCTTCCCTTCGAAAGAAGCAATTTCATCTAGTTGTGTTTGAAGATTGATGAATGTTTTTTCTTGAATTTCAACTTCCAATTCGCGTTTACCCAATTCACGATTTAACTCTTCTTGCTTGGGTTTTAGTTTTTCATTTAGGTTGAGAAGCGTGGTTTGATATTGCTTCTCTTTTTCTAATCTAGAGCTGTCAAGTTCGTTGATTACGCCGTTGTATTGTTTGTCGAAAGCATAAACCAAATCGCTAACGATACGCGTTTTTGCTTTGAACAAGTTCACTACTTCACGAAATTCTTCAAACTCTTTTTGAATGCTTTTTACAGTGCGGATTTCTTCGTTAATGCGAAGCAAATCGTTGATGTCTTTTTTGTTTTTCTGCGAGAAACTCAGTCCCTCGTTCTCACGATTATCCGCTACAATTAAACTCTCCTTTAAAGTTTTGTTCGTGATTAACTTCGAGTTAATCAAATAGCGATAAACCTTCGAGAAGTTGTTTGAAAGTCCGTCTGTGCGCACGCTGTCTTCCAGCCAAATAGCAGCGTCGTTCTTTCTTCCTCTAGAGTATACCGTATTGAATACTTCAGTCTTGCTCTTGAATAGATAAAGCTCTACGCCAGCTGTTTTCAGTTCTTCTTGAACTTCGTCCCATTTACGAATGCGCTGGTGAGCGCCTTCTTTTTTGAAGAAGTTGTCGGCGTTATATTCTCCTGAAAAACGGAAGTATTCCAATTCACCATCGCTGTCGCGCTTTACGAGTATACAATAGCTTGAATTGTTTTTCTTGATTTCAAATATGATGTAACTCTGATTGTGAGTAGGGAAGTAGTGGTGAATGGTTTCCTTGTCTCCACGGCGTTGTCCTGAAAAGGACATCTTCGATCCATCTACAATGAACAAGAAGTTCAAGGTGTATATAAGGGTGGACTTACCAACGTTATTAGGTCCTACCAATTGCAATGAATCGCAATCGTCTAGACGCATTTCTGCGTTCACATAGGTGCTGGTGTTTATCCCAATAATTCGGGTTATCATAGGAAAAAGTTTAGGTCATGTGTTGTGCGACAAATTCGCACCGAACACACAAATCTAAACGGCTTGCGTCGCTTCGAGAAGGAATGTTAATAAATGTGGAAAAGTAGGACTAAACCTATTTTCTTTTGCTCTCAAAGAACTGTTTCAGAATGATAGCGCACTCGTCTTCCAACACACCACCAATGAACTCAGTCTTAGGGTGTAGCAGTTTTTTATCATCGGTTTGAAAAAGCGAAAATCCTCTTTTCGAGTCAAAGGCTCCGAAAACAATTCTGCCAATTCGGGTATTGTAAGCCGCTCCTGCGCACATTACACAAGGCTCTAGCGTGACATAAAGAGTGCATTTATCCAGAGATTTCCCGCCAAGGTACTCTGAAGCCGCTGTAAATGCCTGCATTTCTGCATGAGCAGTAAAGTCGTGAAGCCGCTCTACTAGGTTGTAGCCACGAGCAATAATTCGGTCTTCTGCAACGATAACGCATCCAACAGGCACCTCGTCTTGCTCCGCGGCATAAATGGCTTCCTTAATGGCCATTTTCATGTAAAATTCGTCTTTATTGTCGTCGTTCAAAATGAGTAGTTTCGTTTAAGTAATTGACAAAATCTTTCGTTGAGATTTCGTTTTCATTTGCAGTTGGAAAGTTAAATTGTTCTGCCCAATATTTCGCCAAATATTCTTGTTCGTATTGTCCTGATGTTGGAATGAGTAGCGCCTTTTTTTGAATAGCGTCTAGCTCCATAAGTGTGCTATATCCCGATCTACAGACAATGTGTGAAGACTCATTCATCAATTGTTCCAATTGTCTCGCATTGCAATAACCCAATTGACTCACGTTTGATTTTGTTGATTGAACATTACTTTCGCCCGCTACGATGACCTTAAATTCAAGTTGAGAGGTTTCTTCGAGAATGTCTTTAGCAAAGCGCGAACGTTGTGGTTCTGGACCAGAGAGGATAAGTAACAGTTGCTTTTTTAATGGAATCTGGAGAAATTTAACTTGACTCAATGGGCCTATGAATGAGCAAGAAGCATCGCTGTTGTTTTGACTTAAAACACCGCTGAGTCTATCGCTTGCATTGTAATCCGGGATTTCAATCTCGTTGAAATTCTTCAGATTAGCGTTTAACACCAATTGAGGTAACGCCAAAAGGAATCGAGGGCCGGGCAATGTTAATTGGTGAGTGAGTAATACCGAATGTACGTTCGGGTGATAAAAACCGTAACGATTGTCGGAATAAATAATGTCGTAAGTATTGGATTGAAGGTGTTTTTTCAACCACGATTTTTCTTTTTTCCAGTTGGAATGAAATTCAAAAACACGCAATCCAAGCTTGAAGAACAATCCTTTTCCACTTTCAATATGAATGTGATTGTTGGGAAGGGAAACATGGAGTTTAAATTCTGGAAACCGGTTGCGGAAAAACGATTCTTGATTTTCTGAACAAGCAATTTCAACAATGTTTCCTTCGTTAATAAACTGCGAAATTCGCTCGCTACCGCGAGTCATATGTCCGTAACCCCAATCGAGCGCCGCGAAAAGTATTTTCTTCGAAGTATTCAGTTTACGGACGTTGAATTCTAATTTCTCGTTGCATGTTATTTCCGCCTTGTGCAGGAATGAAATATCCGGTTACTTTTTTCTTCTTGCCATTTCTGAGAATAGTAATGTTCGCTTCGTCGCCAACAGCATACAAATTCAAAATCCCAGTAAGTTCATCGAATTCGTTAATTTGTTTCTTATTCAATTCAACAATAACATCACCTGTTTGTAATCCAAGCGCAGCACCTAAGCTAGTCGGGATAACCGATTCAATCATGACACCTTTGCCTTTGAAACTGCGTGCTGGTGTAATACCGATTTTAGCACTATTGTCTGGCGCTCCGAATCCGAAAGGTATTCCATCCGGCATTGGGAATCCCTTTACTTCGGGCATTTGAAAATTACTGTCGAAGTTGAAATTAAATGCAGTGTCCATAATTGAAATATCAATGTCTGGAAATTGCTTCATCATATCTTTCATGTTTTCCAATTGATCACCTTCGAAGTTGAAAATAAGGGTGTCGATTTGACCTGTGCTTGAAGTGTCGATTTTGACAATGGTCACATGATTTTTCTTTTGCACCTGGGCGAAAGAAATTACGCTAATCATTACGATTGCTAAGAGTGAGAAAAGTGACTTCATAGATTTGTTGTTTAATTTCAAAATTAAAATGAAATTTCAATAAAAGTAAATCCTTTTGATGGAACGGAGAGTGTTTTTTTCCAAGAAACGGACTCTCCAGTTAAAATGTTTTTTCCAGTATTTATATTCAGGGTAATTTCTTTCAGAGATTCCAAGGGAAAGTTAAATTCTGTTTCATTCAAATTGTAAAGGCAGAGAAGTGTTTTCTTTCCATCGGCCGATTTCCTTGCGTATGCGTATGTATTGTCATTGGGAACGAATTGCGTGAGTTTGCTTGTTGCGAGCCATTCGTTTTTCTTTCGGTAGTTCAAAAATGTTTGAATGAAATCGAAAGCGTCATTTTGAATGGCAGTTCTTCCTTTCTTTTCGAATGCGTTCACTTTGTGGTCTGGCCATCCGCCCGGAAATTCTTCTCGCACATGAGCATCTGGATCGCAGAATCCCGTCATGAGAATTTCCGTGCCATAATAAATACATGGAATACCTCGAAGTGTGAGTAGCATGGCATGCGCCATTTTCCATTTTTCGAAATCTTTGTTTAAAAGGGAATAGATGCGGGCTAAGTCATGATTGTCTAAAAATGTCACTAAGTTTTCTGGCTTCGCATAAAGATGGTCGTGCGCCAAGTCTAGCTCAATTCTTCTCAAGCCTTCTTCCCAACCGAAAGGCTCTGTAAGTCCTTTGGTCATTGCGAAGTACAATTGGAAGTCGGTCACCCCGTCTAATTTCGAATCGAAATCTTGACCAATTTTTTTTCCTTCGGGAAACCAAGCCTGAACGGCAGATCCTTGTACCCAAGTTTCTCCGAATTGAAAGAGATTCGGATATTCGTCCTTCAATGAAGCATTCAACTTCGACATAAATAATTGGTCGGGATAGCTATAAGTGTCAATTCGAAATGCATCGATGTTTCCCATTTCAACCCACCAAATGGAATTTTGAATGAGGTATTTGGAAAGGTGAGGGTCTTGCTGATTAAGATCTGGCATGTGCCTGTCGAACCAACCATTCGCCATAAGGTTCTTGTCGTATTCGCTAGCGTAAGGATCCATCATAGTTTCAGCGCGATAGTTGGTTTTGGTGTAGGTCGGAAACCAATGGAACCAATTGCTATCGGGCATTTCGCGAAAAAGTTGATGTTGGTCTCCCCAGTGGTTATAGACAATATCCCAAACGTGCTTTATCTCCTTTTTCCGCATGCTTGTAATCAGTGACTGTAATTCTTCAAGTGTTCCAATGCGCGGGTCTACTAGATAAGAGTCGGTTGTTGCATAACCGTGATATGAATCCACTTTCTCGTTATTCTCTAAAATGGGGTTTAACCAAAGTGCAGTGAATCCAAGGTCGGCGATGTACTCTAAGTGATTACTTATCCCCTTTAAATCACCGCCGCGTCTACCTTTTAATTCATCGCGGTGCGCACCTTGGAAATAATTCGCAACAGAATCATTGGAAGCATCTCCATTTGCAAAACGATCGGGGAAGACCATATACATGGCATCGGCTTGTGAGAGGCCTTGAGGCTGAGCGGATCGGGGCGTTATGGAATATGGTACCATCAAACTAGCTGAAGAGCCGGCTTTATCTACAATGAAAAATATATGATTGTCCTTAGGTTGACTTTTAACGGAAAGGCCAACATAATAGTAGTTGTTGAGTTTCGACTTTTCAAGGCGGAGTAATGAAACGTATTTCTTGCTTTCAGTATGTAGGGAAATTGTTAATTCTTCTCCGTCGTTACTGTAAAAAAGGAGTTCAACCTCGCTATTGTTCATGCCACTGAACCAATTAGGTGGGTCTATTCGCTCAATGAAATCTGTTGATTGCCCGCAGACAAAAGAGGATATAAAAAAGAAGATTGTGGAAAAGTAGATGGAACTTTTTTTCATGATTTGCGTCTGAGAGGAGTGTGCAACACTTTTTCGATATATATTTGGAAAGTGTTAAAAGTACACGAACTAAGTAATCTAATCTAAAAACCTATGAAAAAATTTTTTACATTCTGTTTCGTAGCGTTATCTGCAATGATGGCTCAGGCCCAAGTTGCTGTAACGTTTAATGTTGACATGACTGGCTCAACAGTAGACGCTAATGGCGTTCACATGGCTGGTAATTTCAACGACGTTGACTACGATGGTACTGCTGAAAACGCAGCGTATGTTAACTGGAATCCTTCTGCTATTGCTTTAGCTGATCAAGGAAATGGTATTTGGTCTGTAACCTTGAACTTGGTTGCGGAGCGTTATGAGTTCAAATTCATCAATGGTAACGATTGGCCATTTGCTGAAGATGTTCCACCAGCTTGTCAAGTAGAGGTTGCTGGAAACGATAACCGTTTCTGGTCAATTTCAGGATTGAACGCTACTGAGAGCATGACTGTATGTTATGCATCATGTGCTGCTTGCGGAGAGAACGCTGTTCGTTTCCGTGTAGACATGACTCAAGAAGCTGCAGGTGTGAACCCAGCAGGTATCTTCGTTGCAGGTGACTTCCAAGGATGGAATCCAGCAGGATCACAATTGATTGATCCAGATGGAAACGGTACTTTCGAAGGATACTTCTCTATTGGTGCTGCTATTTCAGCTCAATTCAAATTCATCAACGGTAATGACTGGGCGTTCGCTGAAGGTATTCCAGCTGATTGTAATGTTGCAGGTAACCGTGTAATTGATGTAGTTGATGCAAACACTGTTGTAGACGTTATTTGTTTCAGTGCTTGTGGTCCTTGTCAAGCTCCAACCCCAGTGTTGTTCCGAGTTGACATGACTTTGCAAACTGTTAACGCTAACGGTCCTCACGTTGCAGGTTCTTTCCAAGGATGGAATCCTGGCGATGCTAACACATTGATGACTGACCCAGACGGTGACAACATCTATGAAGTAACTCTTTTACTTCAACCAGGTACTTATCAGTACAAATTCGTTAACGGTGCTGCTTGGGCAGATGGTAACGAGTCTTTGCCTGCTGATTGTAACGTAGGTGGTAACCGTGAGGTTGTTGTTGCTGCTGATCCAGTTGTTGAGCATTTCTGCTACAACCAATGTGGAGCTGAGTGTGTTGTTGATCCAGATCCAGCTGACATCACTTTCCGAGTGAATATGTTCAACACTGCTCCAGACGCTGCAGGTGTTTGGATGATTGGTGGATTCACAAATCCAGCATGGCAAGCAGGTGCAGTTCAAATGACTGATGCTGATCTAGACGGAGTTTACGAATGCACTGTAAACATCGGTGGTTCTGCTGACATTCAGTACAAGTTCATGAACGGAGACGTAAACGCTCCAGTAAATGAAGAAGGAACTGGAATCATCAATTGTGGTATCGCTAACGGTGTTGGTGGTTACAACCGTCTTCACACACGTGCCGGTATTGCAGAGGTATTGAATACAGTATGTTTCGATTCTTGCGCTGATTGTATTATTGGTGTTCAAGAAGCTATGGCTTTAACTGTATTGAATGCTTACCCAGTTCCAGCAAACGAATTCGTAACTCTTTCTTTCGGTCAAGTAAAATCTGCTCCTATCACTGTTCGTGTAATGAACAACTTAGGTCAAGTAGTTTATACTCAGTTCTTGGGTAACCTTCCAACTGGAAACAACCAAGTTCGTGTAAACCTTGAAGGTATTGCTAGCGGAATCTATGCTATCGAATTGTCAAACGGATTAGATAAAACTGCTGTACAAATCGCAGTTCAATAATTCATTTGAATAAGTTAACTTTAGAGAAAGGCTGCCGAAAGGCAGCCTTTTTTTATGCTTCAGAATTACAGGATTGTTCTTGGTGAAAAAAAAGTATAGAAAAAAACAAACCCCCGAACGTTTTCGAGGGTTTGCTTTACCTTAACTAAAAAGACCCACAGCAGAAGCTGCATATGGACTTAACGGCCGCGAAAATACGATGGTTCATTCGTATCTTCATATTATTATTTCATGGAGTTTTGAACAGAGGACCGCTTATTCAATACCTAGTAACAAATGATTAGTTATTCCATTCATTTTGAACTGAATAATTTGAGGGGTGCCAGATTTCTTTACATAAAAGGTTGATTGATTCTGTAAAGAAGCGCTCAATAATCTTCCAGTTAAATCATAAACTTGAATGTCCGAAGCAAATGAACTGAAGTCAACAGCAAATTCGTTTTCTAAATTTCGAACAACATATTTTTTCTCGAATTCTGAAACTCCATTGTCAAGAAGCTGTATTTCCCAATAGCCTTGAGAAGTTTTGCCGCAAGCATCAATTGCAGAATAGCTTAATGAATAAACTCCAGCATTTGCATATGTGTGCTGAGGAGAGAAATCTGTTGACGTATTGCCATCTCCAAAATCCCAAGTGAAATTCCAACTTGAAACAGATTGATTGTCCAGTTGAAGTGTTAAGCCATTGGATGTTGTGTTGACAAGAACCGCTGGGTCATATTCACCCACATGCCATTCCGTTAAATTGTTGAACACGACTTCTTGAGCAGCTAATTTTATTTTTTCAGCAACAGAGGGATCTAATGTCGAAGAATAGGTAATGAGATACGGGTCAGTGCGAAGCATTACCGCAATCATGGAGCATGCCGCGGCATAACTTCCCTCAAGAGAAGGATGACTGCCATCTGCGGAATATAAATTTATTTCGGGATAAGTCGTTCTTATGTATTTCCATAGAGCTCCAACAGGAGAAAGAATTGCATGGTTATCAATAGCCATTTGTCTGTAACGCAAATTGAGTAGGCTGTCCATTCCTTCATAAGTGCATACAGGTGGCCAAGAAGCGCAGTTAGAAGCATCTCCGTTCTGTCTTCCCCAAGTCATGTAGAAGATTGTTTCTGCGCACGAATCAGCGGCTAAAATTTGCTCATTCAAAGTAGCAGCAAATGGAAAACACTCTGCAGCCACTTGCGCATCGGGAAAGGAGGGAAGTTGACTCTGCTCTTGAAGTACAACATAGTCCCAGTTGCCTTGATTGATTAAGCTTTGTGATGTTGCATTCGTGGTGTGCATTTGGAAAGTGGTTCCTCCAGGTGTACTGCTTGCTACTTCCATAGGCATTCCTGCGAAGCCAATGCTCAAGGCACAATCTGCAGTTAGTTGCGGAAGATTATTTACAGCAGTGTAACTGTTTCCAATAAAGAGCACGCGTGTCTGAGCATGCAAAAGGTTGGCGAAACACACCAACCCTGCACAGAAAACTATTTTCTTCATATTACTTAAATGTCACCGGAGACACGATTGATTTTCCTTCACGAATAAATTCAACTTCGGTTGAATCACCTTCGTTGAATTTGCCTAATGCTTCCATGTATGAACCCATGTCTGCAATTTTATTTTCACCAAGACGAACAACAATGTCGCCTTGCTTCAATCCCGCAAGTGCTGCAGGACGATTTTCCTTCACGCCATCGATGCGCATTCCAACACCGCTAAACATGTAATCAGGCATAACACCCAATGTTACTTTGAAAGACGAGTTCATTGGTTTTGGATCTATAGTCTTAGTAAATTCTAATTTTGAATAAGCGTTCATTTCCACGCACATGGCATACATGTAATTCACCACTTCATTCAATCCTTCGTAATTAATCTTATCGAAGTCATCGCTCGGTTTGTGATAATCGCTATGCTGACCGGTGAAAAAGTGCAACACAGGAATATTTACATTGTAAAAAGAACTGTGATCGCTCGGACCAATTCCGCTTTTGTCGAAAAGCAACTTGAAGTTCGTCTTATTATTTTTTGTTAACCAATTCTCAAACTCTGGAGAAGTACCTGTTCCACTAATTGAAAGGGCGTGCTCTGCGTTCAACCTTCCAACCATATCCATGTTCATCATGCAATTCACAGTTGTCAAATCAATCGTCGGGTTCTTGCTGAAATAATTACTTCCCCACAATCCTTTTTCCTCGCCGCTGAATGCAATGAACAGGTAGTTGTATTTATTGGTTGAAGGGGATTTCTCTGCATTTAATTTGCGCGCCAATTCTAACATTGCAGAGACGCCACTGGCATTGTCATCTGCCCCGTTGTGAATGGCTCGTTCTCCCGTCCATAAGCTATTCTCGTCGCCATAACCCAAGTGGTCGTAGTGTGCGCCAATGATAATGGTATTCGCTGCGCCATTGTCGATGTATCCGATAACATTTTTTCCGTTGATTTCTTTCACCAACGATTTCCCCATTTTCAAACTATCACCCACTTGGTGCACTTGTCCATGTCCTTGAGGAATGAATGAAAACGCTTGAAAGAATCCGAGTGTTCCTTTTGGAAGTAATCCAATTTGAAGAAATTGATCCTGAATGTACCCAGCTGCCTTATCAGCGCCAGGTGTTCCGATAGCTCTTCCTTCGAATGCATCACTGGCCAAAACCGTCACGTCTGTTATTAAGTGAGAAACGCTTTCGGTTGATTTTTTTTCATGTGGAAGTACAGTGCAACTCGCCAATGCAATAACCACAGATATCTGGAATAAAAACTTTTTCATGCCGCGAATTTAGTGACGATTCAATATAGTTTTCAAATCTTCGTTACCTTCGCTATATGAGGAGTGTCAGTCTATTTTTCTTTTTACTTCTTTCCTTCATAGGATTTTCCCAGACCATTCGAATTGAAGGAAGAGTGCGCGATCCTCATGGTCAAGGAATCCCGAACGCGATCATCGTAAACAACAGAACCAAGACTGGAAGTTTCGGCAATTCGAGCGGATTTTACTCCATTGTTTGTGAGAAGACAGACACGTTAAGCATCACGGCTTTGAGTTATTATACGCGGCAATTGTGTATGAAAGATTCATTGGTGAAGGACGTTTACCATCCAACTATTTTTCTCGACGACAGAACCTACATGCTTCCAGTAGTTGAATTTATTTCTCCGCGTGATTTGGAGGCCATTGAAGAAGATTTGCGCGGTTTAGGCTTCGATGAAAACCAATTCAAAACAGCTACTGTCAGCAGTCCAATCACCTTTTTGTACGAGCAATTTAGTAAACGCGAAAGAAGTAAGCTAGAGGTTTCTAGGATGGAATATGAAGACAAGAAAAGAGCTTTACTGAAAGAGCTTTTTCATTTGTATGTCGATTATGATATCATTGATTTAACCAACGAAGAGTTCGATGCGTTTATTGATTTTATGCATGTGAGCGACGAGTTCATTCGTCAGAGTTCACAGTATGAATTCTTAATTTTTGTGAAGGAGGAATTTCAGCAATACAAAATTTGGAGGCGTGGAAGAAGAGATTGGAAGGAAGAAGATTTTAATTACGACAAGGATTAATTCCTTCGGGAATTTTTAATGAAGTTTCCTCCGCATTTGTAAAATCCTGCATTCCGGTCGTAGTAGTATACCAATAGCTGATAATTGTTTTCGGTGGCAGAGTGATTTCCTTCAGCAAAATTAATTTCTTCGTTATTGCTTGAAGGTTCAATTCGAAAGCGGTAATTGTACACCCCTTGTTTCAAATACATTGTGGCTTGATACGCTTTTTTAATGTCACTGTATTCACAAAGAATAGGAGCATTCCATTCATTTCCACATTCAAGAAAAACCTTGTTTGTTAATTCGGGTGAATTCAATTCGAAATGAACAAAAGTGTAGTCGCTTGTAAGATCATCGTCCTCATAGATTTCACTGGAAATTAGCGAAGCGCCATTCAAGTCGGAACGACTGGTGTAGGCGAGATTCATTTCATTCTGACTAGGGTATAAATAGATGTGATTTTCATTTTCAACACGAATGTTGTTTTGGACGTTGTATCCGTTTATGCGTAAATCCTTCGTTTCAAAAGCTTCCCATTCTCCGCCACCTGGAAATTCATTTTCACCGTTCGAATAATCAAACACTAGCACGTTGTTTGGTTGAATGTAAGTTGGTTGGAAATTCATTCTATCGTCTTCCCATCTTCCGTTTTGAAGAATAACAGGAATGACTTTGTTCATGTCGTATACAGGAGTGCTAGCCAGTGAAATGGTGAAATCAATTTCTTGATGTGACTGAAGATGTTGAATGGTGGAAGCACGTTTAATAATCATGTCGGCATTCAGTCCGTGATCTCCTTCAACATAAACAACCATGCGAAACCCAATCCGAACGCTCGATTCAGTGTATTCGCTTCCTTCATGCACAAGAACGTAGTAGTTTCCAGATTGAATAAACTTGGTCATGGTATTAGGCAATTCGAATCGATAGTGATCGAAAGTTGCGGTTGTATGAATGGAGTTTTCGGGGAAGGAAACGCGTTGACTTGTAAAACCTTGAATAACGTCGGAAGGACTACTGTCATCAACGTTCCAGAATGGATCGCAGTGAAAAACAGAATAGAACAAATCTTCATCAGGAGACGTGAATACATCGAATTCAAACTGAATTACGTCGTTACTCAATAGGTTTAAGAACGGTCCGGAAAGAGATGCGTTTTTCGCGTGTGCTTCAACAGAGAAATAGTCGTAATCGGAATGAACGAAATTGCTGTTCGATGTTGGTATTTGTGCATGCAATGAGCACAAGAGCATAGGAGCGAAGTAAAGAAAAAAATAAAACAGGATAGTTGAAGTATTCCGCATGCGATAAAGTTATTCAGTTTATTTTTGTGTTATGAAAAAAAATGCTTCTATCCTGTTTTTTGCAACCGTTTTGTTTTCAATTGTTTTTCATTCATGCGGAGATAAAAGTAAAACGGATGGTGGATTGATTGGAAGAGATTACGATCGCGATTTTTTGGGGATGAAATACACCGTCAGCGTTGTTGGTGACACCACCGACTATTCGTTCGCTTTCGACTCGATTGAAAGCGCAGTGCGCATGCATATTGATGCAAACAATCCGAACAGCACATGCATGTTGTACAATTATTCTCCTGCTGAAAATGGTTTTTTTGAATTTACGGATTATAACAGAATCATGGGAGTAATGCTGACAATGGCTAGAGAATTCAATTATCGTTCAGGCGGTTGTTGGGATTTTACTCTGTCTCCTGCCCAAATAGCTTGGTTGCCACAATTATTGAATCCAATGCCAAAAGTTCCAAATATTGATTCTTTGAAAGTCTTTACAGGTATGTATTCGGTGAATGTTGATGTTGAAGATGTTGAAGAAAATGGGCTTTATAGATCAACTCGGATTCGAAAAAATAATGCAAAGGTTCAAATTGATTTGCAGAAGTTTGGAAGTGCCATTGTTTTGGATAAAATACTTGAATACTTGAAAGAGCGTAATGTATCCGTAAAACAAGCCGTCGTGAAGACCGATGTTTGGCAGGCTGGGTTTGGAGTGGCAGTGGACTGTTGTCCCCTTGGTGTTCCTATCGCAGGAAATGGATGGATTCATCCCACTTGCCATCGCTCTCTCATCGGAAGGGGCTGCATTATTATCCTAGTGGGATGCCAGCTGAAAGCAATGCAAACCTTGATACTTTGTGGCGTGTTGCCCACTCTCCTTTGCATTGGTCCGTTCAAGCACCTTCCGCTGCCTTGCCTTTGCCACCGCCTGATCG